>CAYUFS010000013.1:110712-122410 GCA_964443975.1 uncultured Myxococcales bacterium | reverse complement strand
TCGTCGATCTACCGAGTCCGCTCCCGACCCCTTTATTGAATCACATACAAGGTCGCCGGCGTAGCCGGCGGGAGAGGGGCGCGGCGCCGCGCCCTTGGGAGTTGATTTGAATCGGGGCGGCACCCACCTACATGCCCGTCATTGCATGCCGGTTGTGGGTTAACGATTTCACCTGAACCGCCGATGCATGGGGCGGATGTCATCCCGTCGCGCGCGAATGCTGTCGGCCGTCACGGCCCTGGGAGCTGCGCTCACATGCGCCGCCAGCGCCGCCCGCGCGACCGAGCTCCCCGAGCCGCCCGTGGGGGGGCCTGACCGGGACGGCGACTACCTGCGCCTCATCCACGAGCGCCTCCACGGCAACTGGGTCGACGGCTACCTGCGCGTCACGCCGTACGACCAGCTCGGCCCCGACAACTCCACCCGCGAGACCGAGGTCAACCTGACCGTCCGCTGGGACGGCACAATCGAGCTCGCCGAGATCGGCAAGTCGTCGGGCGCCCCCGAGTTCGACGCGGGCGCGCTGAACGCGATCTGGACGTCGACCCCGTTCCCCCCGCCGACCGACGCGCTGGCGGACGACGGCTTGGCCCACATCAAGTGGCGGTTCGCGCGCGATTTCCGGCAGTGCTCGGGCGGGCAGGTCGTTCACGTCGAGTTTCCCTTCCTCCTCGCCCTGCCAAACCTGGTGGCGCGTGGCCGCCTGGCCGACGCGATTCGGCGGATGAGCGCAGAGCTCGAGCATGTCGGCTGGAACGGCGGCGATTTTCTCTCGCCGTTCGCGCGGCTCTGGCTCGAGCAGCCCAACCTCAGCGACGAGCTGGACACGCGCGCGTCGGCCGCCTTGGCGCTCGGCGGCGACACCCGCCAGAGCAAGCGGCTGCGCGCGGCGGTGCTGTCTCCCAACACCGCCGCCGTCGCGGCGCCGGCGCTGCAAAGCCTCGGCGTCGACGTGGGGAGCTTGCTGACGGCGGCCCTGGCCGAGGCGAGCGCCGAATCGACCCGCGCCGCGGTGATCGCCGCCGTGCGCGCGCTGCCCGCGGTCACGAACAACTGCCACGCCTGCGTCGACGCGCTGGCCGCCGCCGCCCTCGCCCCTCACCAGCCGGTGGCCGACAGGGTCGCGATGCTGGAGACGCTCGGCCGGGTCGAGCGCACGCACGTCGTCGACATGGCGCTCGGCGCCGCGAGCAAGGACCCGAATCCAGCCGTGCGAGGCGCGGCCCTGCTGGCGGCGATGCCTCCCGGCCGCGGGCGCGTCGGCGTGATCCGCATGGCACCCTTGCTTCACGATCCGGCGCCCGAGATCCGCGCGGCCGCGGCCGCCGGCGTGCTGCGGGCGGGCGGCGATCTGGGCCTCGAGCAACTGTATTTGCTGGCGCGCGAGCGCGATCCGCGCCCGCTGCTGGCGGCGGCGGCGGAGATGGGCCGCATGAACACCGAGGACTCGGCGGCGCTGCTCGGAAAATGGCTGAAGCGCTCCGACAAGACCGCCCGGCGAGCCGCCATCCAGGCGCTGGCCGCGCGTCACGACGAGGCGGCGCGCGCGCTGGTGGAGCCGATCCTGCACGCCGCCATCACCGACCCCACGGAAGATCCGGCCGTGCGCGCCCTGGCTTTGAACGCCGCGACCCCCGCGCAGATCGCCGCCATGAGCGCCGACGACCGCCTCGGCCGCCTCGGCTATCGCGCCCTCATCGACGCGAACCTGCGCGAGGACGCCGCGCGCTGGTTGCTCGGGAATCTCGAGCGCCTCTCGCCCGAAGATCGCATCGCCGTGCTCGGCGACTGGATCGCGGCGACCCCGAAGCTCGCCGCGCGTCGGTGAGGGACGGGTGTTTGGCGTTCTCCCTCGGGACGAACGGAGATTGTCACCGCCGTCACTTCGCCAGCCAACACCGCGAGTGCTTGCGAAAAACGTCGACTGGGGAGGCTGCTGCCGAATATGAGGCTATTCAGGCACTGTGACCTGTCGCCGCTGCAATCGTCTGGTTTATTGATCGTCCTCGGCGGCCGATCGAAAGATCGAGTCCACCAGGCGACTACAACTTGAAGTGACCCTTGCGAGCACCTTTATCTGCTCCCGACACGCAGGAATCGGCGACGCCTCAGGATAGTTCATTGTGTGATCAACTTCGCCCCACAACTCCTCGGCTAATGTTCGAACCTGAATTTCACAGGTCGCCTTGGTGTTGCTGTTCGACTCGACGACGTAGTGGACGCTCGTGTACATCTTCGGACTTGTTCGCGTGCGAATGCCGGCGCTCCGGAAGAATTCACGGCTCTCATCGTCCCAGGTCCGCGCCGTGGGTGGTTCCAACAAGGGAAATCGGTATTCATTCAGGACCTTTCGCAGCTCACGATCGATCGCGACGATTTGCTGAGTGTGGAGATGAAGAATCCTAAATCCCGCGAGGTCGTTGATTCGATAGAGCAGGTTGGCTTCCGTCACAAGAAATTTCCTGCCTTTCTCTCTCGCCTCGAGCATCTTTTTTTGAAGCTTCCTTTCGAGATGAGCGGTGTCCTTGAGGCGGCCCTTTGTGGAGTGGACATGCGCCATCAAGGCCGGCGAACCGAGGATGGCATTGCTCAACTGCTTCAACATTACTTCAACAATGGGCCGATTGTCGTCGTAACGAACCAAGAGCTCTTTCAGGAGCTGCCGCTCGTCGGATGTTAGGCGACTCTTCTGTTTGGCCACGATGTCCTAACTCCCGATCCGCGCAATAACCTTTGCCGCAAAGTCCCGAAAGGCGGTCTTCGCTTCACCTTTCAGGTAGGATGTCCCGCCATTGACATCGCCGAATGCAAGCCCTTGCGTCTGTGCCAGCTTTGCAATGGCCGCAAAGTCCTTAATCTGCCCTAGTTTAAACTGACTAGGGGAGCCGGGAGCAAGTGCTTCATCCACCTCACGGAGGACAGCCGCGACATCGCTGTGGCTATGCCGATCCAATTGCCGGGCATACTCTCGATCTGTGCTCACGATTTCCCCGCCGTACATTCGAAATCGCTGCAAGACATACCCCAAATACACAGGCCTTCCGTGCAAGAGCTTTACATCGCGAGGCGCCAGCTTAGAAATTATCTCCCAGTCCCGTATCCAGCTCGCGACCGAATGTCCAAGCGTCTTCAAAGCACGCGTCGAAAAGTAGTCGCATGCTGCCGGTACGACAAAGCAATCGCAGTCGAGTAAGATTGCCCGATTCAATGGGCCAATATTGGGACCCACGTCATAGAGCACATAGTCAGCTTCGAGAGCTTGGGCAGATGAACTCACCAGGGTAGACAGAGCCGTGGTGCCAACAAATCCCCTAATCTTCCGTTGCAGGCAGTCGATCCACGATTGGTGCAGATCCAATTCGTATTCTGACAATCGTATGTCGCCTGGTAAGAGATGAACACGTTCCGATCGCTCAAATGACTTGATGATTTTGATTTCTTTACCCGCCTCGATCAGCGGGCTGAGGGCGGACCAAATTGTTTGTCCATTCTTCCCGTCAGACTCATCAAGCCATTTGTCGACCACATCCGCCTGAACTAAATACGACGTTAGGTTGCACTGTGGATCGGAGTCCACCAAGAGGACGGTCTTGCCCATGTCAGCCAGGGCAAAGGCCAGATTTACGGTTAGTGTAGTTTTTCCAACCCCTCCCTTGTGATTGAAGAGAGCGAGGTGGATTGCTCGGCGTTGGCGCAACGACTTGCTTGACACAGCTACCCCTGATTGGCCCTGTATGTGGTTGGCCTCTTTGTGCTTCGCCTCGGACGATAGGTACGAATCGCCTCCCTGGCAGCCTCCCGGTCCGGCAAGAGTTCCACGAACTTTTCTCCAGCTGCGCTGATCTGTTTGTTACCTTTGGTCGCCGCAACCAGATATCCAAGGCCTCGGGCGTTGTCCACAGCCACCGATGCATTTGAAAACTTCGGCTGAGCGGCTTCCGTGTTGAGAGAACTGATATCGACCGTCTTGAAATGAGGAGTATCTCGAAAGTGGGCGAGATAGTACGCAAGGCACGTGACTCGTTCGACATCAGTTACCGGATGCTTGTCTCGCAGAAACTCTTTTGGCGAGAGTGTTCGGTCGACCGAGAAGTCATGAGCCTCCGCTGCCCGCGAGGGCTGCGATGGCTCCAACCCGTGGGAGGACGCTCGATGCTGCGTCGGCAATCCCAGAAATGTTTGTACTGACTGAAGGACGCGGCCCTGTGCGGTCGGCTCCAGTTGCTTTAGGACACTTACAATCGTCGAGAGCGCTTCCACGTCGTCCAAGATGGTTCTCCTTCTTGTGAACCATAGCATGTCCTCTGTCGCGGCTAAAGTGATAGGGAGGTGCCGATGAAAGATGGGGAAATACGACGGTTATGGCCTAGTCGATATTTTAGGCAGGCTGGCGTTGAGTGTACGGAGACGCTAGGGTTTGGTGCCATGGCCACGGTTTCTTGGCGGGCGATTGCTTTCCGCGCCTCGCTCAGGCGGCTGGCTGCTCGCGGCCGAAAACGAGGTTGTTGGCCGGGTTCGCCGGAGCGGGCAGGGACGAGGTGCCCGGCAGGTAAGAGGTGCCGCAGGCTCCGCAACCGCCAAGCGCGTCACTTTGCCGTCCCCTTACCTCTGTGTCGCTCCGGAGCAGTGGTCGAGATCACCGCCCGAACCTGGCGGGGACCGAGCAAGACGACGGCGGGCACAGTCCTGAGGCGCACCTCGCTCGAGGCGCGGAGACGGCGGTCCATGAGCACTGGATACGCCCGGAATCTTAACGTCACACGTTATGATTCCGGGGTCGACAGGTCAGCGTCTAACCCGGGGACTCAAGACGAGCCGCCTCGCCCACTCGGGCAGGATCTCCTGGGCTCAAGGGCTCCAGACGACCGCGTGCTCGAGTCCGGCCGACCGCTTGGGACCGGGCGGCGCAGCCAGCTCCATCTCGGCCGTCCAGACCAAGGTCAGTCGATCATGGTCGGGCTCGATGAGCATCGTGCGGATGCGCGGGGCCGGCAGCGGGGTCGCCTTCTCGCCAGCGAAGCGGATCCCCATACGAGGCATCTCGGCAGGCACGGCGAACCTCCAGCGCGGCTCTCGCGGATGCATGCCGTCGAGGGTCACCAGGTCCCCCGGTTCGATCTCGGCGGCGCGCATACCGAGCGCCGCGCCCTGCGTAAACTCGACAGCCAGACGTTCGGCGAACGGTCGTTCCGGTCGCACGCAGGCCGCCGGCAGATCGCCTGCGTGAACCTCGAAAAAGCGAGAAGGCGGCATGTTGTCGCCGTCGTACACCAGCGGCGGCGCGCCCAGCATGGCGCTGCGCGGGAAGTAGTTGTACGAGAGCCATCCGAATCCCGCGACCACCGGGCCCTCAGGCCAGCGCACGAAATCTCCGCGCACGAGGTTCGCGGGGGTCAGCGGGGCTTCGGCGTCCTCGATGAGCGGCAGCTCGCAGGCGTCGATGGCCTGTTGGCTGGGTTCGATCAGGTAGCCGCGCCCCACCGGATTTCGCGGGTAGGCGAAAAGCCCGAACCGCGGGTCTGCTGGCACACCCATTTCCGCCTGCATTTCCTCGAGCGGGTCGCCGATGTCGGCCCGTGCCGCCACGTCCACGCCCCCGTACGCGCTCTCCCAGCCGAGGGGGATACTCGCGGCCGGCTCGGGCGCGGAGAACACCAGGCCGCCGGTGTGGGTGCGAGCGACCCGCCGTGCGCCATGCGCCTGTGCCAGGCGGCGTGTGGCCCCGACCTGCAGGCCAAACGGAAAAGGCGTCCGTCCATCGGGGGGGTAGACGTTCCCGTCCACGACGATGTCGGCGCGCCTGCGGTTCAACACGATGTCGGCGTCGTGCAACAGCACGCCCCGCACCTCGTCGTAAAGAGGCTCCTCGACCAGCGGCACCTGCTCGGGAGCCAGCACGCACCGGCCGCGCTCCACGATCCACGTGCGTTTGCCGATGACGCCGATGCGCCAGGTCTTCCCCGCGGGATCCGCGCCCACACGCGCCGCTGAGACCATCAGCGAGCCTCCTCGCCCGAGGCCGGAGCAGGAGAGACCGGCTCGATGCTGAGAAACGTGTTTGAGTAGGCCAGGCTGTAGATTCGATAGTGCTCGCCGCTCTTCAAGACCTTCGTTGCCGTCCACGAAATGAGCACATGTTGAGAGCCAACTACGGCTACCGTCCCCCGGCCTGTGCCATGTAGATCGAGAGGTCCTTCCTGGACCACCACCCGCTTGGCTACGGCGGCCGCCACAAACAGCGAGGCGAACGGAAGGTCACTCGCAAGCGCGAGCAATGCCAGCGCGTAGAACGCTACCCGGCGAATTCCAGTCAGTCCTACACCGAAGATCAAGACAATAGCCCCGCCCAATAGAAGGACGGCAAACCCTCCCTGCACGACGGCTGTCTTCGTCGCCAACCAGACTTGATGAGACGAGAGCTTACCGACCCTGTTCATTGCCAGATCGTCCATGCTGAACTCCAAGACGGCGGCGATCTGGTCGAGAGGGAGCGACATGAACTCTCAGCCTCGGCTGCCGATCCGCCGGGTCTTCCCCGGGGAATCCGCGCCCACGCGAGCCGCCGAGACCATCAGCGATCCTCCTCGCCCGAAGCTGGAACGGGAGAGACGGGCTCGATGCTGAGGAACTCGTTCGAATAGCCGAGGCCGTAGATTCGATAGCACTCGCCGCTCTTCAAGACCTTCGCCGCTTCCCACGAGATGATGACTCGGTGTGAGTCGACAACGGCGACCGACCCGCGACCGGTGCCGTGCAAGTCGAGTGTTCCTTCATGGACATCCACCCGCCTCGCCACCGCAGCGACCACGAACAAGCCGGCGGACGGCAAATAGATCGCAAGCGAAAGGAAACCGAGTGAATAGAACGCGACACGACGAAATCCGGTGAGTCCGGCGCCAAAGATCATCGCAGCAACCCCAAAAAGCAGAAGGAGGGCAATGCCTCCTTGAACCAAGGCCCACTTTGTGACCATCCAGACTTGGTGAGACGAAAGCTTGCCCACCCTGTTCCTAGCCAGATCGTCCAGGGTAAATTCGAGGACGGAGGCAACCTGTTCCACCCGCACCGCCGAGACCATCAGCGAGCCTCCTCTCCCGAGGCCGGAGCAGGAGAGACCGGCTCGATGCTGAGAAACTCATCGGAGTAGGCGAGACTGTAGATGCGATAGCGCTCGCCGCTCGTCAGGACCTTGAGGGCGTCGGTTGAAATCGGCAGTCGGTTTGCGCCGACGATTGCGACGATCCCGCGGCCGGTTCCGTGCAAGTCGATCTGCCCCTCGTGCACGACGACGCGCCTAGTGACCGCGGCCGCTACGTTCCGGAATGCGACCGGGATCATCAGGACGAGCCCGCCCAAACCCAGCGTGTAAAACGCGACCCGCCGAAACCCATGGAGGTCCAGCGCTCCGGAAAGCATCGCGACAACTCCACTCAAATAGAGGAGAGCGATGCCGCCTTGGACGACGGCCGACTTGACGATGCCCCACAGCTGGTGGGACGAGATCTGTCCTGCCCGGTTCATCGCCAGCTCATCGAGTGTGAATTCGAGGACCTCTGCGATCTTTTCGAGTGGGGCCGACATCAGGGTTCAACTATCGAAACAACCCGTCGACCCAGTTGCCGAAGTGGTATGCGACGGTGCCCTTCGCGTAGCCACCGACAGGAGCGTTCGCCGGTGCATAGCCGATCGGAGTTCCCAGTCCAAACGTCCCGAAGGTGCTGGAGGTGACGCCCAACACCTGGTCCGTCCGGGCGCTTTTCCAGGCGTTCGCCACAGCCTTGGGCATGGCACGCCATCCGTCAACGAACACGCGTCCATTCGAGGCGAAGAATCCTGCGCCGTCGTTCATCAACCCCTTGGCGCCTCGCACGCCCGCGTCGCTGCGGAAGCTAAATCCCCCCTTCAACGCATTTATTGCCGTCGCCGTGAAAGCGCGGCTACTCAATAGTCGGGATAGCGCCGCCTTCAAGGCGGCCCCTAGCACAACGCATGAGAAACCGACTGCCCACGTCAGACCGGCGTCCACGAAGCACTGAACAAGCCCCCGCACGAAATCCATCAAGCTGAACCCCGCGGTGACTGTGTAGTTGACGCCGACGCAAAAGCCCGTGGGAGCCGGTGGCAGCGGGAAGTCTTGACACTGGAGGTTCAGGTTCATGAAGTAGGCGACGTTGACCGCCATGTCCAACGAGTCGCCTCCCTGGGGGGATACGGCGACCTTGACTGTCCCCGATCCGAACTCGGACTTGCTCGACGATCCGAGCAGGATCATCGGCAGAAAGATGTTCGGCCACACGTGGGCGGGGTGAGGACCCGCATCGTGCGTGCGTCCGCAGGCGTACCCGCGACCCACCGCCGTGGGTTTCAGGCACCCGCTCTCGGGCGAGGAGGCGCGACTGGTGGCGGCGATGGCCCACATGAACCCGGTCATCTGGCTCAGCCCCGAGAGCCAGACCACCGGATGCGGCAACATGAGCGGTCCGGCCGGGGGCGGCGGTGGAATCGACTTGTGCATGTCGACGGCGACGATCGGTTGCAGCGTGGTCAGTACGGGAAATCCAGGCATCGCGTCACTCCAACTCCCTTCAGCCGGCTCAGTCCTCGACGAACGTCAGCTCCGCCCGCCTGATCTCCTCCGGGCGAACGGCATAGCGAAAACGCGCGCGCCACGTCACGACGACACGGGCGGCATCGGTCCAGATGAACAGCCCATCGAGCTCGCCCAGGACCGCCAACCTCGCCGCGCCGATCTGGACGCTGACGCGCGGTCGCTCTCGCGGAATGGCCAGCTGGATGGGCGGTCCGCCCATGCCGCTGATCCGGACCGGTGCGCCCGCTTCGAGCTCGGGGAGGATCAGGTCGGGGTGAGCATGGTTGAACAGCTCCGGTGTCACCTCGAGGAGCTGCCCGGTCCGCTGGTCATATTTCACCGCTGCGGCGCTCCGCAGGCCCCAGTACATCGGATACGGGCCCCAACCCGCCACGCGCGGGCGGTCGCTCCATCGCGGCTCGGGCGAGCCGGCCGGCTGAATGTTGGGCAGCGGCTTACCTACGGCCTCGTCGGCCGATTCGTAGTAACCGCGACCGGTCGGATTGTCGGGCCACGGTACGTCTTCGCCGTTCACCTCGGCGACGCCACCGAAGGCGCGCGCGTAGGAGATCGGCATCTCGGTGAACGGAGCTGGCGCCGAGGGGATCGGATCTCCGCCACGCCGGCTCTGGCTCCAGACGCGGTCACCCACCAGGTCGAGCTCGCAGCCCCAGGTTCCGATCTCCAGACGGACGCGCGCGACGGTGACGGCCCTTTGAAAGCGGGCGGTACCGAGCAGGCACACGTCGGCGCCCCGCTTCCGGAAGAACAGCTCGCCGTGAAAGACGCCATAGTCGGTCACGAGCTGATCGGCGACGAGGGGCATCGGATCGCTGGCCTGCGACAGGCGGCCATCGGAGCCGAGCGCGTAGGTCTTCTTGACCACCACCGCCGCCCGGAGCTCCGGCTCGAGCAGGTTCACGGGGTAAAGGAACGCGGCGGCGCCGGTTCGGTTGACGAGATCCACTTCAGCCCCCCCGTTTCAGCTCGTCTGCCAGCGACGCGTCGCCCGAGTATACCGGTTCGACTGGCACGGTGGGCGTTGGGAGCCCGCGAGAGGGAACCGCCCATGCAGGCATCGCGACCGGAGCGGGATCGCAATTGAGGAGTACGTTCTCGCCGAGGAGCTGCACGTCGTCATTGGCGTGGATCCGCGCCGACCCGTGAGTGGCCTCCAGCTCGAGACGCCGTCCTTCCGCACGCAAGGTGCCCCCCGTCACCAGGTCAACCGACTGGCTGGCCTCGACGCGGAAGCGCTGGCACCTCGCCACCAGGTCGGTGTCGCTCTCGATCTCCAGCGAAGCCGCGTGGGCGCGAATGGCCGGCCCGCCGGCGGTGATGACGATGCTGATCTCCAGCGTCGCCCCACCCTCGGGCCTTGCCACGCGCAAGCGTGCCGCCCCGCCGGCCGCCGACCGCAACTCGGCCGTCCATCCCTCGCTCAAGCTCACCATCGCTGGCGCTTCGGCTGTGGGCAAGAGCTCGGTAACCTTGGCCCGCTCGTTCATCTCGTCCCCATTCTCCCCCTGACGCAGGGCAAAGACGCTATCACGACTCAACCGCGATTGGGCCCTC
The DNA here is from genome assembly GCA_964443975.1 of uncultured Myxococcales bacterium. GTDB lineage: Bacteria > Myxococcota_A > Polyangia > Fen-1088 > Fen-1088 > DASYCK01. The sequence goes on along the minus strand of CAYUFS010000013.1, from coordinate 112,245 downwards.
CAAACCAGGTCGTCAGCGCCTCACGCAGGCCCTGGTTCGTGCCGTCCGCCGCCACCCACGCGACATGTCCGTCGGGCCGGATCAACACGGCCGTGGGGCCCCGGACGGCACCGAGCACCGGGAGCTCCCACGCACCCGCGTATCGAGCGTCCACGCGGTTCGTCCGATCCGCCCAGGGAGACCACGCGAGGTCGAGGGCGCCGGGATCACCGAGGTTGAGCAGAACCGATCGGGCATCGCGCAGCAGGGAGTACACGCGCCGCGGGCCTCTGGCGGTGACCACGTCGAGATCGGGCATGCGGCGCCCGAGCAGCGGGTGTCCCGCGCCGAGGTCGTAGTGAACGTCCAGACCGGACATCATCCCGGCGTACCGCTTGCGCGGCTCGTCCATCTTCAGCAGGTCGGACATGGTTCCGCGCAAGGCGTTCGTCCGCTCGTCGCCGCGGTTGAGCGCCGTCTGCGCCATGGTCAGCCTGAGGACGCGCTCACCGATCGGGTGCCGTTCGGCGTGGTACGTATCGAGCAGGCTCTCCGGCGAGGTGCCGTGGACGACCTGGGCCAGCTTCCATCCCAGGTTCACGGCGTCCTGGGCACCGAGGTTGAGCCCTTGTCCGCCTGACGGGGAATGCACGTGCGCGGCGTCGCCAGCCAAGAGCACCCGCCCGGCTCGATACGAGGCCGCCTGCCGGGCCATGTCGGTGAACCTCGAAAGCCACGTGACGTTGTGGACCCCGTAGTCGGTCCCGTAGACAGCGATGAGCGCCGCGCGAAGGTCCTCCAAAGTCGGCGCGTCGCCTTGCCTGACGGGTTGCTCGCTCGACACCACCCGCACGCGCTTGCCATCCTCGAGCCTGCCGAGGCCGTGGACGCCCTTGTCGTCACGGCGGATGCCCAGTGCCGGCTCGCCGGTCATTTCGACCTCCGCAATCAGATAGCTGGTGGACGGATCCCACCCCGGGAAATCGATGCCCGCCTGCTTGCGGACGAGGCTCCGACCGCCGTCGCAGCCGACGAGGTACTTCGCCCGCAACGAGCGGCCGTCGGACAGCGCGACGTCGACGCCGGCGTCGTCCTGGGCAAAGCCCGTCACGTCACGCTCCCGATAGGTCGGCACCCCCAGCTCGCCAACCCAGGCGGCGAGAACGCGCTCGATGTGCTCCTGCCACAGCGCGAGCCCGTAGTTGTGGCGCGTCGGAAAGTCGCTGATGTCGAGCGGAATCGTCGCGAAGCTCCCGACCTGCAACACCTTCCCTTGCGAGAGGAAGCGCTCCGCCACGCCACGCTGATCGAGCACCTCGATCGTGCGCGAATGCAGGCCGCCCGCGCGCGATCCCGCGACGTCCTGGTTGGCGCGCCGCTCGACGATGGCGACGTCGACCCGCGCCAACGCGAGCTCGGCCGCGAGCATCAGGCCGGTCGGGCCGCCCCCGGCGATCACCACGGCGTGTCTTGTCGCGTTTGTCATGACTGACGACTCTGTGGCCAGGCCGGGGGCTTGCCGCAAGGCCCGGGGTCTGGCATAGCTTGGAGCTG
>CAYUFS010000013.1:0-110612 GCA_964443975.1 uncultured Myxococcales bacterium | reverse complement strand
GTGGCCAGGCCGGGGGCTTGCCGCAAGGCCCGGGGTCTGGCATAGCTTGGAGCTGCCGAGGGGGACTGAGACGGAATCGCGTTCTCGTGACGGGCATGTCCCGATTTCTCAGGTGGTCGAGATGCCCGCACGGGCCATTCGACCGCCCAGCAAAGCAGTCGGCGAGGTCCACGTTCGTTAGCGATCGTCCATCGCCGGCCGCTACGGCCAGCGGCGCCGCGCGCTCAAACGTCGAAGATGTGGCTGCGGATCTCGCTGACGAGCTCGTCTCGCTCCGCGCCGGTCGTCAGGAAGCGGCAAGCGAGATCGATCTGGCCGCCGTCCATGCCACACAGGCGCACGAGCGAAAGGGGAATGGTGCACCGTTCCTTAGCCAGCTGCACGGTGAGCCGCATGTCGAGCATGGTCCGGATGTCGAGCGCCTGGTCGCCGCGAATCAGGAGGCGCACGCCGGTGGCCGAGAGGTCTTTCAGCAGGACCACCTCGTTGTAGTCGCCGCAGCGCAGGCGAGCCATCCGCTTGATGGACCGCCGGTGGGCACGGGTCTTCGTTCCCGAAAGGAGGCGCGCGATCTCGTCCACCAGGCGCGGGCCGTCGGGACCGTCCAACTGCGCCGCGAGACCCGGATAGTCGATCGACGTCACCATGGTGCGGACACCCAGATCCTCCGTGCGGGCGGGTGGACGCGCCGCCGGTGCCCCCTTGCGACCCTTCTCCATCCCAAGTCTTGCCATGCCCGTCTTTCGGCGGGAGGCGCCGAACCTTGAGTCGCGCCACCAGACTGGCCCGGAATTCAGCGCCTGAGCAGCGCGCTCGCCATCTCGGCAGCGTCCAGGCGCCCGTTCACGGCGTCCCAGTTGACGTTCTGGGGGCCTGCTTCTCATCGGCGGCTGCCAGCGCGATCGTGGGCACACCAACCTCCACAGCTCCAAGCACCTCGCGTCGGTTCAACGTCTTCATCGCCTGACTCCTTGGGTGAGCTGATGCAGGTGAAGCCTTGCCATTGGTATGACGATACAACCGTCACGCTTGACGCGCTTCCACCCGGCGAGCAAGGTAAATGGACGATGAGGCATTGGCGGCACTGGATCGGCCTCGCGCTGCTCGCGCCGATGCTCGTGCTCGCCGTGTCGGCCTCCACGTTCGTTGGGATCCGCTGTCGCATGAGCGGCATGGTCTCTCTGGACACGTGCTGCCCGACTGCCGCTCCCAGCTCCGTTCCGCCCCAAAAATCGATTGATGAGGCCGGGTGCTGCGAACGAGTCATCGTCGAAGCAGCCAAGCCGATCTCGAACGCCGCGTCCGGGCACGACGGAGACCTCCGTCCGCCGGCCTCGACGCCGCTCGCGCTCGTCGCCGCCCTTGCTCCCGCGCCATGGCCTGCCGTCGCGCGTGGGATCGCGCAGGGCGATCCACCCGGCCTCGCCAGACCTCAGCTCTGTCTCCTGAAGCACTCGCTCCTGATCTGAGCGAGCGCGCGCCCGCCTGGGGCGCGCGCCCGAGGTCAGAGCGTCGAGGCGCACGCCTGCGTCTCGGCGGTCGTTCAGGGACGACATCCGCGACGAGAGGAGACGGGATGATCGCATATTCAAGAACAGGCAGAGCTACAGGCTGGGCACCGATTCCATGGGGGATGACGGCCTTGCTCGCGCTCGCGCTCGCGGCGTGCGCAACCGACCCGCCGCCGAGAGCCGCTCAAATAGATCCCGCCAACCCGAGCGCGCCGGAGGCCCGGCCCCTGGAGGTCAGCGCCTCGAGACCCGCGACCTTGACAGAACGGCCGGGCGCGGAGACGCCGGCAACCCCGGGCGCCCATGTCGTCGACGGGCCCGCGATCCAACAACCGAATGGCAGCGACGCCGACGGTGGAACCGCCAAGCCAGCGGAGGCAGTCGTGTACACATGCCCGATGCATCCCGAGGTCGTTTCCCCGAACCCCGGGGTCTGTCCCAAGTGCGGCATGAAGCTGGTCCCGAGGGCTCCGCCGCCAAAGCAGGGCGAGCCCCACGAGGATGAGCAGGGCGCCGGAGGCTCGCGATGAGATTGGGTCGCGTCGGCATTCTGCTCCTGCTGGGGGGGGCCGCTGCCTGCGGCAGCGTCTCCAGGGAGCGCGGGCACGACGAGGTCGATCGCCTGGTTCGCGAACGCACGGGGCATCAGACGCGCTGGGCGCAAGGCAGCCCCGAGGACGAGCAGGTCAATCGGTGGGTCGGGGAGCTGCTCGCGCACGGTCTCACGCACAGCGCAGCGGTCGAGATCGCGCTCGTGAACAATCCCCGGCTGCAGGCGACCTACGAGGAGCTCGGGGTCTCGCAGGCCGATGTGGTCCAGGCTGGCTTGCTGAGGAATCCGTCACTCGGCGCGCACATCGCTTTTCCGGTGCATGGCAACCACGACGAGATCCAGTTCAACCTCCTGCAGGACTTCCTGGACATCTTCGTCCTGCCGCTGCGCAAGCAGATCGCCCAGGCGCAGTTCGCCGCCGACGTCCTACGTGTCGCGCAGCAGGCGCTGGACACCATCGCGGACGTCCAGAAGGAGTACGCGGCGGTCCAGGCGGGGTCGGCGCTGGTCGCGTACCGGAAGACGGTGATCGAGGCGAACGATGGCGCTGCCGAGCTCTCTAGGCAACTTTACGCGGCGGGGAATGTCAACGCCTTCAAGGCGACGACGCAGCTCGTGACCAACGAGGAGGCCGCGCTCGATCTCACGCGCGACGAGCTGGAGCTCCTCCGCCACCGCGAGCGACTGAACCGCTTGCTCGGTCTGTGGGGGCCACGGGCCGACTGGACGATCGCCGAGGAGCTGCCGCCCCTGCCACCGGCCGACCCGCCGCTCGAGCACCTCGAGGCATTGGCCATGAAGCAGCGACTCGACGTGGACGCCGCACGGAAGCAGCGGCTGCTCATGGCGAAGGCCTTGGGCTTGGCACGCCGCACGCGCTTCGTGGGCCGACTCGACGTCGGGGTCGACGCGCATCAGGACGCCGACGGCCCGCGGGTCATCGGCCCCAGCCTGTACCTGGAGCTGCCGATCTTCGATCAGCGACAGGCGATGATCGCGCGGCTGGAGGCGCAAGCGCGCCAGGCGGAGCATCGACTCGACGCCGTTGCCATCGAAGCGCGTTCAGAGGTGCGGCTCGCACGCGCCGAGCTGATCGGAGCGCGGCAGATCGTCGAGCGCTACCAGATCTCGATCGTCCCGATGCGCGACAAGGCCCTCGACGAGGCGCAGCTCTTCTACAACGGCATGCTGCTCGGCCTGTATCAGCTCATCGACATCAAGCAGGCCCAGGTGATGGCCCACGCACAGTACATCGCCGCGCTCCGCGACTACTGGAGCGCGCGCGCCGATCTCGAGCGCGCGGTGGGTGGGCAGATCTCCAAGCCGACCAACGCCACAGGAGACAAGTGATGATGAAGCGCGAGCCAACCGAGAATGGGGATAGGGCGGTGGGCCTGAGCCGGCGCGAGCTGCTGGCGACGGGCACGGCCGCCGCCGCGGGCGGCGCCGCGCTGCTGGGCGCATCACGCGACGCCAGCGCGGCGAATACCCACGCGGCCGAACCGAAGGCGTTGCCACCAGGGCAACCTGGCCACGACTACACCCCCGTCGTCGTCCCGAACGGGGTCAAGCTCCCGTGGCGCATCGTCGACGGCGTGAAGGTGTTCCACCTCGTTCCGGGCGAGGTCGACCACGAGTTCCTTCCAGGCGTGAGGGCGCGTTGCTGGGGTTACAACGGCCACGTGCACGGGCCCGTGATCGAGGCGGTCGAAGGCGAACGTGTCCGGATCTACGTGACGAACCGCCTCCCAGAAGCGACGACGGTCCACTGTCACGGCGTGCTCGTGCCGAACGGCATGGACGGCGTGGGTGGCGTCACGCAGAAGCTCATCGCGCCTGGCGAGACCTTCAAGTACGAGCTCACGCTTCGGCAGGCCGGCACGCTGATGTACCACCCGCACCACGACGAGATGACGCAGATGGCGCTCGGGATGACGGGCATGTTCGTCATCCATCCGCGGCGGCCGGCAGCTCGACCCGACCGAGACTTCGTGTTGCTCCTGCACGAGTGGAAGGTGGACCCCGGCGCGTCGCGACCCGACCCGATGGAGATGACGGAGTTCAACCTCCTCACGCTCAACGGCAAGGTCTTCCCCGCGACGGAGCCGCTCGTCGCGCGCACCGGTGAACGCGTGCGCATCCGGATCGGCAACTTGAGCGCCATGGATCATCACCCGATCCACCTGCACGGGCATCGTTTCAAGGTCACCGAGACGGACGGGGGCGCCATTCCACTGTCGGCGCAGTGGCCCGAGACGACGGTCCTCGTGCCCACGGGCAGCACGCGCACGATCGAGCTTCAGGCCAACGTTCCTGGTGACTGGGCCATGCACTGCCACATGACCCACCACATCATGAACCAGATGGGCCACGGCCTTCCCAACATGGTCGGGGTCGATACGAGCAAGCTCGACGAGCGCGTGCGAAGGGTCCTGCCGCAGTACATGTCGATGGGACAGAACGGGATGGGCGAGGACATGGAGATGCCGATCCCGAAGAACTCGGTTGCCATGCGGAACGCGCACGGCAAGCACGGCGTGGTGACGATGGGAGGGATGTCGACCATTCTCAAGGTCCGCGACCAGCTGAGCGGCTACGGCGATCCGGGGTGGTACGAGGCGCCAGCGGGAACGACGGCGACCAATGCCACCGCCGCCGAACTGAAACGGGACGGCATCGACCCGGACGCGCCGGCGCCGCCCTCGAAGACGTAGCCCGCTTCCGCTCGCAATTCGAGGACACGGCGATGAAAGCTGTGCGGAGTGATGATGGCAAGCTCGAGGAGCCAGGGCATTGAGCAACGGAGCCGGAGAGCGACCCTCGAGGCGACTCGTGATCGAGGTCGCGACGGAATGGTGCGAGATGACAGCGTCGACGTCCTTGACGCTCACGCCGTGGCTTCAGGGGCAAGCGGCGGCCGGGGCGCATGCGGGCGGCTCGGTGCCCCAGACCAGGTTGCCGGCCTTGTCGTAGAGCGTGACCTTGAGATCGTCGGTCAACGTCGTGTCCGCCGCGTTCGCGGAGTAGTCGTTGGCCACGTTCATGTTCACCCACGAGACATTGTGAAAGCCCGTCTGAACCGCGCCGGTAGAGCCGCCCGGGGCGAGGGTCGTGGTGCCCGTGAAGCCAATCTCCAGGTAGGTGTCCGCCTTCGTGAGCGGCGTGACGGCCACGAACTTCATGGTCACGTTCGCGCAGTTGTAGGGGAAGCTGAAGCAGCTCGGCGCCGCCAGCGCCTGACCGTCAGCGGTGAACCAGTAGCGGATCTTCAGGTCGGAGAGCGCGGACGACGTCGCGCCGATGCTGACGATGTTCAGATTCTGGCCCGACCATTTCATGTCGGACGAGAGCACCTGATTCTGATATTGCACCTTCCAGCAGGTCTGGCAGCCGCTGGCGACGCACTTGTTCGCGGTGCAGTTGGAGCTCTGGCAGTCCGCCGGCAGCGTACACATCAAGTTGTTCGCGCAGCGGAACATGGGCGCGCACGACCCGCCACAGTCGAGATCCGTCTCGGTGCCGTTCTTGACCGCGTCGGTGCACGACGGCACTGCGCAGGTCTTGGTGGTCGTCCCGCTGCACACGCCGCTCGTGCAGTCGGCGGCCACGCCGCAGGTCTTGCCGCTCGCGCACTTCGGGCAGGTCCCGCCGCAGTTGAGATCCGTCTCGGTGCCGTTCTTGACCGCGTCGGTGCACGACGGCACCGCGCACGTCCCATCCGCGCCGCAAACGCCCGAGGCGCAGTCGGCGGCCACGCCGCACTTCTTGCCATCCACGCACTTCGGACAGGTCCCGCCGCAGTTGAGATCGGTCTCCGTGCCGTTCTTGACCGCGTCGGTGCAGGACGCCGCCGCGCACGTCTTCACGGTCGTCCCGCCGCACACGCCGCTCGCGCAATCGGTGGCCACGAGGCACAGCTTGCCATCCGCGCACTTGGCGCAGTCGGGTCCGCCGCAGTTGAGGTCGGTCTCGCTGCCGTCGGTCAGCGTGTCGGCGCACGTGGTGGTCGAGCAAACGCCCGCCGCGCAGACGGTCCCCGCCACGCAGTTGGCGTTGCTGGTGCCGCACATCTTTCCGAGCGCGCACTTCGTCGCGCATGAGCCCCCGCAATTGACGTCGGTCTCATCGCCGTTCTTGACGGCGTCGGTGCATGACGGGGCCGCGCACGTTCCGTCGGCGCCACAGACCCCGGAGGCGCAGTCACCCCCGGTGGCGCAGCCCAGGCCGTTCGCGCAGCGCTTGCCGGGCGCGCACGGACCGCCGCAATCGGCGTCCGTCTCCGAGCCGTTCTTCACCGTGTCGGCGCAGGTCGGCGCCGCGCAGGTCGGGCTGGCGGCGGGGCACACCGCGTTCACGCAATCCGTTCCGAGCTTGCACGCCTTCCCGTCGTCGCAGCGGGGACAGGTCGGTCCCCCGCAGTCGATGTCCGTCTCGGTGCCGTTCTTCACGCCGTCCGCGCAGCTGTTATCCTTGCAAAGACCGCCCGAGCAGCTGCCGCTGTCGCAGTCCGTTCCCTTGACGCACATCTTCCCGGCCGCGCACGGCCCGCAGGCGGCGCCCCCGCCGCAATCGATGTCCGTCTCCGAGGCGTTCATGACCTTGTCGGTGCACGACGGTGCCGTGCAAGCGCCGAGCGTGCACACCAGGCTGGTGCAATCGCCGCCCGTGTTGCAGTGAAACGTGGGGCCGCACGGCGGGCACGATCCCCCGCAATTCAGATCGGATTCGGTGCCGTTCTTGATGGCGTCGGTGCACGACGGCGCCGCGCATACGCCGGCGGCGCACACCCCGCTCTGACAGTCGGTCGCCAGCACGCAGGCGCTGCCGTCGAGGCACGCGCTGCACGCGGGGCCCCCACAATCGATGCTGGTCTCGGTGCCGTCGAGGACCTCGTCGGCGCAGCTGGCGCTCTGGCACAGCCCGGCCGTGCACACGCCCCCGGCGCAGTCAGCGGGCAGCGCGCACGCCTTCCCGAGGTCGCACTTCAAGGCGCAGGTGCCGCCACAATCGACGTCCGTCTCGGTGCCATTCTTCACGCTGTCGGCGCAGGAGGCGGCGCCACACAAAGCGGCCGTACAGACCTGGCTGGCGCAATCCGTGGCCAGGAGACAGGCCGTCCCGTCGGCGCAGCCCGGGCAATTGCCCCCGCAGTCCTTTGCGGTCTCGCTGCCATTCTTGATCCCGTCGCTGCAGCTCGCGGCGGCGCAGTGGGCGGCGACGCACACCCCGCTGTCGCAATCCCGGCCCACCGCGCACGCGGACTGAGGCGGGCAAGCGGGACAGGCGCTCCCCCCGCAGTCGGGCGCCGTCTCCGTGCCGTTCTTGATGGTGTCGGTGCACGAGCTCGTCTCGCAGACGCCGCCCGTGCAGGTCCCGCTGGCGCAGTCGCGTGTCACGAGACAGTGCTTTCCCTGCGTGCACGGCGAACAATCGATCCCGCCACAGTCCTTGTCTGTCTCGGTGCCGTCCTTCACGAGGTTCGAACACGAGATCGCCTGACAGAGGCCGCCGGTGCACACGCCTCCCAGACAATCCGCCGCCACAGCGCAGACCTTCCCGTTGGCGCAGCGCGCGCACACGCCCGCGCCGCCGCAATCGATGTCCGTCTCGAGGCCGTCGGCGATGTTGTCGGCGCAGGGATCGGCCGCGGGCACATCGAACCCGTCCCCAGCGTCCATGCCCGAACCGGCCGCCCCCCCACGCTGGTAGGTGGAGCTCGATTTGCCGATGCAGGCGCAGAGCGAAACGGCGAGGGCGAGGGCGAGAGCTGGGAGCCGATTGAATCTCATGACAACTCCTTGCCGCGCGACGCAACCGCTGCGCCGATTACAATGATTTTGCAGCCGACCTGACGGTCAGAGTCGAAAACCGACACCCAACGTCAAGTCCACGTTGATCATGAACTTGGGAATCCCAATGTTCGAGGTCAGGCTTGCCAAAAGATCCACCGACCCCAGCTGATAGGCGACTCCCGCGCCCACCGCGAGCAAGAGCGGACCGCCCGTGACGGTGTCCACGCAGGTCGGCTCGTTGCCACTGCTGCCGCAGTGTGTGGTTGGGTTTGGATCTGCCACCGTGGGCGCGCCCGGCGTCACGTTCAGCTTGACGACCTCGCGAACGCTGCCCCCGCCGATCCCGGCCGATACGAACGGCCGCAGGGGCCCAGACGCAAGGAAATACGTCGCCTTCGCGGTCGCCGCCAAGGCGGTGGATGGTGGCGAGTTCGACACGCCGGCGATCGTGACCGGCGTGGTGCCAGTGATGAACTGTAGCCGACCCTCGATCGAAAGCAGCAAGTCCTTCGAGACGAAAAAGCCGACGTCCGCTGTGACGTGCCCGAGGCGCGAGGCGGCCAGGCCCCCCGACCACGAGTTGTTGCCGGTGCCGTTCTGGGCGAGATCCGTGTTCGTGTCCAGCTTGCCCTTGGCGATGCCCGCGCCGGATCCGACACCGACCGACAAGAAGAACCCCGAACCGGCGACGCTCGCGTCTTCTTCCTCCTCCCCTTGTTCCTCTTCCGCCGTCTCCTTGGGCTTGACCACAACGGGCGGTTTGACCGGACGCCGAGGTTGCGCCAGCTTCCTCTCAGCTTCCTTCTCGGTTTCGACCTGTTGCTTGGCGTCGTCGAAGGCCGCCTGCACCTCCGGGTTGAACAGTCCCGCCGGCGCGCTCACTGCGGGCGCGATCGTCAACGCCGTCTTGAAGTGGTCGATCGCTTCGTCGCGCTTTTGAAATCCGGCGATGAGCACCATGCCGAGATCGAGATGGGTCCGCGCGAGCGCCGGATCGTGCTCGAGGCCGGCCGCCTCCCCCTTGACCACGGCCTTTTCGAGCAGCGCCTTGGCCTGATCGAAGTTCAGGCTGTCGAAGGCGTCGAGGGCCTGCTTGTTCAACTGATCGACGGAGGCTGCGTCGTCAGCGTGCGCCGATCGGGTCGCGAGCAGCGCGAGCACGCAGACGGCCAAGGACAAGACCGCGTTCGAGCGCCGGCGGGCATGACGGGTTAGGCGCGACGGGTCGGATTTGGCTGGGGCCACTCTGAGCCTTTGGAGGCAGGACATACCGGACGGGTCCAGGCCAACAAATTTAACACAGATTCCCCGCGCACCGCGCGGGTCGCCGCAGAATAACCCACGATTCAGAGCTTCTCGGTAGCCGCGTGCGTGGTGCGTGTGCGGGCCAAACGCATACGTTGTGCCCGCATCGCGTACCGGTAGGTCTGGGTGGCCTTGGGTGGAATGACCAGGGACGCCAGGTATTTCGTGGGATCGACGTGTCGATCGTCGAGGCGGAGCTCGAAGTGGAGGTGCGGAGGCGAGACCTGAACGCCCGTGCGCCCGACGCGACCAATCTCCTGGCCCACCTTCACGCTGTCCCCCTCTGTGATGAAATACGTGTCGAGGTGCATGTAGCAGGACACGACGTGCCGCTCGGGCGCGTGCTCGATGCAAACGTAGATTCCACCCGGTCCCAGTTGGCGCCAGCGGAACCGGTTGATCTGCGAAGGCGAGATCGTCCGCTTCGGCGTGCCCGGGACGTTGGCGCCCGCGAAGATCACGCGGCCGTCGGCCACCGCGCGGACCGGCTCGCCGATGGCGGCGCCAAGATCGATGCCCTGGTGGCGACGGCGGCCGCCGGCGCGGTCCTCGCCGGGGCCGCTGCTGGCGACGCGGGGCGCGCCCTCGAGGGGCGAGATCAGCGGGATGCCGAAGCTGGTCTGGATGATCTCGTCAGGCGTCTGCTGGTAGCGCGCCAGCAACCGCCGGCGCGCGGTCAGCGCCTGGTCCTCGGTGCCGCTGCCGCGAACGACGTCCCCCCAAAAACAGTGCGCCACCGGCCCGCGATGGGGCACCCCCTTGAACTGCTCGTCGTTGTCGACGTGCGTGTCCTGCCACATCCGCAACAGCTTCGCCCCGAGCCGCAGGTTCGACGCCGGATCGAGGAGCGATGCCTTCGACCAATCGGCGGGCTGCCCCGGAGCGGCGGGCGCGCCCGGGCTGCGGTACATCGGTGGCGAGATCCGCAGCAGTCCGTATCCCGCGGGTGATTCCAGCCCCGCGCGACAGCCGCTCTGCGCGAACATCAGCCCCGCAAGCAGGAATGGATCGATGCCTGCCTCGGCCGCCGCGGCACGCACCCGATCGCCGAGCGACTCGGCGGCCGGGACTTCGCCGGCCTTCTGCTCGGCGGACGGCGAACGCGCGCACATGTGGTCGACGCTCGCCCGAAACAGCGCCGGATCTATCTCTTTCGGTGAATCGGGCTCGGCCGGCCATCGATTTACGTCGCGAAGCTGGTGCGCGGCCGCGGGCGTCACGGGGGGCTTGCGCGCACACCACGGGTGCACCGCGTGGGCGGGGCGCATGCCGAAGAGGGTCGCCGCAAAAACGGCGGCTGCGACTGCTCGCGACAAGCCTGTATTTATGCCAGAAAAATGGCCCTTGCGGACACACTTTCTCTGCGCGCATTGCGGAGCCCGGGTTTGCCGGCTTGATGAGGTGCCAACGATCACGACGAGCCTGTACATCGGAGGGCAGAGGCTCGGGCCTGAGACACGTCGGCGGCCTGGCGGATCTCTGGGCCAGGCGGCCTCGGACGTCGGACCTCCGGCCTCGGTCCGGCCCGTGAGCTCCAGCGGTCCAAAGTCCGAGGTCCGAGGCCCTCTCGTCCGTATCAACGACTTGCTATAGGCCCGCCGTCGCCAATCCGAACCCGTACTCGAACAGGGGCGCGTAGCGCGGGTCCCCGTCGTTGATCGGGATATCGGACTCATTGCGCGCCCACGAGCAGGACAGCTTCCCCGTGGCGGGCGCGGCGCCGAACAGCACGTCGGCGACGCCGCCACCTTCGGTTCCAGGGAGCCACGCGCACACGAACGCGGTCGCGTCGTCCAGGGCCGATCCGAGGACCAGCGGCCGCCCCGCGAGCAGGATGACCACGACCGGCTTGCCGCCACGCTTGGCAGCAGCCACGAGCGCCCGATCGTCGGCCGACAGAATCGGATGGGCGCGGTCGCCCGCCCCCTCCGCGTAGGGTCCCTCGCCGACGACCACGATGACCACGTCCGCCTCCCCCGCGCCTCCCCCCGCGTCGCTCGAAAACGCCAGGCGTTCCCGCCCGACGACGTCGGTGATGGCCTGGCGGAGCGTGGTCCCGTCGGTGGTCTGGCCCGGCCGCCCCTGCCAACCCACCGTCCACCCTCCGCACTGGACGCCGAGGTCGTCGGCCTTGTCCCCCACCAGCAGGACGCGCGCGCCCTTGCGCAAGGGTAGCGTGCCCGCGTCGTTCTTCAGCACCACCAAGCTCTGCCGCACGGCCTGGCGCGCCACCGCCCGGTGCGCGGCCGACCCGACCTCCGGCAACAGCGCGCGATCGCGGAAGGGCCGCTCCCACAGCCGAAACCGCGCCTTCTGTCGCAAGATGCGCCGAACGGCGTCGTCGATGCGCGCCATCGGCACCCGCCCCGCGACCACCAGCGCCTTCAGCGTGCGAATGAACTCGCGGTAACGCAGGGGCACCATCACCATGTCGATTCCCGCGTTGATCGCCGTCTCGACGTCGTGCGGGTAATCGCCAGGCAGCTTGTCGATCGCCTGCCAGTCGGTCACGACGAAGCCGGAGAAACCGAGCTCGCCCTTCAACACGCCGGTGATGAGGGCCCGGTTGCCGTGCATGGGCTGCCCGTTGACGCTGCTGTATGACACCATCACGGTCGCCACCCCCGCCTCGACCGCGGCCGCGTAGCCCGGCAGGTGAATCCGCCTGAGCTCGGCCTCGCCGATGCGCGTGTCACCCTGGTCCTTGCCGCCAGCCGTTCCGCCGTCGCCGAGAAAGTGCTTGGCGCAAGCGAGAATCGCGGTGCCGTCGGCGGCATCCTGGAAGCCGCGGATCGCCGCCGCGCCCAGCGTCACGGCCAGCTCGGGGGTCTCGCCGAACCCCTCGTAGGTGCGCCCCCAGTGCTCGTCGCGCGGCACCGCGATGCAGGGAGCGAAGGTCCAGCGGATCCCCGTGGCGGCGACCTCGCGCGCGGTGGCGCGTGCCGCCGCCGTCACCAGCGCGGGATCGCGCGTGCAGCCGAGCCCGATGTTGTGAGGGAAGATCGTCGCGCCGCGCACACCGTTGTGCCCGTGAACGGCGTCCACGCCGTACAGCAGCGGAATGCCGAGGCGGGTGGACAGCGCCTGGCTCTGGTAGGCGTCGATCATGTCCGCCCACACGTCGGGCCGGTTCGGGACGGGAAGCGAATCACCGCCGTTGAGCACGGAGCCGAGCAGCGACTCCTTGATCTCGGTTCCGTCGACCAGCACGCTGCGATCAACCAGCGTCATCTGCCCGAGCTTCTCGTCGAGCGTCATCTGCGACAGCAGCACCGCGGGGTCGGGCGCGGGACCACCGGTACGACGGACGGCGGGCACCTCGGCCGCGCGCGGCCGGGGGACCAGACACCCCGCCGGACCCAGCGCCGCGCCGGCGATGGCCGCGCCCGCCCCCGCGCGTAGGCCCGCGCCCAGGAACGCCCGCCGTGACGTGGGGTCGGCCGGAGGCGGGCTCGGGAATGCTGGTCGCCCGTGGCGAAGAGTCGGCGGAGCGCGCACCAGGGTGCGCTCAGCGCCGCCGCAGCGGGATGGTGCCCATGTCCACCTCCAGCGCGCCATCGTCGCCGAGCGCCACCGCGTCGTCCGTGCCGATCCACCGATAGCCGTCGGCCACCACCATCACGCCGTAGTGTGCCGGTCGCACCAGGGGCCGGTTGCCGGCGAAGTGGCCGGTCGAGTCCGCCATCGCCGTCGTGTACGCCACGCGCGTGAGGTTGTCGTCGTCGACGTCGCTGACGCTGGTGCCGGGCGCGAGGAACAAGACGATCGCGCCGGGCACCGCCAGCCCGCTCTGGGCGTCGACGATCTGCCCCGTCACGGTCGCGGCGCCCGGACCGGCGACCAGCGGATCATCGGGCGGAGACGCGGGCTCGCCCGCCGGCAGCGGGTCCACGCTCAACGAGGCGATGATCGATTCCAGACTCGGGCGCAGCGTCTCGAAGTCCTCGATGGGCGCGGCCACCTGCACGGAGAGCGCGTCCGAACCCCGCATGATCACCATGTCGATCGCCCGCATGACGACCGGGATGTCGCCCTTGCGCCCCGGGACCGTCTTCGGCGTGAAGGCGAACGCGGAGTCGATGCGCGTTCCCGCGAAGGTCCCCACCTGCACGGGCTCCTCGGCCATCGCGTAATACAGCGGCAAGCGGCTGCCGGTCTCGCGCGCGGCCACGTCGGCCTTGGCCGGGGGCGGGGGCGGGTTGCCCGCCGCCGGATCGCCCGCCGCCGGCTCGCCGCCGCCAGGCGCGTCGCCCGGCGCCGCGGCCGACAGGGGTGCCACCCGCAGCGTCAACCGCGGCTTGATGCGGCCGGGGCCGAGCAGATCCACCAGCACCACGCTGTCGCCTTCGGCCGCGTCCACCGGGCTCTCCGTCAAGGCCCAACCGACCGGCCGCGCCAGGGTCACGCCGCGCCAGCTGTACTTCAGCGTCTTACGCGACAGCGTCGCGCGCGCCCCCCAGCCCAGCAAGAGCAGCAGCAACGGCAGCAACAGCGCGGCCAGGTTGCCCTTGCGCAGGACGTCCAGCATGCCGTTGTATGACCGGAGCCGCATGGCCTGCGAGATCATGGCGCGGCCTCCGGGACGGTCGCGGCGCGCGCGTAGGGTGAGCGCGCGAGGTGCCGATCCACCAGCACCGAGAGCAGCCCGAACACCAGGATCGCGAACACCGCCGCCGAGCCGAGGCCCCACGCCGGCCGGTAGTCGAGCCCGTGTCGGGTGGCCACGTTCTCGATCATCGTGAACATTCCCGACAACACGATGGCGATCGCCAGCCCCAGCGTCAGCACCCGCGTCTGACGCCCCTCGGGGCCGATGAACTTCGCGCGCCCGAGCGCATAGCCAACCACCCCCGACAAGCTGGCGTGCGCCAGGGTGGTGGTGACGGCGTTTATCGCGGCGGTCGTGAGGGCGAGCTGCGGCGCGCGCGTCATCTGCGTGATGTTCAGCGCGGTCGCGAAGCCGAGCCCGGCGGCCGTCATGTAGACGATGCCGTCCATGGGCTCGTCGAACTCCGCCGACAGGTAGACGGTGTAGCGAACGACGATGTACTTCGAGACCTCCTGCGCCGGCGCCAGCACCAGGAACGCCGCCACCGCCTCGGTCAGCCCGAAGCGGGGAAGCGTCCCCCACGCCGACACCTTGAACAGCGCGTCGGTGACGAACGTGGCGATGGGGGCCGCCACCAGCGCCCCCAGCAGGAACACGCCCACGACATAGTGGGTCGGCTCTGGCTCGTGAATGTCGCGCAGGTAGAAATAGACGAGCCACAACACCGCGGGGATCAGCGCCAGGGGGATGGCGGTGGCAACGCCGACGGCCGCCGCGGCGCCGCGAAGTCGATCGATGCCGAAGACGATGACGACGAAGGCCAGCAATCCCCCGAGCAGGATCGCCTGCGCGCGCAGGGAAGCCCGGGCACGCAACGCGCCGCTGGGGGTGTCGATGATTTCACGCATGGGGGATCCGCCAGTTCGTTCGAGGAGGCGAGGTCGCAGGGGACAGGTGTTTATAGGAGCGCGGGCGGCTCGCCCGCAAGCGTGCCAACGAGCGGCCGGCCCGCGGGGTGTTCGGAGGCACCGCGCCTGGCGACGGCTGCCGCGGGTGTACGCTACTGGGAAAGGACCCTGACCCGAAGAGGGTCCTTTGAAATCCCCTGCGGGACGCGCCCAGAGCTCCCCGCAGCGAACCCACATGACGTCCACCCTCCCCAGCCGTCCCCGAATCTTTCGCGATCCTGTGCACGGCGACATCGCGTTTCCGCGGGGACCGTTTCAACGGCTTCTCGAATCCATCATCGACACCGAGATGTTCCAGCGGCTGCGCGGGATCCGGCAGACCGCGGTCATGAACCTGGTATTCCACGGCGCCGAGCACTCGCGCTTCGTCCACTCCATGGGCGCGGCGCACGTCGCCGGGAGGATGGTGGACGCGGCGGCCGCGAACAGCGGGGTGGCGGTGTCGACGGCGGAGCGCGAGGAGATCGTGCTGGCGGCGCTGCTCCACG
The DNA here is from genome assembly GCA_964443975.1 of uncultured Myxococcales bacterium. Taxonomy (GTDB): domain Bacteria; phylum Myxococcota_A; class Polyangia; order Fen-1088; family Fen-1088; genus DASYCK01. Next base: position 95,446 of record CAYUFS010000013.1, on the reverse strand, counting down.
ACGTGGGCCACGGACCATTTTCGCACTCGCTCGAGGAGATCATCGGGCCCTCGTTCGCCCACGAGCGGATGTCGGTCCGCATCTTGACCGAGCCGGACTCCGAGATCCGGGGACTCCTCGCCGCTTACGCTCCGGGACTGCCCGAGCGCTTGCGCGCGTTCATCGAGCACGCGCCGGGCGCGCCGCCGAGCTGGCGCCACGCCATCGTCTCCAGTCAGCTTGACGCCGACCGCCTGGATTACCTGGCGCGCGACGCGCTGATGGCGGGCATCCGCACGCACGCCTTCGACCTGGGCCGGCTGGTTCAGTCGCTCTGCATCATCGACGAGCACCTGGTGGTCGATGCGCGCGCCCAGGACGTCGTGGAGACGTTTCTGCTGGCGCTCGACCAGATGTACGGCACGGCCTACTACCACAAGACCGTGCGGGCGGCGTCCCTGCTGCTCGAGGCCACGATCCAGCGCGCGCTGGAGCTCGCGCGAGGCTCGGAGCGCGCACGGGCTGACCTGTTCCCGGCGCGCCTGGGCGGGATCGAGCCCTTCTACGCCCTGCTGACGGAGAACGAGCGCATCCCGCTCGCCGAGTACGCGCGGCTGGACGAGGGCTACGTCATGTCGCTCGTCGCCACGTGGCGCGACTCCGAGGATCCCACGCTCGCCGAACTGGTCGCCGCTTACAAGACCCGCCGCTTCCCGAAGATGGTGCGGCTTCCCATCGAGACGGCGTCGCTGTCGCGCGCCGATTGGCACGACGCCACCGCCCGCGCCCTCGACATCTTTCGCGCCCGAGCGCCAGCGCGCGATCCGCGCTACTTCGTTCACTTCGACGAGCCTGCCCGGTTGAGCTACAAGCGCTACGCGGCGGGCGGCGCGGCCGAGCCGATCCGGGTCACCACGGCGGCAGGGGGAGCTCGCCCCATCGAGGCCGATCCCCGCAGCATCGCGAACAACATCTCGACGCGCCTCTACTTTCCCCGCCTGTTCGTGCCCGAGGCGATCCGGGGCGAGGTCGAGCGCGCGCTCGGGAGAGCTTGACGGCCCTTCAGTTTGCGGCGCAGGGCATGGTCGGATCAGCGCCGTGGCACTGCGGCGCGCAGGGCGCCTGGATCTCGAACGCGTCGAGCTCGGTGGGAGCGCCCTTCATCACCTGGCGCAAGATCGGATCGGGCACCATCGCCGTCAGCGACGGCGTCCCATCCGCGAGCTCGGGCTGGATCGACATGAGATAGGACCCCGGCGGGATGATGAAGGGCGTCGCTCCCGTCTTGCGACCGCAGGAGAAGCGACAGGCGATGGCACCGTCGCAGGGATCGGCCTGCGCGGGAGTCTCGGGCGGTGCACCCAGCTTCAACTGGATGAAGGCGATCGCGGGATCGGCGCAGGCGCAGTCGTTGATGGTGCCGCGCCCGTCCCTCGCGAAAACCGTCCAGGGCACTTCGACGGCGCCGCCGTCGATGCCCACGCAAGCGACGACGCTCACTGCGGCGAGCGCGATCAGTGGCGCACCGGCGACGGCACGACTCATTTGGACTCGGACGTGGGGATGGCTTCCTCGGGCGAGTTCAGCGGCGTGGCGGCCAGGTGCAGGCGCTGGCGCCGGGTGCGCAAGATCTCGCGCACGATGATCTGCAGCGCCGCCGCCGTCGGAACCGCGAGCACCGCCCCCACGATGCCCGCCAGCTCGCCGAAGAACACCACCGACAGGATCACCACCAGTGGGTTGACGTGAACCGTTCGCCGGAAAATCATCGGCGACAGCACCTGACCCTCCAGCTGCCCGTACAGGATGAAGTAGATCGCGGTGGCGACCCCGACCCCGAGGCCACGGGTGCCGAGCGCGATCAGGGTCACCGAGACGCCCACGACGGCCGGCCCCGCGTAGGGCACCAGGCTCGACAGGCCGCTCACGATTCCTAGCGGCAGGAAGAACGGCACCCCGACGATCGCCAGAAACACCGTGGTCAACGTGGCGTTCGTGAAGCAGATCACCCCCAGCCCCATCAAATAGCCACCGATGGCGCTGTAGGCCGTCTCGACGATGACCTCGTAGCGAGGTCGGCGCGCGGGCAGTGTCTCCTGCAACAGCTCGTGCACCAGCCTGCCCCCGAAGATCAGCATGAAGATGGTGAGCACCGCGATGGTGACGACGGCGGTCACGGCGCTGAGGACGCCGCCGAGCAGCGTGAGCAGGGGGGCCGCCGTCTCCTCCAGCATCTGCGGCAGCCGCTGCTCGAAGGCCAGCAGGCTCTTGGCGATGTGCAGGCGATCGTCGAGCGCGTGGAAGACGCGGGTCGCGCGCCCGGCACGGATGATGTCGGGGAGGCCCAGCGCCAGCGCCTTCCCCTGGCTGACGGCGGGGGGAATGACCGTGAATGCCAGCCCGACGATCACGCCGGTCGCCGCGAACACCACGATGGCGATTGCCCACGAGCGCGGCACCCGCCGGCGGATCAGCGCCGCCACCCCGTGATTCATGGCCACGGCGATCATCGCGGCGGCGGCGGTCAGCGCCAGGGCCACCAGCGTCCGGGCCACGAACTCGACCGCCGCCCAGGTCAGGACCAGCCCGAGGAGGACCATGAACAAGGTCTTCGAGGTCACCTGGGGCCGGCGGGAGTCCGGGGAAGCGGGATGGCTCACGATGTTGGCCTCAACGTATACCTGGCCGGGCCTGGTTGAAAGGCGCCGCGGTGCCCAAAACGGCCCGCATCGTTCTGTCGTTGCGGTTACGGCCCGGAGAGTGGAGACTTCGCACCTCATGTCACCCGAGACCCCCGAGACCGGCGCGAAGCCGTCGCAGATGAACAAGGTGCTCCGCTTCGTGATTCCCGGCATCCTGGCGCTGGGCGCCGACCAGGCGACGAAGCAGTGGGCCCGCGCTGCGCTCGGACCGGAGGGCTCGGGGCGCGCCAAGGAGGTGATCGGGAAGTCCCTGTCGTTTCACTACGCCGAGAACCCCGGCATCGCGTTCAGCATGTTTCGCGACCTGCGGGGCGGCCGTTTCGTGCTGGCCGGCCTGGCGGTCGTGGCGCTGGTCATGGTGGTGCGCTACCTGCGCAGCACGGACGTCACGCAGCGGACGCTGCACGTGGCCCTGGGCTTGATCGCGGGCGGCGCCGTCGGCAACCTCGTGGATCGGTTGATCTACGCGCGCGTGGTGGACTTCATCCTCGTCGACGTGGGCGTGTGGCCGTTGAACCCGTGGCCCGTCTTCAACGTCGCCGACATCGTCCTGGTGGTCGGCGTCGGGCTCATCGCGCTCGACATCCTGGTCTCCCGCCGCGGCGCCAGCCCGCAGGTGGCGGACCAGGGAACTCCTTAGGCGACCTGCGGCGCGCGCGGCAGGTACAGCGGGCGGACGTCGACCGACCGCATGCCGGCGCGGCGCGCCGCCTCGAGGCCGATGTCGGAGTCCTCGTAGACCGTACACACGGCCGGCTCCGCCCCCATGCGGCGGGCGGCCTCCCAGAACACGTCGGGCTCGGGCTTGTGGCGAACGGTGTCCTCGGCGGTGACGATGACCGGGAAGAAGCCCCCCAGGCCGATCTGGGCCAGCGTGAGCTCGACCATCCGCCGGCCCCCTCCGGACGCGATGGCCACCGGGCCCGCCTCGCGACATCGGCGCGCGAGCTCGACGACGGGCGCGATGGGCCGGACCTCGGCGAAGTGGCGCAGCACGGCCTCCTCTTTCGCGCTCGTCACCACGGCGGGATCGACCGCCGGGTTCTGCTCCGCGAGCAACGTCGCCGCGATCTTGATCGTGGGAGTCCCACCCATCGCGTAGAAGCGCGCCTCCGGAAACTCGAGGTGAAAGCGGGCGGCCACCTCTTGCCAGGCTCGGAAGTGGACAGGCATGGTGTCGGCCAGCGTCCCGTCGAGATCGAAGATGGCGGCCGTCGTCGGGGGAGCCTTCGCGGCCGGGGAACCGGGCTGGGCGTTTTCGTCGTCTGACACGGCCGCACTGTGGAGCGACGCCGCCGCGCGGTCAAGCCCGACCGGCCTTCCACGAACCGCCGGTTCGGAACCGGCGTCTCCTCGTCGCTTGCGATCGGTGGGTTCCACAGCGGCCCCAGCCGCGCGTCGCCGGGTGGCCGAACGGAAAGAAGACGGTCCCCGCGGCGTCCAGGACCGCGAAAGGGTGGCCTGCCCTCCTGGCTGCGCTGACCATCTTGCCGGTCGAGGAACGATGGGCGGCGCGGGCAGCCGATGCGCGCATCCACCTTTGAGCGACTTCCGCAACGGGCTGCTAGACTCCGCCCGTGCGAATTTGCCCTGGCTGCGAGACGACCTACGCCGACGGCGTGGGCGTGTGCGCGCGGGACGGCAGAGCCCTGATCGACGCACCGGACGCGCCGTCCGCGCAGGCGGCGACCGCGCCCGCGACGGCGGCCCCCGACCCGTCCGCGCCCGGCACCGCGCCGACTCACTCGGCGCCGTCGGGACCGTTCGCGAACGCCGCAGCCGCCGCGATGGCCGCGTCGGATCCGGCTCCCGCCAATGCCGGCTTCGATTCGCTCGTGGGGGCCACCCTGGCGGGGCGCTACCTCATCATCCGCCGCATCGGCGAGGGCGGCATGGGCGCGGTCTACGAGGCGAAGCACACGATCATCGGCAAGCGCGTGGCGGTGAAGGTGCTGCTCGAGAAGTTCCTGACCAAGAGCGACTTCGTGGCGCGCTTGCTGCAAGAGGCGCGTCTGGCGAGCGCCATCGGCCACGAGCACATCGTCGACGTCACCGACTTCGGGACCACCGACGACGGACGTGCGTTCGTGGTCATGGAGTTCCTCGACGGCGAATCGCTCGCGCAGCTCGTGATGCGCGAGGCGCCGCTACCGGTCGAGCGCTCGCTGCGCATCGCCCGTCAGGTGGCGAGCGCGCTCGGCGCGGCCCACGCGAAGGGCATCGTTCACCGCGACATCAAGCCCGAGAACGTCTACCTGGTCCGTCGCGGGGACGGCGATTTCATCAAGGTCGTCGACTTCGGTATCTCGAAGGCGGTGAAGCAAGGACAGGGCGACGACGCGCTCGACTACCGCCTGACGCACACGGGCCTGTTGCTGGGAACGCCCCTCTACATGTCGCCCGAGCAGGCGCGCGGGGAAGAGGACCTGGATCATCGGGTCGACGTCTGGGCGCTGGGCGTGATGCTCTACGAATGCCTCACCGGCGAGGTTCCGTTCCGCGCCAACAACTACCTGGGCATCATCTCGCAGGTGCTGACGCACGAGGCGATTCCGCCGTCGAAGCTGCGGCCCGAGCTGGGGATCTCCGAGGCGGTCGAGACCGTGGTGATGCACGCCATGGAGAAGGACCGCGCCCGGCGCTACGCGACGATGTCCGACGTCGAGAATGACATCGATCGGGTGCTGGCAGGCGACCAGAACGTCGGGGTGGGGGCCGGCCTGATCCCCGCCACCGCTCCGGCGCCCACCAGCCCGTCACGCGGCCGGATCTTGGTCTGGGGCGCCGCCGCCGTGGCCTTGATCGGGGGGGTGGCCATGGCGCTGGCGCGTCCCGATGCCACGGAGGTCCCGGCGCCGCGCGGCGGAGCCACGATTGAAGTCGTGTCTCCGGGACCGAACGGCCCACGCCCCCCTGGCTCCGTACAAGCTGGAAGCACCCCACAGTCCAGGGAAGCCGCCACGGCGGCTCTCGCCAGCGCCGCCTCCGATGCGCGGCTCTCGAAGCGGCCCGAGCGAGCGGGCAACCGATCGGCGCGCGGCAAGGTCGATCGCTCGGTGCCTCGCGATTCGAAGCGCCCGCCCGTGTCCGTCGAATCGGCGGGGCAGGCGCGTCAGACGTCCGACGAGGTCTTGCGGGGCGCGCTCCCAAGCCGCTCGGGCGAAGGTTATCCGGATCCGTCGCCTTGAACGCGCGCGTCGTCCTACCGCTGGCGCTGTCGATCTTGGTGTCTCCCGTTTTGGGGGCGGGCGGCCACGCGCGCGCCGACGAGGCCACCGACAAGGCCCGCGGGCACTACGAGACGGGCCTGGAGCTGTTCTACGCGCGCGAGCACGCGCAGGCCTTGATCGAATTTCAGCGCGCGCACGAGGTGAAGCCGCGCCCCGCCACGCTGTTCATGATGGCCCAGTGCGAATACCTGCTGGGGTCGCTGAAGCAGGCGCGCGAGCACTACGAGGCCTACCTGGCCGAGAGCCCCACCGGGGAGTTCGTCGAGGTGGCAAAGGATCGCATCGAGAGCATCGACCGCCGGCCTTCGACGCTGGTCATCAACACGGTCCCCGACCAGACCGACATCCGCATCGTCTCTGCCGACGCGCCGAGACCCGACGACACGACGCCGCCCACGGTGGTGTCGGGGCAAGCGCCAAACAACTTCTCGGTGCCGCGCGGCCGCTGGGTGGTGTCGGTCTCGAAGGCCAACTTCGTCTCCCAGAGCAACACGGTGCAGATCGGCGTCGCCGAGACGAAGTCACTGTTCTTCAAGCTGGAGCCAATTCCGGCGCGCCTGGTGATCGAGACCGTGCCGGCGAACGCGACCCTCTACGTGAACGGAAACCGCGCGCAGAACCCCTACCATCAGGACGTGGCGCCCGGACGCTTCGAGCTGTTCGCGGAGGCGACCGACTACAAGGACCGCACCGACGAGCTGACGCTCGGCCCCGGCGACAAGCGACTGCTGGTGGGACCTAACGCCTTTCGCCTGCCTTACGTCCAGCGCTCGGGCCGACCCGAGCTGGTGGCCGCCTCGGCGATCATGGGCGCGCTCGTGGGTGCCGGCGCCGTCGCCGCCGGCCTGGGCTCGGAGATCGAGCAGACGGACGTTTCGTCGCTGGGCTTCGCGCTCGGCGGGGCGCTGACCGGCGCGGTGGCGGGCGTGCTGGTGGCGAACAACCTCGTCCCGAGCTACATCCCCGACAACCGCGGCCTGTTCGTGATCGGCGGGATGTGGATCGGCGCCGCCGAGGGCGCGCTCGGGGGCGTCGTCGTTCGCCAGGCTTTGACGCCTTCGCGGCCGGACACGGACCCGAACCTTGCGATGGCGCTCGGGTCCTACCGGCATTTCGATCTCGGCGCGGAGCTTCGCGGCGCCTTCCTGGGCAGCCTGCCCGGCCTGCTGCTCGGAACGGGTACGGGAGCGCTCTTGACCGATCACGCCCCGACCTACGGCCGCGTCGCGTTGATTCAAAGCGCCTCGGCCGGCGGGGCGGTGGTGGGTTCGTTGGCTGCCGTGGCCCTGCGCTGGAAGGCGTTCAACCTTCGCACGGCCGCGCAGTCGCGAGACCCGACCACCGGGGACCTCAGCTACCATCTCGAGGACCCACACTCCGTCCTCAACCTCTCGTTGCCCGCCCTCATCGGGTTGAACGCAGGCCTCGGCGCCGGCCTGCTCGGCGCGTACCTCCCCGACCAATCCCGCTACGGTCCCAGCTGGGAACGAATCGGCCTCATCGATCTCGCCGCGGGCGCCGGCGCGCTGGCGGGGGGCATCGCCGCGTGCGTGGCCGACAAGGCGTGTGTCAGCGGCAACCCCTCCCCGACGGCGGCGCGCGCGCACGCCGCCGGGATCGCGCTCCTGGCGGGGGGCGCCGGGCTGGTCGCCGGCATCATCCTCACGCGCAACGTCGATCGCGCCACCGCGAACCCCGCCCCCGGCTCGACGCCGCCCCCGACGCTGGGCCTGCTGCCATCGTTCGACGGACACGGAGGGGTCACGCCGCTCGTGACCGCCGCCGGGTATTTCTGAGGCGGCTGGTTCGCCCCACCCGCGAGCCGAAGCACGCGACCCTGTCTTTGCCGACTCGAATCGATAAACTCCGCACCACCCCTCCCTCTCCTATCTGCCGACGCACCAGATCTTCCTTGCGTTTCGCGCGTCCAAGGTGCCCATGACAAGACCGCTCGCAGCTCTGTTGGCGCTCGTTTGCTTCGCGGCCGGGGGCGGTTGCGCCACCGCTCCCCCCGTCACCGCCGCCGGATTGCCCTTGAAGAAGGTGGTCATCTATCGCAACGGCGTCGGTTATTTCGAGCGCGGCGGCCGCGTTCAGTCCGACCAGGTACACTTCAGGGTGAGGCGGGATGAGGTGGGGGATTTCCTGGCCACCCTCGCCGTGCTCGAGCGAGGCGGTAGCTCGGTGCGGTCGGCGTCTTTCCCGCTGGAAGTCGACAAAGGGGAGGCGAAGCAACCGCCGGCTCCCACTCCAGAGCCGGTGGAGCGACCTTCCGCCGCCGGCGCGCAGCCGGTCCTGGGAAAGCCCGATCAGCTTCAAACCGTCGTCATGTCCCTCGACGGCCGGGACCACGATCTGCAAGTCGGCTACATCGCCGAGACCCCCGTCTGGAAGCCTTCGTATCGCCTGGTCATCGAGAAGGACGGCGCCAACCTGCAAGCCTGGGGCGTCGTTCAAAATCTGTCCGGTGAAGATTGGAACAACGTCTCGCTGTCGTTGATCGCCGAAGCCCCGCTGGCCTTCGACGCGAATCTGGCGGCGCCCGTGATTCCGGCGCGCCCCGTCGTCACCGACGCGGGCGACGTGATCGCGGTCGTGCCGCGCAGCGAGACCAGCCTGGCGGACGCGCCCCCCGCGCCCCCCGCGGCGGCGCCCGCGCCCGAGATGGCGATGGCCCCGGCCGAAATCGAGAGCCTCGATGACGCCGATGCGGCCGGCCAGCTGGAACAGCGCAGCGACAAGGCCAAGTACAAGAAGGGCGGGCGGAGGCCAGAGTCGCTTCGGGCGTCACCCAAGTCGAGCGCCGCTCCGGGCAATTTCCGTGGCGTCGCGGGCGGAGGCGCCGTGGGCGGGGTCGGAGCCATGGCCGTGGCCCAGGCGCCGTATTCCCGCCAGACCAAGAACCTGTCGGCGCTGGCCGCCATCGCGCTACAGGGTGGCGCGACCCGCTACGATCTTCCGGCTCCCGTCACGATCCCCAACGAGAGCGCGACCATGGTGATGCTGCTGGAACGCCATGTGCCGGGGGAGGCCATCGCCCTCTTCGCGCCTGACCCCGGCGTCCCAGAGTCCGCGTCCCACCCCTTCCGCGTGGCGCGCTTCACGAACGCAACCGGCGGCCTGCTCGAGCGTGGTCCGCTGGCGATCTTCTCCGAGGGCGCCTTTCTCGGACAGGGCATGGCCGATCCCTTGCCGGACGGCGCGACCGCGACCGTGCCGTTCGCGCTCGAGCGCAGCGTGGCGATCGAGGTCAGCCGTGACAACCGCGAGGAGGGCGCGCGCCTGTATCACATCGAGGCGGGCATGCTGACCGTCGTGCGGGACGCCGTCTGGATCACGAAATACCAGCTCAAGAACGGCGCCGATCGCGCCGCGAAGGTGCTGGTGAAGCACCCTCGCGCCGCAGGTGCACGGCTCAACAAGCCACCGGCCGGGACGGAGGACAACGTCGGCAGCGGGAGCGCGCTGGTGCCGACCGCGCTCGGCCCGCGGGCAACGGTCGAGCTGACGCTGGACGAACGCCAGGAGAATCAGCGAGGCCTCGATTGGTTGTCGCCGCTCGCCGACGTGGCGATCCGCGCGTACCTCGACGATCGTCGCGCCGATCCGGCCGTCGTCTCGCAGCTGAAGGGCGCGTGGGAGATTCGGCAGGTCCTGGTCAAGGCCACGGAGCAGCAGCAGAAGCTGGCCGCGGAGGACCAGCAGCGGCGCCGGGCCACCGAGGAGACCCGCGCCAACCTGAAGGCTCTGGAGAAGAACGCCGCCGCCGCGGATCTGCGGGCGAAGCTGACCAACCGCCTGGCGGCGGATTCGGCGCGGCTCGATGTCCTCGGGAAGCAGCTGGTCGAGGTCGGGTTGAAGGTGAACGAGAACCAGATCCGATTCAACGAGGCGATCCGCGCCATCACGTTTGCAGCGCCCCTCCCCGCGGCCTAGCCGGAGCGCCCGGGCAGGCGCAGGCGTCACATGATGACGATCGTCTGGCAGCCGAGAACGATGTCGACCCGCGCGGCGGCGGTGGCGCGCACGCCGGTGCACGTGGCGTCGCACGCGATGATCGACGTCGGCGACTTTCCCGAAGACGGATCCACGTCGTAGTACCACCCGCCCCGCGCGGGATCGCAGGCCGCCTTGGAGGTCACGTGCCCGATGGTCGTGGGGGCGCCGTTTGCGCCGGTGAGCTGGACGTTCACCTTGCCGAAGTCGATGGTCCCGACCGTGGGGGGAGGAATCATGTACTCGCACGCGACCGCGGTCGTGCGGATCTGATTCAGCGCCGTCTGCAGCGCCTGCGTGACGTTCTGGCTGGTATCGATGACGACCGCGGTGCCGGTTCCGCCCCCCGCGGCGAGCGCGTTCAGGTTGGCGGGGGCCGCCGCCGCGTCGGCCGCCCCGAAGACACCGATCACGAACGTGGGTATGGACGGCGCCCCCATCGCGCCCTGCGCAGCGACGGCGGCAACGCCGGGAATGTCCGCGGGCATGCATTCGCTCGGAAAGCCGTCGGTGACCAGCAGGATGGCCACCTTGTGGCCGGGGTTGGCACCGGCGCGCTGTTGCGCGTACTGAAGCGCGCCGGTCAACGCTGGGCCTGTCGGCGTCAATCCGTCAGGCATGTGTCCGCCGAGCGACGCGACCAGCCCCGGCGCCGCGCCGGGCAAGGCGCTGATGGTGACCGCGGGCGCGGCGTACACGGCCATGTCGCACAGGTCCCGGCCGCGGCAGTTGCCGCCGAGATCCGTGCACGGATCTCCGAGAGGTGCGCACAGGGTCACGCCAGACGGCGCGCAGAGGGGATTGCCAGCCTCGAGCGGACAGAAGCCGAGCAGCTCGCACGTCTCGCCCTTGGGGCAGTCGCTGTTGACGTTGCACGTGACGACCATCGTCGCCTTGGGCCCGTAGCAAGTGCGGAGGCGATCGCAGGGACCGAAGCCGGCGCACATCGCGTCCGTCGTGCAAAGGTCGGGCACACCCGCCCGGACCTGAGGGAAGTACTGCAAGCCGACGCCGATCCCCGCGGATTGCGGGTCGTCGAAGAACGCGGTCATCGCGGCGCGCACCGCGTCCCACTTCGACGTCCCGTTCGCCGTCAGCTCGTTCATCGATGCCGACGAGTCCATCATCACGTAGAGATCCAGCGGAAGCGTCTCGGCCATCGCGGATTGCGTGGCGCACGCCGCATCGGCGCCGCCGCCCGCCACGTCGGCCGCGACGAGCTTGTCGGCCGGTGAGAGCAGATCCGCAAGTGGGAACAGATAGGTGTCCGCCGTCGACAGGTCCGAGGCGGCGCTGTCGAACGAGGCGCCATCCGGGGTCGAGGCGGTCGATCCTCCCGTCCCCGTCCGGGTCCCGGCATCGACCGCAGAAGACTTCACCGCCGCGCAGCTCGCTCCCCCTGCGACAGCCCCAAGGCACATCAATCGACAGATCGAGAACCCGCGAAGTCTCATCGGCCACTCCTTGCCTGCCGCCTGGGCGCGTCTTCTGGTGTCCTGAAAGGGAACATACACCCGCGCGCGCGCGAAAGACCTAACGAGCTCATGCCCTGTAGGTCCGATGACGACCGGGTTTGCGTCAACCAACCAACCCCGGACCGCCGCGTCGTGTGGGCCACGTCACTGTGACCATCGGAGGCCCGGGCGTCGCGTTGCTAGATTTCGAAGCCCAGGGCGGTCAGCTCGTCGCCGAGGCGCGCCACCTCGCGGCGTACCGCCGCCGGCGCGGGCCCACCGACGACGGTGCGGGCAGCGACCGCGGCCGAGGGATCGAGGGCCCGCAGGACAGCGGTCGTCAGACGCCCGTCGACGGTCTTCAGGTCTGCGATGTCGAGCGCCCGCAGCGTGATCTTCTTCTCCTCGGCGCGCCGCACCAGCCGGCCGACAATCTCGTGCGCCTCCCGAAACGGCATGCCGCCGCGAACCAGCTCCTCGGCGAGGTCCGTCGCCCCGAGGGCGGGATCCTGCGCCGCGCTGCGCATGCGTTCGGTGTCGAACTCGAGCCCCGCGATGAGGCCAGGAAGCACCGCCAGGCTCACCCGCGCGGTCTCGACCGCGTCGTAGAGGGGCTCTTGCGTCTCCTGCAAATCCTTGTTGTACGCCAACGTGAGGCCCTTGCTGATGGTCAACAGCGCGACGACATCGCCGATCACGCGCGCGGGCTTGGCGCGCAGGAGCTCAGCGATGTCCGGGTTGCGCTTCTGCGGCATCAGCGAGCTACCAGAGCAATAGCCCTCGCCGAGCCGCACGAAACCGAACTCCGTGGTCGACCACAGCACGAGCTCCTCGCCGAGCCGCGACAGGTGCACCCCGAGCAGCGCGCAAGCGAAGGCGATCTCGGCGGCGAAGTCGCGATCGGAGACGGCGTCCAGGCTGTTGTGAGTGGGGCCGTCGAAGCCGAGATCCCGTGCCGTCGCCTGGCGGTCGATGGGCAGCCCCGTGGAGGCCAGGGCGCCCGAGCCGAGCGGCGACTCGCCCGCGCGCCTGGCCGCGTCGAGCAGTCGCCCGCGATCCCGGCCCAGCATCTCGGCGTAGGCGAGCAGGTGGTGCCCCAGGGTCACCGCCTGGGCGCGCTGAAGGTGCGTGTATCCTGGCAACAACGTCTCCGCGTGGACGCTCGCCTGCCGCACCAGCGCGACCCGGGCGCGATCGATCGCGGTCGCCAGCTCGACGGCGGCCGCCCGGGCGTAGAGCCGAAGGTCGGTCGCGACCTGGTCGTTGCGACTGCGCGCGGTATGCAAGCGTCGCCCGGGCTCGCCGATGACGGCGGTCAGGCGGCTCTCCACATTCATGTGTATGTCTTCCATGGCGGCGTCGAGGGTGCGCTCGCCTCTCGAAAATTCGCCCGCCACCTGGTCGAGACCCGCGACGATCGCCGCCGCATCCGCCGCCGAAATCAACCCCACCGCCGCCAACATGCGGGCGTGGGCCTGGCTTCCGCGCACGTCGTCGGCGAGCAAACGCCGATCGAAATCGACGCTGGCGTTCAGCCGGGCGGCCGCCGGGTCCATCGCTGCGCCGAAACGTGCGCCCCGACCGCCGCTCGCGGCGGTCGCCTTGCCGGCGCCCTCTGCATCCGAAGCCATTCGCGCCTTATACCAAAGTGGCGCAGATGGCCGAGGGCGAGTATCTTTTTCTCAGGGCATCCGCGAATGACTGGCCCAACGAAGGAGGAAAAGGCATGGCGAAACGTATCTCCACTGACCGGTTGGATTTCACTTCGCATTCAAACCCGCTTGGACACAAGGAGGCCAGGCGCGCCTGACAGGGGTGACCCTGCAGTAGGTCCCACCCCCCACGTGGCGGACCCTGGCGAGTAGCCCTCGTCCGAATCCGTCATAGCAGTCCTCTTCACGGACCAGCTGTTCGTAAGGCGTCCGAGCCCATTGAGACGGAACCCGCCTGGTTGCGAGGCTCGCGCAGCTGGGCAGAAATTGGGCGGTGCCAAGTGGCATCAGCTCATGACCAGTCCAATAGCGGATGACACGCGCCGGTGAGCCCACGGGTTCCCGGCGCGTTTTTTTCTGTCCGCGTGATTTTTTGGCGACTTCCGAGCGTCCATGCAATCGGTAGCACTTGGTGTGGGATGCGTTCTGTGATTTGGTCATCCGTCGTCTGGCGCCCCCCGAGAAGGAGTTGAAGACCATGAAAAGAACACTGCAGGTGCTGGTGCTGTCCCTCGCCCTACCGACCGCCAGCCGCGCGCTCGCCGGGCCGGGCGAGCGTCACGAACGGCAAGAGTTGCGGCGCGAAGAGCACCACGAAGACCAGCGCGAGCGGCGCGAGGAACACCGGGAGCACCGCGAGGACAGGCGAGAAATCCGCCGGGAGGAGCATCCGCGCATGGCGCCGCCCCGGCCGCCCGTCGAGCGCTTCGAACGACGTCCCGGATTTGTCTGGTCACCGGGGTTTCACGAGTGGCGCGATGGCCGGTACGTCTGGGTCGGCGGACACTATGAAGCGGAGCGGCCGGGCTACCGGTGGAATCCTCCGCGCTGGGAGATGCAGGGGGGCGTTTACGTGCTGCTCCCGGGCGCTTGGCTGAGCATCGGGATGGAGCCAGCGGCGCCGCCGCCGCCGCCCGTGGTGGAGCGCATCGACCCGCGCCCTGGCTTCGTGTGGATTCCGGGGTTTCACGAGTGGCGCGGCGGCCAGTACGTCTGGGTCGGCGGACACTACGAGCCAGAACACCCGCGCGAGCGCTGGGTTCCCGGCCACTGGGATCGCGCCGGGAACCGCTACGTCTGGCGGCCGGGCGGCTGGCGCGGCCGCTAGGAACCGCAGGTCCGAGGTCCGACGCTGGGAGGTCCGACGCCCGAGGTCCGAGGCCGGTAACTCGGCCCCCGGCCCCGAGGTGACAGCGCCCGCCGGTGCCGTTATGCTGGCCGACCACCGTGGACGGGGATTCGTCGATAGCGGCCGCGCCTCCGAGACCGATCACGCCGTCTGGCGAAGGGGCGGGGACCGTGACGCCCCCGGTTCCGGCGATCGTCACGGAAGAACTCGGGCTGCTTCGGCTCGTGCTGAAGAAGCTAGGGGCGTTGCCCAAGCGTGTGCGGGCGCTCGTGGACGACGCTGGCGCCCTGATCGAGCTCCGGGACGCGCTCGCCGAGGCGAAACCCGAGGACCAGGGTTCGATCCTCGAACAGATGCACCGGATCGAGGCACTTTCGAAGCAGCGCGGCAAGGGAGATTCACCCCCGATCGATCCCAAGTCGCCCTACTTCGGGCACCTTCGCCTGGAGGAGAACGAGAAGCGGCGTGACGTCCTCATCGGCTCGCGCAGCTTCGTGGAGCCGGGCGGGGGCGTGCAGATCGTCGACTGGAGAAACGCGCCCATCTCGCGCCTCTTCTACCGCTACGAAGAGGGCGACTCGTACGAGGAGCGGATCGGCGATCGGGTCATCGAAGGCGAGATCGTCGCGCGGCGTACCGTGGCCGTCGTGGACAGCGAGCTGCGGCGGGTGGCATCGCCCCAGGGGACGTTCGCGCGCGACGCCCGCGGCGATACCTGGCGTCAGGTGGGAGCCAACCTGGCGCGGCTTTCGGTGGCCCGCGATGGAACCGCGACCTTGACGCCCGCGGCAACGTCGGCCGGCGAAGGGAATCGGCCGGGGGGCGCGCCCGCCCCCACCGCCGCGCGGGGTCGCCTGGGCCTCGACGAGACGGGCGCGCGGCGCGCCGACCGCCACCTACCGTCGATCGCGGCGCTCATCGATCCGCGGCAGTTCGAGCTGGTGACGCGCCCGTCGTCGGGTCTCATCGCCGTTCAAGGCTCGGCCGGCAGCGGAAAGACCACCATCGGCCTGCACCGCATCGCTTACCTCGCGTTCGCCGACCCGGCCCGCTTTCGACCCGAGCGCATGCTGGTCGTGGTCTACCAGCGTGCGCTCGCGAGCTACGTGTCGCGGGTGCTGCCGTCGCTCGACGTGCCCGGGGTTCCCGTCCGTACGTTCTCGGACTGGGCCGGCGAAATTCGGCGCGCGACGTTCCCCACCATGCAAGCGCCCGTGTTCGACGAGACGCCGTCGGTGGTGATGCGCGCCAAGGCCCACGGCGCGATCTTGAAGATCCTGGTCGATCGCCAGCGGGAGCTCGCGACGTGGTGCCGCGCCGAGCTGTCCCGGGAGCTCGAGGACCGACCGGACGCCGGTGACGTCCTCGCCGTCTGGGACGGCAGCGAGAGGTCGGACGGTGGTCGAGCGGTCCCCGTCGACGCGCGCGTGACGGCGCTGTCCCGCTGGGTGAAGGACGCGACGGCGGCCGCCAAGCTGGACCTGACCACGCGCACGGCGGTGGAGTCGACCGGACGGCGGCTGCGCGCTCGCACGCGGGACGTGGTGGGCGAGTGGGCGGCCCTGCTGACGGATCGGAACGCCCTCGGGGCTGGCTTCGCGCGCCACGCGCCCGGCCTGTTTTCGTCCGCACAGCTCGACGAGCTCCACCGCTGGTCCGTCGCGCGCGACCGGCTCCGAACGGGCGGCCGCGATCCGGACGACGACGCCGAGGCCTATGCGCTCGATCCCGAGGACGACGCCCTGTTGCTGCGCATCTACCAGCTTCAACGCGGGGAGCTCCAGGGACAAAAGGGGCCGCTGACCATCGAGCACCTGATGGTGGACGAGGTCCAGGATTTCTCTCCGATCGAGCTCGCGGTGTTGCTCGAGACGACGACGCGGCAGCGGTCGGTCACCCTGGCGGGCGACGTCTCGCAGGCCATCGCGCCCGAGCACGGGTTCACGAACTGGTCCGATCTGCTCGACGACCTCGGCATTCCCCACGAGCGCGTCGAGCCGCTGCGGGTGTCGTACCGATCCACGCGCGAGATCGTCGACGCCGCCGAGCACGTCCTCGGTCCGCTGGTCGGCGACATCCGACCGGTGGCGCCACGCACCGGCGGCCCGGTCGAGTCGTTCGGGTTCACCTCGGCCGGAGAGGTCGCGGAGTTCCTGTCGCACGCGCTCGGGGAGCTGATCCGCGCGGAGCCCACCGCCTCGGTGGCGCTGATCGCGCGGCATCCGGAGCAGGCGCGGCTCTACTACGAGGCGCTGGCCGCCGCGGAGATTCCGTCGCTGCGGTTGGTCGCCGACCAGGACTTCGCGTTCACCCCCGGCATCGACGTGACCGACGTGCGCCAGACGAAGGGCCTGGAGTTCGACATCGTGATCCTGCTGGAGGTGACGGACTCAGGGTACCCACCGAACAGCGAGGCCCGTCGCCTGCTTCACGTGGCGATGACGCGTGCGGCGCACCAGCTCTGGGTCACGTTCACGGGAGCCCCGTCGGCGCTGCTGCCGGACGCCTTGCGCGGGGAGCCTTGAGGCCCTGCGCGGTTCTCGGCGCGAGCCTCACCCTCATCGTCGCGGCGCGTCCCGTCGACGCCGCCACCGGGCCCTCCAGCACGTTCGCG
Organism: uncultured Myxococcales bacterium; assembly: GCA_964443975.1. GTDB lineage: Bacteria > Myxococcota_A > Polyangia > Fen-1088 > Fen-1088 > DASYCK01. The sequence continues at coordinate 78,630 of CAYUFS010000013.1, read as the reverse complement.
GTTCCGCCTCGCGCGCCCATCGACTGGGCCACCATGAGCCGCAAGGACCGAAAGGCTTACATGAAGAGCGTCATCTTGCCGAAGGCGCAGGCGCTCTTCTCGGCCTTCGACCCGAAGGAGTTCAAGATCGTCACCTGCGCCACCTGTCACGGCGAGGGACACATCAAAGGAACCTACCGGATGCCCTGCGCCGAATTGCCCATGCTCCCCGCGAGCCCCGAGGGGTTCAAGCAGCTAGAGGAGCAATCGCCCGAGATCACGACGTTCATGCGGACGCAGGTCAAGCCGACCATGGCCGCTCTCCTCGGCCTGCCCGAGCTCTCCTCCGCCAATCCCAAGGGCTTCACCTGCTTCAACTGTCACACCAAGCGGCGAGAACGGCCGCCGCGGCGTACGGAAGGTGACGCCTCGAACGCGCGCGAGACCATCGGTCGCTGAGCCGAAAGAAGGCGGCCGACACGCCGGCCCGATGGCGAAGCCGACGCGAGCACCGGAGCGGAGTGCACTCCCAGGTACGCGAGCACCGGAGCGCAGTGTCGGCGCAGCCAGCGGGTCGGATCGTCGGCCGTCGGTAGGACGAGTAGTAACGCTAGTGAGCGGACTGGAAGAAGCGGTTCAGGGCCCAGACGTCACGGGCGCGCAGACCGTGGAACCGGACGCCGATGCCGAGCTCGTCGCTCCCCGGGACCGAGACGACCCAGCGAACGTCGCCGCCGACCTCCACGAGCTCGGGCTGGGTGGGGATTTGAAACCTGAGATTGACCGCGGCGCCGATCGGCAGCGCGGCCCTGCATTCGAGGTGCATGCCGCCGAGCGACATGTTCCGGCTTCGGCAAATGTGCTCGGTCCCCTCCACCGTCAGCTCCACATTCAACTGCCGATCGTAGCGCGGATCGATTCTGCGAAAGTTCTCTGACAAGGGTCCTCTTTGTCGCGCGCGGTCCACGCCGCGCTGCGGGGGGTCATGATAGCGCCAAAAATCCGGGGTACAAAGCGTTCGCGTGCGAGCAAAGCTCACACACGCCACGCGACTACCCATCGGCAGGCGGCGACTTCGTCTTCAACCCCTCGAAGGCGGCGGCCCTGACCGCGGGATCGGGGGAGCGGAGCTGGCGAATCAGGCCCGCCCGCCCGAGGCGCGCGGCGCTGCGACGCTCGGCGGGGGCCGCCAGGGAGGGTGCAGGTCCCTCGGCCAGCGGCACCTCCGACGGACGCCCGACACCGCGGTGGGCCCGCACCTGGCCCGCGGCGGGGTGGCCATCATGGGTCAGCCAGAATCGGAAGACCTTCTGTGCGCGGGCGATGCTCACGCCCATGTCGGCGACCAGGTCGGCCACCGTGGGGCCGCGCGCCGTCGCTGGCGAGCGGGCGCCAAAATCGCGCAGATAGGTGATCAACTCGGGATCGGTCCGCCGCCGCCCGCGCGCGCCAGGGGAAGCGGGAGCGACAGCGGGAGCACGGGCTTCGCGGGACGGCGGGACAGCCACCGGTGCCACGGGGCTCGCCCGCAGCGCCAGGATGTCGGACCGCGCATACCACGCCGAGCCCAGGCGGCCCCGCACCGCGGGCAGCCTCCCCTGCATTTCGAGTTGCCGCACCTTGAAGCTGCTCGGATACCCGAGCAGCCGGGCCGCCTCGATTCGTGACACGTGATCATCGAGGCCATCGGGAGCGCGCAGGCGGCTTCTTTGGCGAGTGATCATGGATGGATGACTGCCATCCATGCTATCCGTGATGATATCCTCGTCCAGTTTTCATCAGTGTTGTTATCAGTGATGAGCCGAATGACCATCAGGGGAGCGCGATGCAGGCGCTGGGATCTCCGACGGCCGTCCGGGAGTCGTACGAGGTCATCGAGGCGGCGTCCCAGCAGTCGGTCCAGCTGATGAGCCCGGCGCCGTCGCCACCGATGACGGCGACATCGGAGCGGCCGGCCCCCGCGCCGAGCCAATGACTGGTGATGCTCAGCGTGTCGACCCCGGCAGGCCCGGGTACGACGTCCTTCAAGAACGTGAAGGACATCGTGCCGTCGCCGTTCTCGTTGCGTTCGTAGGTGTAGGTCGCGTTGACGGCGTCCGTGGTGGGATCGACGGTGGGGATGCTGACGATTGTCATCGTCAACGTGCGCGGCCAGCCGCCGGCGTTGTAGTCGATCCCCAGCGACATGAGCTTCTCCAGACCGGGCAGGATGGCCCCCGCGTCGCGCGCCGCGGCCGGCGTCAGGTCCACGTGGCCCGTGCCGGTCCCCACCCCACCCGCTGCCGCGATGAACCAGCCGGTGAGCACGGACAGCGCACCGGTGGGCGCCGCGCCCGGGGGAATCATCAACAGCGAATAGTCGAAGCGGGTGGGCGCGATCGCGGTGGCGGGCGCCTTCGTCATGGTGAACTCGAACTGCCAGCCGGGGTTGTTGTCGGCGGGGGCGGGTCCCCAGATCCGCTGGTTGCCGTTGCGCGACGTCGGGTAAGACGAGCGAATCTGGTCGACCAGGGCCAGCAGGCCGGCCGCCGACGCGTTCATCTTCCTGGTCACGTCGGTCGTGGTTTGCAAGGCGTCGTCCTCCGCGGCTGGTCGGATCGGCGACTGGCGGGGGGCTTCGACGGACACGTCGGCCGTCTGGGGAATCGCGCTGACGAAATCGAGGTCCTCGTTCGAGTAGTTGCCGCAGCCAGCCACGGCCGCGAGGCACGCGAGCAAACCAGCGCTCCCTGGCAGCCGGGACGCGGTCCTGGCGGTCATCGACTTCCTCGCCGTCAATTCTGGCTTCAATTCTCGCTTCATGGCCGACCTCCGAAGTCGTACTGCAGGAACGTCGCGGCTTCCCAGTAGCCGAGGGAGCGGTTCGTCTCGTCGACGTTGTAGAGCAGGTAGTGCAGCCGCCCGCGCAGCACCACGCTCAGGCTCTCGGACACGTTCACGCGCGCGCCCGCGATCACCCCGGGCGAGACCGTCGCGAACGCCTGGTCCGGCAGCGCGTGATCGTCGAACTTCCTGGCCATCAACAACAGCGCGACCCGCACGCCGGCGAACGGCACCACGGGCCCCCACCCGCGTCGCCGCCATTCGGTCAGCAGCGACGACGCCAGCGAGAGCTCGGTGAACCGATACGGGAGCGATCCCGTCACCACCCCGACGTTCGCGCTGGTCCCGCCAGCGGCGACGTCGAAGCCCCACGCCCAGTCGCGACGGAAGAAATCCCGCAGCGTGAACTCCAGCCCCGCCAGGCCAGTCGCCGGGAACAGCCCCGCCGAGGGCGCGGCGAAGATGGACTGGTAACCGCCGCCCGCGGCCATGCTCCAGTGCGCGAGCGAGACCGGCTCGCGATCGGGGCCCTTCACCGGATCGTCCGAGAAGGGTGCGTCGCGCAGCATCGGCTCCGACAGCGCGACCAGCTGGCCAGGCGGGATGTCGACCTGCCCGATGCGCAACCGGTCCGGCAGCCGCCGCTTGATCCGGTAGCGCCCCGGCGCGAGCGCGATCTGCCGTGTCGCACCGGAGAGCTTCGCGATCTCGGCGGCGACGAAGCCTTTGTCGTCGACGAGAAAGTACGTGCCGGCGGGGGCTTCGGCGGGGAACAGCAGGCCCTCGCGGCGCGCCACCACGTCGGTCAACACGAGGTCGCCGTTGCCCGCGAGATCGTAGCTGAACGTCGGATGCTGCGCGCCGGCCGCGCTGTCCGCGGTGTCCGCCACCGTGCGGTCGTACGCGTAGGCGTACGCCTCCGACAGGGTGACCCGTCCGTCCCCGGACTTGTCGGCGCCCCCCAACAACCCCGAGGCCAGGTGATGCGAGAAGTAGCTCCCGCCGATGAGATCTGACTCCTGGGAGTCCTCGTCCGAGGCGCTCGAGGTCAAGATGACGACGCCCCGGGCCTCGCGTGGGTTGCTCGTGTCGATCTCGAACGCGGGCGCCTTGCGCGCGCCCTTCGTGCGGGTCATCGCGCCCGACTGGCACGCGTCGAAGATGCCGATACGCACGTCGAACGGCGCTTGCGCCAGCCGCGCCTTCAACGACGCGAGCGGGAGCGCGCTGTCGCCGAGCCGCAGGGCGCCGTCCTTCGCGTGTCCCGAGTAATACACGATGAGCGCCGTCTTCTCGCCGCGGGCCGCCACCCCGCGCGCGCGGCGCTCCGCGTCCCCGAGCGCCGCCAGGAACTGGGCCGCGTCGCCGTCGAGCAGCAGGCGCGCGTCGTCGGCCCGCACGCTGCCGAGCCGCGTGAGCACGTCCCAGACCTTGCGCGCGTCCTCCTTCGCGTACGAGAGCGGCCGCGTTCCGGCGCCCCCCTTGTCGTTGCCCACGATCAGCGCGAACCGGTGAAGATCATCCGCGCGCGCCGTGCCGCCGCCCGACGCCACGCCGAGCGCCGCGCCCACCAGCGCCACCGCGCACGCGCGCGCGGCGCCCAGGCGGACGGCGCGAAGGCGAACCGGCGAGGTGGACGTGGACGCGACGGGCACTCGGGCGACCTCAGGGTTTGACGAATGTGCGGTGGAACTGATCGCCGTCGATCACCAGGTCCGGCATGCGGGCGAGATCGCCTTTGCTCTTTTCGAACGCCGCGGTGGCCGCCCGCTGCATGATGTCCAGCTCCATCGGCTCGTCGGACAGCACCACGACCAGGCGTTCGAGGCCGCTCCCCGTCAGCTCGACGCTGTCGGGAAGATACTGAAGGCCAGCCGCCGGCGGGAGCGCAACGCTGACGCCGACCTCGGGGTAGATCCCGGTCACGACCCCTTTGTCGTCGATGGAGATCGCGAACAGGTATTGACGACCCCCGGGCCGCACCCCGATGCGCAGGCGCTCGCCCCTCGCCAGCGGCTCGGGCGTCGCGGCGGCCGCGATCCGCTGCGGGCCGTCGTCCGGGGGGGCGATGCGTATCGTCAGGCTCGGGCGATCGTCGCCCTTCAGGCGATTGGCGCCACGCTCGAGGTTCGCCGCCGAGCGAAGCCGAATCTCATCGAACAGGGGCCGCGAGGTCACGATGAGCGCGATGGTCGCGGCCACCGCTCCCAGGCCGAACATGCCCACGAACGATCGCGTGCTGGTCGGGCGCAGCCACCAGCGCGCCGGCCGCGCGGCGCTGGGCACCTGCTTCGGGACGCGCGCCGCGCGCTCGACGCCGGCCGCGAACCGGTCGAAGGAGAACTGTTCCTCGAACGCCCGCTGCTCCGCGCGCAGCGCCTCGAGCCGGCGCGCGCACTCTCCGCACCCCGACGCGTGCAGCACCAGCGCCTCTTTGTCTTGCCCGGCGAGCTCGTCCGCGAGCAGGCGCCGCAGCCTCATCTCGCCTGGGTGCCCCCCCGCGCCACCGCGCGCATTCACGTCGAACGGCGGCGCCGGCCCCGTCACATCGGTCATGGTGAAGTCCCTTTCTCGCCGCCTTCGGGTTCGTGGCTGAGCGCCGCGAACGCCTCCAGGCGCTTGCGGACCGTGGGGATCGAACGACCGAGCGCCGCGGCGACCTCCTCGAGCGTCATCTCGTCGACGTGGTAGTGAATCGCCGCCGCCTGCGTCTCCGGGTCCACACGGCCGAGGAGGTGGCGCACCGCCTCGCGGTTCTCGAACAAGCGCGGGCCAGCGCCACCGCCGTCGAGCGCCGACCGGCTGACCCTGCCGGCCTCCTCGACGGCGAACCGCGCGTGCCAGGGCGCGCGCTCGGAGCGAATCAAGTTCAAACAATGATTGGTGGCGATGGTCATGAGCCACGTCGCGGGCGACGACTCGCCCCGGAAGCCCCCCGCGTGATCCAGCGCCTTCGCAAACACGTCCTGCATGGCGTCCTCCGCCTTCGATCGTTCCTTCAGCAGGTAGTAGCACCGCCCGTAGACGCTGCCGCCGTGCCGGGTGTAAAGCTCGTGGAGATCGGCGGTCCTGGCGCCCGGTTCAGGCACGCGCCGGCCCGGTACGTCGGGCTCGGCCGCGCCGGTCGGATGGAGTTTCCGATCGGCGCGCCCGCCCGGGATCACCCGCAGGTCTCGACGCCCGGATGCCATGAATCAAGGAGCAGCGTACACGGCCGGCACGAACGCGCACGCGCTTTCGTCGCCCCACGACTTGGTCGGATCGGCCCAGCTCGTGGTGAAGTAGACGCTGAGGAAGTTCGAATCCCAGCACTCGTTCAGGGTCGCCTGGGCCGCCGCCAGATCGCCGCCCGTGATCTTGGTGTCAGAGCGTCCGGCGCCCGTCTCCTGCCAGCGGCTGTGAACGGTGAGCTGCTCCAGGGCCGCGGTCGTCATCACGATGTCCTTGGTCTGCTCGAAGTCGAAGCTTCCCCCCATCCCCGGCGTGGAGGTATAGCCGTAGGTCGCGTCGATCAGCTTTCCTGTGTCGTTGTCCAAGACCTGGGTGAACGTGACGCCGATGATGACGTCCGAGGCAGGGCTGAGGCGGCTGTACGTGAACGCGGCCTTGCCCACGTTGGTGTCGTGCTCGGGCAAGGTCTGCATCGCGTCCCAGTCGACCAGGAAGTCGCCGTTGCCGTAGTCGGGCGTGTTGGCGCGCCGGCGCGCGGTGGGATCGACCTTGTTGTGGGTGCCCGAGAGGACGGTGACGAACGCCGTATCCGGGGCGGTCTTGGCCCTCCCGTCGAGGACATAGTGGAACTGCCCGGGCGCCAGCCGATTGACGGTCAGCCGGAAGGTGTTGGGGGACAGCGGATCGGTGAAGGGACCCCAGACGGCCGTGTCGGCGGCGACCGACGAGGGCGGGTACCCCGTGATCGTTTTGACGAGCGTCAGCACGCTTGCGGTGCCGGAGTTCACCATGCCCGTGATGTCGCGGGTCAGCGTGTAGAACTCAGCCTGCTCACCGAGCAGCGCGCCGCGCACGGCGGTCGTCCCGTCGGCGGCCGTGAGGGAGCTCGACTGCGACGCCCCCGCCGGGATGACCAGCTTCACGTCCTGCTGCTGCGGAACGCCATCGGCGAAATCCTCGGCGCCCTCCTTGCCACAACCGACGGCCGCCGCCGCAAGAGTGATACCAATAGCAAATAGCATTTTCGTGGAATCAGGCTTCATCATGCTCTCCTTGTTGGACCCCGTTCGTCGTCACTTCAGCTTCATGGCCTTAGACACGGAAGGGCCGGAAACCTGAAAGGCGGGCCTCAGACTTCGGACCTCAGGGACTCAGCCTGACCGTCCGAGGCCCGAGGCCCGAGCGCCCGAGGCCCGGCGCCTCAGCCGGCCGCCACCGCTGCTACTGCGGCGTGTCGGTGGTCGGCGGGGCGAGCTGAATTGTGCCGGGCGGAAACTGGTCCAGCCCCTGGGAGAGACTTCGCACGCGCTTCGCGCTCTCCTTGAACACATCGCGCTCGCGGGCCCCCTTCGGGCCGCGGTGGGCCGCGGGCTTCTCGACCGCCGCGGGCGCCTCCGCCGCCACCGGGGGGACGGCTGGCTTGGCGGGCTCGGCTCCGGGATCCGGCGCGGCGGGCGCGGGCGGCGCTTCGTTCGCTTCCTTTGCCGCCGCCTCCTTCGCCGCTTCCTTCGCCGCTTCCTTCGCCGCTTCCTTCGCGGCCTCCTTCGCGGCCTCCTTCGCTTCCCTGGCGCCGGGTGGGCTGGCGGCGAGCTTCGGTTGGACCGGGGGCGGCGCCGCGGCGGGCGCCACCGTGGCGGGTGACGGCGCCACGACCGGCGGAACGGCATCCTTGGCGAACGGCGAGCCTACGAGGCCCAGGTACCTGGCCACGCCGAAGCCCGCGCCACACAGGACCAGGAGCGTCATCAGGACCGGACCGGTCCTGCTCTTCTTGCGACGAAACCGCTCCGGTGCCTCTTCCTGGACGGCGCCCTCGGGGATGGACAGCTCCTCGACGATCCGCCGGGTCGACCGCCCGGGCGTCAGCTCGCGGCTGAACATGTCGACGGGGTACTGTCCGGAGCGCCCCGACACCGTCTCGCGCCCCCCGACACCCTGGGGCGAGCCCGTGCGCCCCAGGTCGACGGTCCGCCGCGTGAAGCGCGCGCCCGTACGGCCGTCCACCTCGGTCAGCTCGGCCAGATCGGTGCGCTCGTCGGCGAGATCGTCCTTCGCGTCCGCGAGGACGACGGCGTTGCCCTCGACCAGCGCCGCCCCCCCGCTCGCCTCGCGGTCATCCTCGATGAGGGGGTGCGCCCGACCGATGGGGGGAACGCCATCCAGGCGGCCGAGCTCGGCGAGATACTGCTTCAGCTCCGTCTGTCCGACCCCGCCAAACTGCCCGCGCAAGACCTTCTCGAGATCGAGGAGCATGTCGTCGGCCGACGCATATCGCTCGTCTGGCAAGAAGCGCATGGCGCGCTCGATGATGCGGGCCAGGTCGGGGGGCAGGTCCGGGCGAACGCGGGAAGGCGGCTTGAAGTCACCGCGCTGCACCCGCAGCAAGGTCTCCAGGTCGGTGGAGCCGTCGAAGGGCCGCACGCCCAGCAGCGCGAGGTACAGCAACGTCCCGAGCGAGAAGACGTCCGAGCGGGCGTCGATGGCCCGGCCCAGCGCCTGCTCGGGCGACATGAACGAGACCTTCCCCTTCACGACGCCGGTCCCCGTCTGCTCGCGCTTGTTCATCGCCTTGGCGATGCCGAAATCCGCCAGCTTCACCTCGCCGTGCTCGCTGATGAGGACGTTGTTGGGGCTGACGTCGCGGTGGACGATGCCGAGCGGCTGCCCGTCGGGGCCCCGCTTCGCGTGGGCGTACGCGAGCGCCCGGCAAATCTCCGTCGCCACGAAGACGCCCAGCTCCGGCGGCAGCGGCATCCCGGCCGCCTTCCCACGCTGCAGGATCTGGCCGAGGTCCCAGCCGTCGACGAGCTCGAGCACCAGAAAATAGCGCCCCCCCGCGAGCCCCAGATCCAGCACCTGAACGATGTTGCTGTGCGTGAGGCTCATCGAGATGTGCGCTTCGTCGATCAGCATGTTGCGGAACTGCGGATCCGAGTAGATGGTGCCGAGGATGCGCTTCAGGACGACGGGCTTCTGAAAGCCCTCGTGGCCTTGCTGCGACGCCAGGAAGATCTCCGCCATCCCGCCGTTGGCGAGTTTACGAACGACCGTGTATCGACCGTGCAGCGCCATGCCCCAAACCCGGCGCCCAATCTAGCACGGACGGAACAGCCCGCGTTCGGGCGCTACCGCCGTTATCCGCTGAATCAAGCGCGGTGACGGCGGCGCCGGCGGACGAGCTGAGCGAACAACCCGAGCGCCAACAAGCTGGCCCAGGCCGACGAGGCGCCGTGGGTGTCGTCGACGCTGCACGCACAGCCGCCACCCGTGTTTCCGGTCTGCACCTTGAGGGCATCGCACGAATCGCCCTGCGGCAGGCACGACGGCTGACCGTTCGGGTCGACCTCGCAGGCGTAGCACAGGGGGCACTGGACGTTGCCGCAGGGATTCGTCGTGCATTCGCCCGTGGCGGGCGCGCAGTACGCGCACGTCTTCCCCGCGCACATGTTCGGCAGGCAGTTGCCCGTCTGCGGATCGCAGTAGAGGCCGGGCCCGCACGTCATGCCGGTGCAGAGTGACGCCTGGCACTGGCCGGCGAAGCAACGCTGGTTGGCGCCGCAGGCTGGGGAGCAGGTGATGGGAATGCAGGCGCCGTTCGCGCAGTATTCCACCGCCGTGTCGCAGTTCACACCGTAGCACTTGTCCGTCACGCACTGCCGGCCTATGCAGGTCTGGCCCGGCTGGCAGGCGAAGTCGGCGCTGTTCGAGCAGTCGAGGCACTTACCCGCCGCGCAGGTCTGACCGCTCAGGCAGGTGACCTTGTAACAGAGGTCGACGCAGCTCCCCGTGGCCAGGTCGCACTTCTTGTCGGTCGAACAAGTCACGTTCTTGCACCGGTTCGGGACGCAATAGTTGTCGGTGCAGTCGTAGCCCGGCGGGCACGGAAACTCCCCCGCGCGACACAGCAGCGCGCACGCGCCGTCGCGACAGCCGAAGCCGGTCGGACACATGGCTGCGTTGTCGCCGACGCCGTCGCAGTCGTTGTCCTTCCCGTCGCAGATCTCCGGCTGCGGCAGCACACAGCCGTCGCACACGATGCCGGCCATGCCCTTGCAGACCAGCCGCCCCGCGCGGCACATTCCCTGGCCGACCTCGGCCTGGGTGAGGCCTGGGCAGAGGCAAGCGTCCCCCACGCCCGGGAACACGCCGTCGTCGATGATGCCGTTGCAGTCGTCGTCGACGCCGTTGCACACCTCGGGCTGCGGGTTCGACGTCGCCGTGCAGACAATCTTCCCGTTCATGCAGATGGTGGTGCCCTTGGTGCAACCCTGCCCCTGAATGCCGCAGTCGACCCCGACACCGGGCAGCGGCCCGTCGTCGATCATGCCGTTGCAGTCGTCGTCGATGCCGTTGCAGATCTCGGGGCTGACGGGCGCGTCACCGAGGTTACAGGTCACGCCCATCTTGTCGGGGGAGCACTCCTTGATGCCGAGGCGACGGCAGGTCCCCGTCAGGCCGTTGTCGCACGCGCCGCCGACGTCGAAGCCTTCGTCCACGTCGCCGTTGCAGTTGTTGTCGATCCCGTCGCAAACCTCGGGCGGGATCGGGCAGCCGGCGCCCTGGCCGCACGCGTTCAGCGGAAACCCCTCGTCGATCTGCCCGTTGCAGTTGTCGTCGAGGCAGTTGGCCACCTCGACGGCGCAGTGCTTGGCGGCCGTCCCCAGCAGGTTGTCCGTGGTGTTGGGGTTCGTCTTGTCGTAAGGGCACATGTTCGAGACGCCCTCGTCGATCTGCCCGTTGCAGTTGTCGTCCTTGCCGTTGCAGACCTCCGACGGAGGAACCGTCGAGGCGATGATGCCCACGATGGCCGCCTTCGCCGCGTTGGCGTCGTTCAGCGACACCCGGATCGCGGCGGTCGTGCCGCCCGCGTTGGCGATGCGATCGGCGGTGGCCAGCTCCGCCGCCGACAAGCCCGTGTCCGTGACCAGGTACGCCCGGATGCCGGACGTGCGAAACAGGCGGCAGGCCTGCGCGACCGGGTGATAGTAGTCGTAGTTACCGCCCCCGGTGCAGTCGGTGGTGTTGAACGACCCGTCAGGCGCGGTGTTGTCATCGCAGGTGTCAGCCCCGTCCGTCATCATGATGACCACGTTTTGACGACAGCTCGCCTTGGGATCGTTGGGCTTGATCAGCCCGTCGAAGTAGGTCCGCGCGTAGAAGAACGACCGCCCGAGCGGCGTCAACCCGAGCGCGTGAAGCTCGGGATCGGTGACCGGGCCGGCCGCCAGGGGAAGCTCGACGTCGTCGATCCAGCGGTAGATCTCGGGGATGTTGCCGTCGGCCGGATCGTAGTTCGCAGCGGTGGGCACCGCCCCGGGCGCGGCGGTGGTGACACCGACGCGGATGACCTCGCCGGCGCCCGTGCTGAACCACGGCCCGAACGCGGTCTCGTTCCCTGTGTTCGTCGACATCAAACAGCCGACGTCGAAGACGTTGTTGGCGAGGTTCTTGTTGTCGTTGATCCGGTTGGGCGTGGTGACCGTGACCTGCGGCCCACCGGTGTAATGGCCCGATGGGATATGAAGCCTGTTGTTGACCGTGCAGGCTCCGTCATACGTCGTCCCTTGAACAAGCGGAAAGGACATGAGGCCGAAGTTCGCCTCGTCCGTGCCCACCTGCTGAAGCGCAGAACGGAGGGCTTGCTTGAGGTTGTAGGTCCGGCTGGTGGTCCCGACGTTGGGACAGATGTTGGTTCCCTCGCCGACGTTCGTGCCGGCGGCGTTCTCCGCCATCGATCCCGACGTGTCGAAGATGAACATGATGTTCGGCCGCAACGACTGCGCGCGCGCGGGCGAGGCGAGGCTCGCCACGACGGCCCACATGAAGGACGAGACAAACACCACACGAGCGACGCTTCGGACTGCCGGACGAGCTTTCATGCTTTTGTGCTCCACTCGGCCGCGCGCTGAGACGCCGTTCGCCGAGGTCGGGTAGATCTTTTTGGAAAAGCCAAGTTTGGTGAAGGGGGCATTTTAGTCCAGAGCGAGAGAAAACAGTAGGGGCGGCGCCGGCAAGGCTTCCCGGGGCCGTAGAGCGACGCGGCGTAGCCGTCCGGGCTCAGATGGCCCACCAAAAGGACAGCTTGACGAGGAGGATGTCCACGGCCGGAACCCGCCCGATGTCGCGGGGGCGTAACGCAGCGGGCTCGAAGTCCCCCAGCCTGACGTCGGGCGCCTGCGAGCGGCTGTACACGACGAAGAGCGTCGAGCCGAGGCGGTACTCCCAGCGAAGCACGACGTTCATGTTCAAGGCGGCCTGTTCGAAGTCCGCATCCGACGGGTTCGTCCCGGACGCCACCAGGTCCCCGAGGCGCACCCGCGTACCCGGGCCCACGGGCGCCGTCGAGAAATCGTAGTAGTGGTCGGCGGAGAGGAAGAGCTGAGCGTACGTCTGCAGCGAGAGGCGGGGGGTGAACGTGTAACTTGCCTTGAACGTCGCGCCCGCGCTGCTGGCGCGCAGCCGGCCGAACACCCCCACGGAGGAGTGCCAGGCATAGCGGGGCTCCCCGCGCGAGTAGGCGAATTGCGGCGTCAATTCGACCTGAAACTGTGACAGCGGGCGGACCGTCAGCGTGGACTGGGCGCTGACGAAGGTGCCGGAGGCGAGAAACCGCGTCTCACCCTTCAAGTAGACCGACAGCAGCCGCAGGGGATCCGTCCAGAGCTCTGCCTTTCCCCCGACGAACAGCGCGCGCTCGAGGGCCGTGCCGTCCCCGACCTCTCGATCGTCGAAACGCTCTGGCGATGCCTCGGCGGCCAGGTGGAGGGCCCAGAAATTCTTCAGCCGCACCGTTGTTCCCAGCTCCACGGTCGTTCCCAGGTCGAGCCCGTCCAGGCTGCGATCGGAGGTGACGTCCAGGCGCGCGTGGCGCTCCAGCGTCAGGCGCCCAGGCTCGAGGGAACGCAGCTCGAAGCCCCCCTTCAGCTCGTGCAGATTCTGCCGCTGCATGAAGCCCAGATCGTTGAACATCAGGCGACGGCCAATCCCCGTGTACGTCAGATCCATGAGCACCGGGCTCCCCCCGTCCTTCGCCACGCGAAACCAGGCGCCGACGCCGCGGGAACCCGAATCGATCCGAGTCCCGTCGAGCTGGATGTCCGGTTGACCGTGCTCGACCACCCCGCCGACGAGCTGGCCGGACGCCAGGTAGTCCCCGCCCTGGGATCGCCAGATGGCGTCCACCCCGCCCACGTAAGCGTCGCGAAAACAGCGATCCGATGGGTCGACGGTGGTGACGCCCGAGGGGCAGGTGCGGTTCTGACCGGTCTGCTCGAAGCGCGAGGTGGCCGTGCCGACGAGCCCGATCTGCCCGTTGCCGAGGTCGCGCCGCAGGCGCAGGACGTTGAACGCGGTGAGCGGCTCCGCGGTGCGGGACTGCACCGCGGACCCCGGGATAGGAGGAATCACCTGATACTCGTTCTTCGACGTCAACGCCGAGAACGTCCCCAGGGTCCACGCGTCGCCGACGCGTCCGATGAGCTTCGCTGCCCCGTAGATCGTCGCCGCCTCGGGGACGCGCACGAAGCGCTCCCCCGCGCCGTTGATCCCGGCGCCTCCGAGCAATGTCGGCGTCGCGGGGGAGGCGCCTATGCGGCGCGAATAGAACAGCGGCAGCGGCGTCGTGAACTGCTCGGCGCCCTCGAGGAACAGGGGGCGCTTCTCGGGATAGAAGATCTCGTAGCGCGCGAGAAAATTGAAGGTCAGCTCGTCGGCCTCGACCTGCGCGAAGTCCGGGTTCACCGCGGCGTCGAGGGTCAGCGACGGGGTCAGGTGCAGCTTGAGGTCCAGCCCCGCCGAGACGCCCGTGTCGAAGCCGCTCGCGGCCACCGTCGGATCGGCGCCGGTCCGCCGCTCGCGCCCGAGCACGAACGGTCGCAGCTCGATCGGCTCGCCCGACTTCAGGCCCTCGAGCCCCTCCAGACGACCGAAGTACGCGATGGGGGCCGCCGCCTCCCGGGGGATGAACGGCCACACGTCGGTCTCCTGGCGGGCCGCGATGAAGCGCACGGCCGAATAGCCCCAGCTCTGGACGGCGAGATCCGGCGTGAAGCGCAGGATACGCAACGGGATCTTGATCTCGGCCGACCAGCCGTTCGCGGTCCGGGCCGTGTGCGCCTCCCAGTTTTCGTCCCACTCCCAGCTGGTGACCGACCCCGTCGGAGCGTCCCTCGTTATGCCATCCGCGACCACCCCCACGACGTTCACCGCGAAGAAGGCGGCGGTGCGCCCGTCGCGCCGGCTGTCAATCTGAAACCAGACCCAATCGCTCTCCGAGTCCTGATCGCGCCTCGTCAGTCGCCCGATCACCGGCGTCCGCGTCTGAGGACAGTCGAACCCGAAATAGACGGCCTCGTCGTCGTAGAGCACCCTGAACGTGGTCGGCTCGGACGGCGCCGCCCCGCCCGAGGGTGACTGCTGGGTGAAATCCGAGGTGCCCGGGGCGGCGGCCCACGCGGGCTCGTCGAGCCGGCCGTCGAGGACGGGCGCGACGTTCGTCCGCAGCGCCTTCACGCCCCGGGGCGACGGCCGCGCGGGCGCGTCGCGCACAGGCTCGCCTGCCTCGCCCGCGATTGCCAGGCGCCCCGTCGCGAGGATGACCACCAAGGCCGCGATGAAAGGGTGACGAAAGGGCACGGGCGTCGCGACTTTATCGTGACCTCCGTCGCGGGGATAGAAATTGGAGAAACTGAAATATCGAAGCTACCGGCGGCGGCGGCGCCGGCGGGGCGCGCCCATGAGCGAGAACAGCCCGAGCGATAGACCGCTCGCCGGCCAGCTGAGCGGCTCCGATCCGGTGGAGCACTGGCATCCGCCGCTCACCAGGCTTTGCGCGGGCGCGGCGCCCGGCGGGGCGGCGCCCCCGGTGCCGCTCGCGGACGCGCCTCCCGAGGCCTGCCCATCGCCGCCACCCGTTCCTGACCCCTCGCCCCCCGTCCCGAGAATCGTTGCCCCTCCGGTTCCTCGCGAACCACCGCTGCCCGCGGCGGCCGGGGTCCCACCCGTGCCGGGGGTTCCCCCCGTGCCCAGCGCCCCACCGCTGCCCAGACCCCCGGTCCCTGACGGCCCCGCGACGCCGCCCGCCCCAGAACCGGACGCGCCTCCCGTCGCGCTCGCGCCGCCGATGCCGCCCGCGCCGACGGGTGCTGCCGTGCACGCCTCGGGTCCCGGCCCGGGCGCCGCGAACGTGGTGCCGTCGAGGCACGTCGGAGCGCCCGTGCCACCGGCGATGGTGACGGTGATGGTGGCTTGCGTGGCGCTGACCGCGGTCGTGGTGATGCTGACACCGCCGGCCGGATCATTGAAGGTGCTGCCCACCGCAAGCGCCGCGTCCGTGAACCCGCGGGCGCCGGTCGTGCTGGGGGTCATGTCGAGCAGGTACGTGTGCACGCCCCTCTGGGCGCGGGTGTGAATGTCGTCGGCGGCGTGAATCAACACCTGGGGCGTGAGGGCCGCGCGGTTGCCGAGCATGCCGTCGAAATCGACGGGGGTTCGCAGCTCGACGTAGTAGTAAGCGAGGGTCTCCGTCGTCGCCATGCCGCCGCCGGCCGCCGGACGCATGAACGTTCGCGCCTTGGGCGCCTTGATCTTCAAGAACTGGGCGCCATCGCAGCGGTTCTCGAACGGCAGCAGCGTGAAGGACCCGCTCGAGGTGACGGCGACCCCGTTACAGCCTCCGAACCAACCTTGATAAGTCTTCTGCCACGCGTTCATGTGGCGGCAGCCGTTCCCCATCGGATCGTACAGATCGCCGTACTCGGAGGCGGTGCAGGTGGTGAGGTTGTCGGCGAAAGATGCGCCGGGGCACGTGAGCGACGACGAGTGCTGCATGCCGAAGTTGTGGCCCGGCTCCTGCACGAGGACGATGCAGTTCGTGGAGGCGTTGTACCAGGTGTCCTTCGACGGTTTGTCGGGGGTGCCGACCGACGCGAGGCCCGCCCACATGCACGAGGGCTGATAGCTGCCGAAGTACCACAGGTAGTGCTGGAACGTGCCGGGGATCGTCGCGCGCAGATCGCTCGCGAGCTGCCCGGGGCCGGTGGCGTTCCCGTTCGTCGCGCACCCGTTCAAGGTGTACGAGATGGGCCCGAAGACCTGCGTCGTGATGTCTTGAAGGCCGTAGGAGTCGTTGATGTAGTAGTTGCGAATCGAGTCGGCGTTGTTGATCATCCGCCCGAGGACATCACTCGCGGCGATGGCGGGGTTGAACCCCTGGCCGAGGTCGACCAGCACGAACGCGAACGATCGCGGGGCGTAGGGCGTGCCCGTCAGCAGCGCCGAGGCCTTCTGCTCGGTGGAGGGAGAGACGGGCTGAAACGAGGTCACCCGCAGCCCCTCGGAGGAGTCGGTGCCCCACACCGCGAGCTCGATGCCCGGGTCGAGATCCGGATCGTGATCGAAGAGCAGGGCCCGCTCCAGGCCCGAGGGGGCGCGCAGGGCGTAGTGCGTCTCGCTCTGGCCGTCAGGACCATCGGCGATGTAGACGGCCAGCTCACCTCTCAGGGCGCCGTCGTCGCTGATCATTCCCATCCCGGGCGTGCCTTGCCCCGGCGCGCCCAGCTCGCCGCATCCGGCGAGGACGAGCGCGCTGACGAGCGTCGAGCGAAGCGCGGCGAACCCGCGGACGCGCGCGCCTCGGCGGTCTTCGAATTTCATTCGGGAACCTCCTCGGCGTGCGAGAAACCCGGAAGCGAATGGGGGGGGCAGGATTCGCGGGGAGCCTGGGACGGCTTCACGCTCGAGCGAGACGAACGCTCAATGATCCTCGATCATCGGGGGCCCGTCAACGTGGACCTCCGGGCGCGCTCCGTCACGTCGCGCCGGCCCGGGCACCCTGGGCCAAGGGCCGTTCAGGGACAATCGGTCTTGAGAGTGACTCCGCGGCTCCGGAGCGCCGCGATGTTATTCTGCTGCTGGGCGCAGTTCAAATTGGCGTTGAGGATCGAAACATCGTCACCGGTCCCGAGTCCGGGGTTCGCCACCAGCGGTGCCAGGTCCCTGATCGGATTGTTGTCCAGAACGAGGTGCACGAGACCAACCAGACCCGAGAGCGCCGAGATATCTTGTATCTTGTTGTCGCTGAGATCCAAGGACGTCAATCCCGTCAAATCGGCGAGGGCCGAGATGTCTTGGATGCCGTATCCGAGGACCAGCTTGGTCAACTGGGCGAGCCCAGAAACGAACGAAATGTCACTTCCACTGAACAATTCCAGCTGGGTGAGATTCGTCAGCTCCGCGAGCGCCGCCCGTTCGTCCGCGTAACTGAAATCCAGAGATCCCCACCACCCGGCGCCGAAATCGTAGATTCCGGGTAACCCCCCCCCGATTGCCTTCAACGACGGCAGGGACCGCAGGAGGGCGGAGGTGCTTGCGGACGTGGCGGCCACGTAGCCGAGAATCGTCACGCCGGGCAGCCGGGGAATTTTCGTTTCCAGGGTTGGGCCGAACCAGAGGCCCGTGAGGTTCGGAAGCTGGGCCAAGGGCCCGAGATCGACGCAGATGGGATCGAGCCAGACCCTCTGAACGCTCGGAAGGCACTCGACTCCAGCCAGGGAAGTTATTAGTGAATCGGTCGAGGATGGCGACAGGTCGTAGTAGACTGACAAGCTCGAATTGCCGCAACTGAGTGGCGACGACAAGTCCAGATTTGGTGGGACGTTTGACAAGACCAGATTCAGGTCGGTCAATCCCACCACGTCGGCGGGGTGGATGGGGCCGGTTGGAACGCCGATCGCCTGCCGCACCTGGGCCTCGACGTCGGGATCCGCGAACGTCAGCGGATCTGTACACGCTGGCTGGCCCGCTCCACCCATCGCGATCACGGCCGCGCCCCCTGCGTCACCGCCACCCTGGCCGCCCGTGGCTACGGTCGCGCCGCCAGCACCACCTCCGCCGCCGCCGAAACTGGTGTCACCTCCACCGCCGACGTCTCCTCCGCCGCCACCTCCGAAACTGGTGTCACCTCCTCGGCCTAGGCCACCGGCAGCACCCCCAGTTGCCTGGGTTCCCGTTCGGTTCGCCAGCCGAAATGAAACGTCCCGGCAGCCGCCCACCGCCGCCCCGATCACGATCGCCACGGCAACGGGAACCGTCAGGAGGGCGGATTTGCTCATGCGCCTCCAGTATCCGGCGTCTGGAAACCGAGGCATCTCTTCGCGCGTCACGGCCTGAACGCCATACCGATCTAAGGACAATCGGTGATGACCTTGACTCCGCGGCTCCGGAGCGCCGCGATGTTATTCTGCTGCTGGGCGCAGTTCAGCTTGGCGTTGAGGATCGAGACGTCGTCACCGGTCCCGAGTCCGGGGTTCGCCACCAGGGGTGCCAGGTCGCTGATTGGATTGTTGTCCAGCACGAGATGCACGAGCCCAACTAAGCCCGAGAGCGGCGAGATGTCTTGGACCCCAGACCCGACCGCGAGTGTCCTCAGCCGCGTGAGCCCCGCAACGAATGAAAGGTCAGTCTGGTTGGTCAATTCCAGCTGGGTGAGATTCGTCAGCTCCGCGAGCGCCGCCCGTTCGTCAGCGGTGCTGAAATCGAGATTTCCCCTGTCGGACCCAAAGCCGAACGCTCCGGGTAGCCCCCCTCCGATAGCCGTCAACGACGGCAGGGATCGCAGCAGGGCGGCCGTGCTGGCGGACGTGGCGACCACGTAACCGAGAGTCGTCACGCCGGGCAGCCGGGGAATGTTCGGCTCCTCGGTCGGGCCGAACCAAAGGCCCGTGAGATTCGGGAGCCGGGCCAGGGGCCCGAGATCGACGCAGATGGGATCGAGCCACACCCTCTGAACGCTAGGAAGGCACTCGACCCCTTCCAAGGATGTTATCCACGAATCAGCCGAGGGCGACACGTCGTAGTAAGCGGCGAGGCTGGCGTTGGCGCAACCGAGGGGCGACGAGATGCCTGGAATTGATGGCACGTTCGGCGTTACCAAGTTCAGGTCGGTCAGTTCCGCCACGTCGGCAGAATGGATGGGGCCGGTTGGGAGGCCGATCGCCTGCCGCACCTGGGCCTCGAGGTCGGGATCCGCGAACGTTAGCGGATCTGTACACGCTGGTTGGCCCGCTCCACCCGTCGCGATCACCGTCGCTCCCGCCGCGCCACCGCCACTCTCGCCGCCCGTGGCCACTGCCTCGCCACCACCGCTGCCTCCAACGCCGCCCCCGCCGACACCGGCGTCACTTCCGCCGCCCGACCCGCCGGGTGCGCCCCCACCTGCCTCGGTCCCCGTGCGGCTGGCCAAGTGGAATGAAACGTCCCGGCAGCCGCCCACGGCCCCCCCGATGATCATCGCCATGGCAACGGGAACCGTCAGGAGGTCGGATTTTCTCATGCGCCTCCAGTATCCAACGGCTGGAAACCGAGGCATCGACGCGCGCGTCACGGCCTGAACGCCACACCGATCGCCCCGGCGACGTCGGCTCGGCCTTGGACGGTGTACGTGCGACTGACGGTCCCCTCGACCACGTTCGCTCGCGCTTCCGGCATCACATCCGCGTGCAGTTGCAGGAACAGGAGCAGCGGACCGGCCAGGGCGACCTCTCCGCGGATGAGCGGGCGAAAGGCCAATCGCACGGCGCGCTGGTCGCCCGCCAGCATGAAGTCGCCGGTGGCGCCGTTGGTGCGCGGGGTGACCGCGACCCAGTCCGGGCCGACGCTGGTCTCGGCCGCGACCCACCAGCGCTTCCCCCAGGAATGTTCCCATCCGAGGCCCGCGCGCGCGGACCAGATCGCGAGGTCGGCGTTGGCGGGCGCGTCTAGCGCCGCGAAATCGCCGGTGACGCGGCCTAGCCCGAGGACGACGATGGGCGAGCCCGCGCCCTGCATGAGTGCCCACGACCCCGCCAGCGTGACGCCGGACAGCCACCCCAGGTCGCCTATGGAAGCGGCCGCCACGTAACCCGAGCGAAGCTCGAACCTGCGCCTCCTAGCCACGCTGGGTGGTTCAGGCGGTGGCAACGGCGATGCCGAGGCAATGACCGCCGACGCTGGGGCCGGGGCGGAAACGGGTGGGCTCTCACCCGGAGCCAGCACGACGGAGCGAAGGATCTGGGCGACGGTCTCGCACGTGGCCTCGTCGAGGACAGAGGCCTCCACGATCCGCGCAGCCGGCGCAACCGCGCCCGCCGTCGTCGTCGTCAAGAGACGCAGGCTCACGATCGCGGGCTCCGTGATGTCGACGAGGACGCGACGGTCCGGCCTCGGTTGCTTCGCGACCTCGTCGTCGGCAACCTGGTCTTCGGCTGTCGGCGGGCGCGACGAGCGGCGCCAGATGACCGCGATCCCTTCGAGGCCCAGCAGGTTCGCGACAGCTGCTTGCATCTTCCCTGCGTCCGGTCGATCGCCTGCCAGCACCACCAGCACCTGCGGCCCCGGGGCTGGCGAGGCGCCCACGTCCGCCGAAGCGCCAACACACACGAGGGCCGCCAAGGCCGAGGAACACACACTGACGGGCAGGCGCACGCGCGGGAACGCCCGCATCATTGCGAGAGCTGCAGTCGCGCCCGGGCGCGGGGCAAGTAGGCAGAGCGCGGAAATCGCGCCATCAGCTCGCGCCACGTGCGGCGCTCCTCGTCGAAGCGCGCGAGCCCCGCGAAGGATCGCGCGAGGCCATCCAGCGCTTCCTCGGCGAGCGAGCCCGCAGGCGAACGCTCGCGATAGGCACCAAACGCCGCCAGGGCTCCCGCGAAGTCGCCCTGATCGAGCAGCAGCTGCCCCGAGGAAATCAAAGACACCAGCGCCTCGGGACTGGTGGGGTAGCGCGACTGCAGCCGCCCAAAGATACCCACCGCCACGGCGCGCTCGCCACGCGCGCGGGCCGCGGTGCCGTCGGCGAGAAGTTGCCGCGCCCCAGGGACCGGCAGCAAGAACGGGCGAGACGCGGGCGACGAGCGGGACTCAGGCGACGCAGGGGACGACAGACTCCCCAAGCTGTGCCGTGGGCCCTCGATGTCGGGAGCAGAGCCGGTCCCCGGCGACGTCCCCGCAGGTGCTTCCGCGGGCAGAGCGATCGGTCGCGCTTCCGAACGCTGCCACGACGACGGGCGAGGCGACCCGGCGAGCGCGGCCTTCCGCTGCGGGATCGATTGAACAGGCGGCGCTGCGGGCCCAGGCGCAGGCTCCGGGAACCGTGCCGGGATCGGCTCTGTCCCGGCAGCCGCCACCCGGATCCCACGTTTGGCGCGAACGGCAGCCTCGGCAGCGGCGCGATCCGGAGGCGTGCGACGCCTCGCGAACAGAACCTCCCCGGTCGCCGACGCGAGCCACGCCAGCTGTCTGCGCGCGGCGAACGCGCCCGCGCTGCTGCCTGCCACGAGGACGACCACCAGTAGTCCCGGCATCGCGCGACGCCGGCCACCAGCCGCAGACCGCGTGCGGTCGAGTCTTGCGAGCGTGCCCTCCACCGCGGAAGCAACGACCTTCTCGTCTCCCCGCCGCAGGTCACCGAGCACGGTCACGTCCGCGTGAAGCCGGGCGAGCATTCGACAGTCGTCACACGACGAAACGTGCGCCTCATGCGCGCGACGCTCCGCCTCGGTGAACGAGCCCCGGGCCATGGCGACCCCGCGATCGCACGGAACATAGCGCGAGCCTCCCACGGTCACGGCCCCCTCATCAGCAGGTCCCGGGCCACGAGATCCGTCGCGATCGAACCCCGGAGGGCCGCCTTCGACGTGCGCAGTCGGCTCTTGACGGTCTCGGTCGGACAGCCACAGGCGGCGGCCACTTCCTCGACGGTTAGACCCTCGATGCAATGGAGGGCCAACGCCTCGGCCTGCGCCACGGGCAGGGCGTCGAGCAGCCTCCACAGCACGGCGCGCCGCGCGGCCGCCTCCGTCTCCGCCGCCGGATCGGGCGCGCGGCTGGGAACACGCTCCACCACGTCCCCCGACTCTTGCGCCTCGGCGACCCACCCTCGAGCGCGCCGTTGCCGCCGCGCCGCGAGCGCCGTCATGACCGCCACTCGACAGGCGAAGTGCATGACCGAGCACTCCTCGCGAAACCCGCCCAGCCCCTTCATCAGCCCGAACATCGCGTCCTGCAACACGTCGTGCTCGTCTCGATCCGTCCCCCCCAGAATCTTGCGGATGACCCGCAACATGGCGGGACCGAGACCACTCAACAACGTGCGCGCCGCGCGCTCGTCCCCCGCCCGCGCGGCGCGGGCGACGAGCTTCATCTCGTCGCGGGCGTGGTCCCCGGCCGCCGGGGACGCCACGTCATTGGCGGGCTTGGGACCTTTGGCGGGGCTGAACACCGTGCCTCCAGTATCCGTCGAGATGAAAACGGGTCATGGGGGAGTATATCTTTCGTCACAGGGCGTAGGGATGGCGCAGCAGTCCCGTCTCGGTGACGAGCGCGGTGACATAGCGCGCGGGGGTCACGTCGAAGACGGGGTTGCGCGCGCCGACGCCAGGGGACACGAGGCGCTGCCCGGCGAGGAAGACCACCTCGTCGGCGGCACGATTTTCGATCGGGAAGCCCGAGCCATCCGCGGCAGCCCGATCGAACGTGGTGGACGGCGCGGCGACGTAGAACGGCACGTCGAACGCGGCCGCCGCCGTCGCGACGCCGAGCGTGCCGATCTTGTTGGCGACATCGCCGTTCGCGGCGATGCGGTCGGCCCCCACGATCACCGCCGCGATCTCGCCCCGCGACAGGAAGTGCGCGGCGGCGCCGTCGACGATGACCTCGACGTCGATCTGGTCCTGGGCGAGCTCCCACGCGGAAAGCCGCGCGCCCTGCAGCCACGGCCGGGTCTCGTCGCAAAGCACCCGGATCCGCTTCCCCGCCGCACAGGCCGCCCGGATCACGCCGAGCGCCGTCCCGTAGCCGGCGGTGGCCAGCGCGCCGGCGTTGCAGTGCGTGAGCACGGTCGCCTCATCGGGCAGCAGGGTCGCCCCGTGGGCGCCGATGGCCCGGCAGGCCGCCAGATCCTCCTCCCAGATCGCCTCCGCCTCGACGATGGGATCTCCGTCGCTGAAGAGCGCGTTCGCCATGCGGTGGACCGCGAGGCTCAGGTTCACGGCGGTGGGTCGCGCCGACGCGATGGCGCGCATGCGGTGGCGCAGCTCGGGGGCCGGCGGGTTCAGGCGCGCGGCCAGCGCGACGGCGAACGCGCCCGCGCAGCCGATGGCCGGCGCGCCGCGCACCTCCATCTCGCGAATCGCCCGCACGATGTCGTCCGCGTCGTCGTAGGCGGTCCACCGCTCCTCCTGCGGCAGCAGGCGCTGATCCAGGATCGCCACGCGCTCCCCGGTCCAGAACAGCGGCGAGAGCACGTCGGGGTGTCGCGGTGGTCGCTGCCGGGCGGACAACCGGACCCCCGCCACCTCAGACTCCCTGGTCGAGGAGGCGCCTCAGTATCTCGTTCGCGCCTTTGGGGTTCGCCTTCCCGCCCGTCTCCTTCATCACGGCCCCCACGAAGAACCCGAGTAACTTCTTGTCGCCGCCGCGGTAGCGCGCGAGCTCCTCGGGGTGCCCGGCGATGACCCGCTTGCAGGCTTCCTCGATGGAGCCGGTGTCCGACACCTGGGCCAGCCCCTCGGCGGCGACGATGTCGGCGGCGCGGCGCCGCTCGTTCCACATGCGGAGGAAGACGTCCTTGCCGAGCTTGCCGGACAGCGTCCCCGCCTCGACGAGCCCGATCAGCTCGGCGAGCGCCAGCGCGGGCACGGGCATCGCGGCGTCGGCGAGGCGACGGGGATCGTCGACGCGGGCGAGGACCTCGTTGATGACCCAGTTGGCGGCCTTCTTGGGCGAGATCTTCTCCGATATTTTGGCCGCGGCCCCGGCGGCGACGGTGGCGTCGAAGTAGTCGGCGATCTCGCGCTCGGTGACCAGCACCCCCGCGTCCTGCGGCGACAACCCCTCGGCGGTGTAGCGATCGTAGCGCGCCTCGGGCAGCTCGGGCAGCGAGGCGCGCGCGTCCGCCAGGTACGCCTCCGACAGCGCCAGCGGCGGGAGGTCGGGCTCGGGGAAGTAGCGGTAGTCGTGCGCTTGCTCCTTCGAGCGCATCGCCGCCGTCACCCCGCGCGACGCGTCCCAGAGTCGCGTCTCCTGGATGATGCGCTCCCCGCGATCGAGCAGCGTCGCTTGCCGCCGCACCTCGTGCTCGATGGCGTCACGCACGCTCTTGAACGAGTTCATGTTCTTGATCTCGGTGCGGGTGCCGAACTTGGCCTCGCCGCGCAGGCGCAGCGACACGTTCGCGTCGCAGCGGAGGGAGCCCTCCTCCATGTTGCCGTCGCACACGCCGAGGTAACGCACCAGCGTGCGCAGGGCGCGCAGGTACTCGGCGGCCTCCTCCGCCGACCGCACGTCCGGCTTGCTGACGATCTCGCACAGGGGGACGCCGGCGCGGTTGTAGTCGACGAAGCTGACGCCGGCGGCGGCGTGCAGGTTCTTGCCCGCGTCCTCCTCCATGTGGATGCGTTCGAGGCGCACGGCGCGCGGCTCCCCCCGCACGCGAAAGCGGATGGTCCCCCCTTCGCAGATCGGCTCGTCGAACTGCGAGATCTGGAACCCCTTGGGGAGATCCGGATAGAAGTAGTGCTTCCGTGAGAACCGGCAGCGCGGGCGGATGTGGCTGCCCACCGCCAGACCGAGCCGCACCGCCGACAGCACCGCGGCCTGGTTCAGCACCGGCAACGTCCCCGGCATCCCGAGACAGATCGGATCCGTGGACGCGTTCGGCTCCGCCCCGAACGCGGCGCTCGACCAGGAGAAGATCTTCGACCGTGTGGCGAGCTGCGCGTGGACCTCGAGACCGATGACGGTCTCGTACTTCGACAGCTTGCCGGAGAGCTCGCTCGAGGCTCCGGCGCTCGCTTGGACCTGCGACTCGACGCTCACGTTGCACCTCCTGCGAGATCGGCGGACGGTGAATCGGAAGGCAGTCGCGCGTGCCAGCTCGTGCGGGCCTCGTAGGCGCCCGCCACCCGAAACACCATCTCCTCGTCGAGGGGGCGACCGATGACCTGAAGGCCGATGGGCAGGCCGGCCTTCGTGAAGCCGCAACACTGCGACAAGGCAGGCACGCCCGCGAGGTTCGCCGCCACGGTCATGACGTCGGCGAGGTACATCTGCAAGGGATCCGCCGTCTTCTCGCCAAATTTGAACGCCGGGATCGGCGACGTGGGCGTCACGATCGCGTCGCACGCGGCGAACGCCGCCGTGAAATCATCGGCGACCTTGCGCCGCGCCTTCAGGGCGTGGCCGTAGTAGGCGTCGTAGTAGCCCGAGCGGAGCACGTACGTCCCGAGCATGATCCTGCGCTTCGGCTCGAGCCCGAACCCCTCGCCGCGGGTCCGCGTGTAGAGTTCCTCCAGCGAGCGGACATCGGGCGCCCGGTAGCCGTACTTCACGCCGTCGTAGCGCGCCAGGTTCGACGCCGCCTCCGCGGTGCAGATCAAATAGTACGTCGCGATGGCGTACTTCGTGTGCGGCAGGGACAACGGCACGATCGTCGCGCCCGCGCGCCCGAGCTCGTCGATCGCGGCCCTCACCGCGGCGTCGATCTCGGGGTCCATCCCCGCCCCGAAGTACTCGGCCGGCACCCCGATGCGCAGCCCCGCGACGCCAGCCTTCACGGCCGCGCGATATCTGCCCACCGGCGCGGGGACGCTGGTCGCGTCACGCGGATCGGGCCCGGCGATGATCTCCAGCAGCGTGGCCACGTCGTCCACCGTTCGTCCGAAAGGGCCCGGATGGTCCAGCGACGACGCGAACGCGATCACCCCATAGCGCGACACCCTGCCGTAGGTCGGCTTCATGCCGACGATGCCGCACAGGGCCGCGGGCTGCCTGATCGAGCCGCCCGTGTCCGTGCCGAGCGAGCCCGCGCACAGCGACGCCGCCACCGCCGCTGCCGAGCCCCCGGATGAGCCGCCCGGGACGTGCGCGAGCGACCACGGATTCCGCACCCGACCGCGCGAGCTGTTCTCGTTGGACGATCCCATGGCGAACTCGTCCATGTTCAGCTTGCCCAGCATCACGGTGCCCGCGTCGGCCAGGCGTTGTGACACGGTCGACTCGAACGGCGGCACGAAGCCCCTCAGGATGCGCGACGCGCACGTGGTCTCGAGCCCCTTCGTGACGAAGATGTCCTTGAGCGCGATGGGCACCCCGGCGAGCGGGCCCACCTGATCGCCGGCGGCGAGCGCCCGATCGACCGCGTCGGCCTTCCGGCGCGCCCCCGCGGCGTCCACGAGCAAATAGGTCCCGAGGGCGCCGTCGAGCCCGGCCACGCGGTCGAGGTAGGCCTCCGTCAGCTCCCGCGCCTTGACCTTGCGGGAGCGAACCGACTCGGCCAGCGACGCGATGCTCACGCCACGAATATCCGGGGCGCCCACGCTACGCCTCCTCCCCGGGTCCGCCGCCAGCGCCGCCCTTGTTCACGATGCGCGGCACCTGGAAAAAGCTCGCCTCCCGCCGGGGCGCGTTGGCGAGCGCCTCGTCCACGGTGAGCGACACGCCCACCTCGTCCGGCCGCAGCGGACAGTCGAACGGAACGGCGTGCGTCATCGGCTCGGTGGCGGCCGTGTCGAGCTCGCGAAGGGCGTCCACGTGGCCCAGGATCGCGCCCAGGTCCTGGGCCATGCGGTCGATTTCGTCATCGGTCAGGGCGAGGCGCGCCAGGGCGGCCAGCTCGCGGACTTCCTCGGGACGTATGCGCGACATGGGGAACATCTACCTACCAGAAGATGGCCGAAAGTGCAGAGGCCCTGTATGATGTCAGGCCTTTGAACGGATTCTGATGAGCCGGCTTTCCACAACCCAACCTGCCTCCCGCGTCCGAGTCGGCGTTGTCTGGTCGCGCCCGGTCGGCCACCGCGTACCGGCGCGCCCGACCGGAGGGCGGTCGCGGCTGGGTAAGGTGGGATGGTCGCTCGCGCTCGGGTCCCTGGCGGCGTGGGGATTGGCGTGCGACGGTTCGTCGCGGGCGCTCGACGCCTCGGCCGCCCCCAGCGCCCGGATGTCGGCGCTCTCTCTGCGCATCGACGTCGCTCCGCAGAAGCAGCCGACCCTCACCATCCTTGGTTTCCGCGCCGCGTTCTCGGGGGTCTCCGCCTCCGATGTCATGGCGCTGGTCGATCCGCTGGGCGACACCGGCCCCGGGCGTGACTGCGCGATGCGGGATATCAACGACGCGGCCGCGACCCTGGCCTCCGGCGATCACGGTATCGAGCTCGAGGAGTTCGGCGGCGCTGCGATCTCGGTGGGCGAGGTGATCCCCCCGATCCGGCTGTCGCCTCGCCTGTTCCCTGACGTCGCCCCGTCGATCGGAGGAGTGGTCTCAGAGGCCGGCCCGCTCGCGCTCGGCGCGTGGCCGGAGCAGCTTCGCGTCACGGGAGACACCGCGGTCGACGGAACGACCGTCGCCGTGTCCGTGCCGGTTCCCACCGCTGGCCAGATCATGGCCATCAACGGGGAAGTGCCGTCGCCGAGCGACGCCATCCCCGTCGCGGGTGAGCTCAACCTCGGCCTGGTGGCTGTCGGCACCGGGGACAGCTCGATCGAGCTGCGGCCGCTCGGGGCGACAGTGGCGCTGATCTGTCACGTTCCTGCCGACGCCGTTCACGCCGGCGCGAGCTCGTTCGTGATCTCGCATCAGCTGCTGGCTGGGTTGATCGCGGCGACCGGGGCCGCCCCCGGCCGGTCCGTCGTCGCGTCGCTCGACCTCGTCCGGCGGATCAATGGCCACTATGCGTCCGCCGACTCGCGAATCGCCGTCGAGGTTCGGGCCGCCACCCTGGTGGAGCTGGCCCCTTGAACAAGGCACATGTCCGACGTGACATGCGCAAGCATTCGCGTCGGACAATCGAGCTGCCCGTCGTGGTCAGCGACGAGGCGAACAAGGTGAGAGGCGCCATTCGTTTTGGCGCGGCCGACATCTCGGCGGGGGGCGCGTTTCTCTGCTCCGACTTGCTGTTCGAGGTCGGTGAGGTTTTGAAGCTCAGCATCGAGTTGCCGGGCAGCAAGTCGACGATTCAGGCCCGCGGGCGCGTGGTCCGCGTATCGCGCGGCGCGACGCCCGATCAGCCGCCTGGCATGGGCATCGAGTTCGTCGATCTTTCGCCGGCGGACAGGGCCGCCGTCGAGGCGGCCTTCCGCTAGCACATTGGTGCACCAGCCAACCCGCAACCCGGAGCCCGTTCGATGGCCGAGACCCTGGATGAACTGACCTACGACTACGAAGAGGACGGGACCCTGGTCCGCAAGGAGCTCGACCGCGTCGTGCTGACGAAGGGCGGCTGGGCGACCATGATGTTCCTGTTTCAGGAGCTCGATCGAAAGAGCGGCAAGTTTCGCGCGCCGAAGATGGCCATCGTTCGGTTCAAGAAGAGCAAGGGCAGTTATCGCAAGCAGTCGTCGTTCAACATCTCGAGCGAGAAGCAGGCCCGGCAAATCGCCTCGGTTTTCGAGCAGTGGTACCCCAAGATCAGCGAGGCGACCGCGGGCGCCGACGCCGAAGGCGACGATCCTCCAGGCGGCGACGAACCCCCGGGCGACGACTGAAGCGCGTGCTTGCGGTATTCGTGAACCCTAAGTCTCGCGGCAGCCGGCGAGATCCGGGGCTCGTGAAGCGGATGGAGTCCGTGCTCGGCGACACCGGCCGGGTGATCGCGTCGCGCTCCCTGGAGGAGCTGGACGCGGCGGCGCGGGCCCTGGCCGCGGCCCCCCCGGCCGTGATCGCGGTCCACGGTGGGGACGGCACGTTGCACCTGACGCTGACCGCGTTGATCCGCGCCTTCGCGGACCGGCCCCTGCCGCCCATGGCCATCCTCGGCGGCGGCACGATGAACGTGGTGACGAGCTCGCTCGGCATCCGGGCGCGACCCCTCCCGTTCCTGAACAACCTGGTCGCCGCGGTGCGGTCCGGGAAGACGCGCGTCACGATCGAGAGGCGCTGCCTGAGGGTAGGCGACCGGTTCGGGTTCGTCTTCGGCAACGGCATCATGGCCAACTTCCTCGCCGAGTACTATGCGGCCGAGACCTACAGCCCGGCGCGCGCGCTGCTGCTGATGGCGCGATTGCTGGCATCCGCGCTGGTTCGGGGCGCGCTGATGCGCCGCGTGTTTCGCCGATTTCGTGGCCGCGTCTCGGTCGACGGGAGCATCCTGGAATTCCCTGATCTCATGGCCGTAGGCGCCGGCTTCGTTCGCGAGGTGGGCCTGGGGTTCAAGCTCTTCAGCCGCGCAGACGATGATCCCGATCGCTTTGCGGTCCTCGCCATCCACTCGGGCGCGCTGGCGCTCTTCCCCGATCTCTGGTCCGTCCGGGCCGGGCGCGGCATCGGCGCGCGACGGGCTTTCAGCGGCGTCGCGGCGAGCGTCGAGATCGAAGCCCAGGAACCCGAGATGGTCTACACCATCGACGGTGACCTCTACCGCGCGCGCGGCGCGTTGCGGATCGCGGCGGGACCTCGCATCGCGATCGTCGATCCGCGGCGGCTTTGACGTGAATGCGACAGCACGACATTGCGGCGCCCGGGCGTCGGGACTACCATTGGCAGCTCGGTCATGAGCACGTCGTTCCCGCTCGACGGCATGCGCGTCCGCTTCGCGGGCGATACGAACGTGGGCATGAAGCGCGCCCACAACGAAGACTCGCTGTTCTTGCCACAGACCGAGCGTCTGGCAATCGTCGCCGACGGCATGGGCGGGCACGCCTCGGGCGAGGTGGCGAGCAAGCTCGCCGTCGAGACCATCGCGGGCTTCTTCCGCACCACGCAGGAGGAACAGCGCCTGACGTGGCCCTTCAAGATGGACCGCGGCCATCGCTACGACGTGAACCGTCTGGTCACGGCCATCAAGCTGGCGAACCTGAAGATTCACGAACAGGCGCAGCGCGATCCGCGCTGCCACGGCATGGGCACGACGGTGATCTCCGTGCTGTTCCTCGACGACGCCGTCGTGGTGGGCCACGTGGGCGACAGCCGCCTCTACAGGCGCCGCGAGGGCCTGATGGAGCAGCTCACCGAGGACCACTCGCTGCTGAACGACTACATCAAGATGAAGCACCTCAGCCCGCAGGAGATCGAGGCGTTCCCGCACAAGAACGTGATCGTGCGGGCGCTCGGCATGCGCGACACCGTGCAGGTGGACATCCACGTCGACGCGCCCCGCCTGGGCGACGTCTATATCCTCTGCTCGGACGGGCTGTCCGGCATGGTCTCCGACGAGAAGATCGCGGAGATCGCCGGTAACGGCGACGATCTCGACGGCATCTGCGAGCAGCTCATTGGGCTCGCGAACCAGAACGGCGGCCTCGACAACGTCACCGTGATCGCGGCTCGCATCGAGCCGGCTTGATCCGACGCTGGCTGCTGCGCCGCGCGGGTCCTAAGTCTCGATCGCGATGGGACCGTCGGGCGTGACGACCCCGCCCGCGAAGTCATGGTCGACCCGCACGCCCGGCCACACGACCGCCCGGGCGAGATGGACACCCGGCGCGACGACCGCATCGCCGCCCACCACCACCTCGGGTCCGATGACCGCCCCGGCTCCGATGCGCGCGTCCGCGGCGATCCGGACAGGGCCATCGATGCGCGCCCCTGGCTCGACGCGCGCGGCGGCGTCGACGCCATCGAGGGGCCCGGGCGGGAAGCGCAGCAGCGACGGTTGGCGCAGCAGCGCCAGGTTTCCGGCCAGGTAGCGCGCGGGGGTCGAGTGCTCCGCGAAATAGCCGGTGAGAACGTAGGCGCGAAGGTCGGCCCCTGCACGCAGGGCGGGGATGTAGCCATCGCGGACGGTGTCGCAGAATACGGGGCGCAGGCGATCCAGGATGGACGGGCCCAGCACCTGGATGCCGGTGAACATTCGCTCCACCACGGCGCCCGCGGGTGGGTGAGGCCCCGCGTTGCCCAGGATCGAGACGATTCGTCCGGTCTCGTCCGTGGCGATGGGCCCCCATTCCCCCGCGCGAGGATCGTCGCGCAGCACCAGCGTCGCGTCCGCGCCAGAGACCCGATGGGCCTCCACGACCGCCTCGAGGTCGACATCCGCGATCACCTTCGCGTTCATTGCCAGCACAGGTCCTTCGCCTAGCAGCGGCCGGGCGTGGGCGAGCCCGCCCCCCGTCCCCAACAGCTCCGCCTCCGGCGAATACGACACCCGCGCCCCGAAGGCCATCCCGTCCCCCAGGGCGTCCCGGATCATCGCACCGTGGTGGTGCAGGTTGACCACCACCTCGCGGAGCCCGGCCCGGACGAGGGCCGCCAGGGCGAAACGGATCGGGGGATATCCGCAGACCGGAACCAACGGTTTCGGCAGTCGCTCTCCCAGGGCGCCGAGACGCGTCGAGCGGCCGGCGGCCAGCAGCATCGCCTTCATCCCCTCGGGCACCGTATCATGGTATGGGTTTCGGCCATGAAGATTTGTGTCATCGGTACCGGATATGTTGGCTTGGTGGCGGGGGCCGGGTTTTCGGACATGGGCAACGACGTCACGTGCTGCGACGTCGACCGCGCGAAGATCGACGGCCTGAACCGTGGCGAGCTGCCCATCTACGAGCCGGGCCTCGACAAGCTCGTCGAGACCAACGTCGTAGAGAAGCGGCTGCAATTCACCACCGACGTCGCGCGTGGGGTCGCCGGCGCCGACCTCATCCTGCTGGCGGTGGGAACGCCCCCGGGTCCCGATGGCTCCGCCGACCTGTCATACATCTTCAAGGCGGCCGAGTCCGTCGCCGACGCCCTGACCGGCTGGGCCGTCATCGTCACGAAGTCGACCGTCCCCGTGGGGACGGGCGACAAGATCGAGGCGCTCATGAAGGCGCGCACGCGCCACGAGTTCGCCGTCGCCTCGAACCCGGAGTTCTTGAAGGAAGGCGACGCCGTCAACGACTTCATGAAGCCCGATCGCGTGATCGTCGGCGCCGAGGACAAGCGCGCCATCGATTGCCTGCGCAGCCTCTACGCCCCGTTCACGCGCACGAGCGATCGCATGCTGGTGATGGATCGGCGCTCCGCCGAGCTGACGAAGTACGCCGCCAACTCGATGCTGGCGACGCGGATCTCCTTCATGAACGATCTGGCAAACCTGTGCGAGATCCTCGGCTGCGACATCGAGCTCGTCCGCAAGGGCATGGGCTCGGACGCGCGCATCGGTCCCAAGTTCTTGTACGCCGGGCCCGGATTCGGGGGTAGCTGCTTCCCCAAGGATCTGCGGGCCTGCATCACCACCGGGCGCGAGGTGGGCTACGACCTCAAGATCCTGGACGCGGTGGTCGCGGTGAACGAAACACAAAAGCGAGTGCTCGGCGAGAAGGTGCTGAAACACTTCGGCGGCGACCTGCGCGGAAAGAAGATCGCGGTCTGGGGCCTGGCGTTCAAGCCGGGCACGGACGACATTCGCGAAGCGCCGGCGCTGGTGCTGGTCGAGCAGTTGCTGGCGGCCGGCGCCGAGATCGTGGCGACGGATCCAGTGGCCATGCCGGCGGTGCGAAAGGTCCTCGGCGATCGCATTCGCTACGAGCCGGCCAACTACGCCACCGCGGAGGGGGCAGACGCCCTGGTGCTGGTCACGGAGTGGAACGAATTCCGGCGGCCCAGCTTCGATCGGTTGAAGCAGGTCATGCGGCAGCCGGTCATCTTCGACGGCCGCAACATCTGGAACCCGGCCGAGGTGCGCGCCGCCGGCTTCACCTACTCCGGCATCGGCCGCGGCAAGTCCTGACGAAACTGCGACGCTCAGCTCAGGAGCGGGGGGCGGGCGTCCGCGCCGTTGCCCCTGTTCAAGGGACGGTGGTGGGAAGCCAGCGGGTGTCGCGGATGGGTCGCTTCATGGCGACCCGCGACGACCTGGACCTTCCCCGGGTAGAGCTGTAGCACCCCGCAAAGACCGATTGCTTCGGCGGGCATCGCGTAGGATTGCCCCTCGAAGAGGACAGTCGCGCGTGGTCCCACCACCACCGGAAAGCGCAACGCCAAGGTCTCCGGCGCGACGCGGAGCGGTCGGAACCGCTGACGCTCCTCAGCCAGGCGGGCGAGCGGCGTGCGGCCCCCGTCCTCCATGCTCGGCGTTTCGTTCCAGGCCACCAGCCATTCGGCCAACTGTCGACTCAGGTCCGACTCGCTCGTGAACGCACGCTCGCGCAGGAAGGCCTGCTTGACCCAGTTCGCCAGGTTCGTTCCCGGACCACGCTCGGCGCCACGCTTCGCGCGGATTTCCACGCCCACGCCGATCTCGACCATCGCGTATGCGAAGGCGGAGTCCCACTCGATCACCTGTCCGTCGGGATCGGTGCGCGGCGCGATGGGCTTCGTTCGATCGAACGCGGACAGGAACGGAACGCCTCCTGCCTCCTGCAGGTGACTCACCAGCGTGCGCAGCAGGGTTTCGACCGACTGGTCGGCGATCAGCGAGACGGCCGTCCAGCGCGAGTACTCCAGGCGCGAGACGAGGAAGCTCACCGAACCGGTTCGCCCGTCTTGAAAGCGAACCTCGGCCTGACCGACGCCGTGGCGAATCACCTCGCCCGGGATCTTGTCCTGCTGACCGAGCGGGCGGCTCTTGCGCGGGCGAACCGTCGCGATGACCGCGTAGAGCGCGCTCTTGCCCCCTTCGTACCCGGAGAGCTTCGCCCGCCGCACCACCTCCAGGGACTTCATGTGCGGTTCCTTCAACAACAGATCCAGGACGAATGCCCTGAACGGCTGGGCCTTCGATGGCCTCCCTACCCCCCGCTTCGACCGCATCGCCCGATTGGACTCCATGGCGTCCAACCATACACGCAAAACCCTATGCGCGGACAAGATCATTTCACATTCCACCAATTGGGAATTTCTCCGGACGGGGTTTAAGGGTTCCGCGGAGGTGTATTTCCGTAATTCCATGGATTCCAAATAATGCGATGCGTTCTTGGCATCAGATGGTCACTGGCTTTGGAACCCGGAGCGCACGCCCTCAGGGCGCGCGACGCGACGGCGCCGCCGCGTGCCGCTCGAGCGCGAGCTCGACCAGCCGGGTGACCAACTGGCGCGCGGGCAGCCCGCTCGCCGCCCACATCTTCGGGTACCCCGACCCCTCGGTGAAGCCGGGCAGCGTGTTGACCTCGTTGACGTAAAGCGCCCCGTCGCGACGGTCCAGGAAGAAATCGACGCGCGCCATGCCGGCCAGCTCCAACGCGCGGAACGTGGCCACGCTGAGGTCACGCACGCGCTTCGCCACGGCAGGTTGAATGTCGGCCGGGACACGGAAGACCGCGCCCGCGGGATCGACGTACTTTGCGTCGTAGGAGTAGAAGCCATCGCGGTGGGACAGCACGATCTCGCCGGGGATCGACGCCTCGGGCTCGTCGTTGCCGAGCACGGCGCACTCCACCTCGCGCGCGTCGATCCCACGCTCGAGGAGGACCTTGGTGTCGTGCCCCAGCGCCAGCGTCAGGGCCGCGCCCAGGTCGGTGGCGCCCGCGACGCGGCTGACGCCGACGGAAGAGCCCGCGTTCGCCGGCTTGCAAAACAGCGGGAAGCCGAGCTCCTCGGCGGCGCGCAGGCAAGCCCCCGGATCGTCGCGATATATCCGTGTGGTGACCACGCGATACGGAACGATCGGCAGCCCGGCGTCGCGCAGCAGCCGCTTCGTCACGTCCTTGTCCATCCCCACCGCCGAGCCGAGCACGGGCGCGCCCACGTAGGCGACCCCCGCGAGCTCGAGCAGCCCTTGCATCGCGCCGTCCTCGCCGAACGTCCCGTGCAACGTCGGGAACACGACGTCGTTCGCGCGCAAGACACCCGCGTCCGTGAGCGGCGCGCGTTCGTCGAGCGCCACGGCGCGCGGATCGCCGACGGCGGCGTCCAACGTCGCCTGTGATTCGAGGTGCCATCGCCCCTGCTTGTCGATCCCGACGAACAGCGCCTGAAAGCGATCGGGATCGAGCGCGTTCGCGACGTTGCGCGCCGACAGCAACGAGACCTCGTGCTCGGCCGAGCGGCCGCCGAACAGGATCACCACGCGCTGCTTCGCTCCGCCGTCTGCCATGATCGGGGAAGTTCACGCGACGGGGCGGGCGCCGTCAACTTTCGCGGCGGCGGCCTGGACTGGCCGGCCGAGGCAGACGACCGGCATATCGGCATATCTTGTGATATGCGTCTATGCATGCGAACGAGCATCGACCTCCCAGACGCGCTGTTCGTCAAGGCCAAGCGCCTGGCCCATGCACGCGGTACGACGCTGCGTGAGCTCACCATCGAAGGGCTGGAGGCGGTCCTCGATCGGCACCGGCCGCGCCAGGCCTTCCGTCTGCGTGACGCCTCCTACGGGGAGGGAGGCCTGACCGACGGCCTCGATGAGACGGACTGGGATCGGATCCGCGATCTCTCCTACGAGGGACGCGGCGGGTGACCGCGATCGATACCAACATCCTTGTTTACGCCCACCGGCGGGACTCCACGTTTCACCAGCGGGCCAAGGAGTGCGTGCGCGGATACGCCGAAGGCACCGTCGCCTGGGCAATTCCCTGGCCGTGCGTGCACGAATTTCTGGCAATCGTCACGAACCCGCGAATCTTCAAGTCACCGACACCGATAGATGCGGCAATCAGGCAGGTTGAAAGCTGGCAGGGCTCGCCCACGCTTCGGCTGCTTGCCGAGGAAGAGAGCTACTGGCCGGTCCTCGCGGAGCTGGTGAGATCGAACGCCATCCGCGCTGGCAAGATCCACGACGCCCGCATCGCCGCGCTCGCCCTCCATCACGGCGCCCGCGAGCTGCTCTCCGCCGATCGCGACTTCAGCCGCATGGCCGCGTTGACCGTGCGCAATCCTTTGTGACGTTCGACTACCGAAAGGGGCGGACACACCAGCGACAGCGTCGGTGACCTGTCTTCGGAAGCTTTTGATCCGGGCGGCTGCTAGGGTCGGCGGTCACTCGCCGAGAGTCACCCGATGCCGCGTCAGAAACCATCACCGACCACCGAGGACAGCGAGGAGACACGCGCCTTTCTGCAGACCCGGCTGGCGTTGTTCTGGAAGGTGTTGTTCTGCTTCAACCTGGCCGGTGGCGTCCTTGGTCTTGCCGGGGGCGGAATGGTGAAGCCAGGCCCCGACACGGTCATCACGTTCGGCTCGATCGCCATTTCGGGCGCCCTCTGGTGGCTGTGCCGGCGCGGCGGACGGTCAATCCGGTTCTGTCGGATCGTGGATGCCGCCGGCCCGCTGATCATCGCGATCGTCGGCACCTTCCTGACGCGTTTCATCCTGGTCGGGTTCGTGCGGGAACATTCGGTCGTTACGCGTGAAGGCTCCCTCATGGCCGATGGCTACGTGGTCATGATCGATCTCTTCCCCGCCGCGATGTTCCTCGCGATTCGTGCCGCCCTGATTCCGTCGTCCCCTCGGCGCACCATCATCATAACCGCCCTGGTCGGGGTCCCGAAGATCCTGCTGTCGAGCGCCCTGGTACCCGCCATCGGTGGAGGGCTCGCCTGGCGTGCGGCCAATTCGGGTGTCTTTCCGTGGCTACCGACGACGTCCATCATGGAATGGACCATCGCGACCATCACGTGCACCGTCATCTCGCGGGTCATCTACGGCCTTCGGGCCGAGGTCCGCGAGGCGCGGCGGTTCGGGCAGTACGTGCTCGAACGGAAGATCGGTGAAGGCGCGATGGGTGTCGTCTATCGCGCCGCGCACGCCATGCTTCGCCGGCCGGCGGCGATCAAGCTGCTGCTCAAGGACCGCGCGAGCGAGGCCGATCTCGTGCGCTTCGAGCGCGAGGTGCAGCTCACGAGCCGCCTCGTGCACCCCAACACCATCTCGATCTTCGATTACGGGCGAACGGCCGAGGGCGTCTTTTATTACGTCATGGAGTATCTCGACGGCCTGGACCTCCAGAGCCTCGTCGATCAATACGGCCCCGTCGAGCCCGCGCGCGCCATCCACATCCTGGCGCAGGTCAGCGGCGCCCTCGCGGAGGCGCATGCGCTCGGCCTCATCCACCGCGACATCAAGCCCGCCAACATCGTCCTCACCGAACGGCCGGACGAGCCCGATGTCGTCAAGGTCGTCGACTTCGGCCTCGTGAGGACGTTCGGCGGGAACATGGTCGAGTCGGCGGCCGGCGACGCGATCATCGGCACGCCGCTGTACATGGCCCCCGAGGCCATCTCGCGACCCGATACCATCGACGGACGCTCGGATCTCTACGCGGTGGGCGCGGTCGCC
Organism: uncultured Myxococcales bacterium; assembly: GCA_964443975.1. GTDB lineage: Bacteria > Myxococcota_A > Polyangia > Fen-1088 > Fen-1088 > DASYCK01. The sequence continues at coordinate 41,495 of CAYUFS010000013.1, read as the reverse complement.
TACTTCCTGCTCACGGGACGCCAGGTGTTCGAGGCCGCGACGGTGCTGGAGGTTTGCAGCAAGCACATGCTCGAGACGCCGGTCCCCCCGTCGCAGCGGCTGGGGAGGGCCCTTCCCGCGGACCTCGAGGCCATCGTGCTCGGGTGTCTCGCGAAGGATCGCGACGCCCGTCCCGCGTCGGCCGCGGCGCTGCGCGCTTCCCTCCTCGCCTGCGCGGACGCCGCTCACATCGACCTGCCGGCGGCTCGGGCGTGGTGGCGCGTCCAGCGCGCCTCCCAGAAGAACAGCCCAGGCTCGGTCGACCCCGTCGACGAGCCCGGCTCGCGTCCGGCGACGATGGCGATCGATCTGGGCGGCCGAACCAACGTGGCGCTGAACACCAGCGGCTGAGGTCCTCAAAAGCTCCCGAAGACGAGGCCGGTGCGCACGACCAGACTGCTCATGCCTCGGCTGGAGGGACCCTCACCGCTGCCGGCCACCGCGAACCGGTAGCCGACGCCACTCGTGAAGCGCACGTGCTTGGCGACGTTGATCTCCATGTTCGCGGCCGGCTCGAAGACCAGGAAGTCCTTGGTCGCGCACGAGTTGGAGCCGCCTGTCCCGACGGCGCACCAACGGCCATTCCCGATGGTCGACTCGAACGTGCCATGGACCAGCTGGTCCGAATGCCAGATGTACTGCAACAGCAGGCCACCGTAGCTTCCGAGGTTTCGGACCTCGTTGCTGTTCAGGGTCGTGGCGGAGCTGGCCACGCCCTGGGCCGCCAACCCCACCGCGAAGCGCTTGTTCAAGTAGACGCCGCCGCGCAGCCCTGGGGTGTAGTTCAACCGACCATCGAAGCCCGTGGTGCCGAACGTCGGCTCCAGGAACCACCCGCTGAGCTTCGTCCCGCCAGACGAGGCGCCGGCCGTGAGGGTTTCCGGCTCGGCGGAAGCTGGGGTCTGCGCGAGCGCGGTCGCGCTGGTCAGCAGGGAGAGGATGGCGGCGCCGGCGACTGGAAATTTCATGATGGACTCCTTGATGGATGTGGTGTGAAACGCTCGCAACCCGTCTCAGCACGTCGCATGCCACCGAGGCTCAGCCCGAAGGCCCAGCGCTGCGGGGCTTCGAGACCGATCGCCGCGGACAGCCGTCGGGCTTCGGGCGGACACCTGTCGGTCGCCTGTCAACGGCGACCCGCCACCCTCAGGAGCGCGTCAGCGTGAGCCGGGCTCGACTGGCTGAAAGCGCGCCGGCCTTGGTGCCTTCGGCATCCGGTAGCCACACGCTGACCGCCATGCCGCCACCGTCGCGGCGCGCGAGGCTCAGGCGGCCCTGGTGCAGGTCGACGATCTCGCGTGAGAGCGCCAGGCCGAGGCCGCTGCCCGTTGGCTTTGTCGTGAAGAACGGCACAAAGACGTTCTGCATGACCTCTGCCGAAACGCCGGGTCCCCGATCCAGCACCGAGATCCGGCAGCCGCCCTCCGCGCGTAGCTCGACGACGACCTTGACCTCGCCCGCTGGTCCGCCGACCTCATGTGCGTTCTTGATGAGGTTGATGAGCACCTGCTGAATCTGAGCGCGATCGAAGAACCCGGGGCGGGCGGGAGCGTCCCCGATCTGGAGGTCCGGCCAGAGCTCGCGCAGGCCGTCGAGGAAGGGACGCCAGGGAACCGGGGCGGGTTTGGGCTGAGGGATCTTGGCGAGCCTGGCGTAGCCGTCGAGGAAGCCCTGCAGGTGCAAGGTGCGCTCTTGAATCGTATCGAACATGGTGGGGAGCTTGGGCATGTGCTCCGGTCGCTGGAGGATCGTCTTCGCGGAGCTCACGAGAGACGCGATGGGACCGAGCGAGTTGTTGATCTCGTGGCTGATGATGCGAATGACCTTCTTCAGGCTCGCGACCTCGTGACGATCGAGCTCCTGAGTCACGCTTCGGACCGCGATCAACGTCTGACCAGCTTCGAGGTGTCGGCGCGACAGATGAAAGGTCTCGCGCCCGGACGGCCCGTCCACGCTGAACAGCTCGTCTCCATCGGAGAGGAGAGCCTGGCGCAGGGAGGCCTGCGCCCCTTCGATCATGGACAGGAAGTTCTGTCCTTCGACCGCCTGCCCCTCGAAGAAGAGCTCGCGCGCCGATCGGTTCGTGAAGATGATGCTTCCCCCCTCGCCGAAGAGCACCATCGCGACCGGTGTCGTCTCGACCACCGTCCGGAGCAGGCCCTCCCGCCGCTCGCCGGCGCTGCGCTGCTCTTCCAGTTGGGCATCGAGCGCGGCGATTCGTATCGTCGTCGCAGCTCGCGATCTCCACGCGCAGACGCCGACCACCAGCGCGCCTACCGTCGCCACGCCCTCGAGAAGCACCGCGAGACTTGAGCTGTCCGCCAAGCTGCGACCGTATCCGATCGATCGACGTAGTTCCAACGGCCGGTGGAGCGGTTGAACGGACTGGACCACCCGCGCGGCCTGCGTCACTCGCAGCTAGCAGCTAGAGTAGAGTCGGACGTGTGAAGGTCCTCATCGTCGATGACCAGGCCGCGGTCCGCTCGTCCCTGCACGTCCTGTTCGACCTGCATGGGCTCGAAGCGCTGACCGCGGGCAGCCCAGACGAGGCGCTCGATCTCGTCGCCAGCGAGGACGTCGGGGTCGTGGTGCAGGACATGAACTTCTCCCAGCACGCCACGTCGGGTGAGAGCGGCGTGGCGCTGTTTCGCACCCTGAGGAAGCTCGACCCCGAGCTGCCGATCGTTCTTCTCACCGCCTGGGGGTCGTTCGAGATCGCCGTGCAGCTGGTCAAGGAGGGGGCCAGCGACTACATGGAGAAGCCCTGGGACGAGGAGAAGCTGGTCGGCATCGTCCGCAAGCTCCTCCACCTGCGCGGCCTGCAGCAGGAGAACATGCGATTTCGGGCGCAGGGCGTGCGCATGCGGCGAACCCTGGCCGCACGCTACGAGCTCTGCGGCCTGATCTACGCGAGCGCCCAGATGCAAAACGTGGTCAGCCTGGCGACGACGGTCGCGCCCTCGGATGTGCCGATTTCGATCACGGGGCCGAATGGCGCCGGCAAGGAGAAGCTCGCCGAGATCATTCAGGCGAACTCGCGCCGAAAGGACCGCCCTTTCGTCAAGGTCAACGTGGGCGCGCTGCCCGACCAGCTGCTCGAGGCGGAGCTGTTCGGAGCCGAGGCCGGCGCGTTCACGGGGGCGACCAAGCTGCGGATCGGGCGCTTCGAGGCGGCCGACGGCGGAACGCTGTTCCTGGACGAGATCGGCAACCTGTCTCCGGCGGGACAGGCCAAGCTGCTCCGCGTGTTGCAGACCGGCGAATTCGAGCGGCTCGGCTCCAGCGTCACGCGCAAGGTCGACGTCCGGATCGTCAGCGCGACGAACGTCGACCTGTCGCGCGCCATTGCCGAGGGGAAGTTCCGCGAGGATCTCCTGTTCCGTCTGAACGTCATCGAATTGCACGTGCCGCCGATCGCCGATCGCCCCGACGACATCCTGCCCCTCGCGGAGCACTTCCTCGCGACGCTTCCCGGGCAGGACGGGGTCGCGACTCCCTGCCTCGGGGAGCCCGCCCGCGACGCCCTGCTGGGGCACGAATGGCCGGGGAACGTTCGCGAGCTCCAGAACCGGATCCACCGGGCGATGCTCGTCTGCTCCGGTGGCGTGATCACGCCGGCGCATCTCGGCCTCGGCGTGGAGAACCTTCCGTCGGGCCGACCTGCCCGGTCCGAGCTTCCCGGCTCGGCGCCCGCGGTCGCTCCGGCCAGCCCCGATTCGAGGTCCGCCTCGGATTCCGGCTCCTCCCATCCGGACCGAGCCCTGGTCGAAGATGCCCTGCTCAGATCGGGTGGGATCGTCTCGCGAGCGGCAGCCGAGCTGGGGATCTCTCGGCAGGCCTTCTATCGCCGCATGGATCAGGCCGGCATCGTGCTCGAACGCCGGCTGAAAAGGTGAGTCACGGCCAGGACCTACGAACGAATGGACCTGCGTGGCCCGCCTTGATGCCGTCCACTATTGTGAACGCTCCCGAACCCTTTGCCGGCGCCGCGGCTCCAACAATCTGTTGAACAGCCGTTGAGGAGAAGGAAGGTCGAATCATGTGTCAGCGCATCACGTGTCGAGAATGCGGAAAGCCCTCGTTCGCCGGCTGCGGCCGGCACGTCGAGAGCGTGCTGGGGGACGTGCCGGTGGCGGAGCGGTGCCCCGGCCACACCAGGAAGGACAGCACGTCAGCCAGCCGCGGCGGCTCGCCAGGCCTTCTGAAGAGGCTCCGCAACTTCGTGACCGGTGCGCCACAGGGGAGGCGAACATGAAGGCCGTCGTCGAATCCACGGGGAAGGTCGGAAGCCGAGTCCACGTCGGAAGTCACGAGATGGTGTTCGACCAACCGGCGACGGTGCCTGGCGGAGAAGATCGAGGCCCGTCTCCTCTCGATGTTCTCGGCGTCTCCGTCGCCGCCTGCGTGCATTACTACGCCGCGGCCTTCCTGCATGGACGGGGGCTGCCTACCACCGGCCTCAGGGTCGAGGTGGAATTCGAGAAGGAACGCACGCCCTCCCCGCGCATCTGCCGCGTCTCGATGAAGGTTCACCTCCCGGCCGGGCTCACCGAACGCCAGCTCGTCACCGTCGAGCGCGCCATCAAGAGCTGTCCCGCGTACGGAACGCTGCTGCACCCTCCGGCCGTGGACCTGGCGATCGAGGTCGACGGCGGCGTCGCCACGGAGAAGCTCTCGGCCTGACCGACCCCAGGTCCCGGGCTGCTCGGCCGCATCGAGTAAGCTCTCGCTGTGACCGACGTCCCGCCATCCGACGACGCGCTTGTCGCCGCCGCGCGCGCCGGAGAACGCCCCGCGATCGAGGCGCTGCTCCAGCGATACCAGGCCCGCGTCTTCGGGTTCGGTCTGCGAATGTGCGGCGACTCCGAGGACGCCAAGGACGTCCTGCAAGACACTCTCCTCGCGGCGTCTCGAACCGTCGGCGACTTCCGGGGCGAGGCTTCGGTGTCGACCTGGCTCTACACGATCGCCCGCAGCTTCTGCATCAAGCGGCGCCGGCGAAGCAAGTTCGCGCCCGCCGACAACCTCGCTTTCGATCCCGAATCACCCGTCGTGCCATCGTCCGTGGCTGGTCCGGACGAGCTGGCCGCCCGCGGCGAGGTCAGACGCGCGCTCGCTATCGCCCTCGAAGAGCTGGATCCTGCGTCGCGCGAAGTCCTGATCCTGCGCGACATGGAGGGGTTGACCGCCCCGGAGGTCGCTACCGTCACCGGCGTCAGCGTCGATGCCGTGAAGAGCCGCCTTCACCGCGCCCGGGCGACCGTTCGCGCGCGCCTCGTGGCGGCCCTCGGCGACGCCACGCCGCCCCGCGCGCCCGGTTGCCCCGACGTGCTGACGGCATTCTCGCGCCAGCTCGAGGGCGATCTCGAGCCGCGCCTCTGCGCCGAGCTTCAGAAGCACGTCGAGGGATGCGCGAGCTGCCAGGTCACGTGCGACTCCCTGAAGCGGACGCTGGCGGTTTGCGCGAGCGCGCCACCAGGACCCGTGCCTGTCGCGGTGGGAGATGCGGTGCGCGCCGCGGTGCGATCGGCTCTGCGATCGGGAGACGGCCCCGCCGGCAGAGGCTGACAGGTTGGCCTCCTACAAGGGAGCTGATGGCGTGAAGGAGATCCTGTCGGTCACGAGCACGTGATGGTCCGTCGTCACCGCGCCTCGGGTGTCGAGCTGCAGGGGCGCGCCGCACTCCAACGAACCGCGCGCCATGAATCGCATGTCGAAGGACTTGGTCTCGCCGCTCGCCACGTAGAGGGGATCGTCCGCGCGCCATGTGATGGTCTTGAGCGCCGCACCGTCGGGCGCCAGCAACCGCATGTCCCCCCTGTGGATCGCGATCGGCGCCCGGGTCGGGTTCTTCACTTGCACCTCCACGATGAGCTCCGCCAGGTCTTCCCCGTCCCAATCTGAGTCTTGCGTCTGATCGCAGTGCTTCCGGGCCACGGCCAGCTCTACCCCCTCGGACGTTTGCGTGGGCGCACCGGTCCGCACGGGCGGGGTCATGGTCGCGCAGGCAGATGCCGACAGGACCAGCACGGTGGCGACGAGGTTCCTCGACGATTCTTGAATCATGATTCGTCGAGAGGCAGCATTCGTGCCACACGACCGTCCCTCGAGATTCGGCAGTGACGGGGGCGGATTCGCGGAGAGCTCGGGAGATTCTCCCGGTCCGTTCGGGAGATCTTCCCGCCCTATTCGACGTCGTCACTCTCGGGCTCTCCGAGCCATTTCCGAAGCGTCTTTGGATCGATGTCCAGCCTCTCGGAGGCCTTGCCGCGGTGTCCCCCGGTCTGGCCTACGGCCCAGACCGCGTACCGTCGCTCCAGCTCTCGCATCGGGATGATGTCGCCCCTGAACTCGATCAGATCCACCCTATCGGCGCGGGCGATCCCGTCGGGAAGGTCCTTGACGGTCACGTCGGCCGCTTGCCCGAGCAGCGCAATCTTCTCGACGGTGTGAGCGAGCTCGCGCACGTTCCCAGGCCAGCGATGTCGACACAGGCGAGCCAACGCCTCGGGCGTGATACGCCGGATCGGCGAGTGTGGATACCTCGCCCGGGTCTGGTGGAGAAAGTGCTCGATGAGCTCCGGAATGTCTTCGACGCGGTCCCGCAGCGGGGGAATCACGATGCTGACGACGTCGAGTCGGTACATCAGATCCTCGCGAAACTTCTGAGCCCTCACCGCCTCCGCCAGGTTTCTGTGGGTCGCGGCGATGATCCGGACATCGACCTGTCGCAGTTTGGTCGAACCCACCGGACGGACCGTGCCGCTCTCCAGGACGTCCAGCAGCTTCGCCTGCAACCCAGGTGTCATCTCGGCGATCTCGTCGAGAAACAGCGAGCCGCCGTCCGCCTCGGCGAACAGGCCCGGCCTGTTTCCGACCGCGCCAGTGAACGCCCCCCTGAGGTGCCCGAACAGCTCGCTCTCGAGCAACGGCTCGGGGAGCGCGGCACAGTTGACCGCGACGAAGGGGCCATCGCGCCGGCCGCTGTCGGCGTGCAACGCGCGGGCGACCAGCCCCTTCCCGGTCCCCGTCTCGCCGAGCACGATCACCGGAGCCGGGGCGTCCGCGACGCGCTGGATACGCTCGCGCACCGCCTGAATGGCCGCGCTGTGTCCGATGATGTTAGAGGCCGAATATTTGGTCCGGAGCGCGGTCTTGAGCGCCGACGCCTCCCGCCGCAACTGCAGCTCCTCCAACGCGCGACCGAGGAAGATCGCGAGCTCGTCCTGCTTGAACGGCTTGGTCAGATAGTGATGGGCGCCCTGCCGGATCGATTCCACCGCGGTGTCGATCGCGCTGTACGCGGTCATCACGATCACCGGTCGATCGGGATCGAGCTTGCGCGATGCGGCCAGGATCTCGAGCCCGTCCACGTTCGGCATCCGGAGATCGGTCACGACCGCGTCGAACGTCTCCGCTTCCAGTCGATCCAGCGCCTGCCGGCCGGAGCCGACGGCCACCGCGTCGTAGCCGCGGTCGAGCAGACCCTGCGCGAGCGTCCGCGCCATCTCCAGGTTGTCGTCGACCACCAGGATCCTGCAACGTCGTTCAGACATCGACGGTCCCTCCTGCCGGCGGCAGGCGGATCACCGCGGAGGTTCCGCACGCCTGCCCCGGCGAAAACTCCAAAGTCCCGCGGTGGCTCGACACGATCTCGTGAGCGATCGCGAGGCCGAGACCGGTCCCTTCTCCGCGCGCCTTGGTCGTGAAGAACGGCTCGCGCGCGCGGCCCACGTCGGCGAGCGAGATTCCCGCACCCGTATCCTCGACGACAAACCTGATCTCGGTGCGATCTCCCTCGGCTCTGACGATGACGTCGTCACCCACCTTGCAGGCATCGCAAGCGTTGAGCAGGAGGTTGATGACGGCGTGCTCGAGGAGTCGCGGATCGCCGAGGACGCTGGGCAGCCTGGCCTCCACCTCGCGCCTCAACCGCACACCAGCCTTCAAGAAGCGATGCTCGACCAGACCGACCGCCTGATCGACCACCGCCGAAGGATCGACTCGCTCTGCCGACGGGGCGTCGCCGCGGGCCAACCCGAGCAAGCCCTGGATCACCTGCTTGATTCGGTCCGTCTGAGAGAGGATCGCGGCGACGCCGCCAGAAAGACGCTCGTCGCTCGCGACCTTGGGGATCATTTGCTCGGCCCGGGCCGCGATTATGCCGAGGGGCGTGGAGATCTCGTGGGCTACGCCCATCGCGAGCGTACCCATGACCGCCGCCTTGCTGGCCCGCTGGAGCTTCTCGTCTCGAGTCTGTTGCATGGCCGCGAGCGCGAGCTCGCGCCCGAGGACCAGCTCCTTCCGCTGATTCCTCATGGCGAGGCCGCCGAACACGGCGACCAACCCCGCGGCGGCCAGGACGCTCAGGAGCAAGCGACGGCGGGCCCATTTCTCGCGATCCCTCTCGTGCTCGGCGCTGGCCACCGTGATGATGTCCCACGTCTCGCCAGCACTGGCCCGATCGACCCGGGCGATGCCGGCCACGGCGGTGCGAGGGGCCAGACCGAGTGACGCAGCCTGCTGTCGAGGAATCGTGACCGCGGACGCGCCGTGATCGAGCGCCTCGAGGATGGGGATCGACCGTATCCTCGCGCCACTCGTTGTGGACAACGCCGGGTCCCCTTGGCGGTGGAGCATGACCGCAAGGACCCCAGGGCGTTCCACGGTGCGGGCTCCTTGCAGCAGCTCGATCTCGCCCGAAGAGCTGCCAGCGGCAACTCGGGAATGCAGAGAAGCTGCCAGCGCCCTGGCGAGGGTCGCCTGCCCTTCCGCGAGCTCGTCTAGGGCAGCGGCAGACTCTCGCTCGGCGTCCCAGTATGCGAGCCCGCCGATGAATGCCACGGACAGAGCCATCGCGGCGGCCAGTCCTGTCCTGCGGCTCGCGGCATTTTTCACGAAGGCATCCGGAATCCAACCACCAGTGGTCGTCCCACCCAGATGAGGGGCGACGAGCGGCATGGCCGCCGCGCCAGATTGCAGCAAGTCCCGGACCAAGGAGGTTCGTCGGGATGCCCGCGCCCTCTGGCGGCCGTGCTGAGAGATCTCTTCCATGTTGGGGAATGAATCCCCTTCGCTCAGGGAAAACTTCCCGAAGTATGCCGGATCCCGCTCGAGACTGCCCGTCCTGGGCAGCCGCTTGGCTGGTACGCCGCGTGCTGTGGACGAGCGCATGTCAGCTCTTGCCGGCGCCGGGCAAATGCTCGTGATGCTGGTCGCGATTTCGCCGGGCGCTGCGACGCTACCGACGATGACCTTGGATCAGGCGTTGGCCTACGCGCGCGCCCACCAGCCGTCCTTGCAGAGCGCGCTCGCTCGCGTGGCTGCGGCGGCCGCCGAAACTCGCATCCCCCGGGCCCAGTGGTTGCCCACTCTCGGGGCGACCGTGCAGGCCTTCGAAGGGACCACCAATAACAGCACCGCGTCCTACCTGGGGGTTGCCGAGGTCGAGCTCCCGCGGATCGGTGGAACGAAGGTCGGCAGGACCTGGGCCCCGGGCACGTCCGCTCTTGGGGCGATAGGGGCCGGTCAGGAGATCTTCGACTTCGGGCGCATCGCCGCCCAGGCGGCCGTCGCCGATGTCGCCTACGAGACGGAGCGACACCGTGCCGACGCCGAGCGCCTGCGGGTCGATCTCATCGTCAAGGAGGCCTACTACGGCGTCCAGGGGGCCCACGCCGTGCTCCGTGCGGCGGAGGACGCGTACCAGCGCGCCCAGGCCCACCGCGACATGGCGGCCGCTGGCGTGCGCAGCGGGTTGCACGCCCCCATCGAGCTCACGCGCGCGGAGGCCGACCTCACCAGGTTCGACGTCGGGAGAATCCGCGCCAGCGGCAGCCTTCGAACGTCTCGAGCGGTGTTCGCTGCGGCCGTCGGATACGAGGGGAGGATGCTCGAAGCGGGCGGCGTGGAAGCTGCCGCGCCTCCGGCACCAGCACTCGAGCGAGGCCTCGAGCAAGCCATCGACCGCGATCCCGTCATGGAGGAAGCGCGTTCGAGGGTCAAGGCCGGCGAGGCGCTCACCCGGGCGATCACGGCGGAGCTCCGCCCCGACCTCGTCTTGACGGCGACGCTGTCCGACCGCGCGGGCACCGCGGCGGCGACCGGCCCCTCGAGCTCCCAAACCTGGGGGCCGCTTCCCGCGATCCCGAACTGGGACGCCGGGATCGCGCTGCGGTGGCACTTCTTCGACCCGGTCGTGTCCGCGCGGCGCGACGCGGCCGCCGCGCGCGTCGCCACGGCGCGCGCCGACGTGTCGGCGCTCTCGCAAAGGGAGACCGCCGCGGTTCAGCAGGCCTACGTCGACACCGAGGTGGCCCAGGCGGCGCTCGTCAGCCTCGCGCGTGCCGTGGACGCCGCGCGCGCGAACTACGCTCAGGCCGAGGCCCGGTTCAAGGCGGGCCTCGGAACGTCACTCGAGCTCGCGGACGCCGAAGCCCTGAGGACAGACGCGGAGATCCAGCTCGCCGTCGGTCAATTCGAGAGCTTACGAACGAGGGCCGTCATCGGGCGACTCATCGCGGAGGAACTGTGACGCAATCATCGAGGAGTCGGAGGCTTCGCCTGGTCATCGTCGCGGGGACGGCCGCGGTGGTCGTGCTCGGGCTCTTGCTCGTGTCGCGCGCGAATTCGCACGTCAACAAGATCGCGCTCGTGACCCAGGCGAAGGGTGTCACGGTCGTCGCGGCGCGCGCGGCCAGGTACCGCCCCTACCGGCGCTACGTCGGCACGATCCAGCCTTGGGTCGAGGCAAGAGTCGGCCCCCAGCTCATCGCCGCCTACGCGGACACCGTGCTCGTGCGGCCGGGCGACGCGGTCAAGCGTGGCCAGGTGATCGCGACGCTCGACTGTCGACCTGCGTCCGCGTCATCCAGGGCGGTGTCGATGCAGGCGCGCGCCATTCAGACTGAACAGGAGGCGCTCGCGCACGAGGCGGCGCGCGTCGCGGAGCTCGAGGAGGGCGGCTTTGCTTCACCCAACGAGATCGAGAGACACGCCGCCGACAGCGCCAGCAAGCAGGCGGAGCTGATGGAGACCCAGGCGAGGATGCAGCGGGCGACGCTGGAGGTGAACGATTGCATCCTGCGCGCGCCGTTCGCCGGGGAGATCTCGGCACGGATGGTGGACCCCGGGGCCTTCGTCCGCCCGGGCACTACCGTCGCCACGATCGTGGACCGGACCAGCGTGCGGGTGGTCGCGGATGTTCCCGAAGCAGACTTCGACGTCGTCGGGCGGGGCATACCGGTGCGGATGCGCGCGCTCGCGACGGGCAAGGAGCTTCGCGCCAACATCGCGCGCGTCTCGCCAGCGGCGGACGCGGCGACGCGCACGGTCCACATCGAGATCGACGTTCCCGACCCCGACCGATCCCTGCCGGTGGGAACGACGGCCGAGCTGAGCATCGACATCGGCCAGCCGATCGCCGCCACGGAGATACCCCTCGTCGCGGCGTCGATTCGCGGCGCCAAGGCGACGGTCTTCGTCGTGGACGGTCAGACGGCGCGCAAGGGCAGCTACGGTGTCGTGGGCGAACGGGGCGGGAGCGTGTTCCTCGAGCTCACGCTGCCGCCCACCAGTCGGGTCGTCACCGAGGGGCGCGCCCTGCTGAAGGACGGCGATCGCGTCGCAGCCCAGCGAGAGTCGTCCTCCGAGAATGCGTCGGAGACAGTGAAGGTCGCGGGAGCGACGCCGTGACAGGGCTTGCGCTCCGGAACCCGATTGCAATCCTCATGATCTGCATCGGGTTGGTGGTGTTCGCCGGTGTCGTGACCCCACGGATGAGCGTCGACACCTTCCCCGAGCTGACACCACCGGTGCTGGTCGTTGGCACGCTCGCCCCGGGGCTCGGTCCCAAGGACGTCGAGAAGACCATCACCTGGCGCATAGAGAAATACGTGAGCGCGACGCCGGGCGTGGAGCTCGTACAGAGCACGTCCCGGAACAACCTCTCCGTCGTGTTCGTCTGGCTCAAGTGGGGGACCGATCTCGACTCCGCCCAGACCCTCGTCCAACAGCAGGTTGCCTTCGCGATGTCCGCGGTGCCCAAGTCGCTCGGGGTCCTCCCGCCGTTCGTGCTCCAGTACGATCCATCGAACGCGCCGGTCATCCAGGTCGCCGTCTCGGGCGGCGGTCTCGGCGGCCCGCAGCTCTACGACTACGCGCTCAATTACATCGAGCCGGTGCTCGAGGGGATCCCGGGCGTCGCGAGCGCCGCGATCAACGGCGGACGACAGCGCCAGATCAACATCGTCGTGGACCCGACCCGCGCCCAGGCGCGGGGTATCACCTCGACAGATGTCGCGGCGGCCGTTGCCCAGTCGAATGCCCTGCTCCCTTCGGGCGAGTTCATCTCGCCCAGGTTCGACGCGAACGTCTACACCAACGCGGTCGCTGCTCGGGTGGCTGACATCGGCGAGGCGGCTGTGAAGTTGCACGAAGGTCGCGCCGTGCTGATCAAGGACGTCGCCCGCGTCGAGGATGGCGGGTCGCCCGCGACACAGTCGGTCGCCGTGGACGGCAACGACGCCGTCTATCTGAACGTGCTCCGCGTCCCTGGCGGCAACACGCTGGAGATCGTCGAGGCGGTCAAGAACATCGTGGGGCATCTGCCGAACCTGCCGCCTGGGGTGGCCGTCAGGGCGATCTTCGATCAGTCGACGTTCGTGCGCACGAGCTACGAAGGGCTCAAGCAGGAGGTCGCGCAGGCGCTCATCCTGATCGCGCTCGTGATTCTGGTGTTTCTGCAGAGCGTGCGCGGGACGCTGATCGTCGCGATCGCGATTCCGTTATCCTTCGCGGTCGCGCTCATCATCCTCTACGCAGCAGGGCACACACTGAACGCATTCACGCTGGGGGGGCTCACGCTGGCGATGGGGCGCCTCGTCGACGACGCGGTCGTGGTGCTCGAATCTATCCATCGCCACCAGCGCACGGGGATGAGCCCGGCCCGTGCCGCCCTCGAAGGCACGAACGCCGTCGCCCTCCCCGTGCTCGCCTCCACGCTCACCACGATGGCTGTTCTGCTGCCGGTCGTGCTCCTGGCCGGGCTGGCCCGGAAGCTCTTCGTACCGCTGGCCGTGACAGTCGCGGTCAGCATGATCGCGTCGTACTTCGTCAGCATGTGCGTCACGCCGCTTGCGTGCCGCTACTTCCTGGCGCACCACGAGCCGGGGCGGGTCGCACAGCGGGTCGCCGCGTTCATCGATCGGATCGCGCACCTGTATTCGGGTGCGCTTCGCGCCACGCTTCCATTTGGCAAGACCGTGCTCGGCGCATGTGCGGTGCTGGTCGGGCTCAGCATCTGGATGGCAAGGCAGCTGCCGAGCACGTTCTTCCCGGAGATCGATGAATCGATGGAGCGCGTCTACGTCCGCGTCGCTCCCGGCACCTCGCTCGAGGATGCGACCAGGAAGATCAATGCGATGGGGGCGGTTCTCGCCAGACAGCTTCCCAAGGACACCGTGGACCTGGTGCTGACGAATGTCGGATCCCCCGGTAACGCGCGCAGCGCCATGACCAGCCCCAACAGCGGCCCCCACATGGGGTTCATCCGTGCGGCGCTGGCCGAGCCCGCACGGCGAAAGTACACGCAGCGCGAGATCGCCGACCAGATGCGCGAGATCCTGAACCGCGACTTTCCCGGCGTCGAGCTGCTGCAATGGCCCGGAGGGCTGGTCGCCAGCGTGTTCTCGAACGGGTACATCGCGCCGCTGGTGGTCGAGGTCGGGAGTGACAGCCTCGAGGAGCTGGACGCGAAGTCGAAGGCCATCGCAGAGGTGGCCGCCACGGTGCCAGGCATCCGGGACATTTACCCATCGCTCGAGATCGACTACCCCGAGGTGCGGGTCGAGACCGACAGGACCGAGGCAGCGCTGGTCGACCTCAGCGCCCGAACGGCAGCCCAGACCACCCTGGAGGCGACGCTTGGCAACATCAATACTCCGAGCGTCTGGATCGATGGGTCGAACGGGCAGTCGTACTACGTCGTCACGTCGTACGACCGCCAGGTCGTCGACGATCCAGGCGCCCTGGCCCGTATCCCCGTACGCATCGGCGACAACGGCCGGGCCGTCACCCTGGGCTCCTACGGCAAGATCCGGCGTTCGCTGGGCCCGATCGCGATTGAGCGCAACCATCTTCAACGTGTCGCCCACGTCATGATGCAGACAGAGGGGCGCGACATCGGCAGCGCCGCCGCGGAGCTCGAAACGAGGTTGCGCGCCGACCCTCGCACACGGGGAATCGACTTCAGCTTCGTGGGTCAGGTCGACCTGATGCGGACCACGTTCTCGGGGCTCGGTCTCGCGGTCGCGCTCGCGATCATGGTCGTGTTCATGATCATGGCCTCGCAATTCAAATCGCTGCGCTTGCCCTTCATCATGCTGTTCACGATCCCGGTGTCCTTGCTTGGTATCGTTCTCGCCCTGATCGCCGGCGGGCAGGGCTTCTCGATCACCGCGCTCATGGGCGTTCTCATGGTGGTTGGCATCGCAGTGTCGAACGGGATCCTGCTCATCGACGACGCCAACCGCCGCTTCAACGAGGGGGTCGACAAGGTCGAGGCCGTGGTCGCGGCAGCGCGCACCCGCCTTATCCCGATCGCGATGACGAGCCTGGCAACGGTCATCGGCCTCGTCCCGACCGCACTCGGCCTGGAAGCCGGGACCGAGTCCAACCAACCCTTGGCGCTCGCCGTGGTCGGCGGGCTGACCTCGTCGACGATCCTCTCACTCTTCTTGGTTCCGGTGATGTTTCTGCTGATCGCGAAGCGAGAACCGCAATCGGATGCGGCGTCGGGTCCCGTGACCCTCGCCCAGGTTCCGACGTGAGCTCAGAGGCTTGGGCCGATCTGTCCAGCGGGTGAACCTCGTCAGTCTCAGATCGCGCCCTTGAAGTGGCGCCGGATGAACCGGTCGCGCGTGGCGAGGCTCGCGTTCTCTGCGGCCGCCTGCGCGACGATCAGACGGTCGAACGGATCACGGGTCCAGGCGAGCGCCTTCGCGGCGGCAACGACGTCGGCGAACGGACTCCGCGCCAACCGCAGCGCCAAGCGGCGGCCGAGATCGGCGATCATCGTCTCGCCGGTCTCGGTAACCTTGCCGACCTCACGAAGAAAGTCGATTTCCAGCGCGACGATGGGAGAGACGACGAGATCGTCATCGTTCGTGATTCGATCGGCCACAAGGCGCGACAGGGCTTTCACGTTGCCCGCATAGAGCCAGACCACGACATGCGTGTCGAGGTGGATCACATCCGACCAGGGCGCCAGCTCTTCGACCAGTCGACGTGTACGAGGTCCCCGGGATCTCCCCTGACGGCCTCTGGGCGCTTCGGAAGCAGCTCCAGCTTCGCTGGCTTCGTCTCGGGCACGATGCGCAACAAGCGACCGCGCCGCTCGATCTCCACCGGCACGCCGGTTTCGAGCACTCGATCGAGGATTCGATAGATATCGGCCCGCAATCGCGACGCATTCATGGCGGCCGTTGCCTTGGGCATCGTACGTAGTCTAGGGCACGACTCGTACGTGTTCAATTCGGCCCACGCTGGTCTCAGCGGAGCCCGAGCGCCTGGTCGAGGAACGTCCACTCGTCGACGAGCTGCTCGATGACCTTGCCGAGCGGCTTCCCCGCCCCGTGGCCGGCCTGCGCCTCCAGCCGCAACACCACCGGCAGGCGCGAGCTGGTCGCCGCCTGGAGCCGCGCGGTCATCTTGCGCGCGTGCAGGGGGTCGACGCGCGTGTCGGACGCCGCCGTCGAGAACATGACGGCCGGATAGGGCGCGCCGTCGCGAACGTTGTGATAGGGCGAATAGGCGCGCAGCCAGCGAAACGCTTCGGCGTCGTCGGCCGAGCCGTACTCCGGGATCCAGAGCTGCGCGATCCGGAAGCGGTGGTAGCGGAGCATGTCGAGCAGGGGCACGCCGCAGATGACGGCGCGAAACAGGTCGGGACGTTGGGTCAGCGCCGCCCCCACGAGGAGTCCCCCGTTCGATCGTCCCATGATGGCCAGGCGGTCCGGGCTGGTCACCCGTGCCGTGACCAGGTGCTCCGCGGCGGCGATGAAGTCGTCGAACACGTTCTGCTTGTGCGCGCGCATGCCGGCCTGGTGCCACGCCTCACCGTACTCGCCGCCGCCCCGCAGGATCGCCAGCACGTAGACGCCCCCGCGCTCGAGGAAGGGAATGACCGAGGGCGACCATCCGGGCGTCATGTTCGCGTTGAAGCCGCCATAGCCGTAGAGCACCGTGGGCGTGCGCGCGTCGCGGGCGAGGTCACGACGGTGGACGACAAAGAGCGGGACCGTCGTGCCATCCTTCGAGGTTGCCCGATCTCGTGCGACGACGTAGCCCTCCGCGGGGACGGGCGAGGCGATCGCCCGCCACACCGACGGCGGCGGAATTGCCGGCGCGGCGGCCGGCGCCGGCGCACTGGCCCCTGCCCTTGCCCCGGCCCCTCCCCCTCTGGCCGCGGGCAACGGCTGCCGCAGCACCGTCGTCGGAGCGAGGAATGACGTGAACCCCACGAACAGCTCGTCGCCCTTCGGGTGTCCCGACAGACCCGTGACCGTCCCGAGCGATGGCAAAGCCAGCTCGCCGTCAGGCCGGCCGTCGCCGTCGAA
The DNA here is from genome assembly GCA_964443975.1 of uncultured Myxococcales bacterium. Classification (GTDB taxonomy): domain Bacteria; phylum Myxococcota_A; class Polyangia; order Fen-1088; family Fen-1088; genus DASYCK01. The sequence goes on along the minus strand of CAYUFS010000013.1, from coordinate 24,840 downwards.
GAAGCGCACGCGGCTGGCGGCGTCCTCGAGGAACTGCGCGACCAGATGCGAGCCCACGAGCGCCACCTGCCCGAGCGGGTGCGGGCCCTCGGGGATGAGCTCGCGCCAGGCCGAGCGCCCGGCCTGCAGCCCGCGACCGAGCGGCACGCGAAACAGGCGATAGCGGGGAGCCCCGCTGTTCGTGCGGACGTAGGCGGCGTCGTCCGTCAGCTCGGCCAGCTCGAACAGCGCCTCCTCACCCACCGCGACGGGCAGCGCGGCGGCTCCTCCGGGCGCCTTGCGGTCGATGATGTACAGCTCGCTCTTCGACCAGCCCTGGCTCACCTCGACGCCGAGGAAGCGGCCGTTCGGTGACAGCGCCACGCTCGGCCAGTCCTTCAGGTCGCGGTTCGCGCCGAAGATCAGCTTGTCGCGCGCGATGGGCTCGCCCAGGCGATGGAAGAAGACCTGCCGGTGATACTTCTCCTCGCCGACGGGGACGGCGCCCGGGACCGGATACCGCGTGTAGTAAAAGCCCCGGCCGTCGGGCAACCAGGCCAGGGAGCAAGCGCGCGTTCGATCGATGACGTCGGGAAGCTCGGCGCCGCTGACGGCGTCGCGCACGCGCAGCACGGATTCCTCGTTACCGTCCGCCGACACGCCGTACGCAACCAGGGCACCGTCCTCGGACGGGACCCACCAATCGAGCGCCCGGGTCCCGTCGGCGGCGAGCGCGTTCACGTCGACGAGCACGCGCTCCGGACCCTCGAGCCCGTCGCGCGCGTACAGGACAGGCTGATTCTGCTTGCCGTCGCGCCGGGTATAGAAATAGCGCCAGCCGCGGGAGCGCCCCCGGCCGTGCGGACGGGGAACCGGCACGCCGAGCGAGCCGATCTCGAAGAGCTCCCAGAAGCGCTTCGCCAGCGCCGCCCGACCCGGCAGCCCGTCGAGCATCCGGCGCGTGTACGCGGTCTGGCTGGCGGTCCACGCTTGCACCTCGGGGGAAGCTTCGTCCTCGAGCCAGCGATAGGGGTCGGCGACGGCCTCGCCGTGGAGCGTCTCGACGACGTCACCCTTGCGCGTGGGCGGCGGCGCATCGGCGGTTGCGGCCCAGCTCATGGTCGACAGTAGCACGAGGGGCAGACCCACCTGGCCTGATCGATGAGTGAACGAATGAAGCAAGATTGGCCCTCCTGCGGTTGCGTAGCACCCCGCCACAGTGGTTTGGTCGTTTGCTGGCTGCGAAAAGTAAGAAGGACCGCCTTCGCGGCTGGGCCAAGTGCGGACACCCGAAGCTGTTTGTCCTCGCCCCGCGGAGCGGAAAGAGGATAAAGGAGAGGGGCGCCACTCTCGATCGCTAAGTCGTCCCCTCACCCGGCGGCCTGCAGCCGCCGACCTTGCTCTCCCCGCGGAGCGGACCGCGGAGCGGGGAGAGGTGAAGACCTCGGACTCGACCGGTCATCTTCACTGTGGCGCGGTACGAGTGTCCCGGGAGGGACGACCGATCTTGCTCCCCGCCCCGGCACGCCCGCGCCGAGAATTCGGCTTTCCAGGGCACGACGTGGGTGTAACGTTGTCCCCCGCATGAGCGAGTCCGCCGAGACCACGCAGACCGCCCCACGACCGGTGCCACTCACCGCCTTCGAGCGCCGCTTCAAGCATCCCCCGGGCCTGGTGATCCTCTTCTTCACGGAGATGTGGGAGCGGTTCAGCTACTACGGCATGCGCGGCCTGTTGAAGCTGTACATGGCGAACTACCTGTTCGTCACCCTGCGGGAGAGTCTGCAGGGCTGTCGCCAGAAGCTTCCCCCGTGCGCGCTGGCGCCGGGCGATCCGGGACATGTGTTCCTGTGGGGCTTCATCAAGCAGCTCGTGCCGAGCCACCCCGTCGAGGCAGCGTCGATCCTCTACGGCGGCTATACGGCGCTGGTCTACGCCACGCCGTTCTTCGGCGGCATCCTCGCCGATCGGTGGCTGGGGCAGCGCAGGACCGTCATCCTCGGGGCGCTGCTGATGGCGGCCGGGCACTTCGTGATGGCCAGCGAACGCTCGTTCTTCCTGGCGCTGTTCCTGCTGATCCTCGGCAACGGCGCGTTCAAGCCCAACGTCTCGACCCAGGTCGGCAATCTGTACGCCGCGGGGGATCCGCGGCGCGACGGCGCGTACACCATCTTCTACATGGGCATCAACCTCGGCGCCCTCATCTCCAACCTGGTGTGCGGCACGCTGGCGGCGATCTTCGGGTGGCACTACGGGTTCGCCGCGGCGGGCGTGGGAATGGTGGTCGGCCTCGTCGTCTATCTGCTCGGCGGCCGCTACCTCGCGCCCGACAACCTCGCCCGGCAGCGCGCTGCCCATCACACCGAGCCGCCCTCCCCGCTGACCGCCGACGAGAGGAAGCGCTCGCTGGCGCTGGTGGCCCTGTGCGCGCTGAACGTGGTGTTCTGGGCCGTCTACGAGCAGCAGGGGAACACGATGCAGTCCTGGGCGGACGAGCAGACGATCTGGCCCGCCGTGCTCGGCTTCCAGATCCCGTCCACATGGTTCCAGTCCTGGAACCCCCTCATCATCGTGTTGCTGGCGCCGGTCCTCGACATGGTGTGGAGGTGGCAAGCCCGGCGCGGCACCGAGCCGAGCAGCGTCAGCAAGATGGCCATCGGCTGCGTGGTGCTCGGACTGTCGTTCGTGGTGATGATCGCCGGCGCGCGGATCGTGGGCAGCGGCAAGGGCAGCCTGTTCTGGCCGTTGTTCTGCACGTTCCTGCTCACCATCGGGGAGCTGTACCTGTCGCCGATCGGTCTGTCGCTGGTCACGAAGGTGGCACCGGTGCGGATCGTGTCGATGATGATGGGGATGTGGTTCCTCTCCAGCTTCGCCGGCAACTTCCTGTCCGGTGTCATCGGGATCTTCTACACACGCTGGCCCAAGGAAGGCTTCTTCCTGCTGCTCACGCTGCTCGGCCTGGCGGCCGGCGCGGCCATCTTCGCGTTCAACCGCCCGCTGCGCGCGGCGATCGGAAAGCAGTAGTCGCGCTGGCGCCGGACCGGCTCTGCGGCGGCGTCAGTGCGCAGCCGCCGGCGCGCTTTGGTCGACGAGATCGCCGCGCAGCGGAATGGTGCCGACCACGCGGTTCACCAGCGTCTGGATGTCCTTCGGATCCTCAGCGTCCAGATCGAAGTCGTCGCGCAGCTGCCAGAGCACGCGGCCGTCGGACGCATTCACCAGGGTCATGCTGAGATAAAGCTGGTCGTCACCGAACCAGCCGTCTTCGTGCGTGACCTGACCCTCGTGGGTGTAAGTGGGACCGTCGAGGGGAATGAAGATGCCGACACCGAAGCCCACGTGTGGACCACCGCCGTAGTACCGGGGACGCGGTCCGCCGCCGACGAAGCCGCCGCCGCGCCCCACGGGCGCCGGGCCACGCACGAGGGGCATCCCGCCGCCGGTCCTGCCGGGAGCGGCCGCCATCGTGCGGCCGATCGGGGGCCCGCCCCGCACCGGTCCCGCCACGACCCGCCCCGGTCCGTGGCCCACGGGGCTGCCGTCGCCGCCCCCGTGATCCTTCGTAGCCGCGAGCACGATGAGGACGACGATCAACGCGATGAATACCGCCCCCAGGATCGCCGCGGCGCGCTTTCCATTCGTGGTCGTGACGCCCTTCAAATTCACGTACAGAAGGGAATCGGCCTGCGTCGCCCAACCGATCTTCGCCGCGAGCTCGGGGGCGATGATCTGCGGAACGCTGAGCGGTCCCGTCTGGCCGCCCGCCGGGCTGTTCGCGAACTGCAGGATCGCGTCCGCCATGGAGGCGAGCTCGTCGGATGTCACGAGGGGCGCGCCGTTTTGCCCGACGATTCCGTCCCAGCGCGCCGACAGATCGAGATCGTAGCCGCGCCGCCGGAACGCCTCGCTGGACAGCCGGACCACCTCGCTGATCACTTGCTGCCGCAAGGCCTCGGACCGGGCCGGATCGTTGTCGCCGATCTGGTCGACCACCATGAACACGTCCGGCGGCAACAGCGCGATGCGAATCGGCGTGTAGGTCCGCGCCGCGAATGCGGGCTCGATGGCGGGGCGCGGTCCCGACGCGCAGCCGGCCGTCCAGGCGAGCCCCGCCAACGTGACCGCGAACGCCGACCTGCGGAGCATGCTCAGGGACACGGCCGCAAAATAGCACGGTGCTTCCCGAAAACCCGCGCCCCACGGCGGTGAGCCCCGATGATATGATCCAGCCGGCGTCATGAAGGGATTCGACCACTCGGGATCACGCCGCGCGCTCCTGACCTCGGTCGTCCTGCCCCTGCTGTCGGTGCTCGCGGTTGTCCCATTCCAATCGGTCGCCCTCGCCAGCGGCCGCAAGCCCACGCCGGCCCCGCAGATTCTGATCGACAAGTCCAAGGTGGACCTCGCGAACCACCGCCTGGAAATGAAGCTGTCGCTGCCCCCGGCGGACGTGGAGATCACGGTGCTGTCCGAGACCGGCGAAGAGCTCGCCAGCGAGCGGCACGACTTCACGGGCCAGGCGGCCGGCAGCCCGCTCGTCATCACCTGGACGCCGACGAGCGACGCCACCGCGGCGCGTATCGAGCTCAAGGCGCACGATGTCGCGGGGGGATTCGCCGGCATGGCGATCGTCTCGTGGTCGCTCCAGATCCCGCACGAGGAGGTGGTGTTCAAGACCGACTCCGCCGAGATCGCGGAGTCAGAGCGGCCCAAGCTCGAGGCGAGCCTGAAGCAGATCACGGACGCGGTCGCGAAGCACAAGGACGAGTTCGGTCGCCCCACGCTGTTCATCGCCGGGCACACCGACACCGTGGGCGCGTCGGGGTACAACCTGAAGCTGTCGCAAGCGCGCGCGCAATCGATCGCGCGGTGGTTCAAGGCCCACGGGCTGCGCATCCCGGCCGCCTACGAGGGCTTCGGTGAATCGGCGCTGGCGGTTCAAACGGCAGACAACGTGGACGAGCCACGCAACCGCCGCGTCGACTACATCCTCTCCATCGAAGAGCCCGCCCTGCGGGCGACCGGCTTCCGCCCGTCCTGGAAGCGCGCCAACTAGCGAGAGAGGGACGTTGCTTCTCGTCCTACCGACGGCCGACGTTGCTACAATTTCGGGATGTGCAGGGTCTTGCTGATCATGAGGGAGCCGGACAGGCCGAACAGCAGCGTCAAGGGATGGAATCGCCAGGGGCCTAGGTCGTAGACGCCGCCCCAGATCGCGGGGCCGATTCGCGACCGCAGCGCCGCCACAGTCAGCACGGCCACGAGGAGGATGCTGCTGGGGATCGGCGTGCCCTCGAAGTACTTCACCTTGGCGCCACCCGCGGACAGCGCCTCCGCCGTCACGTTGAATCGCGCGAGGCGCGCCACGCCGCAACCGACGAAGTAGATGAGGATGAGCTGATCCCAACCCCCGTCGAGGCCCGCGCCGAACGCCATGGCCGCCGGCGCGGCGCCGAACGAGATCACGTCCGAGAGGGAGTCGAGCTCGCGGCCCATCACGGAATGGGTCTGGCGGACGCGAGCCACCCGGCCGTCCATGAAGTCGAACACGAACGCGAGCCCGATCGCCCCCGCCGCCAACACCAGGAACGTGGGGCGGCCGGTGCGCAGGCACGTCATCACCGCGAACATCGCGGCCGTCCCGGCGCCCGCGTTCGCCAGCGTGAACACGTCCGCCAGATGAAGCTCGCGCAGCATGGTGAAGTGACGCGCCATGGAGGGCGGTTATAGCAGCGACTCCGCCCACGAGCGGTGTCGCGGCTCAGCGACGGCCGCGACGGCCGGATCGAGGCGCGCGGAGATCGGCAGGGCGGCGGCTGTGGCGCCTCATCCTCGTCGACAGCAAGCCGAGGCCCAAGAGGACGGTCGCCAGCATCGCGAGCGGTCTTCCCTCGCCGGGAGTCGCCGCGACGTCGCACCCTGCCGCCTGGCCGCCGTTCACCTCGGCGGTCGGACCATCGGCCCCAGCGTCAGCGCCACCCGTCGTGCCGGCCTTCGCGTCGCTCGCGCTCGCGTCCACCGCGCCTGCGTCCGCGCCCGGCGCGTTCACCACGACCGACGCCATCGACTTCTTCCCGGAGGCGTCGGTGGCGGTGACGGTGATGGTCTGCCGGCCCGCGATCTTGGTCAGGGTCCATTCGTACGGCGGCGCGGACGACGAGGCCTGCAACCCCATCGGCGAGACGCGCACGCTCACCGATTTCACGGCGCAGTCATCGGTGGCGCGTACGTTCAAGGCGAAGCTGCCGGGCACGCGCGCATTGTCCGCCGGCGACACGATCGACACCGACGGCGCCAGGCTGTCGGGATCGCAACCGAACGGTGTGGGCTTCACGCCGCCCGGCCAGGGCCCGAGCACGTCGAGCATCATCTGGTAGGAGTTCTGGCTGGCGCGACCGCAGCGGTCGCCGTCGATGTGATTGTCCGTGTCCTCGAACCCGTCGCACGCCGGGCAGATCGTCGGATCCATCACGTCGTGCGTGCTCTTCGTGTGCTCGAGGCCCACCAGATGGGCCTGCTCCTGGGCGATGATGATGGCCGTGTCCTTGGCGTTGTCGCCGCCCATGAACGTGTACGCGACGCCGCCCTGCAGGTCCTTGCAATAGAACGGAGCGATGCCCGCCGTGGTCGCGCTGGCCTGGCACCAGGCCCCCCCGCCCGAGCTGACGACCTCGGTGTAGAAGCTGCCGGAGGTGGGGCGGGTCAGGGTGAAGACCACGTTGAAGTCGGCGTACCACTTGTCGAGGTACGCCTGGATCTGCCGCTGGCAATCCTTCAGCGAGCTCGCGAACTTGCAGGCGAACTTGGGAGCGACGGTGTCGCAGGCGTCGGGGTTCGTCCGCGGCAGCGCCGTGCCGTCGGCGTACGCCAGGTAGACGATCCGCGGCGCCGCAGCGGGGCTGGTCCCCGCGTCTGCGGCGGTGGCCGCCGATTCCACGCTCGATACGGGGCTGAGATCGTCGGCGAGCGATGGGGCCGCCGCCGCGCGCCGGGGGCCGAGGCCCAGGACGAGCACCGTCGCCAGGGCGAGCGTCAGCCCCACATCGTCAAAGACGCCCCGGGACGGTCGATGTCGGTGTACCATCGAGATCGAGATTCCACATCGTCAGTCTTCGACGTTGCTTGAAGTTGCTTGACGATGCGACGCACCGACCCGCAGGATTCCCCCATGGCCGACGCCGAAACGTTCATCCGAGACTTTCACGCCAAGAATCAGGCGTCCCTGGAACGGCATCTGGTGAACCTCAGGAGCGCGATCGCCAAGGAAAGCCTCGAGATCCTGGATTTCGTGCGTCTGGCCATGAAGGACGCCATCGAGGCGGCCGAGGTCGCCGCCCTCTGGTTCGTGGACTGCGACGATCTGGCCATGAAGGTGGGCTTCGCCGAGACCTGCGGCGCCGCCGCCGGACACCATCGCTTGCTGGCGGCGCGCCTGACCGCGCTGGGCGCCGAGCCCTTCGACCCCCGTCAGGGTGGCTACTCCCGCTTCTTCGGATTTCTGCGCAGCTTGCAAACGCCCGAGGAGCGGGCGTCGGCGGGCGAGGTGACCCTGCGCACCTTCCAGGTGGGACGCCTCGCGATCTTCGCGGAGCTCTGCCGCGGGCAGGGTGACGTCGAGACGGCGGAGCTGCTCGGTACCCGCATCGCCAGCGACGAACGGCACATCATGGACACCGGCTGGCAGTCGTTGCTGGCGCACGCCCCCACCGAGGAGTGTCAAGCGCGCGCGCGACGCGCGGCCTTCCGCATCGTGGAGCTTGCCGGCGAGGTCGTCGACCCGTTGCAAATCCGTAAATCCCTCCCGAAGCGAAGGGTGCCGGCGGCGGCGTCCTAGCAGCCTCGATCTCCTGTGGATCTGCTGGGTTCCTAGCGCCCGTCGACCCGCTTGGTATAGTTTCCAGTCGGCATGCCACCAGAGGGACAGGTCGATCTTCCCTCGCTGCCGTCGCAGTTTGGCCGCTATACGCTGGTGGAACGCCTCGCGAGCGGGGGCATGGCCGAGGTGTTTCGCGCCAAGATCGTGTCCTCGCACGGCTTCGAGAAGGTGATCGTCATCAAGCGCATCCTGCCGCACCTGGCGGCGGACCCGGCGTTCGTGACGATGTTCATCGACGAGGCGAAGCTGATGGCCCAGCTGACCCACCCGAAGATCGTCCAGGTGCTCGACTTCGGGGACGTCGCCGGCCAGTACTTCATCGCGCTCGAGTACATCGATGGCGCGGACGCGCTGGCCCTGCTGCGCGCGGCGGCGCAGAAGCGCGTGCGCGTGCCGTTGAATCTGGTGGTGTTCGTGGTGTCCGAGATCCTCGACGCGCTCGACTACGCCCACACGGCGCTGGACATGGAGGGCCGGCCCATGCGCCTCGTCCACCGGGACATCTCGCCGTCGAACATCTTCATCGCCCGTCACGGCGAGGTGAAGCTGGGGGACTTCGGCATCGCCCACGCCGACGCCCGCGGCGCCGAGACGCAGGCGGGGACGCTGAAGGGCAAGTACGGCTACATGTCGCCCGAGCAGGTCGTGGGGGGCACGCTCGACGGTCGGTCTGACCTGTTCGCCGTCGGGGTCGTCCTCGCCGAGGCGTTCATGGGACGGCGGCTGTTCACGGCGCAAAACGACCTCGACGTGCTGCTAATGGTCCGCGACGCCCGCATCGAGCGCCTGGACCGCTACGGGCACGACCTGCCGCCGGAGCTGTCGCGCATCGTCCGCAAATCGCTCCGGCGCGATCCCGGACAGCGCTATCAGACCGCGGCCGAGTTCCGGGACGACCTCGGAGACTACCTCTTCTCGCAGGGGGTTCGGGTGGGCCCCGCCGACCTGCGCGCGTTCATGGCCGATCTCATCGACAGCTCGGAGGAAGCGCTGGCGCGGGTCCAACAGCGTGGCCGCCGCCTGTCGGCGCCGCCATCGAGCGCGGCGACGCCAGGGGTGGTGACCTACGCCGTCGCGGGCGTGACCGGTCCGGGGCTGGCTCCCGCTTCGACCCTGCCGCAGCCCACGCCGGCGACGCCAGCCGTGCTGCGCGGGGCTGACGCCGCCCGCTCCTCAGCCGCCTCCCGGTCGCCGCCCTCCGCGATCGCCCCAGGCGGCGAATCCCGCGAGACGGCCGCCGCCGAGGGGCTGTCTGACGGCGAGGTCGCACTGGCGGCCGACGGCCTGATTGTGGAGATCGAGAACTGGAGCGGCGCAATCGGGCAGTCGTCGGCGCGCCGCACGGGCTGGACGCCGGTGGCGGCCTCCCCCGCCTTTGGACCGGGGGGGCTCCCCCACCACACGTTCGTGGACCCGCGGACCGACGTGGGCCGGTTCATTTCTGCCGCGCCCGACCGACCGCCCGACAGCGCCGGAAATCTCGGGACGATCTCGACGCTTCGGGTGCTCACCGACGTCACGGTCGCCGGCGAAACGGGCCTGCTTCGCTTCGAGCGGGACAACGAGATCAAGGAAGTCTTCCTGCTGGCGGGCGCCCCCGAGTCGATCAGCTCCAGCGTTCCGGGCGACCGTTTCGGCGCCTACCTGGTCGCCCGGGGCGTGCTGCGGCAAGCGGAGCTGGAGATGGCGCTGGGGATGCTCCCCCACTTCTCGGGAAAGCTGGGCGACACACTGGTGGGGCTCGGGCTCATGCGCCCGCTCGACGTGTTTCGCCAGCTCTCCCAGCAGGTCCGCGATCGCGTGATCGACCTGTTCCGGTGGTCGAGCGGCACCTTCGCGTTTTTCCGCGGCGTGCAGAACGATCAGGAGAGCTTCCCGCTGGGCCTGGACGCGTTCGAGATCCTGGGGGCGGGCGTGTTGACCGTTCCGTTCGAGGATCTCGAGCAGCGCTTCTCGGCGCTGCTCGACAGCCGTCCCCGCAGAGCGCAACGGCGACGCATAGATCCCGACGCGTTCCGGCTGGGCCCAACGCCGCGCGAGGTGCTCGGGCTGCTGGAGGGAGAGCGCACGATGCGGGCCTGGATGGCGCAATTCACGGCCCCGGACGAGCTGGTGACTTTCCTGCGCTCGCTGTACTTGCTGGTGGAGACGGATCTCGCGGAGATGGACTGAGGAAGGCGCGCGCCCGCCGTACGCTCGGTGTCGATCGGCGCCGGGCGTTCCGCTTCCCTTGGCGCCCGAATCGCGACAAGATTGGCGCTTTCTCGCGGTGAATGGCACGGAGTGGTCGAAGCGGCGCCCAAAAATGCGCCGTGATCGGGAGGACAGGATTGGCCCAAACATTGCTCAGGTTCCCCCGGTGCCGGCAGGTTTCAGTGCGACGCGCGCCGCAAGAAAACAAGCATCGTCCTCGAGCCCGCGCCAAATCTCTGGCCGCGGCGACGGTCCTCGGCGCCGCCCTGGCGGGATGCTTCACCAACCCCATCAATCAAAAGCCTGTCGTGAACCCCATTAGCGCCACCGGCGCGGTCGTGCGCGGCTATGCCGCGACCTTCACCGTATCGGGCAGCGATCCCGATCAGGACCACCTCGATTGGACCTGGGCGAGCCTCTCGGGCGACTGCCCCGACCCGCAGGATGGGTCGAAATGGCCGGGCCAAAGCGCGCCGCAGGACGCTTCGAGACCGACGACCTACACCGTCGACGCGAGCTTGACCATGGCGCGCTTTTGCGTGTGGGCCTTCGCGACCGATCGGTACGGCGCCGTGGGCGCCAACAACCTTGCTGTCGACGCGGGGCACAATACGCCCACCGCGAACATCAAGCTGCTCTCCCCCGACCTGAACAACAGCTATCGCGCGTACACGAAGTTCCAGCTCTCGGGCGAGCTGTCGGCCGCGGACAACGACACCATCGCGTCCTATGATTGGAACATCGATCAAGCGCCGCGGGGATCGAACGCCGCCTTCTTCAGCTGCGACGAGACGGGCGTCACCCCCGACCCCGACTACTTGCGCTGCTTTCGGGCGGATCTCCCCAACCAGTACGTGGTCTCGCTGGTGGTGACCGATTCGCTCCACACCGCCAGCCCGCCCGCGACGATCGCTTTGAACGTGCTGCCTGATCAGCCGCCCTGCATCACGCTGACCGAGCCGGATTTCAGTGCCGCGCCGATCGTGATCCACGGGCCCACGGACGGCGCCGGCATGCTTCCCGACTTCACCATCATCAAGGTCATCATGGTCGGGGATGACGGCGATCCATTTCCCGCCGATCCACGGTTTCCCTCCGACACGGTGCACTTCGCCTGGTCGTACGGCAAGGAGGGCGGGCCCCTGACGTTCGTCGACAACAACGACTTCTTCCAGCTCGTCATTCCCTCCAGTGACTTCAGCGTCGGCGACACGGCGATCGTGCGCCTCGAGGTCCGCGATCGAAACGCGGCGGCGATCGACGACATCTTGCTCAGCTGCGGTGACGCCGCGCTGTGTCCGGACACCCCCGGCAACACCTGCTTTCAACGCGTGAGCTGGAAGGTCATGTACCGTTGAGCGCGCAACACCCCGAGAGGATCGCCGCCGATGAGCCGACCTGCGGCGCAGCGCTGGCGCTCGCCGGCGCCGCCGTCCTCGCGTTGCTGGTGCTTCCAGGCTGCGCGTTCGGCGGCAGCAGCAGCGGCACCCCCGGCTTCGGCGGCAACAGCGACGCGGGCGCGGACGCGGGCGGAAAGGGGGGCGCGCAGGGGTCGGGCAATGGCACCGGGGGTCTCCACGGCACGGGAGGCGCGTCGGGCGTCGGGACCGGAGGCGCCACGGCCGGAGGCAGCGGAGGCTCGGCCGCGACCGGTGGGTCGTCGAGCACCGGCGGGACCAGTGGAGCCGGTGGCGCCGCCGTGGGTTGCAACGTATCGATTCAGCCCGTCTCGCCGGTCTTTCTCGACGGGATCGAGGCCGGACCCGGCGTCAAGGTTCGCGTGCGGGCGGCAGCCTTCGATCCATCCTTTCCCACGCCAACGTGGTCCTGGACGGTGACCTCCGCGCTCTCCGCGGCAGCGATCGTCCCGATGGCGATCGATGGCACGGGCGCGGTGGTGGAGTTTCCCGTGGCGACCCCGGGGGCCTACCAGATCGTCGTCAGACTGGTGGGCGACGCGCGCTGCAGGCCGGGAATGCAGGTGTTCACCGCGATCGCGCCGCAGGGACCATCGTTCACGTTCCGGACGACGGCTGCGGGCTATCCGACCCAGGAGACGCGCGTTCGGCTGTCCGGCGGCTCGATGCAGAACTTCAGCCTCGATCCAGGCGTTCCCTACAGCATCAAGCCGCGCGTGGCGGGCATGCAGGGGCTGATGGGGGCCTACGTCCGCGTCAGCAGCCCCGACACGACCTTCGACATCGAGGGAAACACCACCCACACGCCCGTGGTGGCCACCCTGCTGCCGCTGCTGGCCTACGATCTCCTGATCGTTCCGCTGGATCCGTATACAGAATACGCACCCTGGCTCATCAGCTCGCAGCCGCCCGCCGCCTGGTCGCAGGGGATCGACATCGATCAGGGCGTCCGGGTCGACGGCCTTGCCCTCGCCGCCGACGGAACCCCGCTCGCCAACGCGCGCATGATCTTGCAGCAGGCGACGAGGCCCTCGACTGTCGGCATCAGCGACGCCACGGGCGCGCTTCACGTGTGGACGCGCCCCGGCACGATGTCCGCGGTCGTCGTCCCCCCCGATGGCGCGGGGTTGCCGCAGGCGAACGTCGCGGCGACCAATGATCTCGGGGTCGTGCTGCCGGCGAACGGCACCGGGCTTACGGTCACGATGCGCTGGGCGAACGTCGCGCACGGCGCGCTGGCCATCAACGTCACCGACAGCGCGGGCGCGGTGCCGCAGGCGAACGCCCAGGTGCGGGTGTCCTTGCAGCGGACCCTGGCAAGGGTCGGAACGATGACGGTCAGCACCCCGGGCGCCAACGATGTCATGCTGGCGGCGTCGGGCTCATTCGACGGCAACCTCTCGACCGACGCCACGGGCCGCGTCAGCTTCCCGGCGCTGCCGGTCGGCACCTACGACGTCACGGTAACGCCGCCCGTAGGCTCCCCGGCGGCGCTGACGACGACCACGGTGACGCTGTCCTCGGCGGGCCTGTCACAAACGATTCCGCTGGCGCAAAAGGTGAGGCTGGCGGGATCGTTGTTGCCGCTGCCGGCGGGCAAGGCTGCGCTGGTGACGGCGCTCGACGCGGGGGCGGGCGCGACCGGCACCGCCAGCATGTCGGTGGTGGGAGACGACGGCAGCTTCGCCCTGTCGGTCGCTCCCAACCGGACCTACGAGCTCATCGTGCGCCCCGCCTCGGGCAGGGTTTTCGGGCGGGCCGTCATCGCGGGGGTCGAGGTGGGCCCGAGCGGCGCGACGGTGCCTACCATCATGCTCCCGGGTGGGCTGCCCTTCTCGGGGCTGGTGCAGGACAACGGCATGGGCATCGGGGGAGCCTTCGTCCAGGTGTTCTGCGTCTCGTCCGCGGCGACCTGCGCGGACCCCAGCGTGTCGCTCGCGGAAGCGACCACCCTCGGTGACGGCACCTACAGCCTGATCCTGCCTGACCCCACGAACTAGCCTAACCTAAGTGCAGCTAGTCCCCGGCCCCAGACAGTTCGGGACCACATCCAAGGTATCCAAGTTACGCGCGAATCGGGGGCCACGTCTGCATCTGGCGCCGTGGTCGCGCGTAACTTTTTGCGGCGCGTAGCCTGCAATCGACATCAACGGCAGGCTACGCGCCGCAAAAAGTTTCAAGCGGCCTACAGCGCCCACACGAGTGGCGAGGTTGGCGCCGCGCGAAGCTCGGGTCGGTTTCGCTAGTGTACCGTCAAGCTAAAGGGGCCTCGAACGCTGTGGATCATTCCTGCGTGCCCATCCCCCAGGGCCTTCGTGGTTGGTCCCGAACTTCCGGGGCGCTGTCCTTAGTGCTCAAAGAGGGCGTTACTTCTCGTTCCACCGACGGCCAACGATCCGACGCCGGCATGTCGGCCGCCTTCTAACTTTCACTCCCTCTGCGAAAGAAGGACGGCGCGTGTATTCTCGCGCGGTGAGCTCGCGTGCCTTCACACGACCCGCGGCCCGTGACGGCGGCGGGCCGCGGGCGCGCACGACCGCGAGCAAGCTCGAGGGTTTCCTGGCGGTGCTGTTCGGCGCGGCGGTCCTCGGATTGTCGGCGATCTTCGTCAAGTGGGCGGTGGCGGGCGGAGCCACCGCCACGACGGTCGGCTTTTATCGAATGCTGTTCGCGCTCCCCGGCGTGTTTTTGCTCGCGCGCCGCCAGGGGAAGGTCGGGGCGGGGGCCGGGCGAACCTGGGGGCTCGTCGCAGGCGCCGCGCTGTTCCTCGACCTGTGGCTGTGGCATCTGGCCATGCACGACACCACCGCGGCGAACGCCACGCTGCTGGTCAGCGGCCTGGCGCCCGTGTGGGTCGCATTGTTCTCGATGGCCGCCCTTCACCTGCGCCACGACGCCCTGGCCTGGCTGGGCCAGGCGCTCGGGCTCGGCGGGGCCCTCATCCTCGCGCTGGCGAAGGGCGCGCGCGGGGGCACAGGCCGGGGAGAGCTGCTGGCGATCGTCGCCAGCTTTTGTTACGCCGCCTTCACCCTGGCCCTGAAGCGCAGTCGCCACACGCTGCAGGCGGAGCAGGCGTTGTTCTGGATGACTGCGGGATGCCTGCTGTGCTTCCTTCCGGTCGTGCTCGTGACCGGAGCGCCCCTCGGCGGGTACAGCGGTCGAACGTGGCTGTCGTTGCTGGGGCTCGGCGTCGTCGTTCACGTCGTCGGGTGGTGGTCGGCCACCTGGGGGCTCGGGCACACGAACGCGGCGCTCGGCGCCATCGCCCTGCAAGGACAGCAGGTTGCGACGATGTTCCTGGCGGTGTGGCTGCTCGGCGAGCCGCTGAAGCCGCTCGGGCTGCTCGGGGCCGCCGCCATTCTGGTGGGCATCGTGCTGGTGGCGCGCAACCGCGCCGTCTGATGCCGGACCTCAGCGGCGCGCGGGCTTGCCGGCCTTCGGCTCTTGCTGGGTCATGCAATGGAGCGTGCCCAACCCCCAGACCAGGTCGACGGCGTGAATGCCGACCACCTTCCGCTCCGGAAACAGGTCGGCCAGGATTCCCAGCGCGGCGCGATCCGCGGGATCGTTGAACGTCGGCACCAGCACGGTCGCGTTCGCGATGTAGAAGTTGGCGTAGCTCGCCGGCAGCCGTACCCCGTCCAGGGTGACGGGCGCGGGCATGGGCAGGCTGACGATCTCCAGGCGCGCGCCGTCCGCGTTCGTCATTCCCGCCAGGCGCTCGCGGTTCTCTGCGAGCGCGCGAAAGTTCGCGTCGGCGGGGTTGGCCTCGGACGCGAGCACCACCGTGCGCGGGCCCACGAAGCGCGCGAGATCGTCGACGTGGCCGTGGGTGTCGTCGCCCGCGATGCCGTCCCCCAGCCACAGCACCTTCCGGATCCCGAGGTAGTCCGCGAGGGCGACGTCCAGCTCGGCGCGCGTCAACCCCGGGTTGCGCGCCTGCACGGGGCTGAGCAGGCACTCCTCGGTGGTCAGCAGGGTCCCGGCGCCGTCGACGTCGACGCTGCCACCCTCGAGCACGACCTGCCGCGCCGGGGCGCCCGCCGTCGCGACGAATCGCGAACACCCGAGCCGCGCCGCCAGGCGCCGCGGAACCGCGTCGTCGCGCCGGTGATTCGGGTACTTTGCCCACCCGTTGAACTTCCAGTCCGTCGCCGCCACGTCGCCGTCGCGATCGCGCTTCACGAACAGCGGGCAGGTGTCGCGCGTCCAGCTCCGGTCGGTCGGGATGCGGAGGAAGTCGACCTGCCCGAGGTCGACGCCCACCCGCGACAGCAGGCCGCGCGCGCGCGCCTCCGCCGCCGGGTCGCCGACGAGAATGCGCACGCGCTCTCCGGGCGTCAGGTGGCGCACCACCTCGCCATAGACCCAGGGGATGGGGGCCAGCTTCCCCGGCCAGTCGCGACGTTCATGGGGCCACCCGAGGATCGTCGCCTCGTGCGGCTCCCACTCGGCCGGCATGCGGTAGCCGAGCCCGTCCGGCGTGTGGCCTTCGACCGGCGTGCGTCGCGTCGTCTTCATTCGTCGATGAACCGCTTCGTGATGGCGCCGTAGGCGTCCACGCGGCGATCGCGCAGGAACGGCCAGTGCCGGCGCACGGTCTCCTGGTGGCGCCGGTCGCAGGTGACGATCAGCGTCTCCTCCTCCGTCCGCGAGGCCTCGGCCAGGACGACGCCGAACGGATCGCAGACGAACGAGCCGCCCCAGAACTCGATGCCGCCGTCCGCGGGGCCCTCGTGGCCGACGCGGTTCACGGCCGCCACGTAGACCCCGTTCGCGATGGCGTGCGCGCGCTGCATCGTGCGCCACGCGTCGGCCTGCGCCGCCCCGAACTCCGCCTTCTCGGAGGGGTGCCAGCCGATCGCCGTCGGGTAGGTCAGCAGGTCGGCGCCGGCGAGCGCCGTCAGACGCGCGCCCTCCGGATACCACTGATCCCAGCACACCAAGGTCCCGATGCGCCCCACGCGGGTATCGAACGCGCGAAAGCCCAGATCGCCGGGCGTGAAATAGAACTTCTCGTAGTAGAGGGGATCATCCGGGATGTGCATCTTCCGGAAGATCCCGATGATGGTTCCGTCCGCGTCGATGACCGCCGCCGTGTTGTGGTACAGGCCGGCGGCGCGGCGCTCGAACAGCGACGCGATGATCACCACGTTCGTCTCGCGCGCGACGGCGGTCAGCGCCTCGGTGCTCGGGCCGGGGATCGGCTCGGCCAGGTCGAAGCTCGCGTGGGATTCCGTCTGACAGAAGTACTGGCTGCGAAACAGCTCGGGCAAGCACACGAGCTCGGCGCCGCGCGCGGCCGCGTCGCGCACCTTCTCGACGGCACGCCGCAGGTTCACCGCCGGATCGGGCGCGCAGCGCATCTGCACCGCCGCCAGCTTGAACGTGGAGGGAGACGCCTTCGCCGTCATCGCGTCCGTCTATTCGATCCTACCCGACCATGCAACCAACGATATTCCGAATCATGCGCTCCCGGGCGGCGCCCGCCGCGCCCGCCGCCGCGGCCTGCCGCTCGCTCTCGGCGATGACGGCGGCGGGACCATCGGGCCCGCGCGCGGCGCGCACGAAGTCGGCGTCCTCGACCGCCCAGCGCTTCGCGGTGGCCGGGCTCGCCTCGACGTGGAACTGCAGCCCGTACGCGCGGGCGCCCAGACGAAACGCCTGGTGCGGACAGAGCTCCGTCGAGGCGAGGCACACGGCGCCCGGCGGCAGATCGTAGGTGTCCCCGTGCCAGTGCAGGACGGTCAGCTCGGCGCCGAGGCCCGCCAGCGACGGCTCGTGTTCGGCGCCCAGCAACGTCACCGGGCCCCACCCCACCTCGAGAACGCGAACGTCGGTTCCCCCCGCCTGCCTCCGAACATTGGGATAGACGCTCGCGCCCGCCGCGTGCGCGAGCAGCTGCGAGCCCAAGCACACCCCCAGAATACCCCGGCCGTCCGCCAGAGCTCGAGCCAGCAAGGCGGCCTCAGCGTTCAAGAACGGATACCGCGGATCGTCCCGATCGCCGACGCCCATGCCCCCGCCCATGACCACCAGCAGCTCGTCGCTCGCCAGCCGCTCGGGCACCGGATCGCCCGCGTGGACCGCCCGCGTCTCGACGCCGATCCCCCGCTCCCGCAGCAAATCCGCAATCCGCTCCGGCCCCTCCATCTCGACGTGCTGGATCACGATCGCCCGCATGGGCATGTTCTAGCGCGCCTTGGGTATTCGCGAGAGGCCCCCGCCCTGTGCGCTCCGAGGGCTATTTGGACCCCCCACGGAACGGCGCCTGCGAGCGAAGCTCGCACGCGCCGCCCGCGCCTACTGTCCTTCGCCGCCCTGGAGCTGGGCTTCGTCGGCGCGCTTCAGGATGATGAACTCGGAGCGGCGGTTGCGGCTCCAGCAGTCTTCGTTGTGCTGC
The DNA here is from genome assembly GCA_964443975.1 of uncultured Myxococcales bacterium. Lineage (GTDB taxonomy): Bacteria > Myxococcota_A > Polyangia > Fen-1088 > Fen-1088 > DASYCK01. The sequence goes on along the minus strand of CAYUFS010000013.1, from coordinate 6,968 downwards.
GTGCAGACCGGCTTGGTCTCGCCGTAGCCGTGGCTCTTCAGGCGGCCAGGCTCGACGTTTCGCTCGTAGAGCGCTCGCTTCACGGCGGCCGCGCGACGCTCTGTCAGGTCGAGGTTGTGGGCGTCATCGCCGCGCTCGTCGGCGTGGCCCTGGATCTCGATCAGCTGAATCTGCGGGTTGCCCTTGATGGTGGCCGCGATCGCGTCGAGCAGCGGGAACGACACCGGCTTGATCTCGTCCTTGTCCGTCTCGAAGTAGATCTTGTCCAGGATCTCGAGCTTGCCCTTGGTCACGACGACCCGGCCCTTGTCGGGGCAGCCGTCCTCGTCCTCGAACCCGTTGTAGGTCTCGGGCTCGTTCGGGCACTTGTCGTTCGCGTCCAGGATGCGATCGTGATCGTTGTCGGGATCGGGGCAACCGTCCTCGTCCTCGAAGCCGTCCTTGTCCTCGGGATCGTTCGGGCACAGGTCGTTGACGTCGAGGATGCCGTCCTTGTCGTTATCGGGATCGGGGCAGCCGTCCTCGTCCTCGAAGCCGTCCTTGTCCTCGGGATCATCCGGGCACTTGTCGACGTTGTCCGGGATGCCGTCGCCGTCGCGATCGTTGGTGGTCGTGTCGGGGCAGCCGTCCGTGTCCTGGAAACCGTTGTAGGTCTCGGGATCGTTCGGACACTTGTCGTCCTCGTCGAGGATCCGATCCTTGTCGTTGTCGGGATCCGGGCACCCGTCGGCGTCCTCGAAGTCGTCGAAGTCCTCGGGATCGTCCGGGCACTGATCGACGTCGTCCTTGTAGCCGTCGCCGTCGCGGTCGCCGATGTTCGGCTCGAAGATGAACCCGACGAACGCGCGTGGCGCGGCCGCCCCGTAGGTGTTGCTCGCGAGGCGCCAGCCACCGCCCAGCAGGAAGAACGAGTTGCGCGCCAGGTACAGCTTGATGCCCCCCACCGCCTCGATGATCGGCGGCAGCGTCTTCTCGTTGTAGTTCGGGGCCACGCCGCCCTCGATGCGCTTGGCGCCGAGGCCCGCCTGCCCGTAGACCTCGCCGACAAGGTCGAACTTCTGCGGCACGATGCCGAACGACAGCCCGACGCCGCCGATGAGCTCGTTCTTGACGCGAAGGCCGTACCCCGTGTTGATGAGCGCCGCCATGCCAGCGTAGTGGCGCGCGCCCGTGTCGGTCACGCCGTCGTCGACGAACAGCGATTCCTTGCTGCGCAGGCGGGCACCCGCGTTGATGGCGACCCGAAACCGGCCGAGGTAGCCGAACTCGCCGTCGACGACCGCGGACGGCTGGAAGATGAACTGGCCCTCGCCGAGGAACGAGTTCTTGTCCCCCGTCGGCAACACCATGCTCGGGATGATGGCCAGGCCCAGGCTGTTGCGGGCGGCGTTCAGCAGCCGCACCTTCGGGTGGATCATGATGTCGCCGATGCCCTGGGCCGAGATCGTGTGCTCGTTGTCGTCGTTCGTGCCCGGGGCGGTGCCGGGATCGGTGGGATAGGCGCGCCCCGAGAGGATCGTGAACGGGACCACCGCGCCCACCTCGATGCCGAAGTGTCCGTAGCTGTACGCGCCGACGGCGCCCTGAAGCGACGGCGTGATGATGTTGCCGATCGCGAAGCGAGAAGACTGTCCGCCGCCGGTGACCGCCGGGTTCGTGAAGTCGAGGACCTTCGCCCCCCAGGTGCTCACCAGACCGAACGAGAAGTCACCCTTGCCGAGCACCTGCGACGAGTTCAGGGTGATGTAGCCCTTCGAGTCCATCGCGGGCCGGAACGCTTGCAGATCGATCTGCGCGAGCTTCAGCTCCTGGGCCTGGGAGGGGGTTGGTGCTAGCGTGAGCCGAATCGCGATCGTCAGGGCGACGATGGAAGCCCGGGGAACCAAGGACCGAAGGCGAACGCGCATAGAACCTCCCGGAACACGAGGAGCCCCTTGAGACGAGCAAACTCCGACGAAAAAGTTGAAGAAACGCCGCCATTTATATCAGTGAGATGATCCCTGTCAATGAACCGCGACGCCTGCGAACGGGCGTCTCTCGGCGCGCGCCGGGCCGCCCGGGGGCGCCATGATGCTCATCGCTTCCTCGCTCCGCGGGGCGGGTGAACGGTCGGCCGAGGCGCTGGTTCGCCTGGCCGGAGACGCGGGCTTCGGGGGCATCGCGCTCGGCCCGTTTTGCGCGCGCGCGGACGCCATCGAGCTCGTCGCCGGCGCCGCGGCGGCCGGGCTGGCCGTGCCGGTCACCGCCACGCCGTTCCTCGACACGGCGGCGCTGCCGCCCGGGAAGCGCCTGCCGTTCTTCGCCTCCGTCGACGATCCGGAGGAGCGGCGGGCGGCGGTCACCCTGTTCGGGAGGACGCTCGACGCGGCGGTGCCGCTCGGCGTGCGGGTGTTCACCGTGTACCTCGGGGACGTGCCGCTCGGCGTGTCGGCCGTGGAGATCCGGCGGCGGTTTCAGCGGCGCGAGCTCGACGAGGACGAGCCAGGCGCGGCCCCGCTCGCGGACGCGTTCGCCGAACGGCGCGCGCGCTCGCCCCAGATCCTGGACGCGTGTCGCTTCTCGCTCGATCTGCTGGCGCCGCTCGCGGAGCGCGCGTGCGTCAGCGTCGCCCTCGAGGTGAGCGGCGGCCCGTGGGGCGCCCCCACGCCGCGCGAGGCGACGGTGTTGCTCGAGGAGTACCGGGAGGCACCTTTCGGCGTGGTCTGGGACGACGCGCGCCTGCACGTCCTCGCGACGCTCGGGGCGGCGCCCATCGAGGAGCGGGCGCGCCTGCTGGCGGCGGCGGCGCGCGTTCGCCGCGCGAACGAGGCCGTGGGCATCGACGTCGGGTTCCTTCCGGGCCAGGGTGACAGCCCCCTGCCCGCCCTCGCGGACATCTCGCCGGCCCCCGGCATCCCGACCGTGGTGGCCGGGCGCGGCGACAGCACCGTCGACGAGCTCCGTCGCGCCCGCGCCCTCGCGGCGCCGGCCGAGCCGAAGCAACCCGTCTCCGCCGAATCAGCCCGTTGATTTGTCGGGGGGCGCGCTGGCGGGAGCGGCCAGCAGTCCGGCCAGCTCCTTGGCGAGGCCCGTCTTGATCGGCGAAGCCATCGCCGTCAGCAGGAACCCGAGCGACAGCTCCACGTGCACCCGCGTGGGCTCGATGGTCAGGACGGCGTCGAGCCCCTTGCGCGACACGGTCAGCTGGCGATCCCCCGTCCACTTGCATTGCGCCCCGTACTTCGACTCGATCTTCGCGGTCGCGCCCCCGATGCGGGTCTTGACCTCGTCGAGCGGCAAGTTGTGGGCGATGTCCACGTCGAACTTCGGCATCAGGATTTCGCCGCCGCCTCGGGAGAGGCGACGCCCGTTTGGGTCTCCGGATCGAAGATCAGCTTCGCCACTTCCATCTGATTCAGGGCCAGCTTGATCACCGTGCCGGCGCCCTCGAGGAGGCGCGACTGCTGGAACAGGTGGTAGGTGCGCATCCCGTCCCGCGCCGGAGGATCGCCGTGGGACTTCTTCCCTGGCACGCCGCTCACCACCAGGATCTTCTCCCCCGGCTGCAGCATGAAACCGGGGTCGATCACGCCCAGCAGCGAACCCCGCTGGGCCTTCTGCCCGGGCCTCGGCACCCTCGAGCTGATCACCTGCAGGCGGGCGGTGTTGACCGCGGTGGCGCCGTCGTTTTCGAGCACGAAGTACTCCTCGTTGATCCGCTTCTTCTCCGGCGCCGCGTGCGCTTCGCGAAAGACCAGTGCCATGGAATCGTTCTCCTCACCGCCCGGGGCGGCGCATGAAATCAGACCTCGAGGATCTCGCCCTCTTTCTTGGCGAGGATCTCGTCGATGCGAGTGACGGATTTGTCCGTCGTCTCTTGAACCTTCTTCAGGCCGTTGCGCTCGTCGTCCTCGGTGATGCCTCCGTCCTTCAACAATTCCTTCAACATCTCGTTCGCGTCGCGCCGTGCCGCGCGCAGGGCGACCTTGCCCTCCTCCGCCATCTTCTTGACCAGCTTGACCAGCTCTTGCCGCCGCTCCTGGGTGAGCGCGGGCATGGGCAGCCGCACCATCTCACCGTCTGAGCTGGGATTGAGGCCGAGCTGGGCGGAGCGAATGGACTTCTCGATCTCCGGGATGAGCGAGCGCTCCCAGGGCTTGATGGTGATGAGGCGCGGGTCGGCCACGTTCAGGGACGCGACCTGATTGAGGGGCGTGAAGGTCCCGTAGTAGTCGACGCGAACGCCGTCGAGGATGGCCAGATTCGCCCGCCCGGTGCGCACCTTGGTCAGGTCCCGCTTGAAGGCCTCGATGCCCTTGTCGAGGTTCACCTGCAGGTCTTTGAGGACGTCGTTCAGCATCGCATCACTCCTTACGTTTCCCTTTCGATCGCGCCCAGGTCGGCGCCGCGCCAGGCGGCCCAGGATAGCGCAACATCAGACCGGCGTGCCCCCCGGCCCGCCGCCCTCGGCGAGCACCAGGGTTCCGAGCGGCTCGCCCAGGACCACCCGGCGGATGTTGCCGGGCTTCGTCATGTTGAAGACGAGGATGGGCAGGTTGTTGTCCCGGCACAGCGAGATCGCCGTCGAGTCCATCACCGCCAGGCTGCGGTTGAGGACATCCAGGTAGGACAGGCGCCGGTACATCCGCGCGCCCTTGTGCTTGTGCGGATCCTTGTCGTACACCCCGTCGACGCGCGTCGCCTTCATGACGATCTCGGCGCCGATCTCCATCGCCCGCAGCGACGCGGCCGTGTCCGTGGTGAAGAAGGGGTTGCCCGTGCCGGCGGCGAAGATCACCAGCCGCCCCTTCTCGAGGTGTCGGATGGCGCGGCGGCGGATGTACGGCTCGGCCAGTCGCTCCATCTCCAGCGCCGACAGCACGCGCGTACGCAATCCCCGGCTCTCGAGCGCGTCCTGCAGCGCGAGCGAGTTGATCACCGTCGCGAGCATCCCCATGTAGTCGGCGCTGGCGCGATCCATCCCGCGCGAGCTGGCGGCGAGGCCCCGAAAGATGTTGCCGCCGCCGATGACGATGCCCACCTCGACGCCGAGGCTGTGGACGTCGATCAGCTCGTCGGCGATCTGCGACAGCGTCGCGGCCTCGATGCCGAACCCTTGCTCGCCCATCAACGCCTCGCCCGACAGCTTCAGCAGGATGCGGCGGTACTTGGCGCCTGGGGCGAGGGGCGGGCGATCGGAGTCCACCGACGAGCGCCCGCCCGGCGCCGCCACGGCGGCGCCAGCGGAGACGGTCGCGGCTGCGGCGGCGGGAGAGGCGTGACGGGTGCGCGGGGCCTTGGGCTTCGACATCGGCAGGCACTCTAATCGTCGGGGCTCCGAAGGTGAAGCCCCATCCGCAGGGGGGCCGCGAGGCGATTCCAGCCTTGCTCCGTCCGCAGGCTGGACTTGGCGTCGCCGGTCGGGCCATAAATTGGGCCCCATGCTCAAGAAAGCGATTGCCTGGATGTTCGTGACGAATGCGATGCGGGACGCGCGCCGGCGACTCCGGGACACAGAGGAGGCGCGCGGACAGGCCCTGCAACAGGCGCGGCTGCTGGCCGAGATCGCCGCGCGGGTGGCGGAGCCCGCGGAGCCGCTGCCGGCGGGTGACCGCGCTCCCGTGATCCTCGGGCTCGTTCGTGAGGCCGTCACCCTGGTGCTGACGTCGACGAAGGCGAGCGCGAACCTCGAGCGGACGGCGCTGGCCACGGCCTGGGCCGAAGCGCCCGAGGACATCCTGCGCGACGCCGCGCAAGAGCTTCCCAGCGTGGAGGCCATCAAGGACATCCTCCTTCCGGTCGCGCCCGCCGACGCCAAGATCGCGACGACCGCCGACGACCTCGGCCGCGCGCGCGCCTTCCTCGAGCGCCTGCTCTGGAACGCCGACGCCCCCCGGCGCCGGGTCGAGACCCTGCTGATCCAGCGCTGGCTGCGCGTCGCCGGCGTGGTGGTGGTGCTGGTGCTCGCGGGGACCGGCCTCCGCGTCGTCACGAGGGGAAAGAACCTGATCGCGGGCAAGCCGTTCACCGTCAGCTCGTCGTGGACGGGGTGCCCCACCGATCCCATGTGCGACGGTCTGTTGCTGTTCCACACCAACAGCGAGTTCGAGCCCTCGGTCACCTACGATCTGATGGCGCCCACCCGGGTTCACCAGGTGGAGGTGACGAACCGCCCCGATTGCTGCGGCGATCGCGCCATCCCCCTCGTCGTCGAGGTCAGCCTCGACCGCAAGCAGTGGACCGAGGTGGCGCGAAAGACAGACGAGTTCTCGACCTGGTCGGCTTCGTTTCCCAGCCGAACCGCCCGCTACGTCAGGCTCAAGGTGGGCCGCGTCTCCGTGCTTCACCTCAAGAACGTCGAGGTGAGGTAACGCCCTCGCTCTCTCTTACGGGGGTGTGGCTCGCTGCCGCTCGCACACCCCCGGGCCCCCTCGCTTCGCCCAGCCAAGTACGACGACCCAGAAGCTCGGGACCAACCACGAAGGCCATGGGGGATGGCCACGCAAGGCTGAGCAGCTCCGTTTCGAGCCCCATTCATGAGCGAGACCGACCCGAGCTTCGCGCGGCGCCATCCTCGCCACTCGTGTGGGCGCCGCAGGCCGCTTGAACCTTTTTGCGGCGCGTAGCCTGCCGTTGATGTCGATTGCAGGCTACGCGCCGCAAAAAGGTACGCGCGACCACGGCGCCAGATGCAGACGCAGGGCCCGATTCGCGCGTAACTTGGATGCCTTGAATGTGGTCCCGAACCTCTGGGGCGCTGTACTTCACTGGGCGAAGCCAGGGGGGCCGGGGGTGGTGCGAGCGGCAGCGAGCCACCCCGCTCTCGGGGGGGGGGCGGAACGGCGCCGCCCGGGTCCCTCAGCTGGCTTGCTTCTTCACTTCCTCGACGAAGTCGTCCGAGCGCTTCTCCAGGCCCTCGCCGACCTCGTAGCGAACGAAGCGGCGCACCTTGACGTTCTCGCCCGTCTTCGCGATCAGATCCGTCAGCA
>CAYUFS010000012.1:0-122816 GCA_964443975.1 uncultured Myxococcales bacterium | reverse complement strand
CCGAGGACATCATCTTCGATCCCAACATCCTGACCGTCGCCACGGGGATGGAGGAGCACAACAACTACGCCGTGGACTTCATCAACGCGACCCGCTGGATCAAGGCCCACCTGCCCCACGCCAAGGTCAGCGGCGGCGTGTCGAACATCTCATTCAGCTTTCGCGGCAACAACCGCGTCCGCGAGGCCATGCACGCGGCGTTCCTGTACCACGCCATTCAGGCCGGTATGGACATGGGCATCGTCAACGCGGGAATGCTGGAGGTGTACGAGGAGATCGCCCCCGACCTGCGCGAGCTGGTCGAGGACGTGTTGCTCAACCGGCGGCCGGACGCCACCGAGCGCCTGGTGGAGCTCGGCGAGCGCCTGAAGGCAGCCGACGCGGGCGGTGGGGCGGCCGCCGAGAAGCAGGACAAGCTGGAGGAGTGGCGAAGCGGCACCGTCGAGGCGCGGCTGTCGCACGCCCTCGTCAAGGGCATCGACGCCCACATCGACGCCGACACCGAGGAGGCCCGCGCCAAGCTCGGCCGGCCGCTGGCCGTCATCGAGGGCCCGCTGATGGACGGCATGGGCGTGGTGGGCGATCTGTTCGGCGCCGGCAAGATGTTCCTGCCGCAGGTCGTGAAGTCGGCCCGCGTGATGAAGAAGGCGGTGGCTTACCTGACGCCGTTCATGGAGGCCGAGAAGGCGGCCAACGCCGCCGCCGGCCTGGAGGTGAAGACGCAAGGGAAGATCGTGCTCGCCACCGTGAAGGGGGACGTGCACGACATCGGCAAGAACATCGTCGGCGTGGTGCTGGCCTGCAACAACTACCAGGTCATCGACATGGGCGTGATGGTCCCGTGCGAGAAGATCCTGGAGCGCGCGAAGGCGGAGAAGGCCGACCTGATCGGCCTCTCCGGGCTGATCACGCCGTCGCTCGACGAGATGGCCCACGTCGCGCGCGAGATGGAGCGGCAGGGGTTCAAGCTGCCGCTGCTGATCGGCGGCGCCACCACCAGCCGCGCGCACACGGCCGTGAAGATCGCCCCCCACTACAGCGAGCCGGTGGTGCACGTGCTCGACGCCAGCCGCGCGGTCCCGGTGACCACCAGCCTGCTCAGCGACGACCAGAAGCCGGGCTTCGTGGCCCAGCACCGGGCGGAATACGAGGGGCTGCGCAAGTTGCACGGCACCCCCCGGCACAAGCTGGTGTCGCTCGCCACCGCGCGGGCCGGGCGCACGCCCATCGCGTGGCGCGCCGAGGACGTGCCCGCGCCGGCGTTCACCGGACTGCGCGTGGTCGACGACGTGTCCCTCTCGGTCCTGCGCGAGTACATCGACTGGACCCCGTTCTTCCACACCTGGGAGCTGAAGGGTGTCTACCCGCGCATCCTCGAGCACGAGGTCTACGGCGAGCAGGCGCGCCAGATCTTCGCCGACGGCAACGCCCTGCTCGACACGCTGATCGCGGACCGCGCGTTGAAGGCGCGCGGCGTCTACGGATTCTATCCGGCCCACGGCGTGGGCGACGACGTCGAGCTCTACGGGGACGCATCCCGCGCGGGCGTGACCGCCCGGTTTCACTTCCTCCGGCAGCAGACCTCGAAGACGGACGGCGAGCCCTACCGGTGCCTGGGCGACTTCGTGGCGCCGCGGGAGACCGGGTTGGCCGATCATCTGGGCGCCTTCGCGGTGACGACGGGGATCGGCCTGCAGGAGGTGTGTGACCGGTTTCGGGCCGGGCACGATGACTACAACGCCATCATGGCCGAGGCCCTGGCGGATCGCCTGGCGGAGGCGTTCGCGGAGTATCTGCACGAGCGCGTCCGCGAGGCGTGGGGCTACGGGCGGGGTGAGGACCTGACGAAGGCGCAGCTCATCCACGAGGCCTACCGGGGCATCCGCCCGGCGGCCGGCTATCCCGCCTGTCCGGATCACACCGAGAAGGCCACCCTGTGGCGCCTGCTGGACGTCGAGAGACACACCGGCATGCGGTTGACGGAGTCGTTCGCGATGTGGCCGGGGTCGAGCGTGAGCGGCGTCTATTTCGGGCATCCCCAGTCGCGTTACTTCAGCGTCGGCAAGATCGATCGCGACCAGGTGGCCGACTACAGCGCTCGCAAGGGGATGAGCGTCGGCGAGGTCGAGCGGTGGCTGGGGCCGAACCTGAACTACGACCCTGCGGCGTGACGGCGGGGACGTCCGCTGTCATCCGACGGCGACGATCCCGGACGTGCGCGCGGCGGGCAGATCGAAGTGAATCACAACGGGGGCGTGATCGCTGCTCCCGACCTCGCGCAGGGAGGCGGCGCTGACGGCGCGGGCGGCCAGCGCCTCGGGCGCCAGCACGTAGTCCAGCCGCCACCCGATGTTGCGCTCGCGTTGATTGCGCCACGGGGCCCACCAGGTGTAGAGGCGCTCGTTCGTGGGATCGAGCTCCCGTCCCACGTCGCGCAGGCCCCCCGCCGCCAGGATTTGTTCGAACAGCGCCCGCTCCTCGGGACGCTGGCCCACAGCGCGCGGATCCCGCTGGGTCGGATGGACGTCGTTCTCCGTCCGGGCGACGTTCATGTCGCCACACAGGATCAGGCTCCTGCCGATGGCGCGCGCGGCGGTGGCGTAGGCCTCCATGGCGCGCAAGAAGGCGATCTTGGCGGCGTAGTCCTTGCCGCCGTTCGGAACGTAGATGGAGGCGATCGAGAGCTCGCCCAGATCGCCGACGACGATGCGCGTCTCGTGGTCGAACTCCGGGTGGAGGAACCGGGGACGATCGGGGAAGGAGGCCTTTCGCACGTGCAGACCCACGCCCGAGTAGCCCTTGCTGCCGTGCCAGTAGCACCAGTAGTCGGGCAACGCCGCCAGCGTCTCGGGGACCTGCTCCGGCAAGGCCTTCAGCTCCTGCAAGCAAAGGACATCGGGATGCTCGCGATCGACGAAGGCCGCGACGTCGTGCTCGCGGGCCCGAATGCCGTTCACGTTCCAGGTGACGAGCTTCATCCGTCGTCACTCTAACCGCGCCGCGCGCTGGGCGCCCGGGGTTTGATCCGCGGGCGCGATCCCCAGCGAACGAATTGTTTTGACCGCGGGCGATTGGGGCGATATCTCCCGGCATGCTCTTCGATCCGCTGGTTCTCCGGGGCGTCACGCTTCGCAACCGCGTCGGCGTGTCCCCGATGTGTCAGTACTCGAGCGTCGACGGCCTAGCGGACGACTGGCACCTCGTACACCTCGGCAGCCGGGCCGTCGGCGGCGCCGGGCTGGTGATGACGGAGGCGACCGCGGTCGAGGCGCGCGGTCGCATCTCGCCCGAGGACCTCGGCCTGTGGAGCGATCACCAGATCCCCCCGCTGCGCCGGATCACGACGTTTCTTCAGGCGCGGGGGGCCGTCGCGGGAATTCAGCTGGCGCACGCCGGGCGCAAGGCGTCGACCGCGCGGCCCTGGGACGGGGGCAAGCCGGTGGCGCCGCCCGCCGGCTGGAGCGGCATCGTCGCGCCGAGTGCGCTCCCGTTCGACGCCGGCTACCAGACGCCGGTCGCCCTCGGAGAGGCGGACGTCGCGGGCATCATCGACGCGTTCGCGGCCGCGGCGACCCGGGCCGTCCAAGCCGGCTTCGAGCTCGTCGAAATCCACGCCGCCCACGGCTACTTGATTCACGAATTCCTGTCGCCGGTCACGAACCGGCGCGACGATCTCTGGGGGGGAACGTTCGACAACCGAACCCGCCTGCTGGTCGAGATCGTGCGCGCGGTCCGGCGCGCGTGGCCCGAGCGGAACCCGCTCTTCGTTCGCCTGTCCACCACCGACTGGCTGGGCGACGACGGCTGGGACGTCGAGGATTCGATCGCCCTCGCGCGCCGCCTCCGCCCCGAGGGCGTCGACGTCATCGATTGCTCCTCCGGGGGAATCGCCCCGGGCATCGCGATCGACGCGGGCCCCGGCTACCAGACCGCGAACGCCGCGCGCATCCGCGCCGAGGCGCCCATCCCAACCGCCGCGGTCGGCGTGATCACCTCGCCAGCGCAGGCCGAGCACATCCTTCGCTCCGGCCAGGCCGACATGGTCTTTCTGGCGCGCGCCCTGCTGCGCGATCCGTACTGGCCGCTCCGCGCCGCGGCCGAGCTCGAGGCCAACGCGGCGTGGCCGCCCCAGTACGATCGCGCCCGGCCGCGCCGCTGAGCGACGTCGTCACGGGCCGACGGACTGTTCCCAGAAGACGACCTCGTCGTCCCGGCTGGCGACGAACGAGACGCCGCCGTCGCTCGAGATGACGATGGCCATGCCCTCGGGGTGCTTGTGCACGAAGCGATAGGCGGCGCGATGCCGCGTGCCTACGTCCTCCACGGCCGCCGGCTCCCGTTCCCGGCCCTCGACGTCGAGGGCGCGCCAGACCCGAAGCGAATCCCCCAGCTCGCCTGACACCTCGCCGCCGAACCCCAGCAGCGCGAAGCGCTTGTCCAGCACCACGGCGCCGTCGATCGCGGCGAGGCTGGCGATGATGCGGCTCATCTCGAAGATCGACTGTTCCAGGCGCTCGAGGTCCGGGTTCGTGTCGCGCGCGAAGTCGGACCAGTCGACCGAGGGGCTCGTCGTCGAGGCGGCGAGGCGATCGAGAATCTGGAACAGCAGGGTGCGGTAGCGGCGCGGGGGCTCGCTGGCGTCGAAGCGATATTTGAGGGTCACGTTGTCCGGGACCGCCCCGGGCCCCGGTCCGATCGGGGACGCCGCGACCAGCAGCATCCCCCCGTGGCGGGCGCCGCGGACGAGCTGGATGGCCCGGCGGAGCATGTGCTGGCCGACGCGCGCCACGAGCGACTGATCGGCGGCCGTCGGCGAGCTGGAGCGCGCCTGGCCCTTCGCGTGCTCGTCCTGAACCTCCTTGCGCTCGCGCACGAACAGGGCCGGGAGCCACTCCGAGTCGAAGACGTCGATCGTGGTGTTGACGAGCGCCCCGCGCTCGAGGCCGCCCACCAGCTTCCCCGCGCAGCGGACCACCAGGCGGCCCGGGCCCGTCACATGGATGATGGGATCGTAGGTCCAGTTGGGGACGAGGCTCCGCCCGCCCCAGGTGGGGGCGAGCCAGGCCGGCCCGGAGTGAGCGATGCCCCAGATCCGCAGCTTGCCCGCCACGTGGTGCGCGCCTATGAGCGCCGACTCGAACGGCACCGACGGGCTGAGGCTCCGGAGCTCGTCGGCGTTGAGCGGCCGCGACTCCGCGAAAGGGAGGCGCAAGGCGCCCATGTTGGGAGCGCCGCTTTCAGGGAGGGACTCCGGTGGGGTCAAGAGCAGGCGAAACCGCGTCGGCCGGGTCTCGTCCGAGGTCATCGACGCGTCGAACGCGATGGACAGGACCTCGCCGAGCAGCTCGTCGGAGAGCGCGAGCGTCCTGCCCTGGGGCCAGTGCTCGCGAACGAATCGCGCGAGGTCGGGTGGGTAGGCGTAGCGGTGCCCCATGGGTTGAGGCTAGCAGGGCGGGATGGCTGCGAGGAGAGCCGCCGCCGAATACCAGGCGCCTTCGCGGGCTGGCGCGGCGTGAGCCCGGGGGCGGCTATGCTCAGGCGCAGCTGCCGTCTGCCTGGCAGGTGGTGCCGGTCGCGCAGCGCGTGTCGTCCAGGCTCATGTCCGCCTTGATGCAGGTCATGTAGCAGTTGTTCGCGGCGTCGCACGCGTAGCTGTTCGGACAGGGCGCCCCGGCGGGTTGCATGCACATCCCCGCGCCGTCGCACATGCCGGCTGGTTTGAGCGTGCTGCCCATGCATGACGCTTGTCCGCAGGCCTGGTTGCTGTCCGCCTTCGCACAACCGCTTGGTCCGCACGTGCCCGTATTGCCGCATGGGTCGTTGTTCGGATTCGTGCAGGCGGCGTCCTTGCCGGAGGTCACAGGCTTGCAGGCGCCCGTGCCGTCGCAGGTCATGCACGCACCCGTGCAGGCCGATGTGCAGCACACGCCGTCGACGCACATCAAGTTGGCGCCGCAGTTGTTCCCTGTCCCGGTGCACGCGTGTCCCGCCACCCACCCGGTGCACTTGCCCGTCATCGTATTGCAACCCTTGCCGTTGGCGCAGTCGGAATCCATCGTGCACGACGTCCTGCACAGGGCGCCGCTGCAGGTGAAGTCCCCGCAGGGGGTCGTCACAGGCGCCGAACACACCCCCGCGCCGCTGCACATCGCGGCGGTCGTCTGGCTGTAGCTCGTGCCGCCGCCCGTGCACTTGGCGGCGCCGCAAACAGTCCCGCCTGGTGCCGGCGGACAGGTGTCGGCCTTTCCATCGCACGTGGTGGCGGCGACGGAGGACAGGTTGTCAGAGGAGCAGGAGGCGCCCCGGCAGGTCGTCTCGCTGCCTCGCTTGGCGCAGGTGCCGCCGCCCCCGCACATCCCAGTGTTTCCGCACATTCCCGCCGCGGCGGCCGGAAGGCAGCCCGAGTCCGAGGTCCCCGCGGTCACGGGGCTGCATGTACCATTCAAGTTTCCGCCCAGGTTGCACGCCTGACACGCGCCAGTGCACGCGGTGTTGCAGCATACGCCGTCGACACAGTTCGGCGCGGTGGCGACGCAGTCCGCCGCCACGTTGCACATCTGCCCCTGCGCCTGCTTCGTGCCGCACTTGTGAGTGACGGTGTCGCAGGTGACGCCGACGCAGTCGCTGTCCGTGTTGCAGCTCGAACCGCACTGGGTCGCGTTCAGGCACTTGTAGGCGCCGCAGCTCTGCGTCGGCGCCGTGTTGCAGGCGCCGCTTCCGCTGCACGTCGAGACGAGCTTGAGCGTGCTGGCGGCGGTGGCGGTGGCGCCGTTCGTGCAACTTTGGGTTCCGCACGCGGTCGAGCCGTCGTAGTCCTGGCAGCGCGCCGTCCCCGTCGGGGTGTTGTTCCCGCTGCACTTGCCGTTCGTCCCGCAGGTCGAGGAGGCCGTCGTCTGGCACATCAGCGACGGATCGGGCTGACCGGCGGTGACCGTCGTGCAGGTGCCCGCGCTGCCGCCGGGCGGCTTGCACGTCTCGCACACACCGTCGCAGGACTTGTTGCAGCAGACCTTGTCGTGGTTGCAGGTCAACCCCGAGACGCACTGATTCGTCGACGAGCAGGTTCCTCCGATCCCGATGAGCCCGCACGATCCCTTCACGCAGGTGTTCGGGGCTGTGCAGTCCGCGTTCGTGGTGCACGTGTTCACGCACATCAAGGCTTTGGTGTCGCAACGGCCCGGGGCGCAGTTCACGTTGCCCGGGGTGACGCACGTCCCGTTCCCGTCGCACTTCGACTGCGGCTTGACCGCAGGGTCGGGTGGCCCTCCCGTCACGCAGCTCGCGGCCTTGCAGACCGTGCTCGACGAGAACTTGGCGCACTGGCCAGCCGCGCACGCCCCGGTCGTTCCGCAGGTGCTCTGCGCCTGCGTCGCGCACTTGCCCTGGGGGTCGCTGCCGCTCTGCACGTCACTGCACCTACCCAGTGACCCGTTCAGGTTGCACGCCTTGCACGCATCAGTGCAGGCCTTGTCGCAACAGTTGCCCTGGGCGCAGTGCCCGCTGCCACACTCGGAATCGCTGGAGCAGGCGAGCCCGTTTCCTTTGGGCCCGCACTGGTTCAGCCCGTTCTGTCCACAGATGTTCGGAGACACACACTGGTTGTTGTTCGTGCACGATCCGTAACACTTGCTCCCGTTGCAGTGATACGTGCCGCATGGCGTGGCCATGGGTTTGATGCACTGGCCGGAGGCGTTGCACGTGGACGGCGCGGTGTAGACGTCGCTCGCGCACAATTCGCCGGCGCACACCGTGTTGACCGCATACTTTCTACAGCCTCCCGCGCCGTCACACTTTCCATCTGTGCCGCAGGAGGAAGCCCCGCTGTCCGTGCACGTGGCCCTGGGGTCTGTCGCGCCGCTGGCGACGAGGGTGCACTTGCCCGCCATGTTCGGCTGCTTACAGCTCCGGCAAGCGCCCTCGCAAGCGTTTTCGCAGCAGACACCATCGACGCAGTGGGCATTCAGGCACTCGGCGTCCGCCTGGCAGGCTTGGCCATCCTGCTTCGGTCCGCAGCTGCCACTGACACAGGCGTGACCGTCCGCGCAGTCCCCGTCGGTCTTGCAGACCGAGGTACAGGCGCCGTCGCTACATCGGTAGGGTGTACAGTCCTGCGCCTCCGGCGGTGAACACGTGCCGTTCCCATCGCACGTCTGCGCGGTCTCGACGGTGTTACCCGAGCAGGTCGCCGCCCCGCACACCGTGTCGGCAGGGTACGGGGCGCAGGCCCCGAGCCCGTCGCACACCCCCGCAGAACCGCAGGTCGAAGGATCATCCTGGTTGCACTTCGGGTGGGTTTGTCCTTCGGGCGTCGGCGAGCACGCCCCCTCGTGATCGACCAGCTTACAGGTGCGACAGGCGCCGTCGCAGGCGGCGTTACAGCAAACGCCGTCCGTACAGTGGCCAGACTCACACTCCTCGTTGGCGGCACAGGGCGCCGCAAGCGGCTTGGGGCCGCAGCTTCCAGCCACGCACTTGCGGCCGCTGGCGCAATCCGTGTCGATCGTGCACTTGCCGAAGCAGGCGCTCGTCGAGCCGTCGCAAGCGAACGGGGCGCATACCGTGGACGCGCCTAGCTTGCACCCACCTTGACCGTCGCACTGGTAGGTGTTGCTGATGCTGGCGCCATCGGCATCGCACATGCCTGCGCTGCAGATGGTGCCTGTCGGGTACCGTTCGCACTTGCCGTCGCCGTCGCACAGACCGTCGAGACCACAGTTGCTCACCGTTTCCTTGACGCAATCTGACGCCGCACGAGGCTGCACGCCAGCGGGAATGGGCGAGCAGGTGCCAAGGGACGTGGGTACGCCGCAGGACATGCAGGTCCTGTCGCAGGCCTTGTCACAACAAACGCCGTCGACGCAGAAGCCCGTCTTGCATTCGCTGTTACACGAACAGGCGAGGCCGCTGTCCTTGTTGTGCGCGGCGTCGGGTGGGCAGGTCTTCACCGCATCGGGGTGGCCGCCCTCGGCAGTCCCAGCGTCGCTCGTTTGGTGGTCGACGCCGCTGTCCGTCGCGGCGTCGCCACGCGGGCGGGTGAACGACCTCGTACAGCCGATCGCCGTCGACAACGAGACGATCGCCAGAATGCTCCGCAGGAAGACGCATAGAACGCCTGTCCGCCGCCGCCCAATCATGTTGTCCCCCCGCGGAATCAAAATACGGCGACAGCTTAAGCGGAAGCGACTTGTTTGCAATGGGACAAACGCGAGTGTCCGAAATCGGCCGCCTGCTTCGACGCGTGGCCACGGTAAGGGGAGATCGATTTCCGAATTTTGCATCCGACCCGTCGTCTGTCTCTGGCGGACCAGGAATAGGTATTTGTCGATACGTCAATCTCTTGCATCTCCGCTCTTCGCGCGGCCGAGACACCTGGTCTCAGCGGTAAACGCTCGCCCAGATGTCGTACTCGGGGCCGTAGGACCAGGCCGCCAGCGCGGTGCCGTTCGGCGACACGGCCAGGTCGGTGGCGAACGCGCTGTGCGCGGGATCATCGTGCACGGGCGCGCCGTTCGGAGGCGTCCACGTCGAGCTGTCAGCCGCGAGGACGCTGGACGTCACGTGCATCTGCGAGGAGGGCGTCTCCTTTCGCCACGTCGCGATGGCGTTGCCGTCACGATCCATCCCCACCAGCGGCTCGGCGTACTGGGTGAGATCCGCGCCGATGAGGTTGTCGGTCTCGATCGGCTGGGGCGGTTGCCAGGTCGCCGCGCCAGCCACATACCGCGCGCCGTGGACGTCGTAGTACTGGGGGTCGGCAGCCAGGTCGAGGACCTCCGACCAGAGCGCCACGGAGCCGCCCGCCGGATCGATCGCGACCTGGGGCGGCGGGTCCCATTCGATCAGCGGCGCCATGCCAAGGCGCTCGGGGGTGCTCCACCCCTGGCCGTCGAAGCGGCGCGACCAGACCTGCGGCGCGAAGTCCCACATCTCGAGCCAGATCGCCGTCCCCGCGCCCGCCTCGTTCAACGCCAGCGTCGGCGTGTAGGAATCGTCGGCCGCGTACGTGTCCAGGATCGCCACGGACTCGGGCAGCCACCCGCCATCGTAGCGTTCCGTCCACACGCTGCTCGGATCGCCGAGCGCTGCCGGCTGCTCCCAGGTGAGGAACCCTCGTCCGGCACCGTCCATGGCAACGCGCGGGTTGCGGTCGCCGAGGCCCGTGCCGGGAATGGGAGTGTTGATGACGGTGTTCCAAGCGCCGTCGCGGAAGTCGCAACTTCCCACGCTGACGATGACGTCGTCGGCGGAACGCGCCGTCCATGCCACCAGCGCGGTGCCCACGGCGGACACCGCGAGCCTGGTGCGGTGGAAATTGCCAAGCGCCACGGGCGCGGGCGTCGACCAGCTGGCGCCGCCGTCCGTGGTGCGGCTCCACCAGACGCCCCTGGTCTCGTCGGTGTCGTCGCGCGCCCAGACCATCATCACGTTTCCTTGCGCGTCGATGCCGACCTGGAGGTCGTCGTACCGCGACGGGCTCGCCACCAACGACGGCGGTGCGAACGCCTGCATGGCGCCGTCGTACAAGCGCGCCCAGAGCGCGTCACCGCGCTGCCAGGCCACCACCCCGTTGCCGTTCGCGTTGATGGCGACGGAGGGATGATTGTCCTCGTCCGCGTGATCCTGCTCGAGGGGTTGAGCTGCGGACCAAGCCCGCGCGGGTCCGCCGTGGTCCGCCGCCCCGGCATCCGGGCCGGCGGACGCGCCGCCACCTGCGTGGCAACCGCTCGCGACGAGCAACAAGGTCACCGGGGCCACGAGGCACGACCCACAGAACCCGCGTTCAGCGGAACGCTGGTTCCGGCGAGCGGCGATCGCTCGGCTGCGACCCGATGGGCTCGAATCAGTCGGGCGCGGGCGGGTCTTCCACCCAGGGCGGATTTCCGCCGCGCGGCTCATGGGCCGGACGATAGCATCGGCCGGCCGACCCCGCCGCCTAACCAAAGCCGGGCGTATCGAGCCGGATCAGCGCGGGGGACGCCGCCGCCTCGGCGTTGGCGCGCGGGGGCGCCCCGTCCTCGACCAGGCCAGCGAGGTCGTTGGGCGAGGCCGGGCAGAACAACGCCGCGAGCTGGCGGGCCTGGCGTCGCCCCACGCCGACCTCGAACATGCCGCCCAGGTACGCCGTTCCCGCCGCGCGGGCGGCCAGGTCGAGCGCGCGCAGCGCTTCGAGCGGCCCGCCCATGCGTGGGGCCTTGATGTTGACGGCCTCGCCGCGAGCGAGGGCCAGGGCGACGGCGCGGGCGTCCGAGAGGGATCCGTCGCGCGCGACTCGGCTATGGGCCGTGCCCGCCGGCGGATCCTCGAAGATCGTCCCCGGGAACAGCGCCGACAGCTCCCCCGCGAGCTCCGCGTCACCGCGCCCCTTGAAATCCAGGATGGCGATGCCCGCGTGCGCCGCCAGGGCGACCTCGACGTCTCGCCCCCAGGTGGGGTCGACGTCGATCTTGAGCTCCTGACCCGGTCCGCTTCCGCCCGCGCGCAGGCTTCTGACGCGCGCGGCTGGATCGGCGCAAGCCGCGAAGGAGACCACGAATCGCAGCGATCCGCAGGCGACGCCGGTGAGCGCCGCCAGCGTCGTCCCCGCCTGTCGCATTGCCAGATCGATGAGGGCAGCCTCGAGCGCGGCGCGAGCGTACCCGCGCGCGGCCGGATCGATCATCGCGTCCACGCGCCCGAGCTTCGCGCCTCGCGGGCCGCGCAGCATCGCCGCGGCGTCGGCCGCGAATCGCGCGTGCTCCTCCGCCGTGAAGGCCACATTTTCGCCCTCGCCGGCGTGGCCCCGCCCGACGAGGCGCACGACGCTGGAGGGCCGTGGCCCTCCCGGATAGTCATCCAGCGCCACGCCGGTCTGGCGAACCTCGACCGCGGACACTTGAACGGGCAGGGCGGCGAGCGCCTCGGCCAGCGCGCCCGCGGAGGGGGTCACGCGTCTCTCACGCAGCGGAACCCGGCGAAGATCTGGCGGCGCTCGGGCAGATCCCAGTTTCGCAAGGTGGCGCGCGCCACGCTGGCGCGGGTCGCGAACGATCCCCCTCTCAGCACGCGGTAGGTCTGCCCGAAGAAGATCTCGGAGTATTCCTTGTAGGGGAAGCTCTGGTACCCGGGGTAGCCGTCGAACCAGGTCGCCGTCCACTCCCAGACGTCGCCCAGCATCTGTTCGCACCCGTAGGCGCTCCGGCCGGCTGCGAACGCACCGGCAGGCGCAGGCTCGAGGTGTCGCTGATCCAGGTTCGCCCGCGCGGGATCCCAGGGCTCGTCGCCCCATGGATACCGGCGCGACGCCCCACGCGCGGGATCCCACGCCGCGGCCTTCTCCCACTCAGGCTCGGTCGGCAGCCGCCCTCCCGCCCAGCGCGCGTACGCATCGGCCTCGTACCAGGAGACGTGAACGACGGGAGAGTCTGGCTGCAGCGGCGTCGTCTTCCCGAACACGACGGCGTGCCAGGCGTCCGCCCGGATCTCCGTCGCGCCCTCCAGCCCTCGCCAGACGCCGTCAGGGCGAGGCGCCGGGCGCCAGTGCCGGGGGGCGTGCGCGCCGGTCTCGGCGCGCCAGCGCCAGCCCGACGCCGACCAAAGCTCGCGGCGGGTGTAGCCGCCCTCTCGCATGAACGCGAGATAACCCCTGTTCGTCACGGGGGTACGATCGATACGGAACGCGGGCAGCTCGACCTCGTGCGCGGGCCGTTCATTGTCGTAGGCCCACTCCCGATCGTTCGTCCCCATGATGAACGCGCCCGCCGGGACCAGCAGGCTCTCGCTCGTTGGTCGTGCGCCCGCCTGGGGCGGGCGTTCGCTCACGAAGCCCGGCCGATAGCGAAGGTCGTCCCGCAAGGCGAGCGATTGCAGGATGGTCTCTTGATGCTGCGCCTCGTGCTGGGACACCAGCGTCACCAGCCAGGGGGGCAAACGTGGGTCGCGGCCGTCGGGCGTGAGCCCGCCGGGGGCGTCGAGGCGCTGCTCCACGAGCTGGCGAACGGCCCGCATGTGCCGCCGCACCTCCTCCACCGCGGGCAGCGGCAGCTGATCCCGGCGCGCCCGGGGCGTGGCCAGCGGATCGTAGAGCGGCTCGACGGCGTCCTCCTCCACCGACCCCTCGCGGTCGCCGTCTCGCCTGCTTCCCGCGGCAGGGCTGCCCTCGCGCAGAAGCCACAACGCCTCGAAGTGCGCGATGTGCCCGAGGTCCCAGGCGATGGGGCTCATCAGGCGACTGTGCTGACGTCGCAGGTCGTCGTCCGTCAGGCCCGCCACGATTTCCATCGTCCGGGCCCGCGTCTCCGCCAGCAACGCATGCGGCGTGATCGGAGCGGAAGGAGGCCTGCCACAGGCCGGCGCCGGCGTGTTCGTCCGGCGAAAGAGAAACAGACCGAAGCCGTCGTCGTCGCCGTCGACTCCCTGCCCGATGGCTCGCCAGACGCCGCGAAATCCGAGCCGCTCGATGAGCGCGGAGATCGCCTCGGGGCGAAACTTGTAGCTGACCTCGGTCAGGATGCGCTCGCCCCGCGCGACGCGCAGCTCGCGCCCGAGCGCCGGCAAGCGCACGTTCCACTCGCGGGTGGCCTCCGCGAAGATCTCGATGCGTTCGTGATCGGAATCGTAGAAGGCCACGTGGCGGACGGCGTCGAGCGGAATGTTCGCCGACAGCTCGCGATTCATGCGCGCGAACAGGTTTCTCGTGAAGGCGGCGGTGATCCCGGCCGCGTCATCGTAGGCCGCCTCGAGGGCCGCGGGCGACTTGACGAGATCGACCCCGATCAGGAAATGATCGCCCGGCGCCAGCGTCGCGGCGATGGTCGTACAGAACTCCGTGTGCTCGTGCCAGCCCAGATTGCCGA
Source organism: uncultured Myxococcales bacterium (assembly GCA_964443975.1). Taxonomy (GTDB): domain Bacteria; phylum Myxococcota_A; class Polyangia; order Fen-1088; family Fen-1088; genus DASYCK01. Next base: position 108,984 of record CAYUFS010000012.1, on the reverse strand, counting down.
GGCTCGAGCCGAGGAACGCCAACGTCATGGGGGACGCTCCCGTCAAGGCCGGCAGGGCGCGCTCGTAGCTGGCGCCGAGCCCCTCGACAGCGAGCGACGGGTACCGACAGCGCAGGGCGAGACAGGCCTTCGCCAGCGCGTGCGCGTCCACGTCGACGGGGACGTAAGTCGCCGGCCCGGCGGCGCACCAGGCGTCGAGCAGGTTCCGGGTCTTTGTCGACGCGCCTGAGCCGAGCTCGACGAGGGCGCCGCCGCCGGCGGCGGCCCGAATGTCGCGGGCGCCCGCCGCCAGCAGGCGGGTCTCGGCGCGCGTCAGATAGTATTCGGGCTGCTCCGTGATCCGCTCGAACAGCTGCGAGCCGACCGCGTCGTAGAGAAAGCGCGCGTCCAGTCTCCGGGGTCGGCTGTCCAACCCGGCCGCGACGGACAGAGCGAATGCGAGCGGCGACTCTTGCAGGGGATCGACGTGAATCACGAACCCGCGACCTTCGACCCGCGTCCAGTCGGGGGGGGCCACGAAGGCTCCACGCGCGTTCGTGACCTGGCCGCCACCGCCGCTGTCACCTCTACCCTGGGCCTGTCCGGAAACGTCACGGACGGCGAACAGCGTCGGCTTGACCTCTGTCCGCGATGGGGGCGCCGTCGAGAGGTCGGGGGCGTTGTTCTCAGCGGGCGCACGCTCGGCGAGCTCCTGCGGCGTACGGCTGCGATCGCGAGACGGTCCCTTCACAGGCTCGCGACGCTCCTGACGATCGTGCAGATGAGTGCCCCCGCGGTCGACGACGTCCCGCTCATGGACGGCAATATGATCCCGGCTGGCGAAATCGCCAAACCGAAACCGCTTCTTTCCGTTAATGGGTCCCTGCCGCGAGCGCGGTCAGCGAGGAATGGGCAGGGATTCGATGAACAGGTCGTCGACGTAACACCAGCCCCACTCCTCGCCGGGCTCCAGTGACCGAATGAGGGGATGGCCCTTGGCGTGAAAGTGCTTCGTGGCGTGTTTGTTCTTCGAATCGTCGCAGCACCCGACGTGACCGCAAGCGAGGCACAGCCTGAGGTGGACCCAAGTGTCGCCCATGGCGAGGCATTCCTCGCAACCTTTCGTGTGCGGGCGGACGTGCGCCGCGATTGTCCCCAGGTGAGAACAGGCTGATTTCGACATGGGCCGACTCTGCCACGCCCCGGGGGCTTGCGCTTCCAGCCTTGCATTTTCGAGAATCGATCATCACATATGAACGCGTGGAAGCGGTTCGCCACGTCCGGCCGGCTATGGTAGAGGCGAAAACGAGGCGATCAGATGGGATACTTCGACGCGGAACATCCGACCCTGCTCGCCGACCCGGTCACCGATCGCGATCACGTGCGCGGCCCCGCCTCGGCGGGCATGACGATCGTCGAATATGGCGACTTCGCCTGCCCCGCCTGCGCCGCGGCTTTTCCGATCGTGAAGGCGTTGTTGCAGCGCTCGCCCGACGTGCGGCTCGTGTTCCGGGCGAACCCGCGCAGCCACCTGTTTCCGCACGCCGCCGAGGCGGCAGAGGCGGCGGAGGCTGCCGGGGCCCAGGGGAAGTTCTGGGAGATGCACGATCTGCTGTTCCTGAATCAGGACACGCTCTCGAGTGAGACGATCCGCCATCATGCCCGCACCCTTGGGCTCGACCTGGTCCGCTTCGAATCGGACTTGACGCGAGGGACTCACCGGGCGGCCGTGCACGAGCAGGAGATTTCGGGCTGGCACAGTCACGTGCTCGCGACGCCCACCTTCTTCATCAATGGCGTACGCCTGGAGGATGCCGCCACCGCGCTCCCGGGCGCCGTGTCGCAGACGGCAAGAAGGCTGGAGCAAACCCGCGCCGTGTTTCGCGAGCTGAAGGTCAGCAGCGCGGACGACGGGCCGGGGCAGGTCCTCACGGTGGGCCCGCACCGTCTGGTGGCGGACTTGCCGCCGGACGAGGGCGGGGCCGACGCCGGCCCGGGCCCGCACGACTTCTTGCTCGCGGCGCTCGGCGCCTGCACCGCCATGACGATCGAGTGGATGGCCAAGAAGCATCGCATCCCGCTGGTTCACGTCGAGGTCCGCTTGTCGCAGTCGCGCACCCTGGACGGACACCTGTTTCGCCGGTCCGTCCAGCTGTTTGGAGCGCTGACCGCGGAGCAGCGCCAGGAGCTGTTGCGGGCAGCCGATCGCTGCCCGGTGTCGCGCACCCTGTCGGGGCGGATCAGCATCGACACGCGCTTGGTCAGCGACGACAGCGTGGTCGACGAGGCTGGCGAGGAGAGCTTCCCCGCCAGCGATCCGCCGGCCTGGAACCTGGGGCAGTGACGGGGACATGACTGCCGGCGCCCTCATCGCGTCGCGCTCGCGACCGCGGACATGAAGCCCGACGTCATCATCGTCGGAACTGGACAGGCGGGCGTGCCGCTCGCGACGCGCCTCGTGGCGGCGGGTCAGCGCGTGCTGGTCGCCGAACGAGCGCTCGCCGGCGGCACCTGCGCCAACGTCGGGTGCACGCCCACGAAGGCGATGATCGCCAGCGCCCGCGCTGCTCACGTCGCCCGCACCGCCGGCCGGCTCGGCGTCCACGCGCGCGAGCTCGAGGTCGATTTCGACGCGGTGGTGTCGCGGAAGGACGCGCTCGTGGGGCGCTGGCGGGCAGGCGTCGAGCGCCGGCTGGCGGCCGCCGGCGACAACCTCCGGTTCGTGCGCGGGCACGCCCGGTTCGTCGCGCCCGGAGCGATCGAGGTGGCGGGTGAACGCCATGAGGCCGAACGCATCGTCATCAACGTGGGGGCGCGGTCTGCATCGCCCGACATTCCCGGTCTCGAGGACGTGCCCTGGCTGGATAGCGCCCGGCTGCTCGACGTACGGGCTCTGCCCAAACATCTGCTGGTGCTGGGCGGCGGCTACATCGGCTGCGAGCTGGGCCAGATGATGCGGCGCTTCGGCGCGGCGGTGACAATCGTGGCGCCGTCGGCGCGAATCCTGGCGCGCGAAGATCCCGACGTGTCGGAGGCCCTGGAAGGGGCGTTTCGCGGCGAGGGCATCACGCTTCAGCAGGGCAAGCGGGTCTTGCGGATCTTCCGCGCCGGTGACGACATCGTCCTCGGGCTCGAGGGGGGCGGCGAGGTGCGCGGGTCGGACCTGCTCGTGGCCACGGGGCGGCGGCCCAACACCGACGATCTCGGCTGCGACGCCGCGGGGATCGAGCTCGCCGCCGGGGGCCACATCGTGGTCGACGAGCGCTACGAGACGACGGCGCGCGGCACGTACGCGGTCGGCGACTGTGTCCCCGGTCCGCAGTTCACGCACGTGTCGTGGGACGATCATCGCGTGCTCTTCGAGCTCCTGGCCGGCCGCGCCGCGCGCGCGCGAAGTGATCGCCTGGTCCCCTACACTGTCTTCACCGATCCTCAGGTCGCGGGCGTGGGGTTGTCCGAGACCGAGGCGCGCGCGCGCGGGGTCGCCGTGGAGGTCGCGACGATGGCGTTTGGCGCCATCGCGCGCGCCATCGAGACCGACGAGACCGCGGGGCTGGTCAAGGTCTTGATCGACCCCGCCACCGACAGAATCGTGGGCGCGCGACTCGTGGGCGCCGACGCTGGTGAGCTGATCCACGTGTTCAGCGTCTTGATGCAGGCCAAGGCGTCGGCGCGCGCCATCGTCGACGGCGAGTTCGTTCACCCGACGTTCGCGGAGGGCCTGCAGACGGCGGTCATGAAGCTGCCCCGCTACTCCCTGTCTTGACGGCTGCCCCATGCCGACCTCCGCGCCGACTCCGTCGTCACCGCCGATTCTGCGACTGCTCGGGATCACCAAGCGCTACGGAGACACCGTGGCGCTCGCCCCCACCGATCTCGACGTCGACACGGCTTGCACCACGGTGTTGATCGGCCCGAGCGGCTGCGGCAAGACCACGCTCCTGCGCCTGATGATCGGTCTCATCAGGCCAGATGCCGGCCAGGTGATGTTCCTCGGCGCCGCGCTCACCCCACGGAATGTCCGCGAGGGGCGCCTGCGGATGGGGTACGTCGTTCAGGACGGGGGCCTCTTCCCCCACCTCGATGCGCGCGACAACGTCTGTCTGGTGGCGCGACATCTTGGCTGGTCGCGGGAGCGGGAAGACGGGCGGGTCGCGGACCTCGCAGAGCTGGTGCGGCTGCCCACCGCGCTGCTGCGGCGGTACCCAGCCGAGATGTCCGGGGGCCAGCGGCAACGGGTGGGGCTGATGCGCGCCCTGATGCTGGATCCGGAGCTCCTGTTGCTCGACGAGCCGCTCGCTGCCCTCGATCCGCTGGTGCGCGCGGACCTGCAGGACGACCTGGCGGCGGCGTTCGCGAAGCTCGGCAAGTCCGTGGTCCTGGTGACGCACGATCTGGCGGAGGCGGCCTTCTTCGGCCACACGATCGTTCTTCTGCAGGACGGACACGTCGTGCAGCGCGGGTCGGCCGCCGAGCTCGTCCACCGCCCGGCCGCTCCCTTCGTCACCCGGTTCGTCAAGGCGCAACGGCACTTCGAGGTGCAGGTGGCGGACGGCGGCGCGTGACGGCGGCGGTCGCAACGAGGTTGTCAGCGCTCCCGTTTGCGCTCGCGCTCGCGCTCGCGCCGCTCGCCGGCCCCGTGGTCGCGGCGCCCGGCGAGCCCAGGGACGTCGAGCTGCGGATCGGATCGAAGGTGTTCACCGAATCCGTGATCCTCGGCGAGATCGCCGCCGGGCTCGCGCGGTCGACGGGGCAGCGCGTGCGCGTCCGGCAGGGGCTGGGGGGGACGCGCTTGCTCTGGGATGGCCTGCTGGCTGGCGAGATCGACGTCTACCCCGAGTACACGGGGACCCTTGCGCAGGAGATCTTACCAAACGCCCATCCGCCCGGAGCCGGCCCCGGGCAGACGTGGCTGCGCGCGGCGCTGGCAGCGCGAGGGATCGGCGTGATGGGGCCGCTCGGGTTCAACGACACCTACGCGCTCGGCGTGAAGCATGACCTCGCGCGCCGCCTGGGCTTGAAGACGATCTCCGATCTGCGCGGGCATCCGGAGCTGCGATTCGGCTTCAGCAGCGAATTCGTCAGCCGAGGGGACGGCTGGCCCCTGGTGCGGGCGCGCTACGGGCTCGCCCCCGAGAGCGTGAAGGGACTCGACCACGATCTGGCGTACCGGGGCATGGCGACGGGGGCCATCGAGGTCACGGATCTCTACGCGACCGATCCCGAGATCCAGCGCAACGGGCTGGCCGCCCTCATCGACGATCTCGGCGTCTTCCCCCGCTATGACGCCGTGTTGCTCTACCGCATGGAGGCGGAGCGCGCGGCGCCGGCTGCCTTCGTGGCGCTGCGCCGCCTCGCCGGGCGCGTCGATGAGGCGACGATGGCGGCGATGAACGCGCAGGTCCGCTTCGACCGCCGCTCCGAGCGGGACGTCGCCGCCGCGTTCCTTCAGACGACGTTCGGGGTGGCGCCCGCCGCCGAGGGCGGACCCCCGAGCATGGCGGGCTCGATCCTGCACAACGGCTCCCGCCATCTGCTGTTGGTGGGATTGTCGCTGCTGGCCGCGATCATCGTGGCGGTGCCCATCGGCGTCCTCGCGGCGCGGCGCCCGCGCCTCGGGCAGGTGCTCCTCGGGGTGACGGGCATCATCCAGACCATCCCGTCGCTCGCGTTGCTGGTCTTCATGATCCCCCTCCTGGGGATAGGGCCGTCACCCGCCGTGGCGGCGCTGTTTCTCTACAGCCTCCTCCCCATCGTGCGGAACACGCATGCGGGTTTGCGGAACATCGCCCCCTCGGTGCGCGAGTCGGCGGCGGCGCTCGGGTTACCGGCGGGGGCGATCTTGCGTCGGATCGAGCTGCCCCTCGCGAGCCCGTTGATCCTGGCCGGCATCAAGAGCGCGGCCGTCATCAACGTCGGAACGGCCACGCTGGGCGCGCTCGTCGGAGCCGGAGGGTTCGGCGAGCCCATCTTCACCGGCATCCGCCTCGATGCGGTCGGCCTCATCATGCAGGGGGCCATCCCGTCGTCCCTGCTGGCCCTGGCCGTGCAAGGGCTGTTCGAGCTCATCGAGCGTGGGGTGGTGCCTCGGGGCCTTCGCCTCCGGTGAGCGGCGAAGGCAGCCGACCGCCTCCTAGTCCGCTGGAGAGCGGCCGTTTGTTACAACTTCGCAAACCCCTGCGACCGTCGACTGACATCGACGCAAAAATGTTTCACGATTGCCATCGCGACGATGAGTGGTCGTCGCCGTGCTGTCGCGCAGTCCACGGTGGGGTTGCGGGGCGTGCGAGTCATCCGGGGGGCCAAGGGGTGGAACGAAGGAAAGGCACAGATCCGTCATGCTTCTTCAACGCATCTTCAGCGAGACCTGGCCTGGCGCCTTTCGGTGGTGGGTGGCGCTTTGTTCGGTGACCCTCTTGAACGTGATGGCCTGGGTGGTCGCGACGCTCGCGTTTCGGCGACGCCGGGACCGGACGCACCCGGAGACCTACAACCTTCGGCGCACGCAGGTGGTGCTGTCGGCGGTCTTCGTCGTCGTCTGCGGCTTTCGGTCGGTGTTTCCGCGGGCTGACGTGCAGCGCATCTGCCTGCACGATCTCTGGTTGTCGAGCGTCGGTGTGGGGCGCTCCCTCGCCACCATCGCCGAGCTTTGCTTCATCGCGCAGTGGGCGATCCTGCTCAGGGAGCTGGGTGAGAGCACGCGGACGCGCCTGGCGATCACCGTCTCCCGGTTGTTGGTGCCGTTCATCGCTGTCGCCGAGTGCTGCTCCTGGTACGCGGTCCTCACCACCTGCTACGCGGGGAACGCGATCGAGGAATCGATCTGGGCGTTGTGCGCCACGCTGGCCACGGCCAGCGCGGTGGCGATGTGGCCCCGCCTGGCGCGGCCCCATCGTCTGCTGGTGGGTCCTGCCATCCTGTTCGGCGCCGCGTACGTCGGGTTCATGTGCACCGTGGACGTGCCCATGTACGTGTCCCGCTTCTTGGCCGACCAGGCGCACGGCCGGCACTACCTGTCGCTGCTGGACGGGCTCCGGGACGCTTCAGTTCGCTGGGTAGCAACCGATTCCTGGGCCGAGTGGCGCACCGAAATCCCATGGATGTCTCTGTATTTCAGCGTGGTCGTATGGATCAGCATCTCGCTCATGCATGCGCCCCGCTTCAGCGCCGCCCCGCAGGCCGCGCGGGCCCGCCCGGCGCGCCTGTCCGTGACCGCGACGCCGAACGCCGGCAAGGTCTGAGCGCGCGCGAATTCCGCTGTAGTAACGAGCGGTTTGGGTGCGGGGAGACCTCGCCGAGCCCGGGGCCCACCCCGGGGGACGGCTCACGTTGACAACACCCCTTCCGGCACGCTAAGACTTGATATTGAAAATGGATATCAAAATCACGAAGGGGGGGCGGCTGTTGCTGGCGCTGCTCTGTTTCGCGACGCTGCTTCCATCGCGCGGGCTGGCGGCGACCGAGACCAGCTACTTCTCGCCGCGCACCGTGCTGGCGTCGTTCTTTCCCAGCAGCGAGCGGGTCACGTACCGAACCTTCACGGTCGATTCGACGATGCGGGCGCGGCTCACGCAGCGCCTCGGCTACGCTCCGGCCCGCGATAGGTACGCGATCTTCGTGGCCACGACGGGCGGCAAGGTCGACGGTTACGCGGTGATAGACGACGAGAAGGGCCTGCATCAGCCCATCACGTTCGCGACCCGGCTTTCGCCGCGCGGCGCGGTCGAGCGGGTGGAGATCATGGTGTACCGCGAGCCGCGCGGCGACGAGGTCCGGGATCCGCGATTTTGCCGGCAGTTCGTGGGGAAGACATCGCGGGACGCCCTGCGAATCAACGATGATCTCGACGCCGTGAGCGGCGCTACCGTATCTTCCGTTTCGCTCGCGGTGGGCGTGCGGCGGGCGATCGTCCTCGTCGAGGAGCTGGCGCTCGGTCAATCCGCCCTGGCGGACGCCGGCACCCCCGCGAGGAAGACGGGCGCGCCCGCCGGAACGGCCCAGGCCCGCGGAAGCGCCACCGATGTGGTGCGCCCGTGAACGAGCGGCCCTCTCCGCTCGGCTGAACGGTTCGCCATGCGCCAGTTTGCATCGTCAGGGTTCCGCCTCTGGAATCTCGGAGTGGAGTCCAAGGTGCTGTATTCCGCCTTCTGCCTGCTGATTCTCCTGGGGGTGGCGTCCTCCGCCCTCTATTACGGCGATCTGGTCGGCGCCGGTACCCAGGGGATTCGGCGCTATTACGCGGGGCAGGGTGACCCCGCCGCGCCGGCCCTCGATGCGCCGGTGGCCGGTCCCACGATAGACGTTCCCGAGGAGGGGGCCCGCCAGCCCATCGTCGTCGCGGTGAGCTACCGCAAGCTGCTCGAGGTCACGCACTTTCACCTCTTCACGATGCCGGTCGTGCTGCTGATCGTCGGCCACCTGTTCCTCGCCACGGGGCTCGGCGATCGCGCCAAGCTCGCGTGGATCTCGGTCGGCGCCGCGAGCGTGGCGCTGCACCTCGGCACACCGTGGCTGGTTCGCTATGCGTCACCCGCCCTGGCGCCGCTGCACGCGCTGTCGGGGATCGCGCTGACCCTGACCATGTCCGTGCTGACCCTGGCGCCGGTCGTCTCCATGTGGACCGGCGCCAAGCCCCGCGGCCGAGCGCAGGCGGACCATCAAGGACCCGTACGAAACGGTTGAAGGTCTCCGCCGCGACCCGGGCCCGGCGATGACAGCTCCGCGCGAAGCGCCTTGACTGGAGCCCGGCTCCCCTGGTATCGAAGGCGACATGAAACTGATAGTCGTTTTCATTTTCATCCAGGCGGCGTGGCTCGCGGTGGCGGCGCCGAGCCGCGCCGATGTCCCTCCCGGAGCGCCCGCTCCCGGACCTCTTGCAGCCTCGCCGGGGCTCGTGGCGCTTCCGCCAGCTGCTTCGCCGCCGGCCGCGCCGTCGCCTCCCGTCCCTGGCGGGGCGGGACCCACTGTCGAAATGCCGCCCGAACGGGACATGCCCGACACCGCCCTGCCGCGCGAGACGGCGATCGAGAACCCCCTCGGTCGCTCGCCCGGCTGGAGCGGCACGGCCATCGGCGGCTACGGCGAGCTGACGCTCAACGCCCCCTCGGTGGGCCCCGCGATCGTCGACCTGCGGCGCCTCGTCCTCTATGTCGGGCACAACTTCACCGACCGCCTTCGCTTCTACTCCGAGCTGGAGGTGGAGCACGCGGTGTCGTCCGCGGACGATCGGGGCGAGTTCGAGGTCGAGCAGGCCTACCTGGACGGCCTCTTCGGCCGGCGCTTCAACCTTCGCGCGGGGCTGATCATCATGCCCGTGGGGATCGTCAACGTGTACCACGAGCCGCCCACGTTCAACGGCGTCGACCGCCCGGACGTCGACACGCTGGTCATCCCCTCCACCTGGCGCGAGGCGGGCGTCGGGATCTTCGGCGAGGTCGGACCAGGCCTCGCGTACCAGCTCTATGTCGTGAGCGCCTTCGACGCGAGCCGGTTCACCGGCGAGTCCGGCATCAGGGAGGGGCACCAGGAGGCCCAGCTGGCGTCCGCGAAGGACTTCGGCGGTGTACTGAGGCTGACTTACGAGCCCATGCTGGCCACCATCTTCGGGGTCTCGGCGTATGGCGCGACCTCGGGGAATACGCTGCGCGACACCGTCGGCCGGGTGCCCCTCGGCCTGTTCGAGGTCGACGCGCGCACGCGCGTCAGGGGCTTCTCGGCGCGCGCCGAGCTGGCGCTGCTCCTCATCGGCGACGCGGGCGCGCTGAATCAGGCGCTCGCCGCGGCGGTCACGACGCCGGAGCAGCTCGCCGCGCTGCCGGTCTCGTCGCAACTCCGCGGCGGCTATGTCGAGGCTGGCTACGATGTCCTCCGGTTCGTTGCGCCGGCGGCGTCTCAGGAGCTGACGTTGTTCGGGCGCTACGACTACGTGGACACGCAGGCCAGCGTCCCGGCCGGCTACCTGGCCAACCGCGCGTTCGTCCGCCACACGCAGACGGTGGGCCTGGTCTATCGCCCCGTCGCCGATATCGGTCTGAAGGCCGACTACCGTCGCCACGAATTCGGCGCGGGACCCAGCTTCAACGAGATCGCGTGCGCGATCACCTGGATGTTCTGAGCCGTCAGGGACCGAACGACAAGTTTCGCAGGTAGTGATTGTCGTAGCCGCCGGGATGCTTCACCAGGTAGTGCTGGTGGTAGTCCTCGGCCGGATAAAAGACGCCGGCGGGCGCGACCTCGGTGGTCAGCTTCCCCCTCCAGGCGCCTGACTTCTCGATCTTTCGCATCAGCTCCACGGCGGTCAGCCTCTGCTGTTCGCCGTGATAAAAGATCGCGGAACGGTATTGCGAGCCGACGTCGTTGCCCTGGCGGTTGGCGGTCGTGGGGTCGTGCATCTTGAAGAAGAGCGTCAGCAGCTCGGCGTAGCTGACCTTGGCCGGGTTGAACTTGAGCTCGAGGCTCTCGGCGTGCCCTGTCGAGCCCGAGCTGGTGTCCTCGTAGGTCGGGTTCTTGAGCTGGCCGCCGGTGTATCCAACCTTCGTCTCGACGACGCCGGGGATCTTCCGGAAGAACTCCTCGGTGCCCCAGAAGCAGCCCGCGGCCAGCGTGGCGGTCTCGGTGGGAGCGGCCGCGGCTTGAGGCGGACCGGCGTGTGCCGCCGCCGCGCCAAGGGTGGTGAGGCCGATCAGGACGAGCGATGCGTGGATCTTCATGGTTTTCGCCTTTCTGACCTGGTTACGGGCGTGCCCCATGCTGGGTTACGGAGGGCTCCGTTCGAACGCTTGGGTATAGCGCGCCGCCCGCGGCGGGGCGCTCGTCCAATTCGATCCGATGCCGGCGAAACGTCTTGCTGCCTTGCGCATCGAAGGGCGGGTCTTATGAGGGATGGGGGCCACAAACGTATCTGCCGCCGCACGGGCCGGCGCCAGAAGAGAGGACCGACATGAAGGCTGTGGTTTTGAACGAATATGGTGACGCGGATCGACTTCGGCTCGCCGACGTCCCGGAGCCAAGGGTCGGCGCGGGCGAGATCAAGGTTCGCGTGGCCGCCGCGAGCGTGAACCCCATCGACTGGAAGTTGAGAGGCGGCGGCTACCAGAAGTTCATGGCCCTTCATTTTCCAGCCATCCTGGGGGTCGACGCGGCCGGCACTGTCGTCGAGGTCGGCCCTGACGCGTCGGTCTTCAAGGTGGGGGCGCGGGTCCTGGGCCGGGTGAACGCCGGCTACGCCCAGTTCGTCGTCTCGAAGGAGTCCGATTGGGCGCCGGTTCCGGAGACCCTCGATCTCGTGGACGCCGGCGCCCTGCCGCTCGTGTTGCTGACGGGCGCGCAGCTCGCCGAGGAGGCGGCCGACGTTCGCGCCGGCGAGCGCGTGCTCGTCACCGGTGCGCTCGGAAGCGTGGGTCGGGCGACGGTATTCGCCGCCAAGGCTCGCGCCGCCAAGGTTTATGCGGGGGTTCGCGGTTCGCAGAAGGCTCAGGCGGTCGCGCTCGGCGTGGATGGGGTGGTGGCGCTCGACAGCGACGCGGAAATCGACGCCCTCCCGGAACTGGACGCCATCGCCGACACCGTGGGCGGTGACGCCATCAAGAAGCTGCTTGGCAAGGTGAAGGCCGGCGGCACGATCGGCTCCGTGGTGGGGGAGCCCGAGGGCGCGAAGGCCCGCGGGCTGGTGGTGCGGTCCATGTTGGCGCATTCGGATTCGAAGCGCCTGGCGGCCCTCGCGCAGGCAGTCGCCGACGGAAAGCTCGTGATTCCGATCGCGCGGCGTTTTCCGTTTGGCCAGGCCGCGGAGGCCCACAAGCTCGCCGAGCGAGGAGCCGGGGGTAAGGTCATCCTCGTGCCGTGACTCGCCCCCTCCTCACTCTGGGACCGGGCCGAACCTGCCGGCGTCCACGTCGACGAAGGCCTGCCGAATCTCATCGAACGTGTTCATCACGAACGGGCCGTAGGCGACCACCGGCTCGCCGAGCGGCTCGCCCGCCAAGACGATGACGTGGCTCGGCGCCGTCGCCACGAGGTCGATGCGCTCGCCGTCATTCGCGAACAGGACGAGCTCTCCCGTGCTGGCCGCGTCGTCACCTGCGGCGATCGCGCCCTCCGCGACGACCGCCAGGGCGTTGTACGAAGCGGGGAGGGCGAGCGGAAGACGACCGCCCGCCTCCACGCGCACGTCCAGCATCGTGATCGGGGTGAACGTGCGCGCGGGACCCCGTGCTTCCCCGTAGGCGCCCGCGATGACGCGGACCTCGCCCCCGTCGGCGAGCGGTACCCGGGGAATGTCCGCCGAGCCGATCGGCTGATATCCGGGGGCCGCCGCCTTGTCCTTCTTGGGCAGGTTCACCCACAGCTGCATCATGTGCATCCGCCCGCCGCGCCGGCTGAACGACTGCTCGTGGTACTCCTCGTGGAAGATGCCCGCGCCGGCGGTCATCCACTGGACGTCACCGGGGCCGATCACGCCAGCGTGTCCTGCGTTGTCCCGGTGAGCGACGGCGCCTTCCCAGGCCAGCGTCACGGTCTCGAAGCCCCGGTGGGGATGCCATCCGACACCGCGCTTGCCCTGCGCCAGCGCCGTGAACTCCTTCGGCGGACCGTAGTCCATCAGGACGAACGGACTCACGCGCTCGGGCCGAAGACCCGCGCTCGGAAAGTAGGTCGAAACGTGAAAACCGTTGCCGACCCAGTGAAAGGTGGTGCTGCGATGCACGCTCTCGACGCTTCGGACGTCTTTGCGAGCCTCGCTCGGGTTCCGGACGACGCCTTGATTGCCCATCGCTTCATTGTAATCACGAAGATCGTGTCGAACACAGCGCCGGGCTGCCCGGCCGCAGCCAGGGCGCCGCCGAGTGTCAAAACCGGCCCGCGTAACCGAGCGCGAGGTGTTGCGGGGTAGTCGGGCCGAGCTCGCCCCTTCGATAGCCGGCGAGGTCATCGATCGTCTGCGTGGGCTGCGTCAGGATCAGCGCCTCGCCGACGGCCGCGCCCGCGATCCCGTTGATGAGGCCGCTCGTCCAGTGATGAAAGCCGAGGCCAAGAAACAGGGTGACGCCGGTATTGAACGCGAGGTTGCCCGCGTGAAGCCACCACGCTTGCTGCTCGCGCTCGTCGTCGGCGTCGCGCAGGAGCCGAGATTCGGCGTCGCTCAGCAAGGTGCACAGCTCGTCCTCTCGCTCGGCCGCACGCCAGGCCTCGACCTTGTCGTGAAGGACGCGGGAGTCCGCGGCGACGTAGAGCGGCGCGAACAAGAACGGAAGCACCCCCACGGCGGCGCTGCCGGCGCTCGTGTACCAGTCCACGCGATCGCCGCGCGCCACGAACGGCACCGCCGCCAAGCTGGCGACGCCGCTCGACCCGATGCCGACGCCCCAGGACCAGGCCCACAGCCTGGCCGTATGGCCCGTTCGCGACAGGTGCGCGTCGATCCAGAGCAGCCGGACCCGGGCCTCTCGCTCGGCCAGCCTCGCCTCCGCTCCGGCCAGGTTGGGGCAGACCGTCGCGTGCGCCGCCGGCGCGCCCCCCATCACCGCCGCCAGGACGGCGAGCGCAGCGCGCGCGCCCCGTCCTCGCCGGAGCGTACGCGCCGCCGCTATGTGCCCGCCTTGCGTTTCAGGGTGTTCCCCGCCAGCGTGGTGGCGAGATCCCAGATCGAGCTCGGCATCCGGTGACAATCGGCGATGACGTCGTCGAACGCACGCACGATCCAGTCCTCGTCGGTGGCCGAGAGGCACAGCGGCGGTAGCAGCTTGATGACGTACATTTCGTGCCCCGCGACCTGCGACAGGACGCGGTGGCGAGCGAACAGCGGGATGATCACCGTCTGGCAAAACAGACCCTTCGTCGCCTTCTCCAGCAACGTCCAGGCGGCGCGCAACGCAAGCGACTTCGGCGGCCCGAACTCGAGGGCGATCATCAGCCCTTGCCCGCGAACGTCCGCCAGCATCTCGTACTTGGTCATCAACGCGGACAGCCGCCGCAAGAGGCTCTCCCCACGTTCGGCGGCGTTCGCGATCAGGCGCTCGTCCTCGAGCACGGCCAGCGTGGCCAACCCCGCCGCCATGGCCAGGTTGTTCTTGGCGAACGTGGAGCCGTGCACCACCGCGCGGTCCATCCGGTTGAAGAGCTTGTCGAAGATCCACCGCTTGCCAGCCACGGCGCCCACGGGAACGAACCCGCCGGAGAGCGCCTTGGCGAGCAAGACGAGGTCGGGATCCACGCCGACGTGATCGATGGCCAGGAACCGCCCGGTCCTGCCGATCCCGGTTTGGACCTCGTCGGCCACGAACAAGGCGCCGTGCTCGCGGCACAATCGCGCCGCCTCGACCAGATAGTCGGGGGCGGGCACGTTCACGCCCTTCCCCTGGATTGGCTCGACGAAGAACGCGGCCACGTCGTCGGCCGCGAGCGCGCGCTCCAGCGCCGGCAGATCGTTGAAGGGTACGCGCACGCTGTCCGCCAGCAAGGGGCCGAACCCGTCCCGGAAGCTGGCGTCGCCGTTCAACGACAGCGCGCCCATGGTCAGACCATGGAAGGCGTGGTCGCAAAAGATCAGCTTCGCGCGGCCGGTCGCGGCGCGCGCCAGCTTGATGCCCGCCTCCACGGCCTCGGTGCCCGAGTTGCAGAAGAAGAGCTTCTCTTGCCCCGGCATGTGGGAAAGCAACCGCTCGGCCAGCAACCCGGCCAGCAGCGATACGTCCATCTGCACGAGGTTGGGCAGATCGGCGTCGAGCACGTCGTGCAGCGCCTGCTTGATGGTCGGGTGACTGCGGCCCACCGCGAACACGCCGAATCCCGACAACAGATCGAGGTAGCGCGCGCCACCGGCATCGAACAGATACGGCCCCTCGGCCCGGACGTAGGTGCGATCGAAGCCGATCGTCTTGAGGACCCGCACCATCTGCGGATTCAAGTACTTCTCGTGCAGCGCGAAGCTCTCGCCCGCCCGGTCTGCCAGCTCGGCCCCGATGTCGAAGCTCATGTCAGCGAGGGATCCAGGTCAGGCGCGTGCGCACCCCGCGCGGGGCCGAGGCCCACCAGATCAAATAGCGGCGACCCGACATCGAGCGCGTGGGCCACGTGGGCGGCCAGCCCCGCCACCTGCGGGCGGGTCAGCTTCGTTCCGAGGCCCTTGTCCCGCATCAACCGCAGCGTCGCGATCGCCAGGCTGGCGTTGAGGGCATTGAACGCGACCAGGCCCCGGTCGGCGCCGGCGGCGCGCAGCGTCTCCACGTACTCGCTGGCCTGACGAAGGTCCGCGCGGGCGAGGGTGAAGACCTCGGGCAGCGGCGCCTGCTGGGGCAAGTAGACGCGCCCCTCGACGGCGTCGGCGCCCGCGTCCTTGAGGATGTTCACGAGCTGCAGGCCCTCGCCGAACGCGACGGCCCTGGCGCGCAGCGCGGTGGCGGAGCTCGAGAGGCGGGCATCGCCGAGCAAGAACAGCTCCGTCAACATTTCCCCGACGATGCCTGCGACCACGTAGCAGTAGTCGCGCAGGTCGTCCAAGGTCTGCAGCCGGAGGATTCCCCGATCATCCGTACGCTCGATGAACACACCCATGCCCCGCGCGCTGCGGTCGACGTGGAGACGAAGCTGCTCCCGCGCGGGCGCTGCCAGCTGGTGGTACCACCCGAGGACGCGAGGAACCTCGCTGAGAAGCTCGACGTAGCCGTCGTGAACGACAGGTGGATGGCGCACCCAGATGGCGGCCGCGCTGGCCGCCTGCTGGGGATCGGGCTGGTCGAGAAGCCGCACGAACTCCCCCAGTGCGGCGATGCGCTTCGCGGGGGGCCACGCCGTCGCGTCCTCGAACGTGTCGATGATCCTGAAGAGCAGATAGGCCACGCCGATCTCGGTCCGCAGCGGCGGTGGAAGCATCGGAATGGTCAACGCGAACGTGCGGCTCGTCTTCTGGAGCAACGCCTGCAGCGCGTCTGAATCGCTCGGTCGCGGTCCGGTCACCGGAGTGCCCCCGACGAGCTCTGGGTGTCCGGGCGTTCGCCGGGCGGATACGCCGGGGTGGGGACGCTCAACAACGCCACGGCGGCGCGCGCGAGCTCGTCCGCGCAATGACGCAAGCGTCGTCGCAGGGAAAGCAACGCGGGGAGGGCGCCGGGATCGCCGAACAGACCGCGTACGACGCCGGAGCGTCGAACGGCCCCGCCTGCGTCGCGGCTCCGGTTGAGCAGGGCGGGCAACGGCTCGTCGGCGGTGTCGCTGACGGCACGAAGCACGAGCCAAGGGACGTCCGCCCGGACCGCCGCGGCCACATAGCTGGCCGATTCGAGGTCGACCACCGCGGACAGAGGTCCAGCCGCGGCTAGATGCAGCAGCCGCCGCTTCTCCGGGACGGTGTCCGCGATCCGAGTCGCCGTCACCACCACACCCCGCCGGGCGCTGATGGCGCGAAGGGCGTGGTCGATGGTCGCCTGGGTAGCCTGCTCCTCGCGCACGACATCGCCGGTCCCCTTTCCTTCGACCACCACGCGCTCCGCGAGCACCAGCTCGCAGGCGCGCAGGTCGCTGCTCAGCCCGCCGGCCACACCCATCGCGATGAGGCGCTCGGCGCGCACGGCCTCCAACACGCGGGCGGCCCCCTCGCGGGCGTTGCGTTCACCGTCGCCCGTGACGGCGAGCACCACCTTGTGCGCGCCAATTCTCCCGCCCACGGCGTCGGGCGCCCCCGGTCCCCTCGTCGGGATGCGGGTCAGCTCGCCGAGTCGCCCGCGAAGCGCCGCGAGCTCCTCGGGCATCGCCGCCAAGACCACGGTCACCCCCCCAGTTCCCTCTGGCCTGTCCGTCGGAAAGAGCACGTCGTGGCTTACCCCAAGAAGTTCCAAGCTGCCATGCGCAACATGTCCTTCGGGCTGTTTCTCAGCCCCCGGACGGCAGAAGCCTCGAACCCCGAGTGCATCGCGCAGTTCTGGCAGCGATCGTCCTTGCGGGACTCCCAGTAGGCCCAATCGGTCGTGGACCAAAACTCGGCCCAGTCCTGGGTGTACTTCTCGCCGATGAGATAGCAGGGACCCTTCCAGCCCAAGGGGGTGAAGGTGACCGTGCTCCACGGCGAGCAGTCATACTCACGGTCGCCAGCGGCGAACTCGAGGTACATCGGCGTCGAGTTGACGGGGTACTGGCTCGAAAGCTCGAGGACGCGGCGGAACTTTTTTTGAATTTCGTGGCGGGTCAGGAAGATGTCCTCCTTGACCGATTCGTAGTGATAGCCGGGCGACAGCAAGAGGCCGTCGACGCCGAGCGACGTCACGAACGCGCACAGCTCCTCGATCTCCTCGATGGCGGTGTGCTTGAACACCGTGGTGTTCGTCATCACGTGGTACCCGAGCCGCTTCGCCTCGCGGATCATGGCGACCGCCGTATCGAACACGCCGTCTCGCGCGCAGACCTCGTCGTGGGTCTTTCGCATGCCATCCAGATGGACGTTGATGGTCAACCGCTTGGCGGGCGGAATCTTGCCGAAGACCTTGGTGTCCAGCACCAGGCCGTTCGTGCACAGGTAGATGTGTCGCTTGCGCTCGATGATGCCATCCACCAGCTGCTTGAGCTCGGGATACAGGGTGGGCTCGCCGCCGCAGATCGAGACCGAGGGCGCGCCGCAGTCGTCGACGGCCTTCAGGCAGGTCTCGACGGGCAGCCGGTCGGCCAGCTTGCCGGTGTGGCGCTCCGTGGAGCAGCCGATGCAGGCCAGGTTGCACGTGTAGAGCGGTTCCAGCATCAGCACGAAGGGGTACCGGCTTTGCCCCTGCATCGACTTCTTGATCTGATAGCCAACCATGTCCGTCGTGATATGGAGAGGGAATCGCATGTATCCTCGCTTTGGGTCTGGATCTAACTCGCCTGGTCTACCCTAAACGAATTAAATTTCATGGAGTATTCCATTCGGCTCCCGGCGCCCGGAGGTGGGCGGGTCACGGAATGCATGGCCCGCGCCCGCGACTGGCTCGTCGCGCGCCAGGATCCGGCCGGCTTTTGGTGCGGCGAGCTCGAGGGCGACACCACCCTCGAGAGCTACATGATCCTGTTGGAGGCATTCTTTGGGCGGCTGGGGAGTCCGAAGTCACTGGATCTGGCCCGCACCATCCGCGACGAAGCGCTGTCCGATGGGGGGTGGAGCCAGTACGTCGGCGGCCCCGCTGAAGTTTCGGTGTCCTGCCTCAGCTATCTGGCGCTGAAGATCGCGGGCGACGCCGCCGACGCGCCGCACATGGCGCGCGCGCGCCAGGCGATCGCCCGCGCGGGCGGCGCCGAACGGGCCAACACGTACACCAAGTACCACCTGGCGCTGTTCGGCCAATATCCGTGGGCGCGTGTCCCGGCGATTCCCCCGGAGATGGTCTTCCTGCCGCGCGCCTCGCCGTTCACGGTTTACGATATGTCCGCGTGGTCGCGCACGATCTTCGTGCCCCTCGCCATCCTCTACGCCTACAAGCCGGTCTGCCAGCTCCCGGCCGCGTTGGGGGTCGGCGAGCTATTCGAGGGTCCGGCGGGTGCCCCTGCGGCGCTGTCGCCTGGCGGTTTGAAGCGGTTGTTCTTCGGGGTCGACGCGGCGCTGAAGCTGTACGAGCGCGTGCCCGGAACGGGGTTCTTGCGGCGGGCGGCGTTGCAACGGGCGGCGAAGTGGATGACCGATCGGCTGGAGGACTCCGACGGATTGAGCGCCATCCTGCCTGCCATGGCGAACTCGGCGATGGCGCTCAAGTGCCTCGG
This sequence comes from uncultured Myxococcales bacterium, assembly GCA_964443975.1. GTDB lineage: Bacteria > Myxococcota_A > Polyangia > Fen-1088 > Fen-1088 > DASYCK01. The sequence continues at coordinate 90,288 of CAYUFS010000012.1, read as the reverse complement.
CTATGACCTAGGTCACCCCTTGTTGGCGGAGCAGCTTGGTTACCTGGATGGACTGCTCCTGCGCGGTGACGACGGCGCCCTGCGCATGCAGCCCTGTCTGTCGCCGGTCTGGGACACCGTGCTGGCCGGCCATGCGCTGGCGCAGGCGGGAGTCACGCGGGACGATCCCGTGTTGCGGAAGGCCGCATCCTGGTTGTTGTCGAAGCAGTGCCGTCGGCCCGGAGACTGGAGCCACCGCAACGCCGCGCCGCCGGGCGGCTGGTTCTTCGAGCACCGAAACGAATTCTATCCCGACGTGGACGACACCTGCATGGCGCTCCTGGTGCTACAGAATGCGCGCGCGCACGAGCCCGCGGCCGTCCAGCGTGCGGCGATCGAACGTGGGCTCACGTGGATGCTGGGCATGCAGAACAGCGACGGCGGCTGGGCCAGCTTCGACCGCGACAATGACAAGCAATGGCTGACCGAGGTGCCGTTCGCCGATCACAACGCCATGATCGATCCCAGCACGGCCGACATCACGGGTCGCGTGCTCGAATGCCTCGCGACCTTTCCCCAGTTCGGGAGCTCCCACCCCGTCGTCAGGCGCGCGGTTCAGTTCCTCCACAAGGACCAGATGTCCGACGGCTCCTGGTACGGGCGGTGGGGCGTGAATCACATCTACGGCACCTGGCAGGTCTTGCGGGGGTTGCGGTGTATCGGGGAGGACATGCAGGCGCCGCCCGTGCGGCGCGCGGTGCGCTGGTTCCTCGGCCATCAGAACGGCGACGGCGGGTGGGGCGAGAGCATCGCCAGCTACGACGATCCGTCGCAGCGCGGGGTGGGCGACTCGACCCCGAGCCAGACGGCCTGGGCGGTGATGGGCCTGGTGGCGGCGGGGGAGGCCGCTTCCCAGGCGGTGGCGAGCGGCGTCCGCTACTTGACGGACCGGCAGGACGAGGCGGGCACCTGGGAGCAGCCGGCCTGGAGCGGCACGGGGTTTCCGAAGGTCTTCTATCTCAACTACCACTACTATCGGCACTACTTCCCGCTGATGGCGCTCGGGCAATATCGGAGCGAGCAGGCCCGGCCGGCGATCTCGACGATTGCGAATGCCGCCGGCAACGGGTAGACAACAGCGCATGAAGTCGTTTCTTTGCGCTTGTTTTGTCACGCTCCTGGTGGCCGCTGGCTGTGGGAGCTCGGGGAAGGTGTCCTACAACTATCAGTTCACGAGCAACGGCTGCGACACGGGGAAGCACGTCTTCACCTCGTTGGCGGCGATGTGCACGGCCCTACAAAGCGACGCGACCAACAGCAGCTGCGCGCTGACCAACCGCCAGGACTTCTTCGCTTCCGAGAACTGCCCCGGAACGTTTCTGGAAACGCCCTGAGGGTTTGTCGGACGTTGATCTTGGAGCCCCCTCCGTGTGAGAGGGCGAGCGCAGCCCAGCTCTGCTGGGCGCAGTGAGGGGGGACCGGGGCGTGTGAGCGGCAGCGAACCACGCCCCCGTGGAGTAGCTAGCCTACCCGCCGCTTCCCGCGCCACCGCCCGCGCCGGTGCTGCCGCCCACGCCAGCTCCGGCCGCCCCGACATTGGCGTCCACGCTGGTCACCACGTCGACGCTCCCATCCGCTCCGATGGTTGCCGTGACCGTGATCGAGACGTCCTTCTCCGTGGACGTGGGGGTGCCGTCATGCTTGTGCACGCGGCACTTCAGCGTGTGGGGGCCCGGCTTGGTGGCCGCCGGGATCGTCACATTGAACATCGTCTCCGCCGTGATGAGCAGCGGTTGGGTGTCGAAATCGTCGAGATAGACCTGGATGTGCCCGGCGTCATTCACGTGCTCGGGCGGCGGTGCCACGGCCGGATCCACCAGGTAGACATTTTGCACCGTGACGGTGACCGGGACTGTTTGCGTCGGAGCGACGTTGCTCGCGCTGGCGTCCGTGGTCGCGTTGATGGTGGCGTTGGGGATGTTGATCGTGTTGTCGTGAATGTTGCAGGAGCTGCCCGAAGACAAGAGAGCGACGAGACCCGCGATCTGGAGAGTGCATTTTTGTATTGTCATGATGTGTCCTGTCATTGAGGGAGGGGAGAATGCTCGTGCTCGGTCCTGAGAATCGCGACCCACACCGAGCGGCTAGCCTTCGCTCGATGCGGCCCGCATCCGCCCGTTTGTTGCCACCCTTTTGCACGCCACGTGCCACGTCGGGGTGCTCTCGGAGATCGTCGTCGTGACCTCTTTGGCGCGGCGACAGCCAGGCGATGCCTGGGCCAAAAAAGACGAAAACCAGGCCGAAAGATGCCGAGTTGAGGTCAGACCGTCGAAGCGGTTTTGCGTTACGGAACTATCCCTGCGGCCGCTCGCGCTGGGGGGAAACGGGAACCTGGTGTACCGTCCGAGCGGCGGCGACGTGGGCGTCCGATTTGGCGCCATGCGCGGCAAACGCCGGGAATTGAGCTAGGCTCTGTCGGCCTTGGAAATGAGTGGACCGCCAGAAATCCGGGATGGGCAGTCGCCCGATTCGATCTTCGCGGGGACGGGGGAGTTGGCGGCGCTGATGCGGGCCAAGGACTGGTCGAAGACGCCGCTCGGGCCCCCGAGCGCCTGGCCCCAGAGTTTGCGCACGGTGGTGCGCATCCTGCTGACCTCCCGCTATTCGATGTGGATGGGGTGGGGTCCCGATCTGTGCTTCCTGTACAACGATGCGTACCGGCCCACGCTGGGGGCGAAGCACGATTGGGCGCTCGGGTCACCGGCGCGCGAGGTGTGGTCGGAGATCTGGGATGTCATTGGGCCGCGCATCGAGAACGTGGTGCGCACGGGCCAATCGACATGGGACGAGGGCCTGCTGCTGTTCCTCGAGCGCAACGGGTATCCCGAGGAGACGCACCACACGTTCTCGTACAGTCCGCTGTCCGATGACACGGGGGCGATACGCGGTCACCTGTGCGTGGTCACCGAGGAGACGGAGCGGCTGATCGGCGAGCGGCGCCTGGCGCTGCTGCAGGCGCTCGCTGCCCGCCTGTCCGCCAGCGCCGAGACCGACGCCCTTCGTTCGATCGAGGAGTCGCTGGCCGCCGAGGCGCGGGACATTCCGTTCTCGCTGACCTATTTCTTCGAAGAGGATGGGGCGCGCGCCCGCAGGGTGTCGGTGAGCAACATCGAGGGGGACCATCCTCACGCCGCGGCCGTCGTGGACGTCGCGAGCGGCGCGTGGCAGCTCGACAAGGTCTGGGCGACGGGCGCGCCAGTCGCGGTGTCGCTGGCTCCCGACGTCTCCTGGCCATCCGGCCCGTGGCAGGTGGCTCCCGTCAGGGCGCTGGTCGTACCCATCCCCCAGCAGGGTCAGGCGCGGCCGGCCGGGGCCTTCGTCGCCGCGCTCAACCCACATCGTCCGTTGGACAGCGGCTACCGCGCCTTCCTGGAGCTGTTCGTCGGGCAGGTCGGGGCCGGGCTGGCCAACGCGCGCGCGTACGAGGAAGAGCGGCGCCGCGCCGAGGCGCTCGCCGAGATCGATCGGGTCAAGACCACGTTCTTCTCGAACGTCAGCCACGAGTTCCGCACGCCGCTGACCCTGATGCTCGGGCCCATCGCGGAGCTCCTGGGCGACGCCGACCTCGTTCCGGGGCACCGGGAGCAGCTCGGCCTGGTGCAGCGCAACGGGCTTCGCCTGCTCAAGCTGGTCAACACGATGCTCGACTTTTCGCGCATCGAAGCGGGCCGCGTGCGGGCGCGCTTCGAACCGGTCAATTTGACGGAATACACCGCCGATCTGGCCAGCGTCTTCCGGGCGGCCACCGACAAGGCGGGGCTGATCCTGCGCGTGGACTGCGGAGAGCTGGGGCGCCCCGCGATGGTCGATCGTGACATGTGGGAGAAGATTGTCCTCAACCTGCTCTCGAACGCGTTCAAGTTCACGCTCGCGGGCGAAATCGGGGTGACCCTGCGCCGCCAGGGGGACGACGCCGTCCTGACGGTCAGCGACACGGGCAGCGGCATCCCGGCGGCTGAGCTCCCGCACGTGTTCGAGCGCTTCCACCGGGTCGAGGGCACCCGCGGGCGAACTCACGAAGGAACAGGGATCGGCCTGGCGCTCGTGAAGGAGCTGGTCACGCTCCAGGGTGGCAGGGTGGCGGTGTCGAGCCAGCTCGATTGCGGCACCACCTTCACGGTGAGCTTGCCGCTCGGGCAAGCTCGTGTGACGGCCGAACAGCCCGGGACGGCGGCCGCGCCGGTCACCGAGAAGCGGCAAGCGGACGCGTTCATCGCCGAGGCAATGCGTTGGCTCCCGGAAGCTCCGGCGGCTGCAGCCGCCGCCGGCCAGCCCGCGGCGGCCGTCGGGCGCGAGCGGATTCTCCTCGCAGACGACAACGCCGACATGCGCGAATACATCCGGCGCCTGCTGGGAGATCGCTGGGACGTCGAGGCGGTTGCGAACGGGCAAGAGGCGCTCCGCGCGGTCGAGCGCCAGCGACCAGACGTCGTCATCACCGACGTCATGATGCCGGTGGTCGACGGCTTCGGTCTGGTGCGCGCGCTGCGCGCGAACGAAGCGACGCGCGATCTGCCCGTGGTCATGTTGTCGGCGCGCGCGGGCGAGGAGGCGCGGATCGAGGGCCTGCAGGCCGGCGCCAGCGACTACCTGGTCAAGCCGTTCTTCGCCCGCGAGCTGATCGCGCGCGTCGAGTCGTTGCTGCTCCACCACCGTATCCGTTCGGCGGAGGAGGCCGAGTCGCGGCGGATGGCGCACGTGTTCGCGCACGCGCCCGTGGGCGTGGCGATCCTGCGGGGACCCTCACACGTCTTCGAGAGCGCGAACCCTGCGTACCTCGAGCTCGTCGGTGGCCGCGCGGTCGTGGGTCGTCCCATTCGCCAGGCGTTGCCCGAGCTGGCGGGGCAAGGCATCTGCGAGCTGCTCGACGCCGTCTACGTGAGCGGCGAGGCGCACGTCGGGCGCTCGGTCCGCGTCGAGCTGAGCCGGTCGAAGCCCGGTCACCCGGAGGAGTACTTCTTCGATTTCGTCTATCAACCGATGCTGGACCCGGGCGGTGCGGTCGACGGAATCGCGGTGGTTGTCTTCGACGTCACGGAGCTGGCGCAGGCCCGTCGCGCCTCGGAGATCGCGAACCGCGCGAAGGACGAGTTCTTGGCCATGCTCGGCCACGAGCTGCGCAATCCGCTGGCGCCGATCCTGACGGCGCTTCAGCTCATGCGGCTGCGCGGGTCCGGCGCGCTCGAACGAGAGCGCGAGGTGATCGACCGCCAGGTCCACCACCTGGTGGGTCTGGTCGACGATCTCCTGGATGTATCGCGCATCACCCAGGGAAAGGTGCAGCTCAAGAAGGAGCGTGTCGAGGTTGCGGACATGGTCGCGAGCGCCATCGAGATGGCCAGCCCCTTGCTCGAGGCCCAGCGTCACGAGCTGGCCATCGACGTCCCGGGCCGCGGGCTCGCGGTCTGCGGCGACGCCGCGCGCCTCGCGCAGGTGATATCGAACCTCCTCACCAACGCGGCCAAGTACACGCAGCCCGGCGGGCGCATCACCGTCGAAGGTCGCGCGGACGGTGATGACGTCGTCGTGTGTGTCCGGGACACGGGAATGGGCATCAACCGCGAGATGCTGCCCCATATCTTCGAGCCATTCACCCAGGAGCGGCAGGCGCTCGATCGCGCGCGGGGCGGTCTGGGCCTGGGCCTCGCCATCGTGCGCAGCCTGATTCAACTGCACGGAGGCTCGGTCGCGGCGCGCAGCGAAGGGCGAGGCCGGGGCAGCGAGTTCGAGGTCCGCGTCCCGAGGTTGCTCTCGTCGGAGGACCGGGAGCCGGGGACGGTCGCCCGAGGGTTCGCGCCGCCACCACGCTCCAACGCGCCTCGCGTGTTGATCGTCGACGACAACGAGGACGCGGCGGCGATGATCTCCGAGATGCTGGAGATCTACGGCTATCAGACGCGCTTCGCCCACGATGGCCCATCGGCGCTCAGCAGCGCTCTCGAGTTCCGCCCACAGGTCGCGATCCTGGACATCGGCCTGCCGGTCATGGATGGCTTCGAGCTGGCGCGCCGGTTCGGCGAGCATGCGGACCTGCGCGAGACGCGGCTGGTCGCCCTGACCGGGTACGGGCAAGACTCCGATCGGGCCCGTTCGGCCTCGGTCGGCTTCCGCGCCCACCTCGTCAAGCCCGTCGATCCCGACCGGCTGCGCTCCGTGCTGGACCAACTCGGGCACTAAAAGGCGCGCAAGGGGCCTCGGGTCAGTCGGCGGCGGGGAGCTGAGCGGTGGTCCAGCCACCGCCCAGGGCCTTGATGAGCTGGACGCAGGCCACGGAGCGCCGGGTGGCGAGCTCGGCCTGTGATCGCTCGTTCGTCAGCTGGATGGTCTGCGCGGTCAACACCTCGAGATAGCTGGCGACGCCACCCTTGTAGCGTGTCGCGCTCAGGCCTAACGAACGACGGGCGGAGTCCACGGCGGCGGTCTCGGCCTCGGTCTCTTCCGCGAGGATTCGCAGCGCCGCCAGGTTGTCCTCGACCTCGCGAAAGGCGTTGAGGACGCTCTGCCGGTAGGCCGCCGCCTGGGCCTCGTAGGCGTCCCGCGCCTGATCGGTGAGCGCGTGCCGCCGGCCGCCCTCGAACAACGTCTCGACCGCCGACGCCCCCGCCGACCAGAAGAAGCTGGAGACCTGAAACAGGGTGCCGAGCAAGCCGCTGTCGAGGCCCCCGCTGGCGCCCAGGGTGACGTTCGGATAGTAGGCGCTCATCGCGATTCCGATCTGGGCGTTCGCGGCGGCGGCGCGGCGCTCCGCCGCCGCGATGTCGGGCCGGCGTTCGAGCAGCGCGGAGGGCAGAGAGGACGGGATCGCCGGCAACGCGGGCGCGCCCGGCGAGGGGGCGAGGGCGAGATCGGAAGGGGGGACACCCACCAGGATCGCGATCGCATGCTCGAGCTCGGCGCGCGCCACGCCGATATCGATCGCTTGCGCTTTGATGCTGCGGTACTGCGTCTCGGCCTGGGCCACGTCGACGTCGGTCGCGATGCCGCCCTTGAACCTCACCTGGGTCAGGCGCAGGTAGTCGATGTCGCTCGCCAGCGTGCTCTCGAGGAGCTGGCGCTGCGTATCAAGGCCACGCAGCTCGAAGTAGTCCAGCGCCAGCTCGCCCTGCAAGCTGAGCGTCACGCTGGCGAGGTCGGCGGCGCTGGCCTGCGCGTTGGCGCGCGCCTGCTCCACCGTGCGACGAACCCGCCCCCACAGGTCCGGTTCCCAGGTCGCCTGCGCCTGCAAGGAGAATGTGTTGAACTGGAACTTCGTGACGCCGCGGACGGTGTTCGGCTGGTTGAAAGACTCTCGCGTGTGGGTCGCCGATGGGCCCGCCGTCAGCGTCGGGAAATAGCCCGCCTGCGCGATCCGAACCTGCTCTCGCGCCTCCAGGTACTGGGCCGCCGCGATCTTGAGGTTCTGATTCGAAACGGCGATCCTGTCCTCGAGGCCGTCGAGCTGGGCGTCGCCGAAGAGCTCCCACCACCTTCCGCGCAGCGACCCGTCGCTCGGCCGCGCCTGTCGCCAGGCCACGCTCGCAGCGCCGGGCGAGAGATCGGACGCGGCGGCCGGCTGCCCCAGCTCCTTGAACGAGGCGTCGCGCTTGTCCGCCGCGGTGGCGGGGCGCTGGTAGCTCGGTCCCACGGTGCACGCCGTGACGGCCGCGCCGAGCGCGGCGGCGAGCATGAGCGCGCCCGCGCTCAGGTTCGTCGCGCCAGGGCGGCGCACGCGGCTACCTGCTGGGGGCATCCGCCGCCGATCGATTCGCGCCGCCCGGCGGCGGCTCGGGACGGACCACCCGGACCGCCTCACCGTCCACCAGCGAGTCAGGGGGATTCTGAATGACCTCGTCGTTGGGGCCGAGCCCCTCGCTCACCTCGACGGTCTTCCCGTCGTCCCGGCCGAGCGCGATCGGCACCAGGACGGCGCGACCCGCGCGCACGACGCCGACCCGCAACCCCTCGGCGCGGAAAATCAACGTCGACACCGGGAGCACCAGCGCCGGTCGCGACCCCGCCAGCGTCAGGTGCACCTGCGCGTACGAGCCCGGGAACAGCTCGTGCTTCGTGTTGTCGACGTCGAGCTCCACCAGCAAGGTCCGTGACGCCGGGTCGATGACGTTCGACGTGCGAACGATCTTTCCCGGTAAAGTTCGGCCCGGGTATTCGGAGAGCGTGAGCCCGGCGGTCACGCCGGGGACAGCGCCGCGTGAGTAGATCTGCGGAACGTTGACGTACACCCGCAGCACGTCGTCGGCGGCGAGATGAAACAGCTCCCTGCCGGCACCCGCGTCGATCAGGGTCCCCACGTCGACGTTTCTGGCCGTGACGACCCCGTCGAACGGCGCCACGATGTTCTCGAAGGCGGTGAGCTGTCCCAGGCGCCGCACGTTGGCGGCGGCCGCGTGCACCTGGTTCCCGGTCGAGCTCGCCTGTGCCTTGAAGTTGTCCGAGTCCTGCTTCGAGACGGCATTCTGCTGGAGCAGGCCCTCGTAGCGGTCGGCCTGCGTCTGCGCGTAGTTCGAGTTGGCCTGCGCGGTCGCGAGATCTGCCTTGGCCTGGGCCAGCTGCGAGTCGATCTCGGGGCTCTCGATCACGGCCAGGAGCTGGCCCTTCTTCACGTGCGCGCCGATGTCGAAGCTCCAGCGCTTCAGATAGCCGCTGGTTCGAGCGTAGATCGGCGAGTCGGTGTACGCCTGAATGTTCCCCGGCAGGACGACGTTCTGGGCGACCTTGCCCGCCGTCGCGCGAGCCACGAGGACGGTCGGCGCCGACAGCGCGTCGGTTTGCTGTTGCAAGGTGGTGCGGGCCCGCACCCGGGGGACGATCCCCAGAATCGCGACGACGATCGCTGCGGCCACCAGCACGAGCGCCAGGACGACCGCTCGCCTTCGCGAGAGGGGCGCCTCGCTCGGCGTATGGGACGGGAGAGACGGTTGGGAGGTCATGGGAGCGAGCCTCCTGCGGGCTTCCCCGGCGAGGGCGGCGGCGCTGGCGGTTCGCCTGGCGACATCCGAGCAGCACGCTCGCGGCGCCGGCGGGCGCGGCGGCCGTGCAACACATTGAAGAACGTCGGAACGAAGAACAGGGTCGACACCGTCGCGAAGATCAGCCCGCCGATGACCGCGCGTCCGAGCGGGGCATTCTGCTCGCCGCCGTCGCCGAGGCCGAGCGCCATGGGGACCATACCGATGATCATCGCCAGGGCCGTCATGATCACGGGGCGGAAGCGGACGAACCCCGCCTCGAGCGCCGCGCCGCGCGCGTCTCCGGCCAACGCGGCCAGTTGTTCGCGGGCGAAGCTGACCACGAGGATCGAATTCGCGGTCGCCACGCCCATGCACATGATTGTACCGGTCAGGGCCGGGACGCTGATGCGGGTGTGGGTGGCGAACAGGAACCACACCACCCCCGCCAGGGCGACCGGGAGCGCCGAAACGATGATGAAAGGATCCAGCCAGGACTGGAAGTTCACCACGATGAGCAGGTACACGAGCAGGATCGAGAACAGTAACCCGCCGACGAGGCCGGCGAACGAGCTCCGCATGGTCTGCACCTGTCCTCGAATGTGGATCTGCGAGCCCCGCGGCAGCTCGTCCTTCGACGAGGCGATGATCGCCTCGATCTGCTTGTTCACGCTCGCGAGGTCTGTGTCCACCACGTTGCCGTAGATATCGACGAGCGGCGCGATGTTGTAGTGCGAGACGGTGCCGACCGCGGCGCCGCGCGTGATGGACGCGACGTTGCCGAGGATCTGCACCGGCGGCGCGCGCATCGGTACGCCGCCCGTGACGGCGCTCCTTTGGCCGGCGCCGCCGGTCACTGGCGTGAGGGGGATGTTCGCGAGATCCTGCAAGGTGTCGAGATCGTATTGCGGGGCCTGGACCGCCACGTTGTAGCTGACCCCGTTCTTGGGATTCAACCAGAAGCTGGGCGAGGTTTGAAAGCTGCCGCTCGTCGCGGTGAGCAGGCTGCTCGCGACGTCGCGCTGTTGCAGCCCCATCTGCAGGGCCTTCGTCCGATCGACGTCCACCCTCAGCTCGGGGTTGTCGGCTGGCTGCTGGATGCGCAGATCCGCGGTGCCCGCGACCCGCTTGATCTTCTCGAGCAGCTTGGCGGCGTACGCGCGATTCCCCTTGAGATCGTTGCCCACGATCTGCACGTCGATGGGCGCCGGCAGCCCGAAGTTCAGGATTTGAGTGATGATGTCCACGGGCAACTCGTAGAAGGTGACCCCGGGGAAGCGGTCGGCGAGGAGGGACCGGAAGCGCTTCACGTAGTCGGCGGTAGGGTGATGGTGCGGCGCCAGGGACACCTGGATGTCGGCGTCCGCCGGCCCCACGGGCGCGGAATTGGAATAGGTGAGGTTGATGCCGCTGTAGGGCAGCCCGATGTTGTCGATGATCGTCACGAGCTCGTCCTTCGGGATGACCTCGCGGAAGACGTCGTCGATCTGGTCGCACAGCTTGGCGACCTCCTCGATGCGCGTCCCGGTGTGGGCGCGGACGTGCATCTTGAACTGGCCGCTGTCGACGGAGGGGAAGAAGTCCTGGCCCAGGAAGGGGTAGAGCAGCACGGCCGATGCCACCGCGAGGCCGAAGAACGCGCAGAGGAAGAGCTTGGCGTGGGCGAGACAGAGCGCCAAGGTGCGCCGGTATCCCGCCCGCAGCCCCTCGAACACCCGCTCGAAGGCCAGCTGGAAGCGGACCAGGATGTTGCGGCTCGCTTGCTTCTGCTCCGCCGCGGCCGCGTCGTGCTTGCGCAGCAGGTACTTCGCCATCGTCGGCACGACGGTGCGCGACAGGATGTACGAGGCCAGCATCGCGAAGCACACCGCCTCGGCCAGCGGGACGAACAGAAACTTCGCCACGCCACCGAGGAAGAACATCGGCACGAACACGATGCAGATGGAGATGGTGGACACCAGCGCCGGCACGGCGATCTGCGCGGCGCCGTCCAGGATGGCGTGCTCGATCTCCTTCCCCTCGTCGAGGTTCCGGTTGATGTTCTCGATCTCGACGGTGGCGTCGTCCACCAAGATTCCCACCGCCAGGGCCAGCCCTCCCAGGGTCATGATGTTGATCGTCTCGCCCAGCGCGGCCAGCGCCAGCAGGGACGACAAGATCGCCAGCGGGATCGACACCGCGATGATCACCGTGCTGCGCCAGCTCCCCAGGAATACCAGGATCATGATGGCCGTCAGGCAGGCGGCGACGATGGCCTCGCGCACCACGCCGTCGATGGCGGAGCGGACGAACACCGACTGATCGGCGAGCGGGGTGATCTTCAGGTTCGAGGGCAGCTGCGGCCGCAGCAGGTCTAGCTTGTCGCGGATCCCCTGCACGATGTCGAGCGTGGAGGTATCGCCGGTCTTGATCACCGACAGCAGCGAGGCGCGCTGGCCGTCGACGCGGACGATGTTCGTCTGCGGGGGAAACCCGTCGCGGACATTCGCCACGTCGCGGATGAAGACGACCGCTCCGTTGCCCGCACGCACCGGCAGATCGTTCAGATCGTCCAGGCTCGGCGGTGCGCTGTTGGTCTCGATCTGGTAGTCGAAGGCACCGATCTTCGCTGTGCCCGACGGCAAGATCAGGTTCTGGGCGCCGATCGCGGTCGACACGTCGGCGGGAGACAAGCCACGCGCCTGGAGGGCCGGCAGGTTGAGATCCACCTGAACCTGGCGTTGCTTGCCTCCGTACGGGTAGGGGATGCCGGCGCCGTCGACCGTGACCAGCTGGGTGCGGATCGAATTCAACCCGAAGTCGTTCAGCTGCTGTTCGGACAGGCCCGTTCCGGAGAGCCCGAGCTGAATGATCGGGACGCTCGATGCGCTGTACTGGACGATGAGGGGCGGGGTCGTGCCGGGGGGGAGCTGGCGCAGCTGGGTTTGCGCGATGGCGGTGACCTGGGCGACTGCGTTGGCGATGTTGACCTTGGGCTGGAAGAAGATCTTGATGACAGCGATGCCGTTCAGGGACTGGGATTCGATGTGCTCGATGTTATTGACGGTGGTGGTCAGCGAGCGCTCGCTCGACACCGTGATCCGATCGGCCATCTGCTGCGGCGCGAGGCCGTTGTACTGCCAGACCATCGCGACCACCGGGATGTTGATGTTCGGAAAGATGTCCGTGGGCGTGTTCAGCGCCACCAGCGGACCGAGAATCAGGAGGACGAGCGCCAGAACGGCAAACGTGTAGGGCCTCCGGAGGGCCAGACGAACTATCCACATGTCGTTTCATTTTCCCTGGCGGGTGCCGCCGACTGCAATAGCAAGAAGACTGCCACGAGACCAGGGTGGCAGAAGGCCACCGAGGACGACCGCTGGGCGCTCCTGACCACCGTGGGTGACACAGTGGCGCTGGTCACTTCGTGTTGAAATTTGCAACCACGCACGGTCGGCAGGCGGACTATTGCAATGAAGCCACGAGGGGCGCTGCAATTTTAAACACAAGCAATGTCATGAAGTTACTCCGATTTAGTGCGCGCGAAACGATGGGTTAACGGCGGCTGAATAGATTCCATTCTCGTTTGAAACGCTCGCACACCAAGGAGACGAAAAATGGCTGAAGGACAATCGGTCACCGGGGGAGCGCAATCCTCCAGTCGGGCCACGCTGGGACTGACCGGGTTGACGATCAACGCGATGGCGCTGATCGCCCCGGGAGCGTTCCTCTGGCTGACGTATCAGATTCAGTCGCTCTACGGGGCCCCGATGGCCGGATCCGCGATGTGGTTCGGCATCGTCGCCGCGCTGCTGCTCTGCTTCGCGACTGCCATCAGCTACGCGGAGCTCTCCAAGTTGTACCCGGGTGCGGGCTCCTCGTACTTCTTCGCCGAACAGGCGTTCCTCAGCAAGACCCACGCGTACAAGTTCGCACGACTCGCGAAGTTCGTCACCGGCTGGGCGAGCCACCTCTACTACTGGGTGTATCCCGGCTGCATGGTGGGCGTGACCGCGATCCTCAGCGGGTATCTCCTGAACCAGTTCTTCCCGAACACGTTCAGCGGTTCGCTCAACAGCCCCTTGTTCATGTTCCTGTTCTGCATCGTCTTCGCGCTGGGCGTCGCCTACATCGCCTACCGGGGCGTCACAGGAACGACGGCCGTGAACATGGGCATCAACATCGTGCAGATCACGGCCTTGCTGGTGTTCGCAATCATGGCGATCGCCTACCGCGCCAATCACCCCGACGGTGCGCGCGGCTACCAGCTCGTCAACGGTACGCCCGTGGACTTCGTGGTGGCCCAAGAGCCGGTCCTGGAGAACGGCAAACCCAAGCTGGACCCCACCGGACAGCCGGTGCTGCAGAACAAGATGGACGCAGACGGTAACCCCGTTCCCGAGATGAAGGACGGCAAGCCCGTGCCGTTCTTGTTGACCTACGCGCCTGACCAGGGCACCACCATGGAGCCGGTCGACGCCGATCACCCGAAGGATCTGACGCCGCACTTCAAGTTCCACACCACCGCGGGCTCGGTCACGTCGCCGCACTCCTTCTCGTTCATCTTCATCCAGGCGTGCATCGCCATCTTGATCCTGGTCGGCTTCGAGTCGGTGACGTCGATGGGCGAGGAGGCGAAGAACGCCAAGCGCGACATTCCGCGCGCGGTGCTCCTGTCCCTCGGCATCCAGGGCGTCGTCTGCTACCTGTTCGAGTACTTCGCCGCCAACTACTTCCTCAACTCCGGCTACAACATGGGGAACGCGGCCGGCTCGGGCGCTCCGCTCGGGGACATGATGGTCATGGTGGGGACGTGGCTGTTCGGCAGCTACTCGGCTGGCCGCGCCTTCATGCTGGTCGAGGCGTTCACCGTCTTCCTGGCGCTGATCGGGACGACGCTGGCATGCCTCAACACGGGCGCGCGAGTCACCTACGCCATGGGCCGGGACGAGGAGGTGCCGGGACACTTCGGGTTGTTGCACGGCAAGACCTTGAGCCCGCACCGGTCGATCTGGACGCTGGCGGTCATCTCGGCGGTCGTGGGCATCGTGACGGTCAGCGTCTACCTCGGAGGCACAACGCCCGCGCCGCTCGATCCGAAGTACCAGAACATCTGGTACAAGATCGGGGTCTTCGCACCGGAGACGGTCGCCAAGCTCCCGAACACGCTGGTCGTGGTCACGTTGATCAGCAACTTCGGCACGTTCCTGCTCTACATGCTCACCTGCATCATCGCCATCGTGGCCTTCCGCGAGCACCACACGTTCAGCGGCTTCAAGCACTTCTTCGTGCCCATCTTCGGGCTCGTCGCGAACCTGCTGTGCATGCTGTTCTACCTGGTCGGACCGTTCGCGGTCTCGGGGATGAGCGTCAAGGAGCCCTATATCGCGCTCGCTGTGTGCGCGGTCTGGGGGATCTACGGCGCGCTGTATTTCACCCGCAGCAGCAAGAAGAAGGGGAAGGCCATCCTGATCGACAAGGCCACGGCGGCGGGGAACGCCACGGTGGGCGCGGGGGCGTAAACGCAACTCCGCTCGATGTCCGATGAAGCCGGCCACGACCCGCCGCCCACGGCGGCGGGTCCGTGGCTGGACGTCGCCGTGCTGTCCGACGTCGGGACGGAGCGGCCCCACAACGAGGACTTCTGTGGTTTCTTCAGGGCGGGCGCGAGCAGCGTGGTGGCTGCGGTGGCGGACGGAGTCTCCAGCTTCGAAGGCGGCGAGGTCGCCAGCCAGAAGGCGGTCGAGGTCACGCTCAGCGTCTACCGCGGGCAGCCGGCCACTGTGCCGGTGCCGAAGCGCCTGGCCCGGGCCGTCCAGCAGGCGAACATCGAGGTCTACGATCTCGCGACCGTCGTTCCCGAGCTCCGGGGCATGGCCACGACGCTGACGGCGGTGGCGCTCGACGGGACGGACCTCTGGGCCGCGCACATCGGCGATTCACGGCTCTACTTGCTTCGGGGGGGCCGCCTCACTCAGCTCACCAAGGATCACACCGTGGCGGCCGAGAGGCGGCGGATGGGGTTGATCAGCGCCGCGCGGGCCCAGAGTCATCCCGAGCGGGGCACCTTGACCAAGTGTCTGGGCCGCGAGCTGATCGTCGGGGCGGATCGCCTGTCGACCCGGGTGGGGCCTGGCGACGTCTTGGTCCTCTGCACCGACGGTCTCCACAACGCGCTCGACAGCGACGAGATCTCGCGGCTGGCGGCGACGGAGGACGCGGCGTCGGCGTGCCGGGCGCTGGTCGACGCGGCGAACGCGCGCGGCACCGCGGACAACCTGAGCGCCGCGGTGGTGCGCATCGTCGGGAAGGTCGGACCGACCGCCGCGGGGCGGGGCGTTGGCGGCCGCCTGGCGCGACTGCTCGGGCGGGGAAAGTAGAGCAATGTTGTCGCTCGCGAGGGGGCTGCAAGGCCACGCACGCCATGTAAAGTCGCAACCATGCGTGAGTTGACCGCCGGTGACAGTCTCGACCAGTACAAATTGACCGAGCTCCTCGCGCGGAGCGGCATGGCGTCCATCTTCAAGGCCATCGACGGTGAGAACGGCGCGGCCGTCGCCCTCAAGATTCCCCACCCCCAGTTCGAGAGCGACGTGGTGTTCTTCCAGCGGTTTCGCCGCGAAGAGGAGATTGGCCAGAAGCTCGATCACGCGAGCATCGTCAAGATCCTCAAGCCGCGCGACAAGAGCCGCATGTACATCGCCATGGAGTACGTCGACGGCCGATCGCTGCGGGCGATCATGAGCGAGGAGCGGACGCTGCCGCTCGAGCGCGCGCTCGACGTCGCCATTCAACTGTGCGAAGCGCTCATCTATCTACACGCCCAGAACGTGGTGCACCGCGATCTGAAGCCAGAGAACATCCTGGTCTTGTCGACGGGGCGGATCAAGATCCTCGACTTCGGTATCGCGCTCGATGAGTCCGCCCGGCGGTTGACGTGGTTCGGGCTCTCGAATCCCTTGGGCACGCCCGACTACATGGCGCCCGAGCAAATCGGTGGGCGCCGGGGTGACGTCCGCACCGACGTGTACTCGGTGGGGATCCTGCTCTACGAGATGGTCACGGGGAACCTCCCGTTCTCCAGCACCAATCAGCACGCCCTGATGCGCATGAAGGCGAACGAGGAGCCCCGTCCGCCGAGCTACTACGTTCCGAACATCGCGCCGGCCGTCGAGACGATCATCTTGCGTGCGATCGAGAGGGCCCCCCGCGATCGCTATCCGACCGCGGCTGCCCTCCTCGCCGACCTGCGAAACCCCGACGGTGTGGCCCCCCGCGACGAGGAGGCCCGGGCCGCCCGCAGGGTTCGCGGCGGGGGCCTCGTCGCGCGCCGCACGCGGCTGTTGTTGGTGGCGGGTGTCGTGATCGCGGGCCTGCTGACGCTCGTCTGGTCCAGTCAACACCGACCGTCGCCCGCCGCGGGCGAACCCCTCGGCGTGGGAGGACGCAGGCCATGACCCCCACTTCGCTGGCGCACGCCATGAACCTGGCGTGGGTGCTCCTGGCCGGCTTCCTGGTGATGTTCATGCAGGCGGGGTTCGCGATGGTGGAGACGGGCTTCACGCGCAGCAAGAACGCCGTTCACACCATGGCGATGAACTTCGTCATCTATCCGCTCGGCGTGCTCGGATTCTGGCTGGTCGGCTACGGGCTCATGTGGGGCGGGGTGCAGGCCTGGCCGTCGTTGCAGGGGGCAGGCACGGCGTCACCACCAGCCGGCGCGCGCGAGCTGGGGTTTCACCTTCACGGGCACCTGTTTGGTTTCGCCGGTGCCGCGAAGTTTGGCCTGGTGAGCATCGCGCACAATCCGGCGGCCTTGGCGATGTTCCTGTTCGCGGCCGTGTTCATGGACACCGCCGCGACCATCCCGACAGGCGCCATGGCGGAGAGGTGGAAGTTCTCGGCTTTTCTCGCCTATGGGCTGTTCATGTCGGCGGTGCTGTATCCCCTCTACGGCAACTGGGTGTGGGGCGGCGGTTGGCTGTCGGCGCTGGGCGCGGGCGCCGGGCTGGGCCACGGCCACGTCGACTTCGCGGGGTCGTCGGTGGTGCACATGACGGGCGGCGTGACCGCCCTGGCGGGGACGCTGGCGCTCGGGCCCCGGATCGGGAAGTTCAGGCGCGACGGGACCGTGGCGGCGATGCCCGGCCACAACCAGCCCATGGCGGTGATCGGAACCCTGATCCTGGGCTTCGGCTGGTTTGGCTTCAACACCGGTTCATCGCTGTCCGCGACCGACGCGCAGATCGCGGTGATCGCCGCGAACACGATGCTCGCCTCCGCGGCGGGGTCCATGACCGCGCTCTTTTCGGTCTGGTACACGCTGCGAAAGCCCGACATGGGGATGGTGTGCAACGGCTTCCTTGGGGGGCTCGTGGCGGTGACCGCGCCGTGCGCCTTCATCAGCCCTGCCGCCGCCGTGCTGGTGGGAGTCGTGGCGGGCCTGCTGGTCGTCGCCAGCGTCGTCACCCTGGAGCGTCGCCTCCGGATCGACGATCCCGTGGGCGCCGTCTCGGTCCATGCCGTGTGCGGAGCCTGGGGCACGCTGGCCGTCGGCCTGCTGGCCGATGGCAGCTTCGGCGACGGGTGGAATGGCGTTCCGGGGCCCGTCAGCGGCCTGTTGTTTGGGGACCCCAGGCAGCTCGCCGCCCAGGTCGTGGGGGTCGTGGCCAACGTCATCTTCGTGTTTCCGGTGGCCTTCGGCTTCTTCCATGTCATCGACCGCCTGATCGGCAACCGCGTGGCGCCCGACGTCGAGCTGGCGGGACTCGATTCCATCGAAATGGGCTCGGACGCCTATCCGCCGGGGTAGCAGCGCCATCGTTGTCGCCCGGTGCGGCAAGCGACGCCTCCACGCTTCCTGCAAATAGCACGAGTCCGGGGTCCCGGGTTACTGCGTAATGCAACCGGCCAGGCACCGAAGGGCCCGAATCGCCGCGGCGCGCAGGACAGGCAAGGTTGGCACCGGCCGTGAAGGCTTGCATTACGCCAGCCAACCGCCGGTTCCCAAAGAGGAGGCCCCATGCAGAACCCCCCGCCGAACGATCTCGGTGTGCTGATCGTGGATGACGATGAAGGGACGCGCGACGCCCTGCGCGGTTACCTCGAGCGCGTCGGGTGCAAGGTCATCGTCGCCGACGGAGTCTCCGATGCCGCCCGCGTCGTGGCGCGGGGTCATATCGGCGTGGCCTTCGTCGATTCGACTTGGGAGAATGACCGCGGTCTGGACATCATCTCGCAGCTGGCGGTCACCATGCCGGACGTGATGATCGTCCTCTTGGCCGGCGACCGGACCGGCTCGACGGAAGCAGCGGAGCGACGGGGGGTCTGGGACTTCCTGCACAAACCGTTCACCGCCACCGAGGTCCATCACGTCCTCGACCGTGTGATCGCGGCACGGGCCCTGCGCGCCCGGGCCCGCGACCTGCGCGAGCGGCTGGACCTCGAGAGCCCGCCGGTGTTGCTCGCGAGCCGGGCGCCCGCGATGCAAAAGGCCGTGGACGCGATCGAGCGAGCGGCTCGCTCCGACGCCCCCGTGCTGCTGCGGGGCGAAAAAGGCACCGGCAAGAAGCTGCTCGCGTGGACGCTCCATCGCGCCAGCCTCCGCGCGGAACGGTCCTTCTTCGTCGTGAGCTGCGCGTCGGCGGCGGACCAGATTCAGCTCAACGAGAGCCTGGCCGCGGATGGCGGGCTGCCGGGCGCGGTGGGCGGGACCCTTTTCCTGGACGAAGTCCACCTGCTGCCGCAAGAGGTGCAGGCCACCCTGGTGAGGCTACTGAGGAAAGGACCCTCAGAGGGTCCAGTTCCGAATCGGGTGGATCGAATGATCAAGCCCGACGGCGTCGGCGCCGACGTGCGGATCATCGCGACGACGAGCGACGACCTCGACTTCCTGGCCCGGGAGCAGCGGATCCGGCAGGACCTGGTCCACCTGCTCGACGTCGTCGAGGTGCACGTGCCGCCGCTTCGCGAGCGTCCCGGCGATATCCTGTCACTCGCCCGCCACTTCTTGGAGTTCTTCTCCCGGGCGTGTGGGCGCAGGCCGCCGCGGATTTCGGGCGCGACGGAGGCCATGCTGGTCCAGCACGGCTGGCCCGGGAACGTGCGCGAGCTGCGCAACGTGATCGAGAGGGCGGTGTTGTTCAGCGACGCCGAGGTGCTGGAGCCCAACGCGTTTCCCGATCGGATTCGCCCGGCGCGGTCTCCGCTCGCCTACCTTGGCGGCCAGTTCACGCTCGACGCGATCGAGCGGGACCACATCCTGGGTGTCATCGCGAAGGCGAGCACGCTCGACGAGGCCGCGAACGTCCTGGGGATCGACACCTCGACGCTGTGGCGGAAGCGCAAGCGCTACATGGAGGGCCACGTCACACCGTAGCCTTCCGCCCCTCCGCGCTGGGAGGGGCGGCTTCGTCATGGCCGCCGTGACCCGAAGGGGCTACGGCGCCATGATCCGGCCGGGCGCGTTGTTGTCGCCGGTCGCCGAGTGACACGAGTTGCAGCCGCCGTCGGTCTGCATGGCGGCCATCGCGCGCGATCCGCCCGCGGTGTTCGTAATCTTCGCAGAGAACGGTGTCTTGAGCTGGGTGTTGCTGTAGAAGTTTCCCGACGTCGCGCTGGGGGTCAGCGTCAACACGGTCCCGTCCGCGCCAGTCAGCACGACCTTGATCCCCGCGGCCGCCGTCCCATCACAATTGTTGGGCTCGTGGGCGGTGGGATAGACGGTCCCCGCAATCGCGAAGTTGTGACAGCCCGTGCAGTCGTTCCCTGGGCGCATGTCCTTGCCGTTGCCGCTGGTCCACATCTTCTTGCTGGTGCAGACCGCGGCGGTCGTTCCACCTTGGCCCGTGCCGCCCGTGCCTGTGAGGACGCCTCCTCCTCCCTTACCCCCGACGGCCCCGCCTGTCCCCGCGCCGCCGGTGCCGACGCCGCCGGTGGAGGTGACGGCGCCGCCCGTACCGACGCTGCCGCCCGTGCCGACGCTGCCTCCGGTGCCGACCGTCCCACCGGTCGACGCGCCGCCCGAGCCCGTGCTGCCACCCGAGCTCGATCCGCCGCTCGCCGAGCTGCCCCCGGAGCTGGAGCTTCCGCCAGTCGCGACAGCGCCGCCCGTGCCGTTGTTGTTCTGTCCCCCGGTGCCGCTCCCGTTGCCGGTTTCGCCTCCGGTTCCTCCACCGGCCTGGAAGCCGCTGTCATCGACGGGACCAAGGCAGCCAGCCAATCCAACCAGGACCAGGGGTAGGAGCTTCTTCATGTCGGGGCCTCCTTACGGCTTTGGAGTGTTGTAACTTGAGGCGGGGGATCGCTCACGGAGCAGTGCGGGCAGTCACGAAGCATTTGGAAGTACCCTTGCCAGATTCGAGTCAGGCAAGAATTATTGGGAAACCGTATTGAACACGATTGTAGCCATCTTGCTGGCTGCCGGCGAAGCGTCCTCGCCGACGGCCGATGCCATGATAGGGGCGATCACCGAGGCCCTCGGGCCCACGACGTTTCTCGTCTTGCGAAGCTCCGTCGCCCCTTCGGACGCCGAGGCACTCCAGATCGAGCATGAATCCAGGGCGGAGGCGGTCGCACGCGTCAATTGGGAGGGTCCAGGCCACTCGACCGCGGTGCTGCGTACCCATCTGGCCAGCAGCGATCGGTGGATCGAGCGCCACATCTCGTTTCTCCCCGGCGATAGCCGGGCGGAGCGCTGGCGAACGCTGGGATTCAGTGTCGCCGCGCTGCTGCTGCCCGAGCACGACCTCGGCGCGCCAGAAGGGCAGCGGCCCGCACCTAACGCCAACAGCGCGGGAGTCCCATCGGCAGCGGCCGCCGTAGCGACCGGGGCTTCCGCCCCGTCGTCGGCGTCCGGCGCGCTCGATCCGAGCCGGTACGACCGCGGAAGATTGGCGTTCGACCTGGCTGCGACGGGCGCACTCGGGGTCGCCGGTCCCGCCAGGGGCGTCGGAGGCGCAGCGCATGCGGAATATCTGGTTGGTCTGGCGATCTTCATCCGGGCGGGGGCTTTCTTGCGGACCGGAGGCGTGCCGGGGCTCGACGGCGGCGACACGATCGCCGCCGCTGGGGGAGGACTTGCATTCCGACCTGCCCAGGCTGCTGGAGCGCGTCACCCCTTTGGCCTGGGCCTGGCCATCGAGGTGCTGGCGATTTATCACGACCTCTATCATCGCGACGTGAGCGGCCAGACGCTGCACAGGAGCCGCATGATGCCTGCGCTCTCCGCGATTGTCGAGGGTAGCTGGGCGGTGGAGCGCTCATGGGACGCCTGCGTGGGCCTCGGCGCCGAGATCGCGTCGGGATCGACGGACGTCTTCGTCGCCGGACAACCAGTGGCCGCGATCCCTCCGGTTCGTCTGGTGGGTCAAGTGGGGCTTCGCCTACACTTTTGACGATCTCCCTCCGGGCGAGGCCGGCGCCTTCGGCGGGCTCGTTGCCTGACGGCGCCCCCAACGCGGTACACTGAGGGCATATGGCGGTGGGGGAAAAGAACGCGACCTTCCCTCTTCGGCTGGTCAAGGGGCTGGCCGGGGATACGCCGGTCGTGGCGCGGTCGGGGCAGGTCATCGATGACGATGCCCTCGTGCGGGCGGTCCAGGCCGGCGACATGAAGATCGCGTCCGCCTTTTGCGACCGCCTCTCGCCTCAGGTCAACCGGACGATTCGCCGCCTCCTCGGCCGCGTCGATTGCGACCACGACGACATCGCGCAGATCGCCCTCATCGAGCTCGTCAAGACGATCGGGCGTTACCGCGGCGAGTGCTCGCTCGACAGGTGGGCCCAGACGGTCACGGCGCACGCGGTCTTCAAGCACATCCGGCGGCGAAACATCGAGCGCCGGATCTTCACGGGGCTGCTGGCGGAGGATGTCTACGCGGGCCCGTTCAACCTCGACCGACGGGCGATCGCGCGCGGCCTCCTCGAGCGCATCGCGAATCACCTGGACGAGCTGAGCGAGCCAAGGGCGTGGGCGTTCATCCTCCATGACGGCCTCGGCTACGACTTGCAGGAGGTCGCGGAGATGACGGGGACCAGCGTCGCGGCGGCGCAGAGTCGCCTCGTCCGTGGACGGCGAGATCTGCACGCGCGGATCGCTCGCGATCCCGAGCTCGTCGATCTGATGCGTGTCGAGCGACAAGAGGACGGGGAGGCGGAGCGGTGACGGTTTACGCATCCTTGGCCGCCGAGATCTTGCGACGGGTCAAGGCGAACGTGAACGACGCCACGAAGGGCGGCGTCGACGTTCCGGCCGATCGGGAACACATGGTCGCGGCGGTGCGGCACGCGCTGGCGCGGCGGCATCGCAAGGTGGCCTTCAGGCGGGGGGCGATCCGAATTGGCGGCCGCATTGGATTGTTGGCGGCGGCGGTCGCCGTGGTCGTGGCCGCGGGCCGTATGGTCTCGCGGTCGGGAGCGAACACTTCGGCGAGGACGAAGGCCATCATCGCGGACGGGAGCCCTTCGCGGGCCAAGCACGCCCTCTCGATCCTGGAGTCGGCTTCAGCGAGCGGATCCGGTGCGCCCGTCAAGCCGGGGGCATCGGCGGTCATTGGGGATGGACAGGCGAGGCAGCCCGTCACGCGCGGAATGGCGCTGCGAGAGGGCAGCCGGCTTTCGGCGCCCGAGGCCGAGGAGCTCCGCCTGGGAAGCCCCGAGGGCACCGTGTTGACACTGGAGGCTGGAGGCGAGCTGCAGGTGGTGGAGCAGTCCTCCACCCGGCGGCTCTCGTTGCAAAAGGGCGCCGTGCGCGCGCAGGTGGCCCACCTGCAGCCCGGCGAACGTTTCATCGTCGCCACCGAAGACGCCGAGATAGAGGTTCACGGCACGATGTTTCGGGTGTCCAAGGTCGACCCCGACGCGCGATGCGGGGACGGAACGCGAACGCGGGTCTCCGTCTTCGAAGGCGTGGTCAGCGTGCGCGCCCGCGGCAGCGAGTCGTTCGTTCCCGCGGGCGGGGTATGGCCGTCCTGCGAGCAGTCGAGGGTGACGCCAGCGGTGGTGGCCGTTTCGACGTCGCGGGGCGGCTCCTCTCGCCGAGCGTCGTCAACGTCGCTCGCGTCGCAAGCCAGTGTCGCGGGGCGGGCCGCGCCCGATGGGCGGCTCGCGATGGCCGCCGCCTCGCCGACGGCGCCCGCTGGCATCGAGACGGCGGGTTTGGTGGCGGCGAACGATCTGTTCGCGGCGGCCGCCCGGGCCGGCCGCGAGCGGCGCCCTCAGGACGCGATCCGGCTGTACTCGCGGCTCATCGAGCTCGCGCCCGACGGTCCCTTGGCCGAGGGCGCCATGGCGCAACGAATGAAGCTGCTGGGCGCGGTCGACCGCGGGAGCGCAGGGCGCGCGGCTGCCGAGTATCTGGCCCGCTACCCCGATGGGTTTGCCCGCGTCGATGCCCGGCAACTGGCCGGCTCCCGGCCGTGACGCGACGGATCGCCGTCGCGGTCTCGCGAGTCGGCCCGATCCTGCTGGCGCTTGCTGCCTGCAACGGTCGCGTGTCGTTCGACGTGAGCGGCTGCGACAAGGACTCCGAGTGCGGGTTGCCCAGCCTGCACTGTGACGTCGTGTCCGCGGTCTGCGTTGCGTGCACCAGCGACGATCATTGCTCGATCCTGGGAACGGGGCGCGATCGGTGCGACACGGCGGCTCACCGTTGCGTCGAGTGCGGCCTCGACTCGGACTGCGGTCAAGGCCGCGGATGTCGCGACGGCCATTGCCTGACGCTCTGCCAGGGCGAGGGATTTAGCGGGATGTGCCCGACGGCGGCCCCTTACTGCGAAGACGACTCTCAAGACGGGTTTTGCGTGCAATGCGGCGACGACCTACCCAACGCCTGCGCCGCCTCGACCGCAGCGGGGCCCTTGTGCGGCCACGAGGGAACGTGCGTCGCTTGCCAGCACAACAGCGACTGCGCGGCGCCGACACCACGCTGCGAGACGTTTTCCGGGCGTTGCGTCGAGTGCCTGCGCGCGCAGGACTGCAGCGGGTCGACGCCCGTGTGCGATCCCATCGTCAATCGATGCGTCCTGCCCGGGTGATCTACAAGGGACCAGGATCGGTCGGGCGGTGCACTACCCGACGGCGGTGCGGGTCGCGCTGCTGACGATGTCGGCGCCCTGGATCGTGATGGCGCCGTCGGCCGCGACGTCGACTCGATAGTGGGTCAGCGGCGACTGCGCGGGGCCGCGGGTGACGGCGCCCGTCGCGCTGAACACCGAGCCGTGACAGCCGCAGGAGAGGCTGTCTTGCCCCGAGTTGGTCACCACGTCCATGAGGCAGCCTGCGTGCGTGCAGACGTTCGACATGGCGTAGAGGCCGTTGGCGTCGCGCCCCAACACCGCGTCGCCGTCGAAGACCTTCAGGGCGCCGACCGCGATGTCGGAGACGTTCCCCGCTGAGATCGGACCGCTCGGCGGGGAGCCCTGGCCCATGCACCCGAGGGGGAGGACGGCGAGGGCCGCGCCCGTCGCGCCGCCCTTGAGGAGGCCGCGGCGGCTCAAACACCCCGTCCGAGCGTTCGGATCTCGGTTCGACATGCTGGAGCTCCTGTCGTGTTTCGTGTCGAGGGCCCCGGACGCGGCGAGCATCCGATCGGCCCTCATGAGCGGTGTACCGCCGCCGCTCGCGACCGAGGCAGCCCGGCCGTCGAGCGTGGGGAAGCCCACGCTCGAGGCTGCTCGAAGCGTGATGTACGTGCGGCCGGCGCCGACGCCACTTTGAAGCGACCGCTCCGGACGACGGCAGGCGATCGCAGGCCGGAGTTGTGCGCGCCAGCCGGAAGCCGAATAATCACTGGCGATGGGACTCGACGTCCGTAACCCCACGGCGCGGGGAATTGGTCTGGCGGCGTGCGCGGCGGCGCTGTTCGGCGCGACGGCGCCGCTCTTGAAGAGCGCGTCGCGAGACGTGGATGCCCTGGCTGCGGCGGCGTTCCTGTACCTGGGAGCGGGGACGTTCGCGCTCGGCGCGCGGGCTTGGCGCTCGCGGGCGCGCCGGGAAGCGGCGCTCACGAGGTCCGACGTGCCTCGCGTTCTGCTGGTGGCGGTCCTGGGCGGCATCGCCGGCCCGGCGCTGCTCGTGCATGGGCTGGCGACCACGAACGCCATTCGCGCGTCTCTGCTGCTGACGCTCGAGGCGCCGTTCACGGTCATCCTCGCGGCGGCCTTCTTCGGCGAGCACGTCTCGCGGCGGGTGTGGTTCGCGGCGACCTTCATCACGGCCGGGGCCGCGTTGCTCGCTCGACCTGGACCTGGAGCCGCCGGCGCGGGCGCGGTCCCGGGCGGGGCGACGTTGGGCGATTTGTTCGTCGGCTTGGCGTGCCTGGCGTGGGCGCTGGACAACACGGTCTCGCGGGGGCTCGCGGACCGCGACCCTCTCGCCGTGGTCGCCGCGAAAGGATTGGTGGGCGGAGCGCTGTCCCTCGCGGTCACCGCGCTCGTTCACCCGGCGTCGATTCAACCGGGCGCCGTCGCGCGCTTGTTGCTGCTCGGCGCGATGGGGTACGGGCTCAGCCTGCAGCTTTACCTGCGCGCGCAGCGGGTGGTAGGTGCGGCGCGCACGGCGTCTGTGTTCGCGACGGCGCCGTTCGTCGGCGTGGTGGTGGCGGTCCTCGCCGGCGCGCCCTGGCCCGGCCTGGGACTGGCCGTGTCAGCGGGCCTGATGGCCGTGGGGATCTGGCTGCACGTCACCGAGCGGCACCGCCACGCGCACACCCACCTGCCAATCGAGCATGACCACGCCCACCAGCACGACGACGGCCATCACGGGCATTCTCACGAGCCGATGCCCGTCGGCCCGCACGCGCATTTTCATCGTCACGAAGCGGTCACCCACGATCACGAGCACGTCGAGGACGCGCATCACGCTCACACGCACTGAGGCGGAATCACCGCAGCAACAGCGGCTCCATGGGGGCCCACCGCGCCCTCCAGGGGCCGGGGATGAGCTGCTCCGTGACGATGGGCGGAAGCCGCCCGGCCATGGCGGCGCGATCGGCCCCATCCAGGTTGTAAATGATGAACGGGAGCACCAGCTCCTCGGGCTTGCTGTTCTGGGCCGCGAACTCCCCCACCGCCCGGCCCAGCGCCGCCTGCTCTGCGGGATCGAGCGCGCCATCCACCGCGGCGATCGTGAAGTGCCGTTCCTCTATCGCGATGTGGGCGCGCCACTGCGTCTCGATCCGCGACATCGCGAGCGCGAGGGATTCGAGCGCGTCACCGACGATGGCCGCGTCCGCGACGTCGATGGCGGCGAGGAGCTCACGGTGCTGCGCCTCCAGCTCGGCGAAGGGTGCCCCGGTCAGCTTGGCGAGGCGCGGGAAGGCGACCATCTCCTCCAGGGCGTGGTGCGAGCGGAGGACCGAGAGCGTGCAGCGCGCGAAGTCCAGCAGGCCCGCGTGGGCGGCCTTCCCCGAGGATTGGTCCGTGACCGCGGCGCTGGCGTGCTCGCGCGTCACGCGGAGCCCACGCGTGATCACCTTGTGAATCCGCGCCAGATCGTCCGCGATGTGCGTGGTCGTTGTTCCCATCGTGGCATTGTCGCACAGGCCGCCCGTCGAGCGGCAACGACCAGGGCGATTCGGGCCCGCGGCGCCGCGGCGCGGGTCAGTGACCGCTCGAGACGAGGTTGCCGCCGAACGGCGCGGACGACGGCCGCCCCGGCGCCGCCATCCACGAGTTTACGTCGAGACACAGCACGTACAGGCGGTTGTTGGCGGCGTCGCGGAAGCAGGTGCTGATGGTTCTGCAGAGGTTGCCGCTGGCAAGGGACACGTACGGATCCGTCGTGTACTTCTGCAGCTCGACGTCGATGAGGACGTAATAGTATTCCTTGAGAGAGTGATCGGTGCCCTTCGGCGCCGGGCGGAAGATGGCCGCGCTCCGCTGCTGGGCGATGGCACCGCCGGAGATCGTCTCGGTCACCTGGGTGCCGGCGTCGTCGAGGACGTACACGCACTCGACCTTGGGAAAGTCGCCGATCAAATGCGCCAGGATGGCGTCGAACTCGCTGGCCTGGGCGTTCGTCAGCTCGCAAAGCATGCGGTTTTGGATCACGTTGAAGTTGCGATGCTCGCGCTTCCGGTCGTTGATCTCGCCCACCATGTGTCGCTTGAAGTTGCGGGCCAGCTTCTCGATGCCGGCGTCGACCGTCATCCCCCTGTCGAAGCTCGCGATCGGCTGCGGCCGGCTCAGGAAGAAGCCTTGCAGCAGATCCGCGCCCAGCTCGAGGGCGGCGATCGCCTCGGCCTCGCACTCGATCCCCTCGGCGATGACCAGCGAGCCGATTCGGCGGCTGAGGCCCACCAGGCTCTTGAGCGTCTCCTGCTTGTAGAAGTCGTTCTGAACGCCGCTCGTCAGGCTGCGGTCGATCTTGATGACGTCGGGACGGAAGAGCGGGATTCGGTCCAGGTTCGAATGTCCGGCGCCGACGTCGTCGAGCACGACCAGGAACCCGAGTCGCCGCAGCTCGTCCGCGATCGCGCCGAAGCGGCCCACGTCCTCGAGCCGTGACTCCAGGAATTCGACAGCGACGTTGCGCGGGAGAAGATTCGAAGCCCGCACCAGCTTCGCCAGCTCGGCGGGAAGCGCCTCGTGGTCAGCGGTTCCGTTGAAGTCCAGGTTCAGGAACAGCAGCAGCTCGTCAGGTCGGCCCTCGAGCTTCGAGAAGGTCCGAATGGCGGTTCGGCGACAGGTGTCCTCGAGCTCGTCCTTCAGTTGCTCGGCGGCGGCCATCTCGAACAGCGCGGACGGCGGCACGATGCGGCCACCCGGCGCGACGCCGCGGGACAGCGCCTCCACCCCGACCATGTTCTTCCCGCGCACGGAGAAGATCGGCTGGAAGTGCGTGGTGATCGCCTGGGCGTCGAGCAGCCGGCGCAGCGGCGCTGAGCTTTCGCCGTCCCGTGGTCGAGTCGCGGCGCTGAGGGCGGAGTCATCGAGCAGCATGGACGGTTCGCCGAGTGAACATCGGCAGTAGCGGCCGTCACCTGAGCGGCGCCCGTGCGAATTGACCAGCCCGAAACATTCCCGGCGCCTCAGTCGGCGAGGGCGAAGCTGTCCCCGCGGGCCAGGGCGCGTACGACGTCCATGGGGGTCACCACACCGGCGAGCTTGCTCTCCTCGTCGAGCACGAAGATCCGGTGGACGTTCCGATTGGCCATCTCCGTCACCGCCGCGATGGCGGGATCGCCCGCGTAGAGCGTGAACACCTCCGGATTCATCAAGTCTCCGACCGTCGGCTCGCCCTTGATCCACTGGGCGGGCTCCGGGTTGATCAGGTCGGACTGCGACAGGACGCCCACGAGGTTGCCCTCGTCGTCGCGCGCGGGCGCCCCACCGATGTGTCGTCGCGTGAGGCCCCAGGCCGCCTCGCCCGCCAAGGCGCTCGCGTCGACCTGGTAGACGTTCCTCGTCATGATGTCTGCGATGGTCAACATGGATGCTCCCTTCATCCAGTGCTCCTTCCAAGCCACGTGCCAACCGCGGCGGACACCGTCAAATAGTTGGCACGGTAGCTGCTGACACGTTCCCCAGGAGGTGCCGCGATGAAGTGCAAGGACATCATGAACACCAATCTCGAGTGGCTGTCGGAGCAGGACACCGTCAGGAAGGCCGCGACGGTGATGGCCGAGGCGGGTGTCGGGTTTCTTCCGATCTGTGACGCCCGTCGAATGGCTGTCGGAGTGGTCACGGACCGCGACCTCGTGACGCGCGGAATCGCGAAGGGCGTCAGCGCCGCGGACGCGAAGGTCGTGGCCCTGATGAGCTCACCCGTCGTCATCTGTAGCGCCGGCGCGGACATCGGCGAGGCCGAGGAGTTGATGGCGCGAGAGCGCAAGTCACGGCTGGTGATCACGAACGACGACGGGACGTTCGCCGGGGTGCTGAGCATCGCCGACCTGATCGAGCACGCGCCCCAGCGGGGGGCGATTCACGCCTTGAAGACCCTGCTGATGCGCGAGGCCCTGGGGCCGCGGGCGGGTGCCGAGAAGGGCGCTCCCCTGCTGAAGGACGATCCGAGGGCAGGGGTGAAGCCCCCGCCGGGCACGGACCTGCCCCACAGCGACGGGTCGGTGTTTCAAGGCGGCCATCACGAACCGATCGTGAAGGTCTTTCCGAGCTAGCACCGGCAGAACTTTCGCCCGCGAGCGAGGTCGGCGCAGGATATTCGCGGTCAGTTCCGGTTGATGCCGCCCACCCAGAGATGGACGGCCGTGCGGGACGCATCCGTGGCCGCGATGACCAGAGGAACGACCCCCGTCGTGGTCGACTGCGACGTGGTCACGGGCACCGACAGCGTGCGGCCGAGCGTTCCGGTGACGACGGTCGGCACCTCGACCACCAGGCTCTGGGGATCGTCCAGCTCGAACGCCGCCGCGAAGAGGGTCGCCGGCGCCGCGGCGCTGCCCCGAAACGAGAATCGAGCGGACGAGGCCTGGCCAATCTTCGCGTTGACGACGGGGACGGAGAACGTCGCTCCGCTCGGATCCTGGAAGTTGCCGTGGTCTGGCATCGCCGCGACGGCGTTGAAATAGATCTCGCCCTCCGGAACCGGGACGCAGGGTCCCGTTCCGGCGTGCGCGGAGGCGTTCGACCAGATTCGTTGGACCGGGAAACCAATGTCAGATGGCGACACCAGCGTCGGTTGCTCGTTCTCGCAAAGGTCGCCGAGCTCGGCCCCGTTCACGGCCATCGCCCACAGGACGTGGGCGCCGTCGATTCCCGTGTACGCGGGGCTGCTGCTGCCGAAGGGATCCGTCACCGCCTCGACGATCTCGTGACTGACCGAGGGCGTGAGGACGTCCGCTCCCCCCAGCCTGTCATCGAACGGAGACGCCGTGCACGCGGGCACGATCGCCGCCGCAACCAAGACCCCGCCGACGGTCCACTCGTCATGGTAGGCGCCGGGACCAAAGTCCTTGCAGAAGACCTGGCCCATCGCGGTCAACGTGGTCGCGGGGGAGAGAAAGAGGACGTACACGGTGTCGCCCCTGGGTGGTCCGAGCGTCGCGGCGCCCTCGACGAACACCTGCGACAGGAGATCGGGAAGCTGGGTGTCGGTGACGTCCGCGGGAACCGCCACCGCGGTGGGGTAGCCCGCCAGGGCGGTGAGCGCGCCGACGCCATATTCGCTCACGACCTCGGGCCAGTAGGCGCTCCCGGCCATCAACTGCAGGAATGTGTCCATCTCCTGCCCATAGGGGAAGCCGCTGAAATAGATCGGTTGCACCCGGGGCGAGGTGAGGATCTGGCCGCCGAGGGTCTCGGCGGTCGGCAGATCAAAGCCGGTGGACGGCGGATCGTGGCTGGAGCCGCATCCGACGACCTGCGCCAGCGCCGCGAGCGTCAGCGAACCGAGCCATCGGAGCGGGGGCGTTCGCCTGGGCATCGCGCCGCTGAGCATAGCCCAACGAGCGACGCGCACGGCGCGGGCCCCCCCGCGCTCACGCGCCCTCGTGCGCGACGGGCAGCGGAGGGAAGAGCGCGATGGCGTTGCGGTCGCCGTCGGCGTGAACCAGCGTGCCCCCGTGTCGCGCCGTCAAGGCGCGAAAGCTGTCGAGGTTGAAGCGCATGCTGAACGAGCCAACGCCAGGATCGGTCAGGGACGCCGCGAGGCCGCCGACGAGCGGCACGTCCGACAGGTTGCGCACCGGCTCTGAAATGATGACGCCCTTGCGCGCCGCGCGACGCAGCTTCGCCACGACGTCGTCCACCTCGGCCCCGAAGTGGTAGAGGCTCGAGCACATGACCACGTAGTCCGCCGCAGGGATGGGCGCGGTGAGGAGGTTGACCCAGCGG
Organism: uncultured Myxococcales bacterium; assembly: GCA_964443975.1. Taxonomy (GTDB): domain Bacteria; phylum Myxococcota_A; class Polyangia; order Fen-1088; family Fen-1088; genus DASYCK01. Next base: position 59,531 of record CAYUFS010000012.1, on the reverse strand, counting down.
GCGTCCACGCCGTGGTGGCGCGCGTGCATGACGAAGTCGGCGTTGTAGTCGAGGCCGACGTAGCTGCAGCCGCGGCGGCGCAGGAAGTCCTGGTACAGGCGGGCGGTGCCGCAGCAGACGTCGACGACGCTGGCGCCGTCGGGGATGCGCGCGGCGACGGCCGCGTACGTGGCCTCGTACTGCCGGCCGTAGAGCACCCGCATGACCAGGTCATACCCGTAGCCGGTCCAGTAGATGGGCGACTTCGTCCGGCGCGAGATGCCCACGACGCCGCGAAACGCGTGCAGCGCGCGCAGGTAGTCCCATGAGTCGCGCCACACGCGCACGGTCGACGCCTTGTCGCTGCGTCGCAGGAACAGCACCGGGACCTCGTGGATGCGCAGGTTGGCGAGGCGGGTCCGCGCCATCACCTCGGTGTCCCAGAACCAGCCGTCGTTCTCGCTAGCGAGCACCGCCTCGGCCGTCGTGGCGCGCTTGAAGAACTTGTAGCCGGTCTCGCTGTCCTCGATGTCCAGCGACAGCAGCACGTCACACATGCGCCGGTAGACGAACGACAGCGCCGCCCGGTGCAGCGCGCCCGTCTGCCGCAGGCTGTAGTGGCGCTTGCCCGTGGCGACGTCGGCGCCATGCCGCTCGATCTCGTTCATCAGGCGCGGGATGTAGTGGGCGTGGACCTCGAGATCGATGTCCAGGAACCCCACGACGCGGCCTTGGCTGCGCGCGAACCCGGTCTTGAACGCCCCGCCGCGCCCGCGGTTCGCGTCGTGGAAGACGTAGCGAAGGCGCGCGTCCGCGGCGCAGATCTGGTGAATGACCGCCCGTGTGTCGTCGCCGCTGCCGTCGTCGACGAACACGATCTCCCACGACCAGGGCGTCGTCTCCAGCACCTCGACCACGGCCGCCACGCTGGCGGCGAGGTGCGGGCCCTCGTTGTAGCAGGGGACCACGAGCGACAGATCCGGCGGCGGCGTCATGCGAAGATCTGTCGCAGCGCCTGCACCACGTCGGCGGCGTCCTCGTCGGTCATCCCGGCCGACAGCGGCAGCGAGAACGTTCGCGCGCCGATCCACTCCGCGTTGGGCAACGTCCCAGTTCGCGCACCGTAGGTCTGGCGGTAAAAAGGATGCTGGTGCACCGGGCGATAGTGCACGCCGGCGCCGATGCGCAGGGCGTGCAACCGCGCCAGCACCTGATCGCGCGTCACCTGGGTGCGGGTGTCGTCCACCAGGCAGATGAACAGGTGCAGCGCGTGGCGCGTGCCCGGGGCGGGGGGCGCCGGCAGGTGCAGCGGCAGGTCCGCCAGTTGCTCCTCGTAGATCCGCCACAGCGCCTGGCGCCGCCGCCAGCGCTCCTCTAGCCCGGTGAGCTGGTGCAGCCCGATGGACGCGGCCAGATCGGTGAGGTTGTACTTGAAGCCGGGCTCCACGACCTCGTAGTGGACGAACCCCTCGTCGCTGTAGCGCTGCCAGGCGTCCGCGCTCATGCCGTGCAAGGCGAGGGTCTTGAGGCGGCTCGCCATCCGGGGATCGCGCGGCACCACGATGCCGCCTTCGACGGTCGTCAGGCTCTTGGTGACGTAGAAGCTGAAGCAGCCGAAGTCTCCGAACGTGCCGCAGTGCCGTCCACCGACGGTGGCCTCCAGCGCGTGCGCCGTGTCTTCCACGACCGCGAGGTCGCGCGCGGCGGCGAGCTGCACGAGCGGCGCGATCTCGCAAGGCCGTCCCGCGAAGTGGACGGGGACGATGGCGCGCGTGCGCGGCGTGAGCTTGCGGCGCACGTCCTCGACGTCGATGTTCAGCGTCGCGCGCTCGCAGTCGGCGAACACCGGCACGTGGCCGGCGTGGACGATGGCGTTCGCGGTCGCGCAGAACGTCATCGCCGTGGTGATCACCTCCGACCCCGGCGGCAAGTCCAGCACGCGCAACGCCAGGTGCAGCGCCGCCGTGCACGAGTTGACCGCGACCACCGCGGGCACCTCCAGGTACGAGGCGAGGCGGCGCTCGAACGAGGCGACGCGCGGCCCGGCGCCCAGCCAGCCCGAGTCGATGCACGCCATCACCTCGTCACGCTCGGCGGCGCCGATGGAAGGCGCGCCGAAGACCAGATACTTGTCGCGCCAGGGCTTGTCGGCGGGGCGATCGCTCATGCGGCGAGGGCCCCCGGCTCCCGGCGGCGCAGTCGGCACACCACGCTCGCGCCAGCCGGCAGCGCCAGGCGCTCATCGCCGACCCAGCGCGCTTCGAGCCCCGCCACGGCGGCGGCCGGTGCGTCCATCCAGCCCGCGCCCGCCGTCAGGTTGCTCTCCGACCGCCAGCCCGCGTGCCAGAGCCGCCGCCACCAGACCACCGCCGCCATCGCGGGCAACACGCCCAGATTGAAGTAGCTGGCGTACAGCACCTCGAAGCCGGCGGCGCGACACGCCTCGAGCAGGCTGCCGCGCGTGTACCGCCGGCGATGCTTGCTGATGACGTCCTCGCCGCTCCACAGCCACGAATACGCGGGCACCGTCACGACGACTTGGCCGCCCGTGCGCAACAGCGACGCGATGGTGCGCAGCCCGTCGACGTCGTCGTCGAGGTGCTCGAGCACGTCGAGGCAGGTGACGATGTCGAAGCGGCCGCGGAGCGCGGGCAGATCGCGGGGCACGATGTGGATGACGTCGCGGGACCGGTTGTCGTCCGGCGCGGGCGGACGGGGCGAGGGCGAGGGCGCCAGGCCATCGGCGGCGCGCGCGCCGTCCCGGTCGTCGGTGAGGTCCACGATGTCCGCGCCCTCCGCCGTCCCCACCTCGCCGAGCGACCGCAGGTCGAAGCCCGCGGCGCAGCCGTAGTCGAGCAGGGCCAGCCTGCGCTCCGGATGGCCGAGCGCGCGGGCAGCGCGCCTGACCTGTCGGAGGAACAGATCGCGCCGCGCGCGATACCACCAGTGCGACCCTTGGTGCTCGAGCGTGACTCTGTAGCCTTGGGGAAGCATGGTCGGTCGTGAAGCTGTCGCCTGCTGCGCGCCGCGGCTCGACGGGCTCGCCCGAACCCACGGGTCGCTGGAAGACTAGCCCAACGAAGGGGGCTGTCCAAACCGACACGCGAACGCCCACTCCGGACACGCCCGAACCGCGACAGGTCGATCAGGGATCGGCGTCGTCAACGCAGAAGCTTCACTCCGATTCCTCGCCCCAGCCCCTTCCTTCGACCCAGCGAACGGCCTTGCCAGTCTTCATATCGACGAGGTCGTCGTCGCCAGCGGGCAGGCTGGCACCCCATTCGGCCAGCCCCGCGTCGGCAAGCGCAGCCGCCTCCGGGTGCGGATTCTCGAGAGAGCGAAGAAGCTCGGCAGGAAGAGTGGCGGTCACGCGCTCGGTCGGTGGCATGGCGGTCTCCAGTATGCCAGTCACCGCCGGCGCAGGCGCACGAGAACGTGATCGCCGAGCTCGCGCAGCAGGGGCCAGCGGGCGAGCGGGCGTTCGATGACGTCGAGCGCCCGGTAGAGCCTCGGATGGCGCGCGACCAGAAAGTCGAGATACGTGGGCGGCCACAGCAGCGGCAGCGCCTCCACCACCTCGACGTGAAACGCGTCCGCGAAGGCGCGCTCGATCCGAGCGCGTCCGTGGTACCAGGTCGGGATGTCCTTGGGGCCCCCCGGCGCCGCGGAGGCGGCGATGCCGCCGCGCCAGCGCCGCGCCGCCGCGCTCCAGTCGCCGTGCGCGGCGAACCACGCGATCTCCATCGCGCAGAGCGGGTTCATGACCGACAGCACCAGGTGACCCCCCGGGCGGATGAGCGCGCCCAAGCCCGCGGCGACCGGCTCCAGCGACGGCTCGCAATTGAGCGGACCGAGGCTGGAATAGCCCCCATCGAAGGACGCGGGGCCGTAGATCGAAACGAGCTCGCCGATGCGGCTGGCCGCGAGGAGGTGGGCGCCGAGCAGCGCGTCCGGTCGCGCGCCGCGCACCTTGGCCTCGGCCCGCTCCAGGAGCCGCGTCGAGACGTCCACCAGCGCGAGCCGCGCCCCCCGCGCCGCCAGCCGCGCCGCCTCGGTCCCGGTGCCCGAGCCGACCTCGACGAGCCGGGCGTGCGTGGGGAAGGTCTCCTCGAGCGCGCGAGTGGACCGGGCCCGCATGTGCGCGAAGGCCAGGTTCTCGCGCTCGTCGTCGTCGTAGCGCGCGGCGACGGCGTCGAACCCGGACGGGGGAGGCGTCACGGCGCGGGCCGACCTCGTCGAAGCGAGCGAGGGCCGCGGTGAATCGCCGGGTTTCGGGTGCACACTCGTTCGATACTACCGTCAAGTATCAAAGCCGTTCTCGATCTCGCGGATGATCTTGAGAACCAGGGGCTCCAGCGCCGCCTCCGACACGTCCGGAACGACGGAATAGGCGGTCAGACCTATGCTGTAGCTGCCCAGCGTCGTCTCCAGGAATTGACGAAATTGTCCCGGATCGTCAACGTACGCGGCCCTCCGCCCGACGCCGCTCACGACCATCGACCCGGCACCGCCGTTCGGGATCACACCACCAATGGCCAGACTGTCCGCAGTCGTATAGCCGATGATGCCCAGAACGACGTAGCCGGCGCCGCTATCCCACTGGCAGCCCACGGTCCAAGTGGGGTGTGCGGCATCAGCGCCCAACGGGTCAAGATATCGGCCGGCCCTGGAGCTCGGCAGAATCGTCTGCACGTCTGCAACCGTCAGTAGGGCGCAAGGACTGCCGGACGGGAACGGCGCGGGGAAGAACCCAGCGTCGCCCGCCGCTCGATTGGGGCCGCCGTCTCTCTCGGCGCCGGAAGGCCGACACCCACTTGCGCCGAGCACGACAGCCACGCCAACGAGGAGCAGTTGCATGAGACGCCTGTGCGGCCATCGGCCAGGCATCGATGCCGAAGGCCATCCTGCTCGAATCGGTTCGAGCCTGGAGTTCGGACACCAGAATGTCGACAAAGACCCGACTTCTCCCGTGCTCACGGCACAGCGCCACTTGCAGGCGCTGTGCCAGCTCTTACGTGAATGCCCTGTTACCCCACGGTCAAATATTGAGCGGAACGCGCTTGGGTCCCGCAAAATGCGAGGAGGTGGCGCGAAGCAGGTCGTCCACGCTCCTTCCCTTGCCGTATGCTTTGCCGTGCGAGGCCTGTCCTTTGAAGACCCTCGACTGATATGTCCGAAGGCACTACCCCCGGATTGCATGTGGTCGTGGTTGGCGTCGATCTCGATCCCCCTCAGCTGGGTCGGCCGTCCACGCAGTTGGTCGAAGGATGGCGCGACCTTGGCCATCTGGAAGCGGCCATCGCGGCGGACGGGAAGACTCGGGTCACGTTGGTTCAGGCGAGCTGGACCGACGCTCGGCGGGTGATAGACGGGACGAGCTGCCATTTCGTTCGGGAGCCGATGCCGTTCGTGACCCTTCCCGGCGGCCGCGCGATCAGACGGCTTCCCAGGCGTCTGATCGCGCGCGTGAAGGAGCTGGCGCCGGACATCATCCATTTCAATGGCCTGACATTTCCGCGCGAGCTGCGTGCGCTGCAAGCCGCGGTTCCGCAGGCCCCGATCGTCGCGCAAGATCACGGCTTCGACGTTCCGGCCGGTTGGCGGCGCTGGTACTGCCGGTGGGGCCTGGCCAATCTCCATGCCGTGATCGTCTGCGCCCGTGATCAGGCGAAGCAGCTCGAGCAAATGGGCCTTCTCGATGAGCGGGTGCGGGTGTTCGAGGCCCTGGAAGTCTCCTCGCCGTTCGAGCCCGGCGATCAGCAGGCCGCTCGATCGGCCACGGGTTTAAGGGGGCAACCTTGCCTGCTGTGGCTCGGCAACCTCGACGCCAACAAGGACCCCTTGACGATCCTCGACGCAGTCGCGATGGCGTCGGCCGCGCTCCCCGCGATGCGCCTTTACATGTGTTTCCGCCACGCCGGCCTCATCGACGAGGTGCGGGCGCGGATCGCGGGCGATCAGCGCCTCGCGGCGCACGTCGAGTTGATCGGCGAAGTTCCCCATCCCCGCATCGAGTCGTACTTGCGGGCCGCTGATTTTCTCGTCCAGGGAAGCCACCGCGAGGTGGCTGGATTCGGCGTGATCGAGGCCTTGGCGTGCGGGACGACGCCCATCGTGACCGACATTCCTTCGTTTCGCCGCATCACGGGCGGGGGCGCTTTCGGTGCGCTGGTACCGGTCCACGAGGCGGCGGCGCTGGCGCGCGCGATCGTCGAATGGAGTGGGCGTGACCAGCGCGCCCTCCGCCAGGCCGCCAGACAACACTTCGAGGGTCAGCTATCGTTTCGCGCGGTGGGGGAGCAACTTCGCCGAATCTACTGGTCCATGCGAGCGACGATATGATTGAAGCCTCGCACCTTGCTTCCTGGATCCCCTTTCATCCGAAGGCGGCGCCCTGAGAATCGGCCTCATCGTTCCCGGCGGGTTCGACCGCGGCGACCGGGTGATGACGGCGTTGCTGAATCTCGCCGGCGAGCTCGCCCGCCGGCATGACGTGCACGTGTTCGCGAAGGATGGGCCGAGCGGCCGTGGGCAGTACGTTCGGGAAGGCGCGCGGGTCAATCAGCTCGACGGCAGCCCCGATCTGCTCGAGCACCCGAGCCGAGGTCGGCGCCTCGTGCGCCTCGCGTCGTTTGCTTCGCGGCTTCGTGAGGGGGTGGGGCAGGTTCACGCGACGGGCGCGTTCGACGTGTTGCACGGCTTCTGGGCGTTCGACCCGGGCCTCCTGGCCGCGTTGATGGGTAGAGGGCTTCGCGTGCCCGTCGTGCTCAGCGTCGGCGGCGGCGAAGCCGTCTGGCTCCCGGACATCGGCTACGGCGGCGCGCGCTCCTGGAGCGGGCGAGCTAGAGTGCGGTTTGCGCTGTCGTTGGCGAACGCGATCACCGCGGGCAGCGCGTTCGCCGCGCGCCAGCTCCCTGATAGGACGGCTGCGCGAGCCCGTGTCGTGCCGCTCGGGATTCGCTGCGAGACTTTCGCGGCGTCGCCCGTCCGCAGCCCCGGCCCACCATGGCGGCTCCTGCAGGTCGCCGATCTCAACCTCGTGAAGGACCAGGAGACGCTGTTGCAGGCCGTGAGGCGGATCGTCGACCGTCTCGGCGACGTGTCACTCGACTGCATCGGCGAAGACACGCTGGGCGGCCGGCTGCAGCGCCGCGCGGCCGAGCTCGGTCTCGCGCAGCACGTCCGCTTTCACGGCTTCTTGCCCCAACGCGCGCTCCCCGACTTCTACCAGCGCGCGCACCTGCACGTTGTGTCCTCGCGGTACGAGAGCCAGGGGGTGGCGATCCTCGAAGCGGCGGCCGCGGGTTTGCCGACCGTGGGGACGGCCGTCGGGCTGCTGCCCTCGATGGCGCCGGCCGCCGCCCGATGCGTGGCCGTCGGGGACAGCGCGGCGCTCGCCGATCAGGCGTGCGCGCTGCTGGCCGACAAGATAGGCCGCGAAGGCGTGGGTGCCGCTGCCCAACGCTGGGCGCAGGCGCACGATGCGGTCTGGACGGCGCGCGAGTTCGAAAGCATCTATGCCGAGGTGATCCGCTGATCGTTCGATCGTGCGGCGTCGCTGGTCACAGACTCTGGGTCTTGGGATCGCGCAATCGAATGAGTCGCTGGGCGACCGCGAGCTCCCAGGAATGGTCGTAGACCCGGGTGGCGTAGCGCCAGCGCGCGAGGTTCCGCAGCACGGCCTTGCCGAATGATGACGTGCGGTAGTCCTGGGTCGTCGGGAACCGGCAGGCGAGGACGCGGGCCACGTCCCGGACCCGACGGCGGATGCGCGGGGTCAGCCAGGGCGCGTCCCGCTGACAGACCCAGTTTTGCCACAACGGCTCGGCCCATTCTTCGGGGCTCACCGGCATGGCCGGGCCCGACGGGCCGTAGCTCTGCATCACCGGCAGGTGCGCGGCGGTCGGCATGCTCCGCATCGCCTTGCGATCTCGCTGTGGCGTCGGGCTGTAATACTGCAGCACGATCTCGGAGTCCGGATTGATGGCCTTGAGCTTCCGGATGAACGCGAACGTCTTCTCGATCTGGTCTTCGGCATCCTCGGGACCGCCCAGGATGAACGAAAACTCCGGCACGACGCCGTATTCCCGGCAGCGCACGGCCACCTCCACCGTGTGCTCGACCCGCGCCCCCTTCTTCATCTTCTTGAGGATCTCGTCGTCGGCGGCCTCGGCGCCGAAGAACGCCATGGCCAGCCGGCTCTTTCGGATCTTCTCCCAGGTCGAGACCGAAAACCTGGCCATGGTGTCGGTCCGCGCGAAGCACCAGTAAGGCATCTTCAAGGTGCCCAGCACGTCGAGGAGCGGGACGCTGGTCTCCTCCCGATCGAAGAAGTTGTTGTCGTAGAACTGCACGCAGTCGGCGCCCCAGCGATCACGCAACAGGCCGAGCGCGGCCTGGAGTCGATCGGGCGCCTCCAGCAACGTCTTGCCGTTCCACATGGACACGACGCCACAGAACTCGCACTTGTAGCGGCAGCCGACGGCCGCCTGGTAGACCGCCGTGCGCGCGCCCAGGAAACTGGGACGCAGATAGCCGCCGACATCGGCGAGGCTCGCGTAGGGCAACAGGGGAAATGCGTCTGGCGAGGCGCCCGGCCGGTCGGGGTTGTGAACGCCGTGGCCGCCCTGCTTCCAGGTCAGGCCAGGGACATCCATGACGGCGGCGACCTCATGAGCGGAATCGGAGTCCTTCGGGGGCCCAGCGTCCGGTAGCCGCGCGAGCAGGTCGAGCAGCGTCAGCTCACCCTGGCCCCGGATCAGGTAGTCGACGTATGGGGCGTTGATGGCCGCATCGGGATAAATCGTGGGGAAATACCCACCCCAGGCGATAGGTACCGATGGGAACGCGGCGCGTATGGCGGACGAGATCTCGATGGCCGATACCATCTGGGGCCCGGGCATCGTGGATATCCCGACCAACTTGTGCGGGTGTTGTCGCAGCGCCGCGAGCGTGGCCTGCACGAGATCACGCTCCACGTTGCCGTCGACGATCGCCCAGGGCGTGTGTCCCTCGAGAACGGCCGCGAGGTTCATGACCGCCAGGGGCAGCCGCGTGCTGCTCGGGCCGCAGACCTGCGGGTTGATGAGCAGGACGCCTGCGGCGTTCACGGACGGACTCCCGGCGCAGGCTGCGCGGCGCCCGGCGAGGGCGAAACGGCCTTGCGGAAATGGATTCCGTAGATGAGCGGCGTACCCTTCAGCTGGTCGAAGGCGCTCAGCATGTTCCGTGAGGCGAAGCGCTGTCTCATCGAATCGTCCACAACGGTCTCCTCCAGGCGAACGAGCTTCAGGCCGTGCCTTCCGGCGGTGATCTCGACCGTCGCCAGAGAGTGAACGTGGTGTTCGACTGCAACGAGTCGTCCGCCGCTGCGAAAGCTGCAGCAGCCTCGGGAAGCGGCCGTTGGATGATAGTCAGTCAGGAGCACGTCGCCGCCGGGTCGCAGAGCACGAGACCACTCGGCGAAGGCAGTGTCCAGGGCCGGAACGTGGCAGAGCGCCAGGGTCGAGATCACGATATCGCACCCCTCGTCCGGAGTCTCGGCGAGGCGATCCGCGGCCGATTGAAAGATGGTGGCGCCCGGATGCTTCAGCCGCAACTTCGTCAACATGCCCGCTGACGGGTCGTATCCGACGAGGCGGGACGGCTGTGCGTTCAGGATGGTCTTCCAGTGACGACCGGTTCCGCAGCCGACGTCAGTGACGACCCGCTCGCGCACGCCAACTTCCGCCAGGAGCCGCCCGAACAGGCGTTCGTCGAGCTCCACCAGCAGGTTCTCGCTCTCGTCGTCGTACGTGGACGACCACAGGTCATACCCGGCCACCGGATCCATTTCGACCGGCCGTATGGTTCGCCGGAGGATGCTTCGGTAGATGCGCCCGAAGACGCCCCCTGAGAGCCGTACTTTCATCGTGGGTCAGGCGATACTCTGGGTTTTCGATCTTGCCGCGACGACCGGTCTACCGTAGCAGGATACCGCGCCCGGGGACCAGGCTCACTGCTTCCAGCCGAAAATGACCGGAAGGCGCGGTCCGCCTTCGCGCCCGCGCAACCTGCCGAGTCCACCGGATAGGCCCGGGCTCATCGTGACGAAGCGGAAGAGCCGCGGGGCATCGAGCTCGAGGCGGGTGAGGCCTCGGTAACGCCAGGCGAGGTGGGCGGCACCGGCGTCGGTGTAGTACGCGAGGGTGCGTTGCCAGGCTCTGTGGCGGGCGAGATTGTCCGCGTAGAAAGGGGAATCGGCCACGACGAGCAGGCCGCCCGGACGAAGAACCCGCGCAATCTCCGTGAGCGCTCGAGAAAGATCGACGGCGTAGTGAAGGGCAGCGGCCGCTACCACGACGTCGAAGGTCGCCTCGCCGACCGGCAGCGCCTCGATGTCGCCACGAATGCGGCTCACCCTGGGATCGTCGATGGCTGCCAGTCCCAGATCCGTGGCGTCGACGTCCAACGCGGTGACGCGGTAACGCCCGGCCAGCCTTCGCGCAAGCCAGCCGTTGCCGGCACCGAGGTCCAGAACCCTAGGAGCTTCCCCGCCGATGCCACGCAGAAGGTCGAGGCCGATCCGAATCACGACGTAGTGCAACGCACGTAGTCGCCAGGCCGCAGGGTTGCGGCCCGTGGTGTCGCGAAACGGGAGTCGCCGAGCGAAGTTGGGATCCGCCGAAGCGAAGCCCTCGACAAAACGCAGCCGACGATAGTCTTCGACGAACTGTCGAATCGGAGTCAGTGGGGATTGGACGTCCAACGGGGATTCCGCCCGATCATACTCGCAGGGAACGTTCGTGCGGAACGGCAATCGACTGGTGGACTTGTGGTTCGCGGCCGAGGCCGGGCGCAGGGCTTCGCGGCAGTGGTAAGTTGCAAGCTTGCTGTCTCCACGCCAGGTGCGGTCGAATCTGCTCGTCAAACTGGGTGAGATCACCGGGCGCACGCACGTGTTGCCCATCGTCCTCTTCGCGCCGACGGCGCGCTGCAATTCGCGTTGTGTGTCCTGCGATTGGTGGCGTGCGGACGGTAAAGCCGATCTGACGCTCGATGAAATTCGGCGCCTTGCCGGCGAGCTGCCGAGATACGGAACACGACTCGTCGTGTTGACCGGCGGCGAACCCCTGGTCCGTACCGACGTGATGGACGTGGCGGATGCGTTTCTGGCGCAAGGAATGCGGCTGCAGCTTCTGACGAGCGGGCTGGCGCTCGAGCGCTTTGCCCCCGCGATCGTCGCCCGCTTCGACGAAGTGACCGTCTCGCTCGATGGTCATACCCCCGAGCTTTATCGCGAAATCCGCGGAGTGAGCGGTCTTGGCGCCGTCGAGGCGGGCGTCAAGTCCTTGCGGTCCCTGTCCCCATCGATGTCGATTCGGGCGCGGAGCACGCTTCACCGGAAGAATTTTCGGGCCTTGCCCGGCATCATCGCCAAGGCACGCGAGATGGGATTGAGTCAGCTCTCGTTCCTCGCGGCGGATGTGACGTCAGACACATTCAATCGCCGCAGTTTGCCCCGCTCGGACTCCGGGTCGACCGGCCCGTCCGCGCTCCTTCTCGACGCCGACGAGGTGGTGGAGCTCGCGGCCGTCGTCGAAACGGTCATTCGTCTACATGCGCGCGAACTGGAGGAAGGCGTCGTGGTGCCCGGGCCAGACGGCCTCAGGCGACTGGTTCAGTATTATCGCGCGCACCTCGGCGGGGGCGCGTTTCCGGAGGTCGATTGCAACGCGCCCTGGGCGAGCGTCGTCATCGAGGCCGACGGGGCGGTGCGCCCTTGCTTCTTCCACCCGCCGGTCGGCAACCTCCGGGAGCAGGGACTTTCCGCGATCTTGTCCTCTGCGATGCCCGCGTTTCGGCGCGCTTTGGACGTAGCAACCAACGAGATCTGTCAGCATTGTGTTTGCACCTTGAAGGTTGGCGTCAGGTCGACGGTCGCTTGAAGTCGTCCGTACGAATGCCTCGATCTCGACTGCACGCGGTACTCGGGCCGCCGGTCGCGATCCGCGCCAACGGCGTTGGGGGTCCTTCCCCGCACCAGCTGTGCTAGCGTGATCCTCGTCGATGTCTCAACGCGTTGCCATCGTTCACGACTGGCTGATCGCGATGCGGGGCGGAGAGCGGGTTCTCGAGTCGCTCTGCGCGTTGTTTCCCGCGGCCGATCTGTTCACGCTCCGGTTCGACCCCGCGCGGGTCTCGCCGGCGCTGGCGCGCCACAAGGTGACGACGTCGTTCATCGATCGCTGGGCGCGCTCGCCCGTGCTGGGGGGACGCTTTCGCGGGCTGCTGCCGCTGTTTCCGCTGGCCGCCGAGTCGTTCGATCTCGGCGGCTATGACCTCGTGATCTCCAGCAGCCACTGCGTCGCCGCGGGCGTGCTGACGCCGCCCGCCGCCCTGCACGTGGCGTATTTGCACTCACCGATGCGCTACGCGTGGGAGGGGAGGGCGGCCTACGAGGCGAAGGTTGGCGGCGGGGCGCTGGGACGGCTGGCCTTTCGCGCGGCGACGCACTATCTGCGTTCGTGGGACAAGGCCGCGTCGGCGCGCCCCGACCTGCTGATCGCGAACAGCACGTACACGCGCGATCGCGTGCGGCGCTACTACCGCCGCGAGGCCGAGGTCATCGAGCCGCCAATCGACACGCGCCGGTTCGCCGGGCGAAGCGGCGGCCCGTCGCGCGCGCCCGGCGCTCGCGGTGCGGCCGCGACCGCGGACGCTCCCTTTCTGGTCGTGTCCGCTTTGGTGCCGTACAAGCGAGTCGAGCTGGCGGTGCAGGCGATGCATGGCCGCCGCGAGCGCCTGATCGTCGTCGGCGAGGGGCCGGAGCGCGCGCGCCTGACCGCGCTGGCGCCGCCCAACGTGACGTTTCGGGGCTGGGTCGGTGACGAGGAGCTGGTGGACCTCTACGCGGGCTGCCGCGCGGTGATCCATCCAGCGATCGACGATTTCGGCATGGTGATGGTCGAGGCCATGGCCGCCGGCAAGCCGGTGGTGGTGTCGAGCGAAGGGGGCGCCGCCGAGATCGTCCGCCGCGACGAGAGCGGCGTGTTCTTCGATTCTCCGACGGTGGAGGCGCTGCAGGCCGCGATGGATCGCGTGCTGGCGCTCGGCCATCGGTTCGACCCGACTCGCCTGCGGCAGGAGGCGCAGCGCTTCGACATCACCGTGTTCCAGCGGCGGATTCTCGCGGCCATCGATCGTGCCGACAGCGAGCGTGGTCGGGCCTCCGGTGACCGCGGGCGTCTGGCGCTCCCCCGCCGTGTCGCTACCGGAAAGCTGAAGGCGGTATGAAGATTCAGCCGGTTGCGCTGGTCGCCACGGAACCCGCCCTCGACGAGCCGCCGCCAGCTCCTGCGCGGCGGGCCGGCGCGCGCCGGCCTGGGACTGTCCACATCGAGTGCCCGCTCCGTGACGGACCCGCCTCCTTGCGCGCGGCCAAGCGCCTGGGCGACATGCTGGTGTCGGGCGTCGGCCTTGTGGTCGCGGCGCCGTTCATCGGCGTTCTGGCGTTGCTGATTCGCCTGGATTCGAAGGGCGCCGTGCTGTACCGCCAGATGCGCATCGGCCGCGACGGCGTGCCGTTCCAGCTCGTCAAGTTGCGCAGCATGGCCGAGGGCGAGGACGGACGCGTGACCCGGCTCGGGCGGCTGCTGCGCCCGCTTGGCCTCGACGAGCTGCCGCAGCTCTGGAACGTCCTCGTCGGCCACATGAGCGTGGTGGGGCCGCGCCCCGAGCGCCCGCACCTCGTCGCCCACTACGAGGCGACGTTGCCCGGCTACGCCGACCGGCATGTGGTCCGTCCCGGTATCACCGGGTGGGCGCAGATCCATGGCCTCAGGGGCGGCGAGCGGCCGATCTCCGAGCGGCTGCGGTTCGACCGCGAGTACATCCGCCGGTGGAGTGTGGTCCTCGATCTCAAGATATTGGCGCTGACCGTGGGCGCCGTGCTGCGCGACACGCGGCGCGAGCTGCGACAGTAACCGCGTTCTCCTCGCATGCCACTCGGCGCGAACAGGCGAACCGCGCTGCGCAACATGGCCGCGAAGGCGGTCTCCGTCCCGCTCGAAAAGGTCTGTCGCCTCGTGCTGTTCGCGATCGCCGCGCGCGTCTTGAAGGAGACGGCGTTCGGGCGCTTTCAGTTCGCCGACACGGTCGCCGTGCTGCTGCTGCTCGCGACCGACCTCGGTCTCGGCGTCTGGACGACGCGCGCGCTCGCGCGCGGTCAAGGCGACGCCGCGCGGATCGTCGGAACCGGGCTCTGGGTGCGTAGCCTCACGGCGATTCCCTACCTGCTGCTCGTCGGCGGCGCCGCCCTCGGTGTCGGCGAAGGGGACACGCGCCAGGCGCTGTTGCTGCTCGGGGGCGCCGCCCTGGCGGGGGCGTATGTCGAGCACTGCGGCGCCGTGTTTCGCGGCTACGAGCGCTTGCGAGACGAGGCCCACCTGAACGTTGTCCGGGCGGCCCTGGTCGCGGCGACGGGCCTGGCGGCGCTGTGGTGGGGGCGGTCCGTCGTGGCGCTGGGCGCGGGCGTCATGGTCGGCGCGATCGCCGCCGCTGCGTACGGTCTCACGCTCATTCGGCGCCGCTATGGGTTGCCGACTCCGTTTCACGGGGGCGCCTTCGACGCGCGCCTGGCGCGCGCCGCGATCGCGGAGGCGCTGCCCTTGTGGCTGGCGACGCTGATGTCGCTCGTCTACTTCAAGGGTGATGCCGTCCTGTTGCGCCTGTTCGCGGGTGACGCGGCGGTCGGCGCCTACGGCGCGGCGTTCAAGATCTTCGAGGCGACGATGATCCTGCCCTCGATCATTCTGGCCGCCACGTTCCCCGCCCTGGTGCGCGCCCAGGTTCACGAGCCCGCGCGTGCGCGGCGGTCGGAGGTGGGCCTCGGGTGGGGCCTCCTCGGGCTCGGCGGGCTGGTCGGAGCGATCATCTACGCCGCCAGCGATCAGGTGATCAGGTTGGTCTTCGGCCCCGCCTTCATGAACGCAGCACCTTCGCTGCGCCTGCTGTGCCTCGGCGTGCCGCTCTTGTACTTGAACTACGGGCTCACGCACTTCCTGATCGCACGCGCGCTCGAGCGCTACAACCTGGCGTTCACGGTCCTGCTGGTAGTCCTGAATGTCGGCGCGAACCTGCTGCTGATTCCGCGGTGGGGGGGCCGCGGCGCGGCCGTGACCACGGTGATCACAGAGGTCGCGCTGACCGCCTGCTGCCTCGTCACGCTGGCGTGGTCGCCGCGGGCGCCTGCCTATCAGTCTCGGCCACCAGAAGCGCAATCAGCAACCAGTGGAGCCCGTACGTCGGCGTGAACTCCAGGAACCAGTCGAGCAAGCCATGAACGAAGAAGGTTCCCACCGCGACCGCGATCGCCGCCAAAAATGGCGCGGCCGGCGCCATCGGCGCGGAGACGCTCCGCCATGCGGTCCGGGCGAGCGTCACCATCAACAGCCCCAGGGCGCACATCCCCGCGAGGCCGAGGTCGGCGAGCGTCTCGAAGTAGAGGCTGTTCGCGTGGATGCGATCATCGAACGGCGCCCTCGGATTGCTCGGGACGTGCGACAGCGCCTGGGGGTAGCTGCGCCGAAAATTATCCGGGCCCACGCCCCACAGCGGGTGGCGCCACCACAGACGCACCGCCGCCCGCCACAGCTCGGGTCGCGTCGGCGAATACGACCACACGAAGTCTTCCAGCGTCGAGTTGACGACCTCGGCGCGCCGCCGCGGACGCGCGCCGGCCACGGCCTTGACTACCTCGACGGTCTGATCCGCGGTCGGTGTCCCGCGCTCGCTGAACCAGGTGACGTTCTCCCGCACCAGATCCCACCGCAGGCGGTAGCGACCGGGCTGATCGGGCGCTTGCACGATTCCTGGAACCGTCACCGATGTCCCGGGCGGCACGTCCGTCGGCAGGGCGGTGCGGCGGCCTTCGAACTCCAGGTGCGCGCCCTGGCTGTCCGTCTTCTCCCAGTGGTAGCTCAACCGCACCGGGTCGGCGCCGGCGTGCGGCCAGACCAGGCCCCCGACGTTCTGGACGGTCACGGGGAGCTGATTGACGGAGCGAGTCTCCATCCTGACCGCCTCACCGCCGAGGACATAACGGGCGAGGTACCAGCTTCCGTCCTGCCACCAACGCAGCCGCATCGCGAGGGGGGATGCGCCCTGGGGCCCGGCGAACATGATCCCCGCCAGGGCGACCATCACCACCAGCGTGGCCGTGGCGGCGGTCCGCAGGCATCGATCGCCACGCCAGGTCAGCACGGTCATCGCGGCGCTGGCCAGCGCCGCCACGAACAGGGCGGTGCGCGTCGCGCTGAGGAGAATGGCCATGATCAGCAACGTGCCGAGCAGGATCGCCACCCCGGTCGAGTGCCAGCGGCGGGGCGAGGAGTCGGCGGCGGCGAGGGGCCCTCGTCGTCGCCGCCATGTGATCGGCATCACAATCGCCAGGGGCAGGACCGCCTCCCAGTACATGGCGCCGATCGTCGGATATGCGAACGGGCCGCTCGGTCGCGGCAGGCCGGTGACCGTGAATGTGGTAGTTCGGAAGGGATGCCACAGCGCCGCGGTGCTCGGAAGCATGGTTTCGACGACGGCGCCCGCCGCCGACACGGTCGCCCCCAGCAGCAGCGCCATGCCCAGCCCTCGGGCGCAGGCGGCGGACGAGAGCAGATCGCGGGCCGCGAAGAACAACAGCCCCCCACCGAGCGCCCGGAGCGCGAATTTCAAGGCGGGCACCTCGTGGGCCGGCGCCACGAGCGCGGCGACCACGATGATCCCCAACCAGACCGCGACGGCGCGACAGACGGGGTTCCGGGCCGCCGAAGCCAGCACGTCGCGACCGATGCCCGCGGCGGCGCGAACGGTGCCAGCGCGCGCCGCGAGCGCGACGAGCTCGCATCCCCAGGCGACGAGCAGGAGGTAGATCAGCAGCTCGATCGTGGTGATGGTCAGCGGTCCGACCTTCAGGATCGGAACCTCGAACGGCAGCAGGGCGCCGAGGGTGAGCAGCAGCGCGCGGGCGAGGCGCCGCGGGGTGGAGTCCTCACGAGTCGCGTCGGTCAGCGACGGCACGCTGGTGGGCGACATCGTGCCGCGCATTATGCAGCACCCGTCGGGGGGTCGCTATGCGCCTAGCCGTCGAGGTCACCACCTGCACGCCCCTGCGGGCGGGCATCGGCTATTACACCGAACACCTCGTCGATGCCTTGCTGCAGACGCGAGCGCCCGGCGACGAGCTGATCCTGCTGTCGAACCGCGCGCCGGCCGATGAGCTGGCCGCGCGGTGGGCCCCGTACCTGACCATCGGTGGGGCGTCGATCCGGGCAGTCTGGCTGCAAACGGACGTGCCGCGGATGCTCGCCCAGAGCGGGGCCGACGTCGCTGCGTTTCCCAACTACATCGTGCCGCTCGCGTCGCCGTGTCCGACGATCTCGGTGGTCCACGACCTGGCGGTGTATCGCACGCCGGAACTGTTCACGTGGCGCAAGCGCGCGGTCACCCGCGCGCTGCTCGGCCGCTCGGTGGTGTCGGCCGCCGCGGTCGCCACCGTGTCGGAGGCGTCTCGGCGCGACATCATCGAGCGCCTGGGTGTCCCCGCCGAGCGGGTCGTGCTGCTGCCGGGGGCCGCCCATCCGTCCTGCCGGCCCGTGGCGGCGGAGGTCGTTGCCGCGGTGGAGGCGAAGCACGGCCTCGGCCGGCCCTACATCCTCACCGTGGGCACCATCGAGCCGCGCAAGAACTTGCTGACGCTGCTCGCGGCCTTCGACGAGGTCCTGCGGCGCGGAGCCGGGGACATCGATCTGGTGGTCGTCGGGGGGCGCGGGTGGCGCGATCGCCAGCTGATCGAGGAGCTGAAAGCGCGCACGAACCTCGGGCGGGTTCACTGGCTGGGCTACGTGTCCGAGCCTGATCTCGTCGCGCTCTACGGCGGAACACGGCTGTTCGTTTACCCGTCCCGCCTCGAGGGTTTCGGCCTGCCGGTGCTCGAGGCGATGAGCTGCGGCGCCCCGGTGGTTGCGTCCGACGTGGCGGCGATTCGCGAGGTCGCGGGCGACGCCGCGTCGCTGGTGCCGCCCGGTGACGTACCGGCCCTCGTCGAGGCCATCTCCCTGGCGCTCTCGGATCGGGGCCGTGCGGAGCGGATGCGGGCGCTCGGCTTCGCGCGCGCGCAGACCTTCTCGTGGACCCGCACCGCCGAGCGCCTGTGGAAGCTGAGCGCGGAGGTCGGACCGGCGCGGGAGCGCGCCGCCCGGGAAGCGCCACAGGCCCAGGCCCATGCCCATGCGCCGGCGCCGCTCGGGTCTCCACCGCCTGGAATCGACCCGTCGCAGTGGGCGCTGCTGGCCACGGTCACCTACGCCGACCTCTTCGACGCCCCTTTGCCGATCGCGGAGGCGGAGGTGTCGTGCATGGGCGCCAAGCTGGACGTGGCGGCGATTCGCGACCTCGCGACCGGCCCCCTCCTGCGGCGCTACATCACGTTGCACGCCAGCGGAGATCTGGTGCTGGTCGGACGCGACGCGCTCGTCGCGCGGCGCGAGGAAGGGATCGTTCGCACGAAGGCGATCCTCGACCGTCACCGCCGCACGCTGGAGTGGTTGGCGCGGCTGCCCTTCGTCCGCATGCTCGCCTATTCAGGCGGAACCGCCCACCAGAACCCCGGCCGAAAACCCGACATCGACCTGTTCGTGGTCGCCGCGCCGGGCGGCCTCTACACGGCGTATACGATGATCTTCGCGCTGACGAAGCTGAACGGCACCCGCAGCGTCGTTTGCCCGAACTATCTCGTCGACGAGCGCGAGCTTCAGATCGCGTATCACCGCGATCTCTTCACGGCGAATCAAGTGGTCTCCGCGCGGCCGTTGTGCGGGGGCGACACCTACCGGGCCTTCTGTGACGCGAACGAGCGATGGGTGACGGCGTTCTTCCCCGGATTCCACCAGCGTGTCGGCGCGGCGACGCTGGGTGGCGCGCCGCTGCAGCGGGCGGCCGAGGCGGTGTTTTCCATCGGGCTCGGCCCCGTCGAACGAGGTCTGCGGGCGGCCTGGCGCTTCCATCTCGGTCGTCGCGCGGCCAAGGCCCGCCACCCGGACGTGGTGCTCTCGGATGGCATCTTGAAGCTCCACCTGTCGGACTACCGGTGTCGGGTGCTCGAACGATTCTCGACGCGCCTCGAGGCGCTGCGGGCCGAGCTCGCCCGGGTCGAGCCTGAAGCCACCGCCCCCGAGCGGCGCGCCGTCCAATCGTGAGCCCGCGCTGGAACGCGGCGCCGGCGATCCGGACCCTCGCGGTCGCCGCCACCTCGGGAGCCGCCATCCTGATTCCGCTGCTCTACGTCCCCCGGCTCGCCACGCCGTTCACGGCGCCAAAGCAGGCGATCCTGGAGGTCGCGGCGGCGCTCGGGTTCAGCGCGTATCTGTTGAGACGCGCCACCGATGGGCTTCCGCGACCGCCTGAAGCCGCGGAGTCGGCCCTCGCGGCGGGACGCCCGGGCGCGCGCGCCTGGCGCATTTCCATCCCGATGGCGATGCTGCTCGTCACCGCCAGCGGGGCGCTGTCGGCGGCGATCGCGACGCGCACCCGGCCGGGGGCGCCTTACGCGCTCGACTCGTTGCTCCGATGGGTGGCGCTGCTCGGTGTCGTCTACGGCGTCGCCGCCCAGGGGGACAGGCCAGCCGCGCGCGCGAGCCTGTTTCACGCCGTCACCGCCTCCGCGGCGATCGTCAGCGTCATCGGCCTGCTGCAGCACATCGATATCTTCGCGCTGCCCCTGCCCGTCATCAGCACGCCGGGCTCCACGTTCGGCAATCGCAACCTCGCCGGCGAGGCCGTCGCGCTGTCGCTGCCGTTCGGATGCGGAGCCATCATGCTGGCGGGAACGCGCTGGGAGCGGCGGCTCGTCGCGGGAGCGATCGCCCTCGAGGCCTTGTTCCTCGCGGCCACGCGGGCCCGGGGCGCCTGGCTGGGCGGCGCGATGGGCCTCGCCACCTTCGTCCTCGTCGCGGTGAGCCCCGGCCGCAGGGCGTGGTCGTGGGCGGCGATCGGTCCTTGGGCGGCCGTCGGGGTGGTCGCCCTCTTCGTGGCGCTCTTGCCGGGCAAGGCCAACCCGCGTTACGCGGCCGACAGCAAGCGCCTCGCGCCGGGCTTCGAGGTCGTCGAGACGAGCTTCGATCCGGACTCGACGGCCCTGCGCACGCGGATCGGCCTGTGGCGGCGAAGCCTGGCGATGCTCCGGACGCGTCCCTTCACGGGGATCGGACCGGGAAACTGGGCGGTGCTCTTCCCCGCCTACGCCGAGCCCGGCGCGACCGACGACGGCGTGCTCAGCGCCGGGCTCGCGCCCCGGCATGCCCACCTCGATCTGCTCGAGTGCCTGACCGAGACGGGCGTGGTGGGTCTCGCGACCGTGCTGGTCCTGGCGGCCACGGTCGCGGCGGCGATCCGCAGGCGCGTCGCCGGCGGTGACGGCGCCTACCGCGTGTCGACCGCCGTGGCGGCGGGGACGCTGGTGGCGCTGGCCGGCACGAGCGCGACCGGGTTCCCCATGGAGATGCCCGCGACGCTGCTCTTGACGGGCCTGGCGCTCGGCCTGGTTTCGTTGGGCGAAGGCGGTCGTGAACCCGGCCGGGCTGATGGGCGCGTCGCCGGCGGGGCGCGACGCGCGCGCTTCGGCGCCGCTCCGCTGGGGGTGGCCGTCGCCGCGAGCGTGGCGATCTCGACGCTCGCCGGGCTCCACGCCGACAGGCGAATCCGAGGCAGCTACTGGCTGGGACGGGCCGAGCGAGCGTTGCGCGACGACCGCGGGCCCTGGGGCGCCGAGCGCGCGTTGCGCGCGCTCGCCCGCGCGGACACGGCGACCCCCGGAGCCTTTCGCGTCGCGCTTCGCACCGCGCACGCGGAGCTGCGGTTGCACCACACCGTCGAGGCCACGCGCGCCTGTGACGCCGCCACCGCTCGTGAGCCGTATTCACCGAACGCATGGGCCACGCTGGCGGCGGTGCAGCTCGACGGTGGCGACGCGGTCTCGGCGCGGCGAAGCGCGGAGTGGAGCCTGGACCTGCTCAACGACTATCCGTACGCGATATTCCTGAAGGCCCAGGCTGCCGGAGCGCTCGGGGATCACGAGGCGGCGCAGCTCGCATGGGGCCGCCTGCAGGCGATCGCGGAGGCGCCCGCCGCCGACAAGGAGACGACCCTCTCGGCGCGCGAGCTGCTCCAGCTCCGCTTCGCCGCCCCGCCGCCAGGTTGACCGGCCGCGCGCGGACTCCGCTCAGGCGGGCCGTTGGCTCGCGGCGTGCTGGCGGGCGAGCTCCAGCCTCACCCGCTCGAGCACCCACCTCCCGGCCTGACGAAGATCCGCCGCGTCGCGGAGCCCCCTGCCGTCGATGCGCAGCGGATCCGCGATCAGGGTTCGCGCCGCGCGCGCGCCACGCCGCGCGCGGAACTCGGCGTGAACCGTGCGGGCGAGCACCTGATAGAAGTCGCGCGTGAACACGCCCGGAAACAGCGGATCGAGATCGCTGCTTTGCTCCCAGTTGTGCTTGGCGCCGAGGCGTTCCTTCACGCGCTCGTGGAAACGCGTGCCGGGGAGCGGATAGCTCACCGAGATGCCGATGTCATCGGGTTCCACATCGCGCACCAACGCCCGCGTGGCCTGAATCTCCGGCCAACCTTCACCTGGGTAGCCGAACTGCAGGAACAGGCCCACGCGAATGCCGGCGGCGCGCAGCCGCCCGGCCGCGGTTCGAATTTGGTCGACGGTGATGCCCTTGTCCATGGCGTCGAGGATCGCCTGCGCGCCCGATTCGGCCCCGAGCCACGCCTCCGCGCAGCCCGCCAGGCGCAGCGCCCGCACGTTCTCGTCGGTCATCAAGTCGGCGCGCGTCTGACAGAGGAACGGCGTGGCGAGGCCCTGGCTCGAGACCTCGCGGGCCCAGGCCGCGAGCCACTGGGTCTTGAGGCCGAGGATGTCGTCGCAGAACCACAGGTGATCGGGCGCGTAGGCCTGCCGCAAGAGGCGCAGCTCGGCGACCACGTTCGCCGGCGAGCGGCTGTGGTAGGTGTTGCCGTAGACTGGCTTCGCGCACCAGTTGCACTTGTAGGGGCAGCCCCGGGTGGTGACGACGTTCAGCGAAAAGTAGCCGTGGCGCTCCCGCCAGAAGCCGCGGTAGCGCTCCATGTCCACCAGGTCCCACGCGGGCAGCGCCAGCTCGTCCAGGTTCTGGAGCAGGCGGCGTGGCCTCGTTTTTCGGACGAACCCGCGCTGCCGGAACACGAGACCGTCGATGTCCTCGAAGGCCTCACCGGCGCGGCCGCCATCTCCTGGTAGCCGAGCGGTCACTTCGCCGAGCGTGAGCTCGGCCTCCCCGACGATCACGAACGAGGCCCCCGCGTCGAGGTACGTCGCGGGATCATCGGCGGCGTCGTGGCCGCCCACGATCACCGTCAAGCCGCGGGCATGGGCCTCGGCGCACATCGCGCGGGCGGCGTCCCGCATCCGGCCGAGGCACATCTTGGTGAACCAGTTGAACGCGTCGTCGTACAACACGACGACGTCCGGCCGCACCCGCTCGAGCGCCGCCCCGAACCCGGACGTGTCGTCGTCCAGCATGGGGTCGAAGAGCGCCACCTCGTGGCCCAGGGCGCGCAGGTGCGCGGCGGCGTAGAGCGTGGCCAGCGGAGGGTACGGTTTGCCGATGGCAAACTGCTTCTGGTCGTAGCGCAACAGGTGCCCGTGCGCGAACAGGACGGATGCCACGGCCGCGAGTTTGGATCACCCGGGGCGCCATGCCAAAGTACATTCGCCAGGCGGCGAACTCCTCCGCGTTTCGCGCCGGCGGTGGCTCCATGAACGTATTTCTGACTCACGGCTATTTCCTCGACGAGGACGTCAAGGAAAAGAAAGTGATGCGTCCGTATCCGCCGCTCGGGATCCTGTACCTGGCCGCGTACCTGACCGAGGCGGGGATCCCCGTCGAGGTCTTCGACACCACGTTCTCCTCGCGTCCCGAGCTGGAGCGGCGCCTCCTGCAACAGCGGCCGGCGGTCGTCGGCCTGTACACGAACCTCATGACCAAGGTGGGCGTGCTCGCGATCATCCGGTTCATTCGCGCGCAGCCCACGCTCGCGGGGACGCATATCGTGCTCGGCGGTCCAGAGGTGACCCACCACGTCGACCGCTTCCTCGACGCGGGCGCCGAGGTGATCGTGATCGGGGAGGGCGAGGAGACCCTGCGCGCGCTGGTGGAGGCGTGGTCCGAGGCGCGCCCGCTCGCCGGCGTGGCGGGGATCGCCTTTCGCGACGCGGCGGGCGCCGTCGTGCGGACGCCGGCGCGGCCCCTCATCAAGAGCCTCGACGAGCTCCCGATACCGCGGCGCGAGGCCGTCGATCTCCGTCCATACCTCGACGCATGGCGTTCGCACCACGGGAAGAACGCGATCTCGATCAGCACCATGCGCGGTTGCCCCTACACCTGCCGCTGGTGCAGTCGCGCGGTCTACGGGGGAAGCTACCGACGCCGTTCGCCGCGCCTCGTGGTCGACGAGATCCAGGGCATCGTCGAGCGGTATCACCCGGACTCGCTGTGGTTCGTGGACGACGTCTTCACGATCAATCACCGCTGGATCGAGGAGCTCGCGGCGGAGGTCGAGCGCCGCGGCCTTCGCGTGCCCTACGAGTGCATCACCCGCGCCGATCGCCTGAACGAACGCATCGTCACCCTGCTGCGCCAGTCGGGCTGCTTTCGCGTGTGGATCGGCGCCGAGAGCGGCTCACAGAAGATCCTCGACGCGATGGACCGACGGGTCACCGTCGAACGTGTCCGGGAGATGATCCAGCTCAGCAAACGACACGGCATCGAGACCGGGACCTTCATCATGCTCGGCTACCCGGGCGAGACGGAGGCCGACATCGAGGCGACCATCGAGCACCTGAAGCGCGCCGATCCCGATCAGTTCACGATCACCGTGTCGTACCCGATCAAGGGCACGCCGTTCTACGACGACGTGCGCAAGGAGATCATCGACCCGGGGCCCTGGGCGACGTCCACCGACCGGGACATCCAGCTGAGGGGCCGGCGCTCGTCCTTCTACTATCGCTTCGCCGTCAGCCGGGTGGTGAACGAAGTGCGGCAGTTTCAGGCGGCGCGGGCGGCAGGGACCCCCCTGTCGGTCGTCGCGGCGAAACACCAGGCCCAGGCGCTGTTCGCGCGCGCGGGGATGCGGCTCGATTCCGCGCTGCTCGCGCTCGAGGCCCGGACGCGGCGGGCGCGCCATTCGGCTTGAGCGGGCCAGTTGTTCCGAATGGGTGTTGTGGTATGGTGGCCGCTTCCACAAGGACAGGAGTGGGCCAATGCTCAAGAAAATCCCGACCCTCGCAGTTTGGTTCCTTCTGGCGGTCGCCGCGATCACGGTTCCCCTCGCCTGCGGCAGCAGCGGTGGCGACTCGAATGACGGCAACTCGGAGAAGGCGCCGGTCGACATGACCAGCGCTGGCTAGCAGCCTCTCGCTCCCCGACTTGGACCGCTGGCCTTCGGGCCGAGTGGACCAGCACGTGTAGCCTCCGGCGCGAGGCGGTCGGGCCACGCCACGCGCGCCCGTCCGCCGCCGGGACCGGATCGAGCCGATGACAGATCGCCCGCCCTCGTGGTATTTCCCCGCCGTGCCAGGACGGCTCTGCGCGTTGGTGTCGAACGGGCCTGGCCGTGGCGGTGGGCCAAGCCGATGACGGGCCAGCGGCGCGTCTCGCGCCTCGATGTCGGCATCTTCCTGGTCAGCTTCGCGGTCCTCCTGACCGAGCTGCTGCTGACGCGCATCTTTTCGGTCACGATGTTTTACCACCTGTCGTTCATGGTGGTGTCGCTCGCCATGCTCGGTTTCGGGGCGAGCGGTTTGCTCGTGACGCTGGTGCCGGAATGGTTCCCGGAGGAGCGCCTGTTCGAGCAAGCGGCGCTCGGCGCGGTGCTGTTCGGCGTCACCAGCGTGGCCGCGATCGGTGTCTCGTTCCAGTTGCCGATCTCGCTGGAGGCCTCGGCGGCGAACTGGCTGCGGATCGGCGCGACGTACGTGCTGTGCGCCGTTCCGTTCCTGTTCGGCGGGCTGGTGGTCTCGCTGATCCTCAGCCATCGACCGGCGCAGGCGAACCGGCTCTATTTCGCGGACCTGATGGGCGCCGCGCTCGGCTGCGTCGCGCTGATCCCGGCGACGAACTGGCTCGGGGCCCCGTCGGCGATCCTGCTCGCCGCAGCGATCGCCTCGCTGGCGGGCGTCGTCTTGTTGCCGCCCCGCGCGGCGCGCTGGCGACCGATCGCCATGCTCGTGACCGGATGCCTGCTGGCGGGCATCTACACGAACGGGCGGGTCCACTGGTACGACGTCAAGTTCGTCAAGGGGGTCAGCCAGCCGCCGACCCTGGCGT
Organism: uncultured Myxococcales bacterium; assembly: GCA_964443975.1. Lineage (GTDB taxonomy): Bacteria > Myxococcota_A > Polyangia > Fen-1088 > Fen-1088 > DASYCK01. The sequence continues at coordinate 34,152 of CAYUFS010000012.1, read as the reverse complement.
TGAAGTGGAACTCCTTTTCGCGGGTGGACGTCATCGGCAGGCGGTCGACGATGTGGACGGCGCATCCGCCGAGCTTCCCCGGCTTCAGCGCGCGTCTCGACCCCGATTTCATGATCCCCGAGGTCTTGTTGCGCTATGACGCGGACGCCTCCACGCCCATCACCTACTTCGATGGCGATCTGAACAGACTCGAGTACCTGCGTTACGACGTCACGTCGAGCCCCTACCACCTCCGGCGCTACCAGAACGTGCTCATCATCGGACCCGGCGGAGGCCGCGACGTCCTGACGGCGCTCTCGCTCGGCGCAGGCGACGTCACCGGCGTCGAGATAAACCCGCTGACCGTCGAGCTGATGCGGCATCGTTTCCGCGCGTTCACCGGAGGGCTCTACGCGGGATACCCGGGCGTCACCATCGTGACCGACGACGGGCGCTCGTTCGTGCGGCGCGGGCAGGCCCGCTACGACCTCATCGAGGCCTCGCTCGTCGACACCTGGGCCGCCTCGGCGGCAGGGGCCTACGCGCTCACCGAGAACAGCCTTTACACGGTCGACGCGTTCGGCGACTACTTCGCCCGGCTGACCCCCGATGGCATCGTGTGTTTCAACCGCTGGTTCCCGGCGCCCCCGGTCGAATCCCTGCGCGTCGTGGCGCTCGCGCGCGAGGCGCTGGTCCGCCGGGGCATCACGCATCCCGAGCGGCATGTTGTCGTGATCCGGACCGATCCCAACGAGACCGACATGCCCTCGCTCGGCTCGATCCTGGTCAAGCTGTCGCCGTTCTCGCCCGCGGAGCTCGCCGCCGCGCGCCGGTTCGCGACGGATATGGGCTTCTTGCTGCCCTATGTTCCCGGCGACACGGGAAACGAATTCAGCGAGGTGCTCGGGCCCGGCTCGGCGGCGTTCGTGGGCAGCCTGCCCTATGACCTGTCGGCGGTCACCGACAACCGCCCATTCTTCTTCAGCCACATCCCGGTGCTGACGTGGCTGCGTGACCGCCTGGGCGTAACCCGCTCTCAGTTCGTGAACACCCGCCTCGACATCGGCGGCAAGACCTTGCTCATGTCCGTATGCGCGAGCGCGTTCGCGACGGCGGTGTTGTTGCTGCTGCCCCACTGGGCGGGGCGGCGCCGCAAGCCGCGCGTCCGGGACGGTCGTGCCGGCCTGTGGGCCACCTACTTCGTGGGCCTTGGCCTCGGCTTCATCCTGATCGAGATCGTGCTGATCCAGCGCTTCAGCCTGTTCCTCGGGTATCCGGTCTACTCGCTGTCCGTGGTGCTGTTCACGATGTTGCTGTCGAGCGCGCTGGGGAGTCTGGTCTCGGGAGCCTTCACGTCGCCGGGCGCGCTCTCCCGCGTGCTCGGGCTGCTGGTGGCCGTCCTGCTGGGCTACGCGGTCGCGCTGCCGTCGCTACTCTCCGCCACTCGTGGCGCCCCGACCCTGGCGCGGATGGCGGTGGCGGTGGCCAGCATCGCGCCGCTCGGCTTCCTGATGGGCATGCCGTTCTCGTCTGGGATCAGGCGGGCGGGCGCGCAGTCGAAGCGGCTCGTGTCCTGGGCGTGGGCCGCCAACGGGGGCGCTTCCGTGTTCGGCTCGACGCTGTCCGTGCTCATCTCGATGGCGCACGGTTTCACGGCCAGCTTCATGGCGGGCTTGGTCGCCTACGTGCTCGCGCTCGTCGTCTGGATCTTGCTCACCAGGCCTCCCTCGCCGGTGGTGGCTCAGTCGTCCGAGGTAGGGGCGGCGGCACGATGAGGTGGCGGGGCGCCTCCCTGCGCGGCGGCTTGCTGGTGGGTCTGGCATTGTCCGGTGGATGCGCCGCCGCCGGGCGAGCCGAGGACGAGCTCGAGCCGCCGCCGGGGTTCGTCGCGCCGGTGGTGCGCCCGTTGAAGGCGGGCCCGATCTACGGTCGCGTGGGGCTCGGGCGAGGGTTCTGGCCGATGGAGCTCGCCGATGGCAAGACGTGGCGCTGGATGGCCGGCCGGGGCGAGGTTCGCCTGCCGAACCGACAGGTGGCACAGAGACTCCGTGTCCGTGGTTGGCTTCCGCTCGAGTTCCTCGCTGGGCCGCCCACGATCCAGCTCACCCTCCAGAACCGCGTGCTCGACAGGTTCGTGGCCAGGGACCGCCAGCTGAATCGTGAATACCTCGTCCAGCCCGAGCAGCTCGGCAGCGGCCCGTTCGTGGTGCTGCTGATCGAGACGAGCGCGACCGCCCGGGCCCCGGGCGACACGCGCGACCTCGGCATCGCGATCGAGGGGATCAAGTGGGAGGACACGCGGTGACGAGAGGATGGGCCAGCTTGCGCCGCGGGCTCGTCGAGCATGGCAGCGCGGCAGGCCTGTCCGCGCTGCTGGCGGTCCTGCTGCTGCGGCTCTGGGAGGCCGATCTGCGGGTGCCCTTCGACTACGGGGGCGACGCCACCTTCTTTGGGATGGTCGTCAAGTCGGTGGTGGAGGACGGCTGGTATCTGACCAACGCTCATCTGTCCGCTCCGTTCGTGCTGGAGCTACACGACTTCCCGATCTTCGAGGCGTTTCACCTCGCGCTCGTCAAGGTCATGGCGCTCTTCAGCCACGATTGGGCGTTGCTGTTCAACCTGTACTTCCTGCTCGGGTTCCCGCTGATCACGATGTCCGCGCTGGCGGTGTTTCGGCACTTTCGCGTCGCCTATGCCCCCGCTCTCGCCGGCGCTTTGCTGTACGCGTTCGCGGCCCGCCGCCTCTACACGGGCGAGTCGCACTACTTCCTCGACATCTTTTACCAGGTCCCGCTCGGGGTCCTGGTGGCGCTCTGGGTGTCAGGCGAGTCACCGCCGCTCGTCCGGGCGCGCGCCGAGGGGCGCTGGCCGCGGATCACCGTTCGTGGCGACGGCGGGCGCTCGCTGGCCGCGCTGGTCATCTGCGTCCTCGTCGCGACGACGGGCATCTACTACGCGGTGTTCACCGGCTTCCTGATCTTTTTCGGCGGGCTCGTCGCTTCCCTCGATCGCCGCACGGGGCGCAACGCGCTCGCCGGTCTGCTCCTCAGCGGCGGCATCGTCGCAACACTGGGGTTGCAAGGCGTCCCCACGGTCGCCTATCAACGGCGGCAGGGTCCGAACCCGCAGGTCGCGGCGCGCCTGCCCCAGGAATCGGAGATCTTCGGCCTCAGAATTTCCCGGCTGTTGTTGCCGGTCAATCTTCATCGCGTCGAGCCCCTGCGCCGGCTGAAAGAGCGCTCCGATCACGCCTCCGCGGTGCAGCCGAGCGAGAGCACGTCGATCGGTCTCGGTGTCGTCGCGAGCCTGGGTTTTCTGGGCCTGCTCATCGTCGCGATCCGCCGCCGCCGCCGCGCGGACGCTCGCGGCGAGCTGATGGGCGCGGTCTCGGTGCTGAACCTCCTGGCGGTGCTGCTGGCGACGACCGGGGGCTTTGGCTACCTGTTTGCCTTGCTGGTCACGCCGGAGATTCGCGGGTACTCGCGGATGAGCGTCATCATCGCCTTCCTCGCGCTGTTCGCCGTCGTCTTGTTCCTGGATCGTGTGTTCGACCAGCGCAAGCGGCTCGGCGGGGCGGTGGCCGCCGCCGTCGCGATGCTGGGATTGCTCGATCAAGCCGCCCCGGCGGCGGTCCGCCCGTACGCGGCCGTCAAGCAGGCTTACGCTCGTGACAAGGCGTTCGTGAAGGACGTGGAGGCCAGCGTCCCCGGCGGCGCGATGATCCTCGAGCTGCCGTACCACCGCTTTCCAGAGGGCGGCATCTTGCCCGGCCTGAAGGTGGCCGACTACGACAACCTTCGCGTCTACCTGCATTCCCGGGCTCTGCGCTGGAGCTATCCCGCCGTCTACAACCGGACCGCGGATGACTGGATCCGCAATGTGTCCGAGCGCCCTCCGGCGGAGCTGCTCCAGGCGGCGCTCGACGTCGGGTTCGCCGGCATCGTCATCGATCGCAACGCCTACGAGGACGGCGCCGCAGGGCTCGAGGCCACATTCGCCGCGCAGCTCGGCGCGCCCCCCGTCGACAGCGCCGACGGGCGCATGGCGTTCTTCAACCTGACGGCCCGCGACAGGGAAGCGAGCGTCAACCTGACGCCGTCGGAGCGCGAGCGGCGGCGACGGACGGCCCTGGAGATCGTGTCGCTTCGATGGATGGAGGGCTTCTTTGGCGCGGAGTCCGGCCCGAACGGCACCTTCCATTGGTCGTCCGGGGACGGCGCGGTCGAGCTCGAGAACCCTTCGGGCGCTCCGCTGACCGCGACGCTCAAGATGACGGTCTTCGCCGCCACGCCGCCGGCATCCCTCGATATTCGCGGCGATCTGCTGTCGGAGCGCGTTGTGTTGCAGAGGGCCGGCGCGCCATTGTCACGGACGGTCACAGTGCCTCCGGGCCGTCATCTCCTGCGCTTCCATTCCGACGGCGCGCCCGCAGAAGCGCCGCTCGATGCGCGCCGCCTGGTCTGGTTCGCGCAGAACGCCCGCGTGGAGACCCTGCAGCCGCCGCTTCCTTCGAAATGAGGACGGCGCGGGGTGATTGGCCTGTAACTTTCTTCCCGGGTCGGCGTTCCACACTGTGGAATGGACACGAAGCCGATGTTTCCGGAGGAATCCGCTGGTGGTGGCTGCAGGGACGTCACCCTGAAAGGAGCCCGCACGCCGGCGGTGCCGCGGCCTGAATCGAAGGGGCCCCGCGTCGAGTTGGCCTCCGTGGCCGATCTTCCTACGTCTCATGGCGTCTTTCGCATCCACGTATTCACCGACGGCGCGACGGGGGCGGAGCACGTGGCCCTGGTTTCGGGGGAGGTGTTTGGCCAGGAGCGGGTCGCCACGCGCATTCACTCCGAGTGCCTGACAGGGGACGCCTTCGGCTCGCTGCGCTGCGATTGTCGCGAGCAACTCGACCGAGGGCTCGCGCGGATCGCGGCGCGTCCTTGCGGTGTGCTGCTGTACATGCGGCAGGAGGGGCGCGGCATCGGGTTGGCCAACAAGATTCGCGCCTACCGGCTGCAGCAGGAGCGAGGTCTCGACACCGTCGAGGCCAACCTGGCGCTGGGCCTACCCGACGACTGTCGTGACTACGCCTTCGCGGCGAGCATGCTGCGAGAGCTCGGGGTGCGGTCGGTCGCGCTCATGACCAACAACCCCGACAAGATCGCGCAGCTCGGTCACGCGGGGATGCCGGTGGCGACGCGGATCCCGCACGTGGTCGCGCCGGGTCCGCTCAACCACGCTTACCTGGAGACGAAGGCGCGGCGGTCGGGTCATCTGCTGTATCCGAACCGGACCAGCGCGGCCTGACCGCGGCCGGGAGGGACGCTACTCCCCCGCGGCGCGAACCATCTGAGCCACGGCGTCGATCCAGGTCGGCTCGGCGTTCAGCGACGGCACGAGCAGGAGCTCGTCGCCCCCGAGGCTCCGCCACTGGTCCCGCGCGCGGATGCCGATCTCCTCGACGGTCTCCAGGCAGTCGGCGACGAAGGCGGGGCACATGATCGCCAGGCGCTTCTTCCCCGCCTTGGCGAGGGAGGGAAGCACGTGGTCGGTGTAGGGATGGATCCACGGCGTGCGGCCGAGCCGGGACTGGAAGGAGACCCCGTGACGGTCGTCGCTGAGCCCCAAGCGGCCGGCGAGCGCGCGCGTGGTTGCGAAGCAGTGCGCGCGATAGCAATAGCGGTTGGCCGGGACGAGCGCATCGCAGCAGCCGGCGCTGGCCAGACAGTGCTGCCCCGTGGGATCGCTCTTGCGAATCTGGCGTTCGGGCAGGCCGTGGTAGCTGAAGAGCACGAAGTCCGGACGGAAGGCGGACAGGTGGCGGCTCGCGACCTCGGTGAAGGCCGCGATGAAGCCAGGATGGTCGTAGAAGGGCGCGAGCGTCTCGACCGCGGGAATGTTCCACTTCTCACCGACGATTCCATACACGCGCTCGAGCGCCGAGCCCGTGGCCGCGGACGAATACTGGGGAAACAGGGGCGCGACGACGAGCTTGGTCGGGTTCGTAGCCTGCAACGCCGCCAGCGCGGACGGGATGGAAGGGGCTCCGTAACGCATGCCGAGCTCGACCGCGTAGCCCGGGCCGAGCGCCGCGCGAACCCCGTCGGTCAGGCCACGGCTGTGATACAGCAGCGGCGACCCCTGGCCCGGGCCACCCCAGACAGACGCATAGGCGCGCGCCGACTTGGCCGGCCGAAACGGGAGGATGACGAGGTTCAGCAGCAACCAACGTCCGACCGGGTGAACGTCGATCACGCGCGGGTCCCGCAGGAACTCGCGGAGGTAGCGGCGCACGTCCGGGACGGCCGGAGAATCGGGGGTGCCGAGGTTTGCGAGCAGGACGGCCACGGGTCGGTCAGACACCGCAACAGACTAGCAGCTAGTCGATCCCGCCACCGGTAACCGTCTCGATCGCCGCGCGTTCATCCTCGTGGAGGCCACGGATGACGAGCGATTTCGATGTCGAGGTGTTCTACGACGGCGGGTGTCCCCTGTGCATGCGGGAGATGGGGATGCTTCGGCGGCGCGATCGCCGCGCGCGGATTCGTTTCACCGACATCGCGGCGGCGGACTTCGACGCTGGCGCCGTTGGCCTGAGCTGGGACGAGCTGATGGCACGAATTCACGGTCGGTTGCCGGACGGAACCCTGATCGAGGGCGTGGAGGTCTTCCGCCGCCTCTACAGCGCGGTGGGGCTGTCGGCCTTGGTGGCGATCACGCGCCTTCCGGGACTCTCGCAGCTGTTCGACCTCGCCTACCATCTGTTCGCGAAGCATCGTCTTCGTCTGACCGGCAGGTGTCGGGACGGCGCCTGCGAGGTCCACCAGCGGCCGGCGCACGGGCCGTCCGCGACGAAGCCGACGCCCGCGATCCCGGGCGCTCGGGAGGCAGGTTTCGAACGCGGCTTGACGTGAGAGAGTAGGAGCAATGCCGTTTGGCGGCGCAGAGGACTCCGGCTCTCATGATTCCTCACATCTCCGCTTGCCCCCCGCGACCGAGAGAGCCCACCCCCGCACTGTGACCAATCATGAGGCCTCGGGCCTCGGGCTGTGACCGACCGACATGTGGGCCTGGCGCCGCCAAGCTGCGAGGCATTCGGCGTGACCAGGCCTGCCTGATTGTCTTTCGTGACAGGTACGTAAAGGGGGCAGGAGGCGACTGCTGCGCGGATGGCCTTGCAATTGGTTTGCTGTCCGTCGGAGCTCGGAATTCGAGACCCAAACGCCGTCGCCAATCTCCCTTCTCCTCGCTTGGTCTGCTGTCTCCGCCTCGCCCTGCCCGAACCGCTTCGTTTCGAACCTGGACAGAAATCTAGAGGCGCGGCTACTGCCTGCTGTCTGAGACCGGTCCTCCCTAGACTCGCCGCTGCGACTTAGACCTACCCTGGATTGAATCGCCTTTCCGTCGGAACAACCAGACACGGAGGTTCGCAATGCAATCTGTCGCGGCAACGTCTTCGCCCCTGCCCACGTCCGACTCAACGCCTCTGGCGGGAGCAAGAATCGTCTTGATGTGTCTCGTGGCGCTCGCTCCTCTCGTCGCCACCCTGGCCGGATCGGGCGCCGCGCGCGTCTTCAGCGCCATCACGTTCGCCGCGTTCGTCGGCCTGATTCCGGCGGCGCTCTACGTGCGGCGTGGAGCTTTCTATCTCGCGCTCGCCTCGGCGATCCTGCTGCTGGCATCGCTCCCGACCATTCCCCTCGATTCGATCGAGTTTGCCGCCGATCGGTGGTCGAGCCTCGTGATGTTTTTGCTCGCCCTCACCGCCTTCCCCAAGCCGGCCGCCGAGGTGACGTCCCGGAGCTGACGGCGACCGCGACGGCCCGCGACCTCGAGTGCCCGACTCGGATTCCGGCCTCGCAATCCGGTGGGTTGGCTGGTTCGCCTAAATCCGCCAGCGTTTTCGCCGATGGTGGATCGGGGTACGTGTGCATCACATGCGACTCTCTGCCACCGAGCGAATCATGCGAGAGGCCGAAAGCCAGGACGTCAACGGGGCGTCGGCGGGCGGTCGCGAGGCCGCCGCGCGGCGCTCCAACGTTGGCTTGAATCTCGCCAGCTCGGATGATGGCGACCAGGAGGGCGTGACCCTCGTCGACCGCGACAGGGTGGCGATGGCGCTGCGAGAGCTGCGCGCTCTCGGGCTCACGCCCGCCCGCGTGTCAGACGACGGCCAGCCGCACGAATCGCCGCCGCCGCCACCGCCGCCGGTTGCACCCATCGCGGGAACGTCCGGGCTGGTCGCGCCTCTCGAGCCAGAGCAACCTCGGCTGGGCCCGTCTCGAGGAAAAAAGGGTCAATCAAGCGGGATCTTGATTGCAGGCGTCGCGGTCCTGGTCGTCGCACTGGGTGCCGTCGCGGGCGCGTGGAGCACGCGGCCTGATTTCCTGGTCACCTCCCCGTTCGGACGGGAGGCCAATTCGAGAGGCCTGCCCTCGGCGGACCGACCCCAGGCGACCCTTCGCGGGCCCATTTCACCGGCCGTCGTTCAGGCCCCGCTCGCCGCGGAAGCCCCCCCGGAAGCAAAGGCCGAGCTTCGCGGTCCGGCGCCCACGTCGTCTCCGTCGGCAGCGTCGCGCTTGTTGGTGCCGTCGGCGAAGGCGCCGCGCAGCCAAGCTTCCGCCCCGCGGAGCAAAGCGCGCGCGATGCAGAGACAGTCCCCGAACAGCGCGAATCGGCGCAAGGCCATCGTCGCGAAGGTCGTCACCGCCCGCCTCCGTTCGAGCCATGCGGCCGCCCCGGCCGCTCCGCCCCAGATCCGCATCCCCGAGGCACGACATCCGAGCGCCGATCCCGACGCCACGCTGCCGATCTCCGAGTAAGAACCCAGCGGACCTGGCGATCAGGCGAGCGTGTCGCCGATCCAGAGCCAGGCACGGTGGAACGCCAGGGTCGCGAGGCTGGCCATGGCCACGAATCGAAGCGAGGCTGGCAGCGGCAGGTCAGCCCGGACGGCGTGCAGGCCCACGGCCATCCCGAACAGACCAGCGGCCAACCGAATCATGAACCGCGAGCTGGGACCGGACTTGTCGACGAGCATGGCCGTGATGCCCATGAGCCATGGGAAGCCCAGCAGAAGCAGGGCCTGGGGGGTCAGCGTCGGCATTTGCTCATCTCATCGGGTCGAATCGCGCCGAGCTGAACCCCGATTCCCGACGATCCTCTCGGGCCTTGCTTGAAGTCCGCTCGTCCCTATAGTTGCGGCGGCACTCGAGGGAGGTGAGCGGTGAGTGACGAACCAGTGACTTCACGACGTTCCGTGCTCGTGGTCGACGACGAGCCGGGGGTGAGAGCCGTCCTCGATCGCGAGCTTCGGAAGCAGGGCTACGACGTGGTGACGGCTGCGACCGGTGACGAGGCGCTTTCCTTGCTCGAGCGATATCGCCCGGCCGTCATCCTCAGCGACGTGCACATGCCCGGGATGGACGGCCACGCGTTGCTGCGACATCTCACCGCCATCGGTGCGGAGGCAAGCGTCGTTCTGATGAGCGGTCAAGGCGAGGTGGAGGACGTGATCGGGGCGCTACGCGAGGGTGCCGTCGACTACCTGCAAAAGCCCTGGACCTTGGCCGCCCTCGCGGCTGTCCTCGGACGGGCGATGAACCTCTTCGACGCCTGCCACGACCTGATGCTGGCGCCGACGTTCGCACGAACGACGACGGCGCGACGTGCGGCGGGGCAGGCGCTGGCGCTCGACGCGGCCGCGTTGATCGAAGAGGTGGCCGGTGAGGCCGCGCGCGGAACGTTGTCGCTGCCGCCCGTGTCGGTAGCGCTGGCGCGCGTTCTCGATCATCCCGGGGACGGCGGCGACCGTTCGGAGGAACCCGCGATCGATGTCCTCGCGGCCTCCGCCCTGCTCGATGCCTTCCCCATCAGGGTGGCCGAGTTGCGGACGCTGAACCAGAGGATCTGGCGCTTCTCCGTATCGCGGGCGCTGTCCATGCGCGGGATCGCCGACATCGTCGAGCCGGAGCGAAGGGTCGATCGCGAGGAGTGCTATCTCGCGGGCTTGCTGCTCGACGTGGGCGCTTCGTTTCTGCTCTCGTCCGTCGGTGAGGGGATGGAGAGGTCGGGCAGCGGAATTCAAGACGTCGGCGGCATGGTGGCGGCCCTCTCGAGTCACCACGCCGCGGTGGGATCACGGATCGTGGAGCAGTGGCGGTCAGCCCACGACAGCATCCCGGCCAGCGTCCCCGCGCTCGCGAGAGGCCACGACACCTCGCCGTCGTCGCCGCCGCCGCTCTGGTGCGTCGCCGCGCTGGGGGGCGCGATGGCGGCCCGCCTTGCGGGGTTCGGCGATCCGACGGGGAATCGCGAGCTCAGCGCGGAGTTTCTCGCCCGCTGCGCTTATACGCTGGGGTTGGGCGATACGACCTTGCGCGTCCTCGCGAGATCGACCGGTGAGGAGGCCTCCCATATCTGGGCAGCGGTCCCCTGAGCCGCTCGCCAAGGCGTGCGCGCGCTATGCCACCGGGGAGGGCAAGGCCCGCGTTCGCGCCGGACCGCGCGCGGGCATGGCGCTACTCGGCCCCGGCGCGTCGAGCCGGTAGCGCGACACGAGGCGCGCCAAGCTTCCGGCCATCTCGGAGAGCGCCATGGCCGCGGCGCGCGTCTGGGTGGCCACGGAGGCGGTGTGATGGGCCGCCTGGGCGACCTCGGTGATGCTGCGGGCCATGCTAGTCGTCGCGGCTGCGGCTGCCGTGACGCTTCGTCCTATCTCGTTGGTGGTGGCCGTCTGTTGCTCCACGGCGCACGCGATGGTGGTGGAGATGTCGTTGACTTGATCGATGACCCCGCGGATCTCGGTGATCCCGGTGACAGCGCGCGCGGTGTCGCCCTGGATTGAGCCGATCCGGGCGGCGATGTCCTCGGTGGCTCGCGCCGTCTCCTTGGCCAGTTCCTTGACCTCGTTCGCCACGACGGCGAAGCCCTTCCCGGCCTCGCCGGCTCGAGCCGCTTCGATGGTGGCGTTCAGGGCCAAGAGGTTCGTTTGCTCAGCGATGGAGGTGATGACCTTCAAGACCTTGCCGATCTCCTGCGAGCTGGCGCCCAGCGTCGTCACCGTCGCGTTCGTGGCCTTGGCCATCTCGACGGAAGCCTTTGCGATCCGGGCGGCCTCCTGCGCACTCCTGGCGATCTCCATGATTGACGCGGACATCTCGCCCGCGCTCGTCGCGACCGTGGTGACGTTCGCGCTGACGTCGGCCGCCCCGGCTGAGACGCTGGCCGCGTGGGTCGAGGCCGCTCCGGAGTTCGTGGCCATGTGATCCGAGGACGCCCGGAGCTCGTCCGAGGCCGTGGAGAGGGCGCGCGCGTTGGCGGCGATCAGATTCATGTTCTCGTGCAGATCCGCGGTCAGCCTGTGCAGCGCCCGGCCCAGATCGGCCAGGGCATCGTCGCCATCCACCGGCACCGCGACGGTCAGATCGCCGTCGGTCACGGCGGTGACCAGGGCGAGCATTCCGTGAATTCGTTCGTCCAGCCGTCCGGCTTGGTCTTTTTCTCGGGTGGCGGCGCTCTGGACGGCGTCGATTGATCGGGTGATGGCGCGAACCGCCGCGTTGACCGCAGTGGCGATCCGGGCGACCTCGTCCGGGCCATCTTCGGCGCAAGCGCGCGACAGGTCGCCGGCAGCCACCGCCTCCAGAACCTGCAAAGTGCCGTCGAGCGGGCGCACGATGCTGCGGCTCACCGCCAGGCCGAGCGCCAACCCGACAAGGCTGAGGGTCACGCTGAGGAGCAGCAACCGCTGGAACGCCCGCTTCAACACCGCCGTCGCGGCCAGCTCGTCGAGGCTCGCCTGAACGGTCGCCTTGTCTACCAAGGCGTCGATCGCGGCGCGATGTCGCTGGTACAGGACCCGCATTCGCCCCATGACCTCGTCGGCCACCACGCGATCCGCCGCGAGCAGGGCAGGGACCAGCACATGGTCCCGAAGCTCGAAGAATTGGAGAGCTGGCTCGTAGGACGTGTCGACCAGCGCCGTCCTCATCGCCCCCGCCGGCAGCTCCCTGCGCCAGAACTCGCGGCGGTCCTCGAAGTCGCGGCGCAGCTGGACTCCGCGCTCGATGAGCTTCGTCAGCTTGCCGCGGTCAGTTTGCTCCCGCAGCTCCAGCGCGACCTGATAGGCCTCGATGATGTACTCGGGCGGGGGCAGGATGTCCGCGATCAAGTCCTTGTTCTGGACGATCTGCCGATAGAGCGGGCCGTTGACCTTCACGGTTTCGAGGGTCGAATAGCTGAGGGCCCCGAAGAGGAACAGCCCGAGGAGTGGGACGCCCACGAGCACGATCAGCCGCAGGCGGACTGAAGAACGGGCCACGCGATGAGGCATGGCCTGTTTGTCGTCCGACCTCCACTTACCTTGAGGTCGACGCCGAGGGGCCGCTAGAATCGAGGCCCTGGCCGGCCGACGCTATCGTCTGATCGGACCCTATTTCAGGTAGGCCGCCAGGGGGCTGTTGATTCGCGTCAGCTCCTGCGCGGCGAGCTGGGCCATCGCGGTTGCGCCAGCCTTGTCGAAGTGGGCCTTGTCACCGTTGAAGGTGAGGGCGGCCGCGGCCGTCATCCCGATCATGTTGTAGTACTCGACGCCGCGTGCGTTGAGGTCGTCGACCAGCAGGCCCTTCATCATTCCGAGCGCGATGGTGGCGTCACAATACGGCTGCAGCCGCATGTTCGTCTCCTTGCCGCCGACCCAAACCTGCAGCGGCGAGGATGTCGTCGGGATGAACGTCGCCTTCTTCGCGGTGACCTCGTCGGCCATTACGCCCATCTGGGTCTGAAATGCCGCCGGCGCGACTGGGCCGTGCGTCGTGCCGCTGTCGTTGATGCCGAACGCCGCCAGGACGTAGTCACCCGCCTTGACGTTGTTGATCAGGGTCTTCCATCGACCCCCGTAGAACGAGTCGATGTTCGCGCCCGGCTGACCCTGATTGTCGATCGTCACCTTGCTGATGAAGAATTGCCCCAGCTCCTGGCCCCAGCCCTCTTGCGTCGTCGTGGCCGCGTAGTTGCTCATGGTCGAGTCGCCCGCCAGGTGCACCGTGATGGCCGGCAACCCGCTTTGATCGGGCTTGCCGCCGCTGCCGCCGCTGCTGGTGGCGCCGCCGCCGTTGCCGGCGCCCGTGCCCTGAGCGCCACCCGCTCCGCCGGAGCCCGTCTTGCCTCCGCCGCTCGTGGCTTTGCCGCCCGCGCCCGTCGTGCCCCCGCTGCTCGGGATGATCCCGCCGTCACCCGTCATGCCACCCATCGGGATGATCCCGCCGTCACCCGTCGTGCCGCCCGTGCTGCTGCCACCGCTGCCCTCGCCGCCGGTCCCCGGCGTGACGCCCCCGCCCGTGCCCGCGGCGCTCACTCCGCCGGTGCCGCCCGCGGTGTTCGTCCCGCCGGTTCCCGTGGCGCTGGTCTTACCGCCAGTGCCGCCGCCGGGGCTCCCCCCGGAGCTCGTCGCGCCGCCGCTCGCTTGGGTCGTCCCTCCGGACGCGGAATCCGAGGGCGCTCCGCCACCGGAACACGCGGCGAGCGCGCAGCCCATGAGGACAGACGACATGAGTATTCGAAGGGAGCTCTTCATGGGGTCTCCTTGGGGTCTCCTGGGGTCTTCTCGGTCAGCTCTTTCGGCTCGACTCTTCGGGCGGTCGGGGTCGAGCGGCTGAGTATAGGCGCGATCTCGGGTTTTGGCAGGGCCACCCGACCTATCCGCGACGGCGGGCCTTTGACGAGTCGCCGGCCGAGGCCTTAACCTCGGGGCCCACATGCGTCAGAAGTCGATGGGGAGCGCCCGACCACGGTCCACCGCCGCAAGAAATGGGGCCCCTGCCGTCCTGGCTGCCGTCCGCCTCGTGACGGCCTTGCTGCTGCCAGCGCTCGTCGTCTCGGCGGCGGCGCTCGAGCCGGCGCGGGCGTTCGCCGCCAACGCCGCCGATCACGAGATGGAGATGAAGGCCCGCGAGTCCTTCGCGGCCGGCCGATTCGACGAAGCCCTCCAGACCTTCGCCAAGCTGTACGCGGAGACATTGCACCCGGTGTACCTGCGGAATATCGGCCGCTGCCACCAGAAGCTGCGCGAGCCGCAAAAGGCGATCGATTCGTTCCGCGACTACCTGGCCAAGGCGAAGAACGTTGCGCCGCAAGAGCAGGCGGAGATCGAGGGCTACATCCGCGAGATGCAGGCGTTGCAGGCCGCGCAAGCCCAGTCCGGCGTGGGCGCCGCGGGCCCTGCTTCGCCCCCCAGTTCCGACCATCCGCCGGGGCCGCCGAGCTTGGTTCCTGGCCCCGTCGTGCAAGAGGGCCCGGCGACATCGTCTCCGCCTGGCGCCACCTTGGGGCCTGCGTCGTCCTCGGGAGAAGGGACGCCCGCCGCCTCGGCGCCGTTTTATTCGCGCTGGTGGTTCTGGACCGCGGCGGGCGTGGTCGTTGCGGGCGGGATCGTGGCGGCGTTCGCTCTTTCGGGTACCAGCAGTCCTTCCTGTCCGAAGACGGCCGCGGCTTGCATGTGAGCGAGATGATGAGAATGCCAAGAACCTCGACTTTGTTGGCCTGCGCGGTTGCGACGATCCTGGCGCTGGGTTGTCACTCGGCGAGTCAGTCAGTGGTCTCCGTGTCATTGACGGCGAGCCCGCCCGCTCCCGACGTCACGACGGTCACCCTCATGGTGGACACCGTCTCCCGCGTGTTCCCCACGCCGAACGGCCTGACGGCGTCTCCCGTCGTCTTCGGAGTTTTCGTGGGGAAGACCGGAAAGCTCGATGTCAGTGCGATGACGCCCGCCACGGGCGGGTGCTTCTATTCGGCGACTGGCACGGTGGAGGTCGCTTCCGCGGGGTCCTCGCCGACGGTGGCGCTGGCCTTGGTCCACAAGTGCACGGATGGAGGAGGCGGGAGCGGGAGCGGGGGAGTCTCGGCCTCGGGGGGAAGCCCGGGAACCGGTGGCGGCGGCGCCGCAGGCACCGGCGGCGCTGGGCCCGGGAGCGGCGGGGCGGGCGGCCCCGGGACCGGCGGCGCCGGGATCGGCGGAGCGGGAACCGGCGGCGCGGCCTCGGGCGGCGCTGGCGCAGGGGGAACGGGCGCGGGCGGCAGCGGCTCCGGCGCGGCCGGCGCCGCGGGCAACGCTGGGTCGTCGGGCAATCCGCCCAGCCTGGCCCACTGCACCGAATACGACCACAACGCGGCAAGCAACCCCTGTGACCTCAACATGAACCCGCCTGTAGGAAACTGGGCGGTGCGGTCGGTGGCGTTCGCGCCCAGCGCCCCCCTCTTCGTCTCCGGTTCGGAGGACGGCCGGGTGAAGGTCTGGAACTACAGCGGACGGACCCTGACCGAGGAGGGCCACGTCTTCGGCAGCTTCGGCTTCACGGTGTACGTCGCCTTCTCGCCCGACGGGACCTACCTGGCGGCCGGCTCGCGCAACATCGTGAAGGTCTGGAAAGTGAGCGACTGGTCGACAGCCTGGCAGCTCACCATCAACAACGAAGACGTCTATGCCATGGCCTTCCCCGACAACCAACACATCGTGATCGGCACCGACGCCAAGAATATTTCATGGCTCACGATTGGCAGCCCGACCTTCACTTCGGCCGTGGTTCCGTCGGTGCCCTATTCGCTTGCCGCGAGCGCCGCCAGCGGTGCCACGACGTTGGCCGTGGGGATGAGCAGCGGGGACACGCAGCTGCTCAGCGTGACCACCGCCGGCGTCTTCACCCCCATCAAGACGATCGCGGCCACCTCGGATGGCACGTCCGCGTCGGGGATGGCGTTCACGGCGGATGGGCAGACCCTGGCCATCGGGAGCGAGGACGCCTTGATTCGCTTCTTCAAGGCGCCTTTCGCCCAGCAGGACGGCGCCGCCTTGGTCGTCGACGTGAGCATGATGAACTCGATATCCGCGCTGGCCTTCTCCCCGAGCGCGAAGACCTTGGCCTCCGGAAGTTATGGCGGCGGGCTGGATCTCTTCGACTTGCCCAGCCGCCAGAGCCGTGCGCAGAACTCGTCGCTGATGTTCTCTCCCACCGCCGTGGCGTTTTCGCCGACGGGAACGACGATCGGCGTGGGGGAATTCAACTGCGGCAAGATCGCCGTTTGCGCCGACTGAAGCGCCACACGCCACCCCCGAAAGCGTTTCCCCCGAAGTGAGGCCCGCGGTCCGCGAAGGCCCTGCGGACGTCACCGTCCGGGAACAGGTTACCGCGGACTTGCCTTCCCAGAAATCGACCCCACCCTGCGAACTCTCTCGATCCGGCGAGGGACCTCGCACGTATCCCTGACGGCGATGCTCTGGGCGCACGACGAAAAAAAAGGAAACAAGCAATGAAAAGACGGACAAAAACCATGGGGCTGGTTCTGGCGGGGGGCCTTGCGTTCTCCGGGGCTCACGCGCTGGCGTCGAGCCATCGCGAAGCTCCTTTCGTGACCAAGAACCCGAAGATCGACGCGACCGATTTCTACATGTTCAACAGTTACGAGGACAACCGGGCCGGATACGTGACGGTGATAGCGAACTACCTCCCTCTGCAGGACGCCTACGGGGGCCCGAACTTCTTCACGCTGGATCCGGAGGCGCTCTACGAGATCCACATCGACAACACAGGAGACGGCCAGGAAGATCTGACGTTCCAGTTCCAGTTTCAGAACAACTTGAATGGCACCGACGGCCTGAAGGTGCCGGTGGGCGGCAAGATGATCGCCGTGCCCTTGCACAACATCGGTCCGGTCACCAGCGCCGACCAGGGTAGCCTGAACGTCGCCGAGACTTACACCGTGAAGCTCATCCGGGGCAATCGCCGGACGGGGATGGTCGCGAGCGTTTCGAACGCCTCCACCGCCGCGACGACGTTCACGAAGCCCTCCGACTATGTCGGCACGAAGTCGTTCCCCGACTACGCCTCCTACGTGGCCCCCTACACGTACCCGATCACCATCCCGATCCCGGGATGCACCGCGCAGGGACGCATGTTCGTGGGGCAGCGCTCCGAATCCTTCGCCGTCAACCTGGGCGTCATCTTCGACCTCGTTCACGCGCCGCCGGGGGTCGTGATCGGCGGCAACACCGCGGCCGGGCGCAACCTCGCGCCGAGCACGATCGCGGACAAGAACATCACCACGCTCGCGCTGGAGCTGCCCGCGGCTTGCCTGGTGTCGACGGGGAAGACGATCATCAGCGGATGGACGACGGCCAGCGTCCGCCAGGGCCGCGTCATCAATCCGAAGGCGACCTATGGGCTGCCGTCCAAGGAGGGTGGGGCCTGGGCGCAGGTGTCACGCCTCGGCAATCCGCTCGTCAACGAGGTGGTGATCGGCGTCAAGGACAAGGATCGCTTCAATTCGAGCGAGCCGAAGGACGACGCGCAGTTCGCCGACTACGTCACCAACCCGTCGTTGCCGAAGCTGATCGAGATCCTGTTCGGGTCGGCGGGCGTGATGGCGCCGACGGTCTTCCCTCGCACGGATCTGGTGACCGCGTTCCTGACGGGCATCGACGGCG
This sequence comes from uncultured Myxococcales bacterium, assembly GCA_964443975.1. Classification (GTDB taxonomy): domain Bacteria; phylum Myxococcota_A; class Polyangia; order Fen-1088; family Fen-1088; genus DASYCK01. The sequence goes on along the minus strand of CAYUFS010000012.1, from coordinate 16,700 downwards.
TCAACAAGGACGGCTCCACCGCCGAGGTGCTGCGATTGAACACGGCGCTCGCGGCGCACAAGACCGGGCAGAACGATCTGGGCGCGGCGCAGTGCTTCGTGTCAGGGGTCCTGACCCCCGCGAACGCGAACTGCGATACGGCCGGATTTCCCAACGGCCGGCGGCCGGGCGATGACGTCACCGACATCGCCTTGCGGGTGATGATGGGCTTCCTGTTGCCTCCCGCCAGCGCTCCGTCGGGACAGCTGGGCTTCACCGATGCCGTCTTGCAGGACGCCTCGCAGTTCGACAACCAGTTCCCGTACCTGCAACTCCCGCATCCTGGAACGACCGATTAGGCAGGATGAGGTCGCTAAAATGAGACACCTCATGAATTCGAGAGCACTGATGCTGGGCGCTCTGCTGGCGCTGCCGCTTGCGGTGGCGTGCAGCAGCAGCAGCAACAACAACGGAAATGGCGGCGCTGGTGGACACGCCGCTGCTGGCGGTAAGGGCGGGTCGGGGGGCGCGGCTGGTCACGGCGCCGGGGGTTCCCCAGGGACTGCGGGCGTCGGTGGTCACGCGGCGGCCGGCGGCGCCGGGGGTGGCGTGGGGGGCAGCGGCGGCACGGCTGGCGCCGCTGGCGGCGGCGGCACCGTGGGCGGCGGAGGCGGCGGCGGCGTGGCGGGTGGTCCCGGTGGCGGCGTGGCCGGGTCGGGTGGCGGCGGGGGCGGCGCGGTCATCGGCGTTGGCGGCAGCTCGGGAATGGGCGGAGCGGTCGGGGTCGGGGGGAGCACGGGACTGGGAGGCGCGGCGGGGAGCGGTACCATCGAGTTCAGCGCGTACCTGAAGGACCTGATCACGAACAAGACCACGTCCACCGGGCCGCCTGACACCATCAACGACAAATCGTTCACGGACGCGATGGATCCGGCGGCGTTCAATTCATTGTTCCCTTAGGAAATCCTGCGTTTGTTCGCGCCCCGCTCGGCTGTTGGTTTGGCTCTCCGGTCCAAGCCCCGCCACGGGACGGCAACACACCTCCGGACCGCCGCCCGCGTCTTGTTGTTCGCAGCGGTGGCCGGGGGTGTGCTTGCGTTTTGGACCCGCCGCTCGGGCTCCCGCGACGGTGAGGGACGGCCGTTCTCACCCGCGAACGACTCCGACGTGGTGGAGACGTTACCGCGCGCGTCTGGCGACCCGCACGTCATCGAAGCCAAACGGCTCCGCCGGCTTCTGGCCTCGAATCCGCGCGACCTCGACGTGGCCGCGCGGTTGGCCCGACTCGAGATCGACGACGCCCGGAGCACCTCGGATCCCCGTCACCTCGGCTACGCGCAGGCTGCCCTCGTGCCCTGGTGGGCTGACGCCGGCGCCCCGGCGCCTGTGCTGATCCTGCGCGCCACGATCCGGCAGTCGCGGCATGACTTCACCGGCGCGCTTTCGGATCTCGAGCGCGCCATCGTCGTGGCTCCGGACGATCCCCAGGTGTGGCTGACCCGTGCGGTCGTGCTTTCAGTGCTGGGCAGATACGGCGAGGCGGCGCAGAGTTGCCGACCGCTGTCGCGCATCGCCGCGTCGCTGGTGAGCACGGTGTGCGTCGCGAGCATTCAGGGAATCACGGGCCATGCGCTCGAGGCGGCGCGGCGGCTGGCGGGCGAGCTGTATTCCGTCGCCCCTGGCGATCCCATGCGGGCCTGGGGGCTGTCGGTGCTGGCGGAGTTGACGGCGTGGGCCGGGAACCACCCGGAGGCCAGACGGCTCGCCGCCGAGGCGCTTGCCGGCGATCCGAATGACGCCTACACGCGCGCGCTGCTCGCGGATCTGTCGATTGCCGATGGCCGCGCCGCGGACGTCCCGCCGCTCCTCGCCGGTCGCGAGCAGAACGACGGATTGCTGCTTCGGCTCGCCATCGCGGAAGACGCCATCGGTGCCGCCGGAGCTGCTGTACATATCCGCGACCTCGCCGCGCGCTTCGACGCGGCCCGCGCGCGCGGCGACGCCTTGCATGGTCGCGAGGAGGCGAGGTTCTGGCTGGTCATCCGCCGGGATCCGGAGCGTGCGCTGGCGCTCGCTCGCGCCAACTGGCAGGTGCAACACGAACCCGCCGACGCGCAGATCTTGATGGAGGCGGCCCTCGGCGCCCATCAGCCGGAGGCGGCCGAGCCCGCGGTGATCTGGGCGCGGGAGACGGGCTTCCAGGACCCCGCCGTCCTGGCGCTACGCCGGCGGATCGAGGAGGCGGGACGTTGAAGCGTCGTCGGGGCGGTGGTCGGTCGTTCGTTGGTGCCCGGTCAGCGAGGCTTGCGCTGCTCGCGTTCACGCTCCTCGGCGCCGGCCAGGCATGGGCCCACAAGCCGAGCGACAGCTACCTCACGCTGCGCCCGGTGCGGTCGCTGGTGCACGTGAAATGGGACATCGCCGTCCGCGATCTGGAGGTCGCCGTGGGGGTGGACGGCGACGGCGATGGCCGCGTCACCTGGGGTGAGCTGCGCGCCCAGGCGCCCGCGGCACGCGCTTACGCGGTCGCCCACCTGGCGCTGACCGCGGGCGGCCAGCGATGCGTGCCCGAACGCGAAAGGGACGAGCAGGTCGTCGGGCACTCGGACGGCGCGTACCTGGTTCAATTCCTCGTGTTTCGCTGCCCGCTTCCGGTGAGCGCCCTGGTGGTGGACTATTCGCTGCTCTTCGATCTCGACGCCCAGCACCGCGGGCTCGCCCGGCTCGACGACGGGACCGGGCGCGTGTTGATCTTCGACACCGATCGTCGCCACCTGGAGCTCGAGGTCGCGTCCGATCGCGGAGGCCAGTTGCAGGCCGCGATCCGGGCCGGCGTTCACCACATCTGGGCTGGCTACGATCACGTGTTGTTCCTGCTGGCGCTGTTGCTGCCGGCCGTCTTGCGGCGGCGCGACGGGGGCGCCTGGATGGGCGTCACGCGCCTCGGCGGGGCGCTGGCAGACGTCGCACGCGTCGTCACCGCGTTCACGCTGGCTCACTCGTTGACCCTGACCCTGGCCGCGCTCGGCCTCGTGTCGTTGCCCTCCCGGGTCGTCGAGAGCTTGATCGCCGCGTCGGTGATCCTGGCCGCCGCGAACAATCTCTACCCGATCCTCCGGCGCGATCGGTGGATCGCCGCCTTCGCCCTGGGGCTGCTGCACGGCTTCGGATTCTCGGCCACCTTGCGCGACGCTGGGCTGTCGGGCGCGGGGCTCTTGAAGACCCTCTTCGGCTTCAACCTGGGCGTGGAGATCGGGCAGATGGCGATCGTCGCCGTCTTCGTGCCCGTCGCCTTCGTCCTGCGCCAGACCCGCATCTACCGAAGCGCGATACTCCTCGGCGGCTCCGCGGTCATCGTGGCGGTCGCCTCGGTGTGGTTCGTCGAACGAGCGTTCGCCACGCCGATCTTGGCGCCGCTGGCCGCGCGCCTGTGGAGCCGCTGAGCGAAGCGCCCCGCCGCGCTACAGCCCCCCGAAGGTCCGCTCGATGGTCTTGAGCTCCGCGTGGGCGCTGTCGGAATTCTCGGATGGGTTGACCGTGAGGAGGGTGCTCCTGTTCGCGAACAAGCGCCGGTTGGGGAGCGCCTTGGCGAAGGTCTTGGTGGAGTATTCCATCCCCTTCGCGAGGGTCGCGGCGTCCTTGAACTCGCACACGCTCAGCACGGTGCCCTGAGCGGTTCGCGCGTTCTCGCAGAACGCGGCGCCGAGGGTCTTTCCCAGCACCTGGCTTTCGCCGCTCGTGGGAACGCCCGCCTTCTTCATCGCCTCGAACACCGCCTCGGCGGTCGGCGTGCCGCCCGGGCGAGCGGCGCGCTCGTCGGCCAGCAGATTCATCACGGGCTTCGTCATCCCCGTCAGCCCTCCCCCCGGCGGCTCGATCGTGGCGGGCGCCGCGGCGCCCCCCGCTCCCGCCCCCGGGGCGCCGTTGTCCTCGGCAGTGGTGTCGGGACGACGGCGGCAACCCGCCGAGGACAACAACAGCACGACAGCGATGGCCGCCGCGAAGACCGACACGGATGTGAGCCGACGCATGAGGCGCGTATTGTGGACCACCACCTCGGCACCGTCCAATCGGTCGTGACAGGGGGGGCGGCCCGTGGCCCGGGCCACAGCGTCAGCGAGCAAACAGATCTGACATCACCGCCACGTGCCCGTCACACGCATGATTGAGGCAAGGCAGCTCCAGCCCCGCCTCCATCGACTTCAGCAACGAGAAGTGGGTGTAGCGCCGCCCGCTCGAAATCCCGTGGCGACCGTAGCTGGTGTCGACGATGACGATGACCTGATTGTTGTTGGGAGCCAGGCTGTAGTCGTTCTCGTCCCACACCACCACGATCGCGCTGCTCTCCTCTCGCCAGGCCTTCGACTCGTGGATGGCGTCCACGAGCTTCCGCACGGTCACGTCCCCGAGATAGATCAAGGCGGGGTTGAGGCCTGCCTGCGAGCCGTCGTCGGTGGGGTCGAAGTTGCAAAACGGACCGGCGTTGCCGCGGCCGTGCTGGTCATTGCACTGGTTCGGGGCGATGAATGAAAAGGCAGGGGACTTGCCCGCGCTCAGATCGGCGAACAGGCCCTCGTCGCCGTCGAAGGGCACGATGTTCGCGAAGCTGTTGGCGTGGTCGTGTCCGTCCTGCACGCTCTTGAAGTAGACGAACGGGTTGTGCTTGGCCGCGTACAGCGCCACGATCTGGCTCTGGGCGAGGGGCGGGGTCAGGGTGGGCAACACGGCGTTGAAGTCGGTGAGGTTGGTGAAGAAGCCGTCGCTGAAGTTGATGCCGTCGCCGCCAGCGGGCGGCAGGTTCTCCTGGTAGCTCTTCCAGGTCTTGTGATGAGCGACCAGCTGATCGGCGATGGTCTTGCCGACGGTGTTCTTCGCCGCGGGGATGAACGCCACACCGTCGATGTTCACCTCGCCCGGCGATCCGGTGGTCTCGTTCGTGAAGTCGAACGCAGGCGTCTCCGCGTCGATGCCGCTCCCCGCGATCGGGCAAATCAGGGGGCTCGCCGGGGTGTCCGTCGCCGTCGTGCCGAGCACGAGGTTGGGGCTGCAGGTGGCGCTGTGCCAGTCCGGGTAGTTGTCGGTCTGCACGCCGAAGTTGGAGCCGCCCACGATCTCGAGGTAGTTGGTCAGGCTCGGGTGGGCGACGGCGAAGTAATTCGTGCCGAGGTTGGCCGTCTTCGCGTACTTGTTGATGAAGGGCGCGTTGGGGTTGTTGATGATCTGGCTGTAGCCGTGGTTCTCCATCATGATCACGAACACGTGATCCAGATGGGGGACGCCCTTCGGCACCGGGCCCTCCGCGGCGGAGGCTTGTTGCGCGACCGAGGCTGCGAGCAGCCCGAGGGCAACGGCGGTCATCTTCGACGATTTCATGGAATGGCTCCTTTGACTGGCCGCTTTTCCCACCTGCTCATCCCCGGCGCGCGCCGTTACGGGGCGACGGGATGCAAGGTACACGTCGGGTCGCGGAGTGACTGCGACAGTGACGCGACAAGTGGCCGACGGTGCGGGATCCGCGATGTGGCCTGAATCACGGGCTCGGGCGAGCTGCCGGGTCATCCCGAAGCGCCGTCGGGACGCCGCCTGCACCCGGCCCTCGCTCGGGCAGCGCGAAGCCAAACGTCGCGCCCGCGTCGGGCACGCCCTCGGCCCACACCCGGCCGCCGTGACGTGACACGATCCGGTGAACCAGCGCGAGCCCGACGCCGGTGCCCTCGAAGTCGGCGTCGCTGTGCAAGCGTTGAAACACGCCGAACAGCTTCTCCGCGTATCGCGGATCGAACCCGGCGCCGTTGTCCTTGACCGTGTAGTGAAGCGCGCCGTTCTCTCGTCGTCCGGCGACCTCGACGATCGCGACCGGGCGGCGGCGCGAGTACTTGACCGCGTTGTCGAGCAGGTTGGTCCACACCTGACGCAGCAGCTCGACGTTCCCGATCGCTGGAGGCAGGTCGCCGATGCTCAGCTCGATCACCAGCGCGGGGTTCGCCGCGCGGATTCCCTCGATCACCGAGCTCACGACGTCGCGCATGTCGATCTCGGCCAGCGGCTCGATGGCGCGGTGGCCGAGCCGCGACAGCCGCAGGAGCTCCTCGATGAGGTGGCTCATGTGCCGGGCCTTCTGCCGGATCACCCCGAGCATGCGGCGGCCGTTGTCGTCGAGGGCAGTCCCTTGCGTCTCCTCGATGATGCGCGAGAAACCATCTATCGCGCGCAGCGGTGAGCGCAGGTCGTGCGACACGGAGAACGCAAAGGCCTCGAGCTCCCGGTTCGCGGTCTCGAGCGCCAGCGTCCGCTCGGCGACCCGGCGCTCGAGGCCGTCGACAAGGCGGCTGTTGTCGATGGCCAGTGCGGCGCGATCCGCCAGATCCTGGACCAGGAGCAGATCGTCGCGCGTGTAGGGCGGACGCGCCGCGCTCGTGCGGAAGAGAGACAGATAGCCGAGGTTGATCCCGCGCGCCCGCAGCCGCACGACGATCATCCCGGTGATCCCGACCTGCTCGAAGATGCCGACAAAGCTCGGCGCAAGTCGCTCCTTCAGCCGCGCGAGATCGAGCTCCGGCATGTAGTACGGTTCGCCGGTGGCGAGCACCTGACCGGAGATCCCCTCGCCGAGGCGCAACGGGGTGCTGTCGTGAAAAGCTCGCAGGAAGGCCTCGGTAGCCGGCTCGGGGTGATAAGTGGCGACGGGAACCAACGCGTTGCCCTCGATCAGGCGGATGTTCGAGGCTTCGCCGACGAGCTCCGAGAACCTGCGCGCCACCACGTTCAGGAGCCTGGCGAGGTCGGTGCTCGCTTCAGCGAACAGCTGCGCCGATTCGGCGAGCGCCTGAAGCCGATTGGCATGTCGTTCCGATTCGGACACCAAGGAGAGTTTACATTCCCGCCGCGGTCTTCAGAAAGCGCCGACCATACGAGACCGCCTCGGGGGATACGTTGACCTTCATGGAAGAGGGCCACATGATGGGCATGAAGACGAAGACGCGCGAAATCATGCAGAGGAAGAGCGACAAGGAGATCTCGCACAAGTTCGAGGTCGACATGGACAAGGGCTTCCAGCCGATGGGCGAGGACGTCTGCAAGAAATGACGGAGGGTCACGGGTTGGCGCGATCATTGCCCATTTCGCGGACGGCACACTGAGCCGGGGCGCCGCAGCGCGTCCTGGCAGGGGAGGTGGCGATCGGACGGCTTGTTTTCGAGGCACAGGTGCTAAAATCGCGGCTCGCGCCCGTGAGCGGTCGGTCCGCCAGAATTCGCCTCCACCGGATCCCCGGCGCTCGGAGCGCCTTGCGTGAGATTGCCCGAATCGAATGAGCCGAGCTTGCCGGCGAAAGCAACTGTGCCCGTGAGGAAGACCCGAACATGAATACACGCTTCGCCCCCTCCAACTCTCGATTCCGCGACGCCTGCGTTCCTTCGGGGGCGCTGATGCTGGCGACCACGTGGCTGATGACGGCCGGGCTGGGCTGTTCTCCTGCACAGCCTACTTTGCCGAGCGGCGGCTCGGGGGGCGGCAGTCCTTCGTCTGGCTCGTCCGGAGGCAGCCCGGCGGCGTCGGGCGGAAGCGCACAAACCGGCGGTAGCCAGGGAACTGGTGGCAGCGCGCAAACCGGTGGCGCCACGCAAACCGGCGGCGCCACGCAAACCGGCGGCGCCACGCAAACCGGCGGCAGCGCGCAGACCGGCGGTAGCGGGCAGACCGGCGGCACCCCGGGAAGCACCGGCGGGTCGCAAGCCGGCGGCAGCTCGCAAAAAGGAGGCAGTAACGCGCCTGGCGGCAGCCCGGGGAACAACGGTGGCTCATCCGGTGGAGTGGGCGGCTCGCCCAGCACGGGCGTCGGCGGCGGCAGCGTCGCGGCGAGCGGGTGCTCCGGGAAGACGTACAAGCTTTGCGAAGACTTTGAAACGGGCACCGCGGGCGCCCTCGGACCCATGTGGACGAAGTTCAACGGCTACGGTGCCGCGGGCCCCACCGACGTCGCGCTGGCAACCGACATGGCGCACTCGGGAAAGATGGCGCTCAAGAGCGACTCGATCAACCGAGGCCAGCAACGCGCCCAGAGGAGTCTGGCGTCCCTCGGCCCGACGGCCTACAACCACTGGGGCAGGATCTTCTACAAGGTTCAGCAACCGTCGCCGCCGCCGCAGAAGACGGCCACCAACACGGTGATTCACATTACCTGGACCTCGCTGGTTGGGCCGGGCGGCGAGAATCGGGTCGTCGACATCGTGGAAAACATGAGCGGTTCTCACCAATGGCTCTTCAATATCCCGAGCGACGGCTGCTGCACGTCTTCCGCCTACAACTGGAAGTTCGATGACGCCTGGCACTGCGCGGAGTGGTGGGTCGACGTCGCGACCAACAGTTACCGGTTCTTCTCCGACTCCGCTGAGGTCACCCAGTTGGCGTTCAGCGGAAAGACCAACTCGACGATGTCGAACTACACCGCGGTGGTCCTCGGTGCCACGTGGTACCAGCAGGCAGGGACCATCTTGAGCCCATACGTGATGTGGTTCGACGACCTGGCGATCGACGACACCCGTATCGGCTGCCAGTAGTCGCGTTGGCGCACGGGATATAAAGGACCTCCAGGGTCCTTATCACAAACGAAAATCCTATCGGGACCCCCGGCTGGCGTGCATGATGTCGGGTGCCATGGCACCGTCCCGCGATCCCACCTCACCGCGCGCGGTCCTCCGGGCGTTGCCCCGCGCAGTCGACGACCTGCCGATCTGGGCCCAGCTGAACATCACCTGGAAGTGCAACCTTGATTGCGCCTACTGCACGGAATACGACAACAGCAAGGGGCACGTTCCGAAGCACGAGGTCATCAGTCGCATCGACAAATGCAAGGACCTCGGGGTCAGGCACACAGATCTGATCGGAGGGGAGCCGTTGTTGCACCCCGACGTGAACGAGCTGGTTGGGGCGGTCGTCGAGCGCGGGATGACGACCGGCATGACCACGAATGGCTTCTTGTTGACCGAGGACCGGCTGGCGCGGCTCATCGAGGCCGGCATCGGGCGAATCCAGATCTCAGTCGACGCCGTCCACCCGACGCGCGAGGCACCGAAGTCGCTGAAGACGTTGCGCAAGAAGATCGAGATGGTCGCGCGCATGGCGGAGCAGGCGCGGATCTGGTTCTACGTCAACACCGTCATCTGCGATCAGACGCTCGACGATGTCGAGGAGGTGGCGAGGAGCTGCTTCGATCTCGGGGTCGGCATTCAGTTCTCCGTCGTGCACGCGCGCGGCCGGCTGGTGCGCCGCCCCAACGACGCGCGCTTCCTCGAGAAGGTTCGCTGGCTGCGCGATCGCAAGCTGGAGGGCGCCCCGGTTCACACGCCCTATTTCCTCATTCACTACTACGAAGAGTCGCTAAAGGGCCGGCCTATCGAGTGGACCTGTCAAGCGGGCAACAAGACCTTTTACGTGTCGCCCGAGGGGCACTTTCATTTCTGCTACCACGTGCCGCCTCAAGGCGAGCTGCACGACGTGACGCGAGAGCAGCTGGCCGGAAATCGGGGCAAGAAGGGTTGCGAGGAGCGGTGTGGTGTCGATTGCGTCCTGCACACCTCGCTGCCATTCAGCAAGCTGGGCACGGTGGTGCGAATCGAGGCGCGTGATCGGGTCAAGGCCGCGGCGATGCGCCTGGCGGGGACGCGGCTCCCCCCGTCCCGACCGCTGCCCTGAACACGAAGAACCGGTTGAGCGGGAAGTTCCATCCCAGGTAAACGAGCACCGCCATGACCAGCTTCGACGCCTCGTAGGGCAAGCCAACGAAGCGCGTGAAGAGCCACACCCCCAGCGTCTGCAACCCCGAGGCGCCCGTCTGCACCATCAAGAAGCGCCCGAACTGGGGCGCCAGCCCGGCCCGGCCCGCATCGAAGGCCCAGAGCTTGTTGATGGTGAAATTCGATAGCGAGCCGACGATCGTGCCGAGCCACGTGGCCCAGACATAGTTCACGCCACACTTCTCGACCAGCAGCAACAACGTCAGGAAGTCCAGCGCCGAGGTGAACAGCGACGTCAGCACGCTTCGCGAGAAGAGCCTCACGCGCGCAGCATATATGACGGCCGAGGAAGGGAGAGCACCATGTTCGTCACCGTCATCCATCACATTCACGACCCCAAAGGTTTTCAAGCGGCCGAGGACAAGGCGATCGCGCAGGGCCTGCCCACCGACGTGGCGCTGCCCATTCACGCGGCAACCGAGGATCACCGACTCGGGGTCTGCATCTGGGAAGGCAAGTCCCTGGCAGCGGTGCGCGAGCTCGTCGAAGCCGTGGTCGGGCCCTACAGCAAGAACGAATACTTCGAGATGCACGTCGACGGACTCACCCCGCAGCTCGGAAAGTAGTCGCGCGCCGTCAAGGAGCGTAGTCTGCCTGCCTCAGGAGGTCGTCTGTGCGGTCCCGCATGGTGTCCTCGAGGCAGCGGGAGTTGGCGGCGCACGCGTCCCGCTTCTTGAGCCAGGCCTGCTGTTCCCCTCGGAGCTTGCCCCCTTGATCCGGGTTGCGAGAGACGGCCTTCCGATAGGCAGCGGCCACACTGCGATCCCATCCTGCCAAGTCGAAGCCCTGGCAGATGGCGGTCTCGGTGGGAGTCGATGCCTTGTCGCAAGGAAAGGATGCTCGGGGCCTTGCGTTGGCGGCCCGACGTATCAGGACCAGGAGCACCTGCGCGTCTCGGTGCATGATCAGGGTGTCCGGCGACGACGGGGCGATCCAGGTCGAGACCAGCCATTGGTCCGCCTTGGTCTTGCCAGGACAAAGGAGATAGGCCGTCGCGGCCTCGCCGTTCGGCGGCTTGAAACCGAAATCCGCGGGCTTTGGGTGCGCACTCCGGCCGCCCATGGGGGCTCGACTGAAACCACGGGTGAATAGTTCCTCCCACGGGGCTGTCAGCGAAGGCCAGCTCCCCTGCGCGCAGCGGTCGATTTCGGGCGCGAAGCTCGCCGAGACCCGCGAGATCTCGAGCGTGCGTCCCAACAATCTGGGGTCGCCGGGGTGGATGTCCCAGTGCACCTGATCCTGTCGGTCGGCCTCGACCGTCTCTACATCCCAGGTTCCGATGAGGGCGGTTGGGGCAGTGGGCTCAGTCTTCGTCGCGCCGCCAGACCCGCTGGCCAGTACCGCAAGAGCGACAGCGACCGCGACCGCAACGGACATGGTCACAGCTCAGCTGGCGGCGTGGTCGACGACGAGGAGGCGCGGAGAATCTGCTCGAAGCGCTCAGCCAGGTGCCCGATCTCCTGTGCGTGATGTGTTCCATTCACCATCTTGCGCGCGTGAACGTAGTCGGTGTGCTGACCGTGGAAGAATTCCCGAAACGTATGCCCATGGGCGAACCCTCTGCCGGTCCGCATGCCTGTGGAGATGATCCTGTACGCCAGCTCGGGCTCGTCGACTGAATCCGGGTCCAGAAGGAGGTCAAGGCCCTTCCCGATCAGCACGCCCGCCTCCGCGTAGTTGCTCCACCATGTCAGCTGGACGAATCCACGGCCGAAGTAGTGCTTCTCCTCGCCGCTGTCGCGTCGGTACGCGGCGCTCGCGTCGTCGCCAGGCGTCGCTCCAAGACCGTGCGCGCTGTCCACCCTGTGCTGGTGAGCCTCCGGCGACACGATCCACTGGTCTCCATCCCACTCCGTGACGCGCACCGAGCCGCTCTCCAACAGCTTGACCTTCACCGGGGGACCGTATCGACGAGTCCGGCCGTGGCCCTTCTCCTCCACGGGCGCGAAGTTCCTCCAGACCTTCGCCGTCCGCACGATCAGGTGACCCTGCTTGTCCTTGCTCGCCAGCTTGACCTTCACCGTCGACGAGCTCTCGATGAAAGTCGTGGCCAACATGTAGGCCATCCAGCGAATGTCGGTGATGGTTGGGTCCTGTTCCATCATTTCGACCATCCGCACAAGGTCGGGAATGGACGCGGCGCTGTACTTCGGGACTGCCTTGAACTGCTCCGTGTAGGCGGTCATGAACGCCGTCTTGTTGAAGGCGCCGCGCTTTGCGTATTCCTTGCCGTCATTGTCTGCCATGTGGCGACCTCCTCGGGGCTGCGCGAGGCGTGCAGCCTTGGTCCAACGCAGCCCCTATCGGAACAGAGGGTCCGGAGTTGCTCGGGGCGGCCGCGGGAGGTGATGAGAAGGTGTGGTTTGCGGCCACGTGCGGGAAACGAAGCTGTCGGCTTGCGTCCGCGGTATCCTGAGCTCATGGCGCGTGGGCGACTCTACCGAGGGGCTGGTGTCCTCGTCCTCCTCCTCCTCGTCGGCTGTGGAGGCGGCGCCGCTCCGAGACCGCCGCTCGTCGGGGCAGTCGCGGTGTCCATCGGGAGCTCCCATGCCTGTGCCGTGATGAGCACCGGCGAGGTCGAGTGCTGGGGTGGCGACGTATTCGGGGAGGTAGGCGACGGCAACTCAGGCACGCCGGTGCCGAGACCGACGATCGTCGCCGGTCTCCCAGGCGTAAAGGCGGTCGTCTCGGGGCCAAACCACACCTGCGCGCTCGAAACGGCCGGCAGCGTCGCCTGCTGGGGGGACAACGTCGTGGGCGAGGTTGGAAACGGCTCCACGTTCGGAGGGCTGCCTGGGACCGAACCGGGGATGCTCGTCACGACTCCAGTGCCCGTCGCGGGGCTTTCCGGGCCGGTCATGGCGCTCGCGACGGGAGGCTATCGCGACGAGCCCGGCGACACGTGCGCGGTCATTCTCGGCGGAGCGGTGGAATGTTGGGGGGCGAACCTGCTCGGTATCGGGCCCGATCCGAACGCCATCGCCGTCGCCCCGACCGCGGTGCCCGGGCTCACCGAGACGACCATGGTCGCTCAAAGCACTGCGTCGGCGTGTGCCGTGCGCGCGAACGGCCAGGTGGCATGCCTGGGGCTGGGTCCGCTGGGACAGCCAGGTCAGAGCTCCAGCTCGTATTCGGCGACGCCGGTGGTTGTGCCCGGGATCGCGGGCGCCGTCGCGGTTGCTGCCGGTGCGTTTCACGCGTGCGCGCTGCTTGGCGCCGGAACGGTGGCGTGCTGGGGCGCGAACACCCTTGGCGCGCTCGGCGACGGCACAGTCTTGGAATCGCCGACACCTGTGACTCTGCAAGGCGTGAGCGGAGCGATCGCCATCGCAGCGGCGGGCTTCCAGACTTGCGCGTTGATCGCTGATGGGACTGTGAAGTGCTGGGGAGGGCTGGCGAACGGAAGCACGCCGACCGTGGTGCCCGGGTTGGCGAACGCACTCTCCGTCAGCGTGTCGACGAATGGGGCCTGTGCCGTGGTCTCCGGTGGGAGGATCAAATGCTGGGGTGACGATGGAGAAGGCCAGCTCGGCTCGGGCGAACCCATCATTCCCGGCTCGCCACCTGTGACCGCACCCACGTTTGTGGTTGCCGGATCGTCGGAACGCCCGTTATGAGAGAATGTCCGCGATGGCTTTCTCGACCTCCAGGGTCCGCAACGGATGAGAGGCTGTACGGTCGTCTCGAGCCTCGTCCTCGTCGGTGCGGCTTGCGGAGGCCACGCTGCTACCGTTACGTCTACGCCGGATGGGAGTCTTCTCCCCAATGCCAGCTCGGACACCGGATCGGACACCGGGCAGGTCGTCTACGACGCGAACCAGAACGTCTACTGGCTCGCTGACGCAAACCTCGCCGGGGACCCGGTCGTGCGGGCGCGCCTCGGCGCCGTCGGATTGCCGATCAACCCGAACGGCACGATGGACTACGCGACGGCGCAAGCGTGGGTGACGCTCTTGAATCATTACGACGCCGGGCAAGGCTATCTCGGGCACAACGACTGGCAGCTTCCGGTCACGCCGCCGCAGGATCCGTCATGCGCTGTCCTGGCGGGCGGCAGCGGCAACTCGTTCGGCCCGTCCTGCAAGGGTAGCGCGCTCGGCGCCCTGTACAGCGTGCTGCTCGGCAAGACTTACCCCGACAGCGTCGTCCCTGGCGACGCAAACACGATCGGGCCGATCCACAACCTCCAGCCGTCGTTCTACTGGACCTCGGGTGTGAGCGCCGACGGCTCCAACGCCCAGACGTTCACGTTCGCCACCGATCTGCCCTTCATGAACACGACCAAGTACAACTACTTTCCGGTCTTGCCGATGATCGCGGGGCCGATCGGTGTGGCGCCGACCGGGACCGCGACGCTGTTGCCGTACTCGACCGGAGCCGCCGCCGGCAAGGCGTTCTGGGACCCGAGCACGCACACGACGTGGCTCGCCGACGCGGACCTCGCGCGCTCCGACGCGCTCGCGATCAGCGGCACCACGACCATCAACACGAACAACGGCGCGCTGATGCCGCCGCTCGTCGACGCCAGCGGAGCAATGCTGCTGTCGACGGCGAGCACCTGGGTCTCGGCGTTGAACGCCACCAGCTACGCCGGCGCGAGCACCGGCACGACGGGCGCCTGGACGCTGCCAGCCGTGACGGATCTGAAGCGGCTGTTCGCCGATCTCGGCCTCGCGAAGGGAGATCCGGTGTTCATCTCCTCCACCGGCGTCGGGCAGTTCCAGAACCTCCAGCCGTTCTTCTACTGGGCGTGCATGCGCGACATGGCGGGCAGCAGCGCGTCGCCGTGCGATGGCACGGACGCCGGCACCGCTCTGGACGGCGTGACCCCCATGGAGTGGAGCTTCGACTTCGAGTCGGGATTCCAGGGCACTGACGAGAACACGAAGCAGTTCTACGTCATGGTCTACCGTCCCGGCCCGTGAGCCCCGTCATCGAATCTTGGTAAGGTGACCCGAATAGATGCGGCCTACGCGGCGGGAGGCGATGGAGGCGGGGCTGTTGGCGATGTCGGTGGCGGCACTGCCTCGGTGCGCGTGTTACGGCGGCACACCGCCGCCGCCGCTGCCCTCGCGACCGCCGAGCGTCACTCCCTGGCCGGAGGCGAACGCCATCCTGGCCGCCACGACCGTCCCGACCTTCGCCGAGGCGGTCTTCGCGGTCACCGACAGCGGCGCCGTCGGTGATGGCAGCACGGACAACACGGCGGCGTTCACCCGCACCATTGCTGCCTGTCACCGCGCGGGTGGTGGCCGCGTGCTGGTCCCACCGGGGATCTGGGTGGTTGGGGCCCTGCGCCTCCGGAGCGGCGTGGAGCTGCACGTCGAGCGCGGCGCGACGCTGATGTTCAGCGGAAACGCGGAGCTCTTCCCGCCGGTCGCGACCCGCTTTGAAGGTATCGAGTGCGTGAACCGGTCGCCGATGATCTATGCGTACGACGAGACCAACATCGCGCTGACCGGCGACGGCTGTCTGGACGCCTCCCTCACCTCCGCCTGGAACCACGGCTCGGATCGAGCGGGAATCCTCGAGCCCTTGGTCGCGCGCGGCGTGGCACCATCCCGCCGCAGCGTGGTCGGGATGCTGCGCACCTCCTTCGTGCAGCCGTACCGCTGCACCAATGTCCTCGTCCGGGGTGTGACCTTGCAGGGAGCGCGGTTCTGGCAGATTCATCCGGTGCTGTGCACGAACGTGACAATCGATGGCGTGGTGACCCGGGTCGCTGGCGCCAATACCGACGCGTGCGACCCCGAGTCATGCCGCCGGGTGGTGATCAGGGGCTGCACGTTCGCGTCGGGCGACGACAACATCGCCGTCAAGTCCGGGCGGGACGACGACGGCCGCCGAGTCGCGACGCCATGCGAGGACATCGTGATCATGAACTGCCAGGGCGAGGGCCGCTTCGGCTTCATTTGCCTCGGCAGCGAGCAGACGGGCGGCATTCGCAATGTGTATGCGTACAACAACCGGACGTTCGGACGCGGTGTCGGCTGGATGTTGTGGGTCAAGTCGAACAGCCGCCGCGGCGGATTCACGGAGAACGTCCGGATCGACGGGTTCACCGGCGCCGGGTTCCGCAACGCGGTCGTGGGCATCACGATGACCTACGCCGGCCAGTCGGGCGACGCGCCGCCGCGGTTCGACGGTCTTCAGTTCAGCCGTCTCGACGTTCGCGACGCTCCAATGCCGTTCGACATCGAGGCGCTGCCCAGTTCGCCGCTCGGGTTGCTGACGGTGCGCGACGCGCGGTTCCTCAACATGGCGTCACCGACCAGCCGCCTCATCAACGCGCCCCATATCGTCACTCGGGACGTACTGGTGAACGGAGCGACCTTCGCGCTGTGACGCCCGGCGGGGCAGGGGAAGCGAGATGACGCAGCGGGTACCCATTTTGACCGCGCGGCCGATTGGGGCTCCCGCTGCCGTCCAAAAGGACCGATGCCCTCATGAGGAGACCCCAATGACCATCGCCCCGTCCGCTCCCCAGACCACAAGTGTTGCCGCCGCCACCCCGTCGAGTGTTGCCAAGGCCCCCGAGGGCAAGGAAGGATCGCCTGAGTCGTCTCCTGCCCCGGCCGCCGGCACGGTCCCCAAGGATTCGGTTCAATTGAGCGCCGCCGCTCAGTCGGCGTTGAGCGAGGCGACTGAGACGCCTACCCAGACGACGAAAGAGGCTCGCCAGGGGGACGTTCAAGCCAAACATCTCTTGGCCAAGCAGGCTGCTGCGAAGGCGGCCGCGGAACCTCCCGTGCACGTCATCGCCTGAGCTTGCCCCGACTCTGGTCCTGGTCTTTCACCGCCACAGATTCGTCTTGGCGAGGTCAAGCACCTCGTCGCCGCGACCGCTGATGACCGCCTTGGCCATGAAGAGGGTGAAGCCCGCGGCTTGCGCGAGCGTGATCGTCGGGGGCATGGCGAGCTCCTGTC
>CAYUFS010000011.1:0-124235 GCA_964443975.1 uncultured Myxococcales bacterium | reverse complement strand
CGAGGTAGGAGCCGGGTGAGATCGTTGTGGCCTGAGTTGATCAGACGCAGAAGGGCAAGATAAAAGGTGAGCGCCCGGGCGCACTCAGGTGCGCCGGACTGCTCATGAAAATGTAGCGCCAGAACCTTGCGAGCAGGCGCCTGGGCGCTGATACCCTCGCGGAACCACTTCCTTTTTGGCAGCGCTCGCGCTCCAGTCTGCGTCGCAGAACCGCAGCAGGACCGCCCTCCCCCTCGGCAACGCCACCGCTTGGCTGGCGAGAACCTAACCAGGAGGTCAGCTGCCATGCGAACACGCGCCCGAATTCACCCGTACCTCGCGACCGATGTCGCCCGCCGGCTCACCGCTTACTCCGCGGCCAAGGGGCTGACTGAGAGCGCCGCCGTCCAGGCGGCGATCGAGCAATATCTCGACGCCGGCGAGAAGGACAACGCGCTCATCCTGCGGCGGCTCGATCGGCTGGGACGCGCGGCGACCCGGCAGCAGCGTGATCTGGAGGTCCTCTCCGAGGCGTTCGCTGTTTACGTCCGGTATTGGTGTGCCTACGTTCCGGAATACTCCCCTGCCGAGGTGGACGCGGCGCGCCGTGCCGGCGCCAAGCGCTACGAAGGCTTCGTCGAGCACGTTTCCAGTCAACTCGCTGCCGGACAGCGGCTGGCGTCCAAGGTCGTGAAGGAGGATTCGTCGGCTTCGGCCGAGCCCCTCGGAACGAAAACCGAGGCGCCGACCGCCGCGTCGCCTCGATGAGGTGCGATTCGCGGGACGGATGGGACATCCCCCTGTTCCGTCCCAAAATGGGGCGTCAGACCAACGGCACGCGTCCTTCGAGTGGGCTCACACTGAGGCGCGCCGTTCTCCAGCGCCTCGCGCGGAGCATGGGCGGTGCGTCTCGTCTCGCCTCGCGAGGTGCCAAGCGTGGCCGCGCGCGCTGCGATGTCCGGTTGCCTCCCGGGTTGGCGCGGCGGTGTGTCGTCAAAGCCCGATATGTGTCGATGACAGGCGGCGGCGCGAAGGCGGCGCGGGCGCACCTCGCCTATATCGAGCGGGACGGCGTCGAACGGGATGGATCGCAGGGGCGGCTGTTCGACGCCAACGGAGAGGTTGGGCGCGCCGAAGTCGGCGCCGCGGTCGAGGGGGAGAAGCGACAGTTTCGGTTCATCATCGCCCCCGAGGACGGGGACGAACTGGACTTGCGCGACTACACGCGGCGACTGGTCGGGCGGATGGAAAAGGATCTCGGGCGCGGGCTACGCTGGGCCGCCGTCTGCCACTACAACACCGACAATCCCCACGTCCACCTTGTCGTCCGCGGCGTCGACACCCGAGACCGAGAAGTCCGAATCGATCGGACCTATCTCTCGGAATCGCTGCGCCTGCGGGCGCAGGAACTGGCCACGAACGAGCTCGGGCCGCGCAGTGAGCTGGACGTGCGGCGGCAGCTCGAGCGGGAGATTTCTCAAGAGCGCTTGACCACCATCGATCGGCGATTGGCGGCGCTCAGCACGCCCGATCGTCTCGTCAGGATGACCGATATCGCAACGGCGGCGGACGCGAGGAAGATCTCCCGGCCACATGCCATCGCGCGCCTCGACATCCTGGAGCGCCTGCATTTGGCCGAACGCGTTTCTTCGACGTCCTGGCGGCTCGAGGACGGGTGGCAGGACACCCTGCAACGGCTGGGCGACCGCGGAGGCATCATCAAACGCATGCATGGTGCGCTTCGGCGGACCCAGGCAGCGTATCGCATTTTCGATACGACCAGCCCGACACCCATCGAGGGCGTTGTCCGTCACAAGGGGCTTCACGATGAGCAGACCGGTGCCCCATTCGTAATTGTCGAGACGGCACGAAGGGATGCCCACTATGTCCGGGTCGATCCGGCCAATAGCGAGGGCCTGCGCCGTGGGTGAACGCGTTCGGATCGCCGCTACGCCGGCGAAGTGGCTGACCGCACCAGACCACGTCATTCAGCGGGTTGCCGCCGCGAATCGGGGCGTCTACAGCGCTGCGATCCACCTTCGGCAGCTCCAAGCCCGCCCTGTCATGATCGAGGGTCGCCGGGTGCCGCCGGAGTCGATCGTCGAGGTCAACGTGCGCCGCCTCAAGCGCCTGGAGCGCTACAAGCTCGTCACGCGCGTGGCCGATGGACAGTGGAAGGTTGCTCCCAACCTGGTCGAGACTTTGCGCGACCGTGAAAAAACTCATCCCCAGCACCGCATCCAGATCGAGCGCCTCGATCGAACGGTGGAGCGATCGGTAGCCCCGACGCGAAATCGCGGCCCCGATCGGGCTGGATAATTCGCCCCAAGCGGCAACGGTGCCCCCTCCCATTGCGACAACTCTCCACAGCGCACGCCCGTGCTGGAAGGAGATCCGATGGACAATTCTCGTCGAAAGCCCGGTCGCCCCAAGGCAGCTCAGCGGACCATGCCTCTCGTTCTCGAGGATGATTCGACCCTGACCAAGGTCGAACTGGCGCTCCCCGCCGCTACCGCCGCGGCCCTCACCGAATACGCTGCGTGGGTCCAGGAGCGCGCGAAGATGACCGCCGACGCGGCCGTCACCGCGACCGCGGACTTTGCTCTCCGCCAGATCTTCCGTCGCGACCGGCTCTGGCAGGAGCATCGTAAGAGTCCGGCACCCCGCGAGGCGGCAGCGGCGGCTCCGACCCAACCGATCCAAACACCCTCGCCCGCCTCTCTGCCACCGCCGGTCCCGGGATCGCGGCCGGTCCCGACGCCCACCCCCGCTCCGGGCACTCGGTGAGCTGCGACCATGGGACACAGTCTGTCAGCCGTCCCTGCCATTCCGGCCACCGTCCCCGATGACCTCGGCCAGATGCCCGCCGTCCTCACCTCACGCGAGGCCGCCCGCGTGCTGCGGGTCGGCGTCCGCGAAGTCCGCCTCCTCGTCGACTCCGGCCAGCTCGCGGGCGTCCGCATGGGACCTCGCAAGGTGATCCGAATCTCGAAGCTCGCGCTGCTGTCCCTGCTGAAGGTCCGCGAGGCGATCTGATACCGATCGCGGGTGGTAAAGTGGCCGTGCAAATCGGCGCGGCGCTCCTGACAAGGAGTTCGACATGGGAGCCTACCGCGACAGGCACGGAGAATGGCGATACCGCAAACGCATCCAGCTCCTCGACGGCAGCTACCTTCGTGTGAAGGGCACACCCGCCCTCTGCACGAAGGCCGCCGCGGAGGAAGCGGAACGGGCCCACATCCAGCGCGCGATCCGTGGCGTGCAGGGGTCCGGCAAGCCGAAGGAGGTGCTGAGACTCAAGCAGTTCATGGAAGACGTGTGGTGGCCGAAGTTCAAGATCGGCGGGGGGAAGCGGGGGATCAATCAGGAGACGTCGCTGCGCCAGAAAGAGGGGCACATTCGGATCCATCTGGGTCCACGGCTGGGGCACCTGCGCCTCGACCGGGTGAACAACGAGCGGGTGACCGAGTTCTTCGGGAAGCTGAGGCAAGAGGGCTTCTCGGCCCGCGGCTGGAAAACGCGCTCGACGGCACCGGCCGCCGAACGCAAGCGCCGGCAGCGGGCACTCGGACATGGGGCGGAGGAGCGGGAGCGGCGCCAGCGACCGACGAAGAAGCGGGGCCTCAGCGAGAAGTCGATCCAGAACATCCGGGCGACTCTCCGCACGATCCTCTCCTTCGCGGTTCGGTGGGGCTATCTCGAACACCTCCCCGATCTTCCGGAGGTGATCGTGCCGGAAGCGGCGTTCGACTGGTACCAGCCGCACGAGGCGACTCGGCTGGTCGATGCGGCTCGGGATGCGTGGGAGCGGGCGCTTCTGCTCTTTCCCCTGCACACCGGGATGCGGCTCGGGGAGCAGCGGGCGATTCGATGGACGGACGTGGACTTCGAGCTCGCTCGGGTCTACGTGCGCCGCTCGGCGCCCACGGGCTTCTCCATGATCAAGGCGCCGAAGAGCAACCGGCAGCGCTGGGTGGATCTCACACCAGAGCTAGCGGCAGCTCTTCGGGCCATCCGTCACGGCGCGGAGCTGATCTTCTGCGACGACGACGGTGGGCTGCTGCGGCCGGGACAGTTCCAGCAAGTGCTCTGGTCCGCGCAGAAACGCGCGGGGTTGAGGCGCATCAAGTGGCACGATCTCCGGCACAGCTACGCATCGATCCTCGCCTCGGGAGGGATGCCGCTGTTCCTGATCCGCGGTCTCCTCGGCCATTCGTCCATCACGATGACCGAGCGCTACGCGCATCTCGCGGCCTCTCAAACGGCCGCGTACATGCCCCTGCTCTCGACGGCCGCACCCTCGAAACCGACACCAGCATCACCACCGCCGGTCGTCTCAAGTGGGCCCCAGGCGGGCCCCAGCACCCTCGCCTCGCGTAACTGACCGACCTCTCTGCGAAATTTCGTGACCCCATCGGGAATTGAACCCGAGTCTGCGCCGTGAGAGGGCGCCGTCCTAACCGCTAGACGATGGGGCCGAACGGCGGTTCATACCGCCGCTGCCGTTCGGGGACAAGGATTCGAACCTTGATAGCCAGATCCAGAATCTGGCGTCCTGCCGTTAGACGATCCCCGAGTGAGTCCTGCACACCTCGCCACGGCCCGAAAGACGCGACGAAGGGTGCATATCGAAGGGCACATATGTAACAGGGAGCGTCGGGGTGTCAAGCCCGCAGGATCTCGGATTGATCTCGGATGATCGAGGCGCGAATCCACCGGGCCTGGTCGGCACCGGACGCGCGGCGCCCCTTCCCGACTCGGCGCGTTCATGGTAGCTACGAGAAGGTTCGGGGTGCCGGACCCAAGAGGAGCCCCGGCATGGAGTTGAGTTTCTGGGCCGCGACCGACGTAGGACGCAAGCGCGAAGCCAACGAAGACAATTTTCTCGTCGACAAGAAGTTGTCCCTGTTCGTGGTCGCCGATGGGATGGGTGGGCACGCCTCGGGCGAGGTCGCGTCCGACATCTCGGTCCACGAGTTCCGCAACGCCATCGACGCCCACCGCGACGTCATCGAGCGGTACGCGAAGGGCGACGCCGAGGTCCGCCCTCCCGACATCCTGACCATCCTCGAGCACGCGCTGCAGACGGCCTGTCACGCCATCTATGAACGCGGCCAGCTCGAGCCGGAGAAGCGCGGCATGGGGACCACCACCTCGGCGCTGCTGATCGCGGGCGATCGCGGCTTCATCGCGCACGTGGGCGACAGCCGCATCTATCTGGTCCGCCGCGGTCAGGTGGTGCAGCTCACCGAGGACCACTCGCTCATCAACGAGCTCATCCGCCGCGGCAAGATCACGAAGGAGGGCATCGACAGCTCCCCGTACAAATCCTACAAGAACGCCGTCACGCGCGCGGTCGGCGTCTACGAGACCGTCCAGACAGACACCATCGACTTCGAGCTCCTCCCCGGCGACCAGTTTCTGCTGTGCTCGGACGGGCTGCACGCCTACCTGCAGGACGAGAAGATGATCGAGCTGCTGTCGGGCGAGGACATCACGAGCGCGCCCAGCCGCTTCGTCGCCCTCGCCAACGAGGGCGGAGGCCACGACAACATCACGGCCGTCGTCGTTCGCGTCGACCGCACGGCCGCCGGCGCCGCCGCGACCGCGGGCGACGATCGCGCCGACGAGCTGCAGCGCAAGGTAGATGTCCTGAAGCAGATGCCGCTGTTCCGGCACCTGACGTATCGCGAGATCATCCGCGTGCTGAACGTGACCGAGGTGAAGGAGTTCGCCCCGGGCGCGAGCATCATCAAGGAGGGCACGTTCGGCGAGGAGCTGTTCATCCTCCTCAAGGGCAAGGTCCGGGTTCACAAGAACGACGCGTTCATCACCTACCTGCTGCCCGGCTCGCACATCGGCGAGATGGCGCTCGTGGATCGCATCCCGCGCTCGGCGAGCGCGACGGCCGAGGATGCATCGCGCCTGCTGATCCTGCGACGCCGCGAGTTTTACGAGATCGTCCGCAAGGATCCGTCGCTGTCTGTCAAGCTGTTGTGGAGCTTCGTGCAGGTGCTGGCGGAGCGCCTTCGCAAGACGACCGCCGAGCTGTCAGGCGCGCGGCTCGAGGCGCACGCGCAAGATTTGACCGACGACGTTCTGTTCGACGAATAGCTGATTTACCGAACGATTTTCGACCCGTCCCCGCACCGGCACGCCCCTGAAACAAGGCGTGCCTCGGACTCCGATGAACGCCTAAGACTCACTGGGGACGACAGAGGGCGCGCTTCACTTACACAGTCAACCGGACTGGTCATCTGCCTTAACGTTTTTGATTTAATGCGGTATCCCGGCCGCTTTTTTCGTGTTATCGCACTTGCCCATGGAGGACCACGTGAAGCCGTCCGTCGCCCCCGCGTCCACGCTCTCGAGGAGATTTCCGCAATTCGCCGCCCTGACTGCTCTGGTCGCCCTGCCCTTGCTGGCTGGCTGCCCCGGCACCCTGGAAGGCAGCTATCCCCCCCCGGTGGGCACAGGCACGGGGGGGCATGTGTCAGCATCCGGAGGGTCGACCGGCTCGGGAGGCTCGACCGGCTCCGGTGGAAGTGCCTCGGGGGGTAGTGGCAGCGGCACCGGGGGTGCGGTCGGAACCGGCGGCAGCGGCAGCGGTACAGGCGGCACCACGGCCGCGTGCGACGCGCCCACGATGATCTTCAAGCCCACGTGCGGCATCACCGGTTGCCACAGCCCAGGCGCCTCACCCCCGGATCTGGTCACGGCGCCCGTGGAGGCCGGCCTGATCGGGATGGCGCAGGCGTTCAGCGGTTTGGCCACTTGCAACAAGAACCTGGTCAATCCGACCAAACCCCCGGCGGGAGCGCTGTTTCAGCGGCTCACAGGGACGGATTGCGGGGATCTGATGCCCTTTGGGGGCAACAAGCTCCCGGCCGATCAGATGCAGTGCATCACCGACTGGGTCAACTCAAAGCTTCCGAACTGACCCACGACACACGCGTGCCGTCCGTGTTAATGGTCACACCGGGTCAAGACTTGTCCGCCCACGAGCCAAAGAACGTTCAATCCCCTTGTTTGCGGTCAAACCGCCGGAGCGACTTGCGCATGGATATGAAGCCCGTTGCGAACCGCCTTGTCTTTCGACGATCTCGTACGGTTCTCGCGTTCCTGGGAATCGCGCTTCTCGCCTCGAGCTTTCCGGCGGCTCACGCCAAGGGCGGTGGCAAGGGCAAAGCCCACTCGCCGCCCAAGGTGGCGGTCCCCTCGTTCACGGGACCGGGTGAGGGCGCGAGCCGCGCCGCCGTCGAGAAGGCCCTGAAAAGCAGGAAGATCGTCGTCGTCTCCGGCGGGGAGCTGACGGGCGCGGCGAAGCGCCTGAAGGTGTCGCTGAACAGCGACGACGGGTACAAGGCGGTCTCGAAGGCCCTCGACTTGACGGGAATCGTCGTCGGCGAGGTGACGAACAAGAAGGCGACCCTGACGGTCCGCACGGGCAGCGACGGCAGCGTCGTCGGTGAAGAGACGTTCACTGGGGCAGGTTCGAAGAAGATCGCGGCGGTCATCAGCAAGACGTTCTGGAAGCGGTTGTCCGGGGCGTTCAACAAGACGAACCCGCCTGGTGGCGGGGGCTTCGAGGCACCGCCTCCCGAGCCAGAGCCGGCGGGAGCCGCCGCGGAGGAGTCCGAGCCGGCCGAAAAGGCGCCAGAGTCGAAGCCCGTCGCTTCCAACGAGGGTGGCTCGAAGAAGAAGAAGGCCAAGGAAGCGCCCGCGGAATCGGAGTCCTCGCCGGGCGAGAAGTCCGAGTCTGAAGGCGAAGGCGAGAAGAAGCCGAAGGCGGCGGCCGAGGAGTCCGAGGCCGCGCCGGAGGGGGGAGAGGAGGCGCTTTCCATCTTCCTCGGACCCGCCGTCCTGATGCGTTCACTCTCGTACAACCAACAGCGCCCCGACCTGAGCGCGACGCCTACCGGGAGCTACAGCCTCCCGAGCGCTCCCGCGTTGAATCTCCGCGCGGACTTTTTTCCGCTGGCGCTCCTCGGGGGGGGCCCCCTCGCGGGCCTGGGCCTCACCGGCGACCTGACGTACCTGCTGCCCGTCGTCACGTCTCCCGGCGTGGGGGGCAACTACAAGACGGTGTCCACCGCCTTCTCGATCGGCCTCAAGTACCGGTTGCCGTGGGGGCTGTTTGCCACCGTCGCTTACGGTGATGACTGGTTCCAGCTACGGCGATCGTCGAACAGCATGTCCACCTCGGTGGTGCCGTCGACGGACTACAAGTTCGCGCGGGCCGGGGGCGGCATTCACACCCAGGTCACGTCGTCCGTCCTGCTGGACGCGAACCTCGCCTACCTGCAGTGCATCGGAAAGCCCGGCCAGATCGGCGGCGCCTCGTACTTCCCGCGGACGACCTGCGCAGGGCTCGAGGCGGGGGTGGGCGCCGGCTACAAGGTGACGAACGCCTTCGAGATCCGTGCAGGTGTGGACGTTCGCCGGTTCGGGCTGGCCTTCAACACGAAGCCATCCGATGTGACGGGGAATCCCGCCACCACCCCGCCCATCGCGGGCGGCGCGGTCGATCAGTACATTCAGATCTACGTTGGCCTCGCCTACGTCATGGGGGGCGGCGCCTCAGACGCTTCAGGGGGCGGGGCCGAGACCGCGTCGGACGCGAAGAAGTCGGATGACAACGCCGACAGCAAGTCGGGCGATGCGAAGTCGGGCAAGGGCGACGACTCCGACGACGACGCGAGCGACGACAAGTAGCCCGCGTTCGGACGAGACCCGATGGAGGCGGCCGTTCAGCGGCCGCCGGCGCTGCCGATGCCCGGTGCGGTTCGAAAGCGCGTCACCGAGAACGGCGCCAGGTCAACGCCCGCGTCGCCGGTCGCGACCAGGGCGGCGATCGCGTCGCCGGTGATGGGGGCGAGCAGGATGCCGTTGCGGTGGTGGCCCGTCGCGAGATAGAGGCCCTTCACGGCCGTGGCGCCGAGGACGGGGAGCTGGTCCTCGGTGTAAGGGCGAAAGTTGGACCAGGTGGACAGCACCGGCGCGTCGGCGAGGCCGGGCACCAGCGTGCGGGCCAGGTCGAGGATCGTCGCCAGCCCGCCCACGGTGACCTCCTTGCGGAAGCCGACCATCTCGACGGTGCTGCCGGCGATCACCGTGCCGTCCCGCCTCGGCACCAGGTAGCCGCGCCCGTGCACGGACAGCACGTGGTGGAACAGCGGCGGGCGCGTCTCGATGGCGACCAGCTGCCCGCGCGCGGGGCGAACGACATGGGCCGGAACCCCTCCCCCCTCGACGAGACCGGACCAGCTGCCCGCCGCCAGGACCACTGCGCCAGCGGGCAGGACGTCGCCGTCCAGCTCGAGCCCGGTGACAGCGCCCGCGTCGATCAGCACGCGCCGCACGTAGCGCCCTTGCAGAAACCGCGCGCCGGCTGTCGCGGCGGCCTGGGAGAACGCCCGCGCCAGCGACGCTGGATTCACCTGCGCGTCGTCGGGAAAGTGCAGCGCCGCGTGCACGGTGGGACCGAGCGCCGGCTCGGCCCCGCGCGCCGCCTCGGCCGACAGCACCTCGGCGCGCAGGCCGTGCGCCCCCTGCCAGGTTCCCCGGGCGCTGAGCGCGCGCTCGTCCTCGTCGCTGAAGCCGAGCGCGAGCACGCCCGAGCGATCGTAGCCGATGTCGATCCCGGTGATCGCGTGCAGCTCGGCGGCGAGCTCGGGGTAGAGCGCCCGGCTTTCGAGCCCGAGGCTGAGCATGGGGCCGGGCCCATCGGCCTCGGTCTGCGGAGCCAGCATCCCGGCGGCGGCGCTGGACGCCTCGGCGCCCGGAATGCCGCGCTCGACGACGGTAACGCGCACCCCGCGCTGCGCGAGGCGAAGCGCGACCGCCGAGCCCATGACCCCGCCGCCGACGATGACGACGTCCGGCGCCTGCGCGTCAGATACCGTCACTGGGCTCCGCGGTCCGGATCAGCTTGCCCTCGAGC
Source organism: uncultured Myxococcales bacterium (assembly GCA_964443975.1). Lineage (GTDB taxonomy): Bacteria > Myxococcota_A > Polyangia > Fen-1088 > Fen-1088 > DASYCK01. The sequence goes on along the minus strand of CAYUFS010000011.1, from coordinate 114,313 downwards.
TCGGGCGACATCCACACCTTGTTGTGGGCGTCCACGACGAGGGCGAACGTGTCCGGGAACTGCGCGCACAGCGCCAGCCCCTTCTTCGGTCCCAGGATGAAGATGGCGTCGTCGAGGCCGTCCGCCAGGAACGCGTTGGGCGCGAAGACGGTGACCTCGCGCGAGGCGGTGGCGGGGTAGCCCGTACGCGGATCGATGATGTGGTGATAGCGCTTGCCGTCGAGGACGAACCCGCGTTCGTAGTCGCCCGCTGTCGAGAACGCGTGATCCTTGATGGGCATCTTGGCGATCACGTCGCGCGGCCCCCCGCGCGGATCTCGCACCCCCACCATCCAGTTCGCCGCGCCCTTCTGCCCCGACACGTACAGATCGCCGCCCGCCTGGACCATGAAGTTCGAGAGCCCGCGGGCGCGCAGGATGGCGGAGGCCCGATCGACGGCGTAGCCTTTCGCGATGCCGCCGAGGCCGAGCCGCATGCCGGCGCGCCGGAGCTTCACGGTCCTGGCGGTCTTGTCGAGGACGACGTCGCGCCACGAGATGAGGCGGCGCCGGCGGGCGATGTCCGCGGGCGCCGGCAGCTTCTTCTCCAGGTCCTCGTCGAACTTCCACAGACCCCGCATCGCGGCGTAGGTGATGTCGAACGTGCCCTCGGACCGCCGCGAGATGTCCAGCGAGAACGCGATGACCTCGAACGTCTCGTCGGCGACCTTGACGGCCTCGTGACCGGCGGCCGCGTTGATGCGCAGCACGTCCGAGGGCGGCTGGCCCTCGCGTGGCCAGTCCGTCATCAGGACCTCGATGCGGCGAATCTCGTCGAGCGCCAGGCCGAACGCCGCCTCGGCGGCGGAATCGTCAGCGGTGAACGCCGACAGCGTCAGATCCGTGCCCATCACGCCGTAGGTCCGGGCGAAGACATGCGGCGGGGGTGCCGGGGCAAGCGCCTGTGCGTTCACGGAGGCAGCCGGCGCCAGCGCGGCGAGGGCCAGGGTCAAGACGGAGGCGGAGGAGCGAAGGGGCAAGATGACCGCCGATATTATGCGAGATCCCGTTGCTGGCGACAGCGGGCCGCGACAAGATGGCGCGGTCGTGGCGAACGTCCCCGAAGCTCCTGCCGCCGTCGTCGCGCCGGTGGATCCGGCGTCGTCGGCGTTTGCGGTATTGGTCACGGCGGAGGACACGAAGGCGTGGGGACGGCGCCTGGGTCGCGCGCTGCGAATCGGCGACGTCGTGGGGCTGGTCGGGCCGCTCGGGGCCGGGAAGACCACGCTGACGCAGGGGATCGCGGAGGGCATGGAGATATCGGCCCACCGTCACGTGGCCAGCCCCACGTTCGCGCTGGTGAACGAGCACCCGGGGCGGGTGCCGCTGCTGCACGCCGATCTCTACCGGGTCGCCTCGGCGGCGGAGCTCGTCGAGCTGGGGCTCGACGAGGCGTTCGACCGCACCGCCTCGGTCATCGAGTGGCTGGACCGATTCCCGTCGGCGGCGCCGGCGGATCACCTGCGCGTGACGATCTCGATCGGGCCAGACGGCGCCCGCCGGCTCGACTGGCACGCCTCCGGGCCGGCCTCGCGCCGCGTGGCCGACGCGATCGCATTCCGCGTCCTGGTCCCCTCCCCCACGAATGTGGGAGAGGGTTAGGGAGAGGGAATGTTCGGCCGTCAGCGGGCGGGGCGGCGCGTGTCGTGGAACCAGGGACGATACTCCGCCATGCGGGCCCGCTGATCGGCCGGCGCCTGTCGTTTGCAGGGCGCTGCCTCGGGGGAGCCCGCCGGCGCGGCCCAGCGGGTCTCGACGCAGTCGTTTGGGTTGTAGGACATCTCGAAGCCGGCCTTGCGCGCCAGCACGTCGGCGACGGTCAGATGGAACGTTGTCCCGTCACTGCGTTGATATTGAATGCCGCGCTCCTTGGCGCGTGCGGCGTGCAGCGCCTCCACCTCGCCGCGCACGACGGCGGGCTTGCGCCCGGCCAGATTGAACAACTCCGGGTGGGCGACGATCCGCTCCGGCAAGGTCTCGAGGACGTGGATGGCGATGAGCAGCCGCATGTCACGCGAGGGCGTCGCGTAGTCCTCCCAGGCGCCGACGGTCTCGAAGATCTTCGCGCCCTCGGGCATGGCCACCACCGGGTTGCCGTTCTCGCGCATGTACTTCTCGCCGTTGTCGACGGACCCCACCCGCGTCTGAAGCTGTTCGACCAGGGCGTCCAGGGTCTCCCCGTACGCGGTGGCGCCGTCGAGGCCCCGCGGGTTGATGAGCTTGCCCATCTTCGCGTAGAACGCGTCGCGGGCCAGGTCGGCCTGCTGGGTCGAGAACGGGGCGAAGCGCGGATCGGCGCGTAACGCCGCGTTGGTGAGCGGGGCCAGCTTCCCGTCATTGGCACGCGCGAGGGGCCGGAAGGCCTTCCATCCCGGACCCGCGCCCGCGACGTCGTTCGCGTAGAGAAAGTTCCCCTCCCAGAAGCGCTTGCGGCCGACGGAGCCGTCCGGTTGACCGTCGACGGCCAGCAACATGCCACCGGTGTTCTGACCTTGCTCGACCCACTTCACCAGCATGAGGACGTGGCCGTACGGATCCGCGTAGACCGCGCCGGGGCGCAGGGCCTCGCGGGTCAAGGCAACCGGGTAGTGGTCGGTGTCATCGTCCGCGAGCGCCGTGCGCGCGCTGCCCGAATGAACCTTGTTCGCGAGCAGGCGCAGAAACTTCTTCATCGCGCCGAGGGAATCCCTGGGCGCGCCCTCGACGGGCGACTCGTTCGTGAACACGGCGCCACAGCGGGGGGGCCGCGCCTCTGTGCCACGATCGCAGTCGCGGAATCCGTAGGGCAAGCCCAGCTTCCAGCTGAAGTAGGCACGCAGGAAATACGGCAGGTCAGCGCAATCGGGCGAGGCGGTCAGGGCGGATTTCGCCTTCGGGTCATCCTCGCCCAGGCCTAGATCGTCGAACAAGAAATTCCGGTTCGCGTCGCGCAGGGCCTGCGCCAGCGGCCGAAAACCGAGGCTGTCGGTGGGGGGCGCGTCGAACAGCGATTCGATCCACGCGCTGTAGTAGTCCTCGGTGGCGCGGTCCCAGGCGCGGGTCGTCGCCCACGTCCCCGCGACGGCAGCGCGCGCCAGCGGTCGCCGCGCGCGCGCGCGCGCGCCGACGTCCACGCTCCGGCAGGCGAGCGTCTTCCCCTCCCGCATGAGCTCGATCTTGTAGTGACCGGCGGCCGGCGCGGCCAGGGTCGCCTCGATGCTGAACGGCCCACCGCCCCGGTGGACGGCCCGCGTGGCCTCGACCCGCGATGGCCCGATCGAGATCATCACCTCGGCCTTGGCCAGCGACTCGGGCGCGACCGCCATGATCCGCAGCGGCCTGCCGACCGCGGGCGACTCGGGCGCGATCCAAAGCGCCGCCGCCGCGTTGCCATTCCCCCTCCCCTCGCCCGACGGGCACCCCGGGGAGCCGGCGGACAAAGCTCGCGCCCAGGCGCGACTCGCAAATAGCCCTACCGCAAACGCCAAGAGAACGCCGAGACGCGGGGGGCAACGCACGGGCCCGAAGCATATCCCAACAACTCCGATCCCGGTCAGAGCCGGATCTTCTCGAAGTGCACCAGATCCGCGAACGCGGCGAAGCGCTCGCGGATCTGCATCAGGTCCAGGGTGCGGAACCGATCGAGGCTGAAGTCCTCGACGGCGAACGACGCCAGCACCGAGCCCAGGATCATCGCCGTGCGAATGTTCCCCGGCGTGGTGCTGCCGGTGCGCGCGAGCCAGCCCATGAAGCCTCCGGCGAACGAGTCGCCGGCGCCGGTCGGATCGACGACGTTCTCGATGGGGAACGCGGGCGCCGAGAACACGCCCGCCTCGTGAAACAGCAACGCGCCGGCGTCGCCCCGCTTGATGACGACCGCCCGCGGGCCCATGGTCTGAATGGCGCGCGCCGCCGCCGGCAGGTTCGCCTGGCCTGAAAGCTCGCGGGCCTCCTCGTCGTTCAGCATCAGCAGGTCGATTCGCTTCAGCAGCCGCAAGAGCGCCGGCCGCTTGCCACCGATCCAGAAGTTCATGGTGTCGCAGGCGACGAACTTCGGCTGCGCCGTCTGCTCCAGCACCGAGAGCTGCAGCTCGGGATCGATGTTTGCGAGGAACACCTGCTCGGAGTCGCCCCACCCCGCCGGCAGCTTCGGGTTGAACGTCGAGAAGACGTTCAGGCGGGTGTCGAGGGTCGTGCGGCTGCTGAAGTCGGGCGCGTAGACCCCCGACCACCGGAACGTCTCGCCCGCGACCCGCTCGAGGCCTGCCAGATCGACGCCATGCCGCTCGAAGAGCTCCGTGTGCTGGGCCGGGAAGTCCGTGCCGACGATCGCCACCATGCGGGGCTTCGCCAGGAACGACGCGGCCACCGAGAAGTACGAGGCCGCGCCGCCGAGCACGCCGGTTCGTTTTCCGATGCGGGTCTCCACGTCATCGAGGCCCACGGAGCCCACCACCAACAGAGAGTGCGGATGAGAATCGAGCGTCACAGATACCTCCCGTACAGTGTCGCGAGGCGCTGGCGCGCCTCGGGTGAAGCGGTCTCTCGCGCCGTCAAGATCGCCTGCTCGGCGGCGCGCGCGCACGAGCAAGCAAGAGGCCCTGACGCGGCGGCGGCCGCGGTGGCCAGCGCCACCACGATCGCCTGGGCGCGCGCCACGTTCGCGTTCAGCACCGCGACGATGGAGCCGACCGTGACCGCCTCTTCGCCGTCGCGCCAGCAGTCGAAGTCCGTGGACAGGGCCAGGACCGCATAACAAAGCTCGGCCTCGCGGGCGAGCTTCGCCTCGGTCGCGGCCGTCATGCCGACGACGTCGGCGCCCCAGCTTCGGTGCAGGTTCGATTCGGCCCGTGTGGAAAATTGCGGGCCCTCCATGCACACGTAGGTCCCGGTCAAGTGCAGGCGGCCCGTGGTCCGGGCCTCCAGGGCCTCGGCGTCCCCGCCGCCCATCGCCGCGGGTGGGCCCGCGCCGATGGTCGACGCCGCGGCCCCGGCCACGAGGTCCACCCAGTGCGGGCAAACCGGATCGGCGAAGCTGACGTGCCCGACGATCCCGCCCCCGAAGAACGTATTCGCGCGCCCGTGAGTCTTGTCGATGAACTGGTCGACCAGCACCAGATCGCCCGGCGCGATCCCTTCCCGCAGCGAACCCACGGCGGAGATCGACAGCACGCGGCTGACGCCGAGCTGCTTGAAGGCGTGGATATTCGCACGGTAATTGATCTCGGACGGCGAATAGCGATGTCCGCGCCCGTGACGCGTGAGGAACGCTACCGTGGTGCCCCGGATCCGTCCCATGACCACCGGCGCCGACGGCTGGCCGAACGGCGTATCGAGCGTCTCCTCGCGGACGTCTGCCAGACCGGGCAGGTCATAGAGCCCGCTGCCTCCGATGACACCGAGGACCAGATCGCCGTGCGACGAGGGGGCTGCTTGCGCCATGGTTTGTGAGAGCTTGCTACCATGAATCGGAGGTACACGGGATGCCCAAGCCTGACGACGACGCGGCTGGCCCTGAAGGTGGCGTGGCCGCGCTCGTCGCGGCCGGCGAGCACTTGGCCGCCGCCCGGCTGGCCGTCGAGCTGGGGCAGCTCGATGAGGCGATCCGCCTCTACGAACGCCTGTGGCGGTTCGCGGACGCCCTGCCCCTCGCGCTGAAGCTCGGACGACGGGCCCTGGCCGTCCGGCTGGCGCTGGAGCTCGGCGATGCGAGGCGCGCCGGGGAGATCGCGCAGACGATACCCCGCGAGGCCGTCGCCGAGCTCGCGGCGGCGGCGGCGGCGTTCGCGGCGCGGGGGCGACATCTCGACGCCGGTCACCTGGCCGAGCGCGCCGGGGACCGCGCAGGGGCTGCCGTGCATTACCGGCGCGCGGGGAGCCTGCTCGATGTCGGCCGCCTGGCGGAGGCGGCAGGCCACCCGCACGACGCCGGTCTGGCCTACGAGCAGGCCCGCGCCCGCGCGGGCTCCGACCACGAACGCGCGGGGGCCGAGGTGGCCCTGGGACGATTGTTCGGGCGGCTCGGCCGGCACGAGGACGCGGCGCGCGCGTACCAGCGGGCCATGCGCGTAGAGGCGGTGCAACTGCAGGCGGGCCAGGCGCTGATCGGCGCCCTGCTCGCGCTCGGTTATCCCGTGGCGGCAAACGAGATCGTGACCAGGTTGCGGCGCGCGAAGCCCGAGCTCCCCGCGTCCGCGACGGCGATCGCGGCGCTCGATGCGGCCGACGCCGCCGCAGGCGCGCTCCCCGCCACCGCGCTCGGCGCCTCCGCCGCTGCGACGGGCCGTCGCTTCAAGGTGCTGCGATCCCTCGGCGCAGGCGCCACCAGCCAGGTTTACCTGGCCGAGGACACACTGCTCGGCCACGAGGTCGCGCTGAAGCTGCTCCGTTACGGTGGCGGCGGCGATGCCGGCGGCGCCGAAGGTCAGGCCTACGCCAGCTTCGCTCGCGAGGCCGAGGCCGCCGCTCGGCTTCGCCATCCCAACATCGTGGCGCTCTTCGATGCAGAGCCGGCCGCCGGGCTGTTCGTCTGGGAGCTGATGGCGGGGGGCGCGCTCGCCGATCGGGTCGCGGACGCGCGAGCGATGCCCGTCGCGGCGGTTCGCCGCCTGGCCCTGGACCTGCTGGCGGCGCTCGGTGCCGCGCACGACCAGGGGATCGTCCACCGTGACGTAAAACCAGCGAACATCTTGTTCGACCTGGCGGAAAACGCCAAGCTCGGTGACTTTGGCGCCGCGCACCTGGCGGATTTTGGACAGACGCAAACGGGGGGACTGCTGGGGACGGTCGCGTACATGTCCCCGGAGCAGATCACGGGGGGCCGGATCGGGCCGGCGGCGGACCTCTACGCTGTGGGCGTCACGCTCTTTCAATGTCTGACGGGACGGCTGCCGTTTCAGGGACCGGACGTGGTCGCCCAGCACCTCGGTGAGGAGCCCCCCGTGCCAAGCCTGTGCCAGGACGGGCTGAGCGTCGCGCACGATGCTGTCTTGCTGCGCGCGCTTCGCAAGGCGCCCGACGAGCGCTGGGAGTCCGCCCGGGAAATGTGGGAGGCCGTCCGCCAGTGGCCAACGGAGTCGTTGCCGCGAGCGGCGCCGCGCGCGCCGGTGATGGTCGTACCCGAGCGAGCTGACGCCGGCGACAGGGCGGACCAGGCGACCGGGGAAGCGCGGGCACCCGAGCGCGATATTCCGCTCGGACGGTCGGCCGCGGGCGCGCTGTTCGAGCGCGCCGATCCGCGCCTCGGACGCCGTGTGCTCGTGGAGCGGCGAGACTCGCCGCTCGCCCCCGAGGCGCTCGGACGACTGCGCGCGCTGGCCGCGCTGGGCGGTCCTCACGTTCAGCGGGTGTTGTCGCTGAGCGACGACGACGGTCCGGCCGTGGTGATTTACGAGCTCATCGACGGCCCGCGGCGGCCGTTCGCGGAGGTCGCGTCATCCGCTGCGTTCCCGTCCCGTGTGCGGGAGGCCCTGCGGCGGGCGCACGATGCCCTGCGGGCCGTGGAGGCAGGAGCTCCGGCGGGGACCACGCGCGAGGTCGTCCTGACGAGCGGCGGTCCCGTCCTGCGTGTGATCGAAGTCGAGTCGACAGTCGATTGAAGCGATACGGCGCCGTCCCTCGCTGACGGCGCTACTCCTCGGACCTCGACGACCTCTTCTTCGCGCGGCCGGTCTTTCCCGCCTTTTTGTCTCTCGCCTTGCCCCCGCTCTTGTCCGCGGCCTTGCCGGACGCCGCGACGGGGGCGGCGACAGGGGCGGCCGGAGGCGGCACCGGGTTGCCCTTCTCGTCCCCGAACACCAGCTCGCCGAACTTGTCGAGCGCGTGAAAATCGCCGACCATCGGCGGCGACCAGCCGGCCGCGAGCTGCCCCTTGCCCTCGGGCAGGTCCATGCGGAACATGTTGATGCGCCACACGTCGCCCACGCCCGGTGGCAGGCGAGGCAGCGGCGCGTCCACGTCCATGCCCTTCACGTCGGCGAGCGGCAGCGCCATCTCGACGGTCCACGACTTGTCCTTGTCGGTGTGCTTGTTCAGCGTGCCGTCGATCGTTACCTTGGTGTTCAACCTCGAATTCCACGAGTATGGCTTCTTCTTGGGATCCAGCGAGTCCTCGTACTTTCGGTATTGCGGCAGGTAGGTGTCGAACACGTTGCCGTTCGGCGCCACCTGCAGCTCGATGTAGCCCCTGCCGTTCCCGTCGGCGTCGATCATCAGCTCGACCGCCTCCTGGGTCCACAGCTTGTCGTCGCGCTTGGTCAGGCTGGACCAGATGTCCGTATCCGCGTTCTCGAAGGCGACATACAGGAACTTGTCGTCCCACAGCAGCTTCGCCTCGGTCACGATCTCGGAGGGCGCCCCGGTCATGGTGTTGACGAACACGCCGGTGGACGGCGCATCCTTCCACGCCTGCTCGTCCAGCTTGCCGTCGATCTTGAGGGGCTCGGTCACCCGGCGCGCCACGTAGCGCTTGCGCGCCGCGGGCGGTCTCACCGGCCTCTTCACCGGGATCGTCGCCGCCAGGACGCGGTTGTTGCCGTCGTTCGGGCCGCTCTTGACCGGCATGCGGGGCTGCCCCCTCCACGCGCCCACGTAGACCAGCACGGAGTCGGCGGTCCAGTTGCCTGGCAGACCGACCGTGTGCTGGTCGCGAATGATCTCGCCTGGCTTCCACTGGCTGATCGGATATTTCCCCGCGACGGGGCCGTGATCGGCGTTCAGGTACCCCTGGTGGTTCGGACCCTCGAGGTGGGTGAACACCCGCCAGCCGTCTCCGGGCGAGGCCACGGACTTCCAGTAGTGGGTCAGCTTGATCTCCTTGCCCGGCTCGGCGACGGGCGGGTCGAAGTCCATCCCCAGGTAGATGAGCTTCCCATCCAGGTCCGCGTTCACCACGCCCTTCGGCGAGGGCGGCGTCGTCAGCAGGTTGGCGCGCACGGTCTTCATGTCCTCTTCGGTCGGTTTGTCGTCGTCTTGCTCGACGCACCCGACGGTGCCGGCCCAGGAGGCCGACACCAGAGCCGCCACGACCGCGGCGTCACGAAGACGCGCGTCGAGACGAAGAGGACGAAGGGAGTGGCGGCGGCGGCAGATCGAGCGGACGGGTCGCATGGCAATCCCCCAAGTAAGGCGAAGGCGCAGAGGTGGACGACGAAGGCAAAACGCAGCGTTCTTGGCGTTCCCGAAACCGGCGGCCGGTTTTATCGAAGCGGGTCCGCATTTGCAACGCGCCCACCTGGACAGCGCCGCGACACTCGCCCGATCGAGACCCGAGCGCAAACCGCTCCCGCGGCTCCCGCGGGCCGCGCGTGACCTCCGGCTTTGGACTCAGGCTCGGACTTCGCCCGTCGGCGACCGCCCGCGGGTCTCCGCGGTCGTGTAGGGCCGCGCCATCACGCGCAAAGAGACGAGCTCGGCGATCTCACTGATGAAGACGGGGGCTCCTTCAGGCAGGTTGCCCGCGTCGAACTCCCGTGAGCTCGCCAGCAGCGCCTCATCCACCGACTCGAAGATCCCCACCAGCCGCCTGCCACAAAGCACCGCGAACCGCCCCGGATGACTGCGCAGCAACTCCGCCTTCATCACCTCGAACGCCCTTTGTTCCTCCGACACGATCTTCATGCCTAGACGCTAGCGAAGCCAGCGAACACGTCAAAAAATTCACTCGAACCCAGCGCCGCCGGGCGCCGATTTCTCGGCGCGCCGTCGATAGTCGCTTGCGCCCGGGACCGTCCTCGGGCGTACTTGAGCCGCGTGCGACGAACCCTCGGCCACATCCGTGCCTACCTCGGAAACAACTCCTACACGGCGGCGGCGACCGTGGAGTTCTCCCACCGCGCCCGCGCCGCCGTTTATCTGACCCGGCTGGGGATCCGCATCCTCAAGCAGTGGGCCCGCGACAAATGTCCGCAGCAGGCGGCGGCCCTGACGTTCAATACGGCCCTGTCGCTGGTCCCCGTCACCGCGATCGCGTTCACGATCCTGCGCAGCGTCGGCTCGCTCGACGCGCAGTCGCGCCTGTCCGACTTCATCGCGAATCGCCTGTTCCCGGGGATGGAGGCGGTGACCAACCACATCGAGGACTTCTCGCGCAACATCAGCGTGGGCGCGCTCGGAGGGGCGGGCCTGTTCTTCACCATCATCACCTGCTACTCGGTCTACAGCTACGTGGAGCACATCTTCAACGACATCTGGCGCGTCGGCGAGCGCCGCACCCTGGTCGGGAAGTTCGTGACGTTCTACGCGATGGTCACCCTGCTGCCCGCGCTGGCGTCCGTCTCGCTTTACTGGTCCGGCCGCCTCATCGGCGCGAACACGGCCACGCGCTTCTTCGTGCCCATGGCCATCGAGGTGCTGGCGCTGCTGTTCATGAACAAGCTGCTGCCGCGCACCACCGTCAACTGGAGCGCCGCGCTGCTGGGGGCGCTGTTCACGGCCGCGGTGCTTGAGGTCTTGAAGCTGGTCTTCGTGCGCTTCGCCAAGAACATGCTGCTGCAGAGCTACAGCGGGGTCTACGGCTCGCTCGGGCTCATCCCGCTCTTGCTGATCTGGATCTACGCCTCGTGGCTGCTGGTGCTGCTGGGGGTGGAGATCGCCTTCGCCATGCAGAACCTGCGGCTCCTCGAGGCGGAGGACCGGCGGCAAAGCGGCGACGCGCCCATCAACGGGTTGCTGGCCGCCCAGTTGTTGGCGATGGTCGCGGGGGCGCACGAGGTCTCCGGGCGCGCGATCGCGAAGACGAACCTCGTCACCGAGTTCGGCCTGGCGGTCGACGTCGTGGATCGGGTGGTCGAGCGCCTGAAGGCGCGGGGGCTGATCGCGGAGGTCCACGGCGACATCAACGGCTACATCCCCGGCCGGGCGGCGGCGGCGATCACGCTCGACGAGGTGCTGTCGGCCTTTCGGTCGAGCGACATCGAGATCGCCGAAGGCTCGACGTCGCCCGTGCTGCGGGCCCTGGCCAGCGAGCTCGACGAGTCCCGCAAGCAGCGCACCAAGGGCATGACCATCGCGGACCTCATCCCGCACGAAAACGCGCCCGCGCCGGTCCTCCCCGACGCGCCGCGCGCGTAGCAGGTTCGCCTAAGGGCGCTTGGCTTTGGTGTCGGGGCGGCTGAGGAAGATCGCGGCCTTTGCTTCGAGCACGCGGAACGTGAACGACTCCGTGAGGAAGAGCTCGACGTCCGTGCGATCGTGGAACGCATAGCCGATCGACAGGTCCTGCCCGACCGTGAGCTCGTAGTCCCCACCGCGGACCGAAAGCAGCACCGCCCCGCCCTGCAACGCTGGCGCCCACACCAGGGATACGTCGCGCAGGCTCTCTTCCAGGCGCCGGCGCAGCGGGTAGCCGTCCTCGCTGTCGGCGTCGAGCTCATCGAACGCCTGCAGGCCGAGCGCGAGGGCGTAGGGGCCGTTCACGCCCGCGGCGCGCAGGACTTCGAGAGCCGCGACAACGGCCTTCGGCCACTCGAGGATTCCCGTGACCGGGACGGGTTTGTGCGGTGTGGCCTCGATGATGCCAGTGATCTGACCGTTCTTGAAGCCATGGAAGATCGCCGTGTCCTCCGCGTGCGCGACCCGCTCCGCGACCGCAATCACCGGGTCGAGGTCGAGGTCGTCCGCGCCGCGGGACGCGTCATCGAGCTCCGCGATCTTCATCGCGAAGGGAGCGCGAAGCTCGACGAGGGGCTGCACCTGCCGTAGCGCGTACGACACGCCGTCCGGGTGGTCCTTGCCAATCGGATTGAGGCGACCCGTATTGACACCGCCGTGCTTCCAGCCGAGGGGACCCGCAAAGTCGACGACCTTGCGGCCGGCGAGATGCAGCTTGAGCACGCGCCGCGCTTCATCGTCGACCTGCTGCCAGGCTTCGTCGGTCAGCGGTGCCTTCTTGCGCTTGAGGAGGTCCATCACTTCCCCTCCTTCAAGCTGCCGATGCCGAGGCTGGACCCGCTGGCCGACGTCCCCCCGCTCGCCCCGCCCGGTCCAGCACTATCCTGCTTCTCGACGGCCAAGATCGGCCCCTTGGCGTTAAGGTAAGTCTTGATGTTCGTGTCGAAGACGCTGCTGTGGCGGCGGATCCACTCGAGGTTCATCATGGCGTGTTCGATCTCTTCGTTCTTGTTGTGCACCAGCACGCCGCGAAGCTCCTCGTCGCTGCAGGCTTCGGCGCGCTGCTGGTACCAGTCGACCGCTTCGAGCTCCTCTTTCAGGGAGACGATCGCGCGGTGCATGTTCTTGGTCTCATCGGAGAGAAGATCCATCGGCTCGTGGTAGGTCTCGCTGCTCATGGTCGCTGACTATACGCGATGCGCTGCCGCCAGGTCAGCTCGTGTCGCCAAGCAAACGCGAAGGCGAGCCTCACCCCACGATTCGGTCGCGGCGCACCTCGGCGAAGGTGTCCGCTTCCTCCTGGTGAGCGCGGGTGACGAGGGTGATGGTTCCGGCGTCGAACTCGTAGATGTTGTAGCGGGCCCGCTTGTCGGGGCTGCCGGCGTAGGACGCGGAGCCGGCGCCGATCACGGGGATCGCGGCGCCGCCGGGGCCCGGCAACGCCGCCGTCTCGTCGCGGTGATCGTGCCCGTGCAGGATCAGGTCCGCGCCCGCGCGCGCCATCATCGCGGCGAACGCCTCGCGGTCCTTGAGGTTGCGATCCTCGCCGCCCTTCAGCTTGACGGGCGGGTGGTGCAGCAACACGACCCGGGTCTTGCCGCGCAGGGCGGGCGCCGCCAGCAAGGCGGCCGCCTCGTCGAGCTGCGCGACCCCGAGCTCGCCCCAGGCGCCGAGGTCGCCGGTCGCCACGCAGCTGTTGAGCGCCACCAGCGCCAGCGGCCCCCGGAGCTGGACGAACGGGTACGCGGGCGCCGTCGTGCCTGGCAGATCCGACATCTGAAACGGCGCGAACAGCCGCTCGAACGACCGGCTGGCGACCACCTCGGCGACGTAGGCGTCGTGGTTTCCCGGGATCACGGTGGTGGCGCCAGGCGCCCGCCCCGTCGCCTCGAGCCAGCGGAGGGCCTCCCGCCATTCAGCATCGAGGGAGACGTTCGACAGATCTCCTGTCAGCGCCAGGTGGTCGGGCGCCTCGCGCCGCACATCCTCTCCGAGGGCCTCGAGCAGCTCCATCTTGTGCTTGCGGCGCCGGTTGACCACGACGTTCAGCGCGCCCACGGCCCGCTTGCCGAGGAAGTCGCCGAGGCGCGCGCCCTCGAAGGAACGAAAGTGCGGATCGGTCACGTGCGCCAGGCGATACATGGTCAGGCCCTGGGCTCGTCGGGCGCGACCTGAATGTCGGCGAGAACCCCGCGGTGATCAGATGGGAACACGCCGTCCGCCCCGGGATGGTCGAAGCACAGGCGCGCGTCGTGAACGGCCCCGCGCCCGTCCCGGCGGGCGGCCGTCACGAAGATGTAGTCGATGCGCCGCTCGGCCGGCAGCCAGCCCATCCGCGCACGAAACGGGTTATCCCGTGCCCAGGTGACGCCGGGGTCGTCGGGGTGAACAGCGGCCCACGCGTCCTGGTAAGACACGCGCCTTCCGCCGAGCGTCGTCGCGCCGCGCAGCCAGCGGATCTCGTCGCCGTCGGGCGCGGTGTTGAAGTCGCCCGCGACGATCTGGGGGAGGTCCGTCTCGGCGGCGCGGGCCGTCACCTGCCCATCGACCGCCATGACCTGCTCCTCGCGCTCGCGCCCCTCGTGCAGCCGATAGCTGAGATGGGTCGTGTGCAGCCACAGGGGCCCGCGTGGCGTGTCGAGGCACGCCGACAGCACGATGCGCCCCTCGGTCTCCGTCGCGTGCGGGAGCCGCGCGAAGGCGGTCTGTCGGATGGGAAAGCGCGACACGATCCCGAGGCCCTCGACTCCCCCGCCCCACTCCGTGGCGCGCGCGAACGCCGCATGGAACCCGAAGCGGCTCGCCAGCGTGTCGGCCTGATTCGGCAACCGCCCGGGAACCTCGCGAACCTCCTGCAGGGCCAGCACGTCGGCGTTCAGGCGGCCGAGCTCCTCGGCGACGAGCTCGAGGCGGCGGGCGTGCGGGCCATTTTCGCCCCACAGATTCAGCGTCGCCACGCGAAGCAGCCGCGGACCGGCCTGGGTCGTCTCCTCGGCCCCCGCGGTGCCCACGCTCTGTCAGGCCCCCCGATAGGTGCAACGGCTGTCGTGGGTCTCCCAGACGGTGACAGCGGACAGCCCGCCGATCGAGGTCTTCATGGCGGTCCAGATATAGGCCGCCACGTTCTCGCACGTGGAGTTCTCCAGGCCCGCCACGTCGTTCAGGTACTGGTGATCGAGGCGGGCGAAGACCCGCAACCAGCAATCGTCGATGACCCCGAAGTCGACGAGCCAGCCCGTGGCCGGATCGACCGGGCCGGTGACGTGCAGCTCGACCTTGTAGCTGTGCCCGTGGACGTTTGCGCACTTGTGACCGTCGGGCACGCGCGGCAGCCGGTGCGCGGCCTCGAAACGATACTCCTTCATCAGCTCGACGATCATCGGACGGCAGCGTAGCAGGGAAATGTCCCGCGAGTCCCGTGATCTGCATAGTGGCGACCGGCCTGGGCGCGGCCTATTCTCCCTCGGCCTTTGGCTCTTCTCTCCGACTTCCGGGCGCTCGATCGTCGCGTCTTCATCCTGGCCGCAGCGCGCCTGGTGGTGACGCTGGGATTCTCGGCGGTGCTTCCCTATCTGGGCGTCACGCTGCACAAGGAGCGCGGCGTCTCGCTGCAGGCCGTGGGCGCGATCTGGACGGCGGCGGGCCTGTCGGGCGCGGCCATGCAGTGGGTGGCCGGCGAGATCACGGACCGGGTCGGTCGCAGGCCGGTCCTCATCAGCGCGATGTTGATCCGCACGGTGAACCTGGCGGCGCTCGGCTATCAGATCATCAACCGCGGCCCCATCCTGGCGATCGCGTCCCTGGTCATCCTCAACGGCATCCTGCGCGCATTCTTCGACCCGGTGGCTTCGGCGATGGTGGCCGATCTATCGAAAGGCGAGCATCGCGTGGCCGCGTTTTCCTTGCAGCGCATCGGCGTGAACATCGGCTGGGCGATGGGGACGATCGCCCCCGCGTTGTTGCCGGGGGGCGGCGTGGCCTACGGCTACCTCTTCTACGTGAGCGCGGTCATCACGTTGATCGCCACGGGCGCTGCGTCGGCCATCGCCGAGACCCGCGCGACCGCCGCCACGTCGGTGCGGCCGCCGTTTCGCCTGGCCGACGTGGCGGCCTTCCGTCACGACCGCCGTTTCATGGGGTTCTTGCTGGCGACGTTCTTCTTCTTCTTGCTGCAAGCCCAGCTCTATGCGCCGCTCTCGCTCTATGCCGCGGACCACCTCCACATGGGCATCCGCTCCATCCGCCATCTCTACCTGGAGAACGGCATCATCGTCATCTTCCTGCAGCTCCCGGCGTTCTATTACATCCGGCGTGTCGGCAACCAGCACGTGCTGGTCCTGGGCGCGCTCGCCTACGCGGCCAGCTACGCGCTGTGCGGGCTGGCGACGCGCGAGGTGCACCTCGTGGCCTGCGTCGCGTTCGTGACCTTGGCCGAGATCATCAGCGCGCCCGCCCAGCAGACAGCGGCGACCACCATGGCCCCGCACGGCCGGATCGGCGCCTACGCGGGGTTGTTCGGCCTGGCCCAGGCGGCGGGGCAGTCGTTCGGCCCGCTGGTGGGGACGTCGTTGCTCGCCGCGCTCCCGGCGCGGCTGACCTGGCCGCTGGTGGCGATGTTCGGCGTCGTCGCGGCGGTGCTGTACGGAAAAACCAACCACGGCGCGCCCGAGGGAGCCATACCGGCGGGTAAGTGAACGCGCCTCAGGCGGTAGGAGGCTCGCGCGCGAGCACCTGGGTCAGGGCCGCGCCGAACGAGATGCTGGCCACGATGAGGGCCCACAGGATCGCGACCGGCAAGAGCTGCGCGATCCCGAGCAGCAGCCAGCCGAACACGAACGTGTCGCGGCGGCCGAGCGCCAGCAGGACGACCTTCAGACCAGGGGCCTTTCCGCTGACCATCGACTTCAGATCCTTGCCCTCGGTGACCTTCCAGCGAATGTTGATGAGCTCGCCGCCGACCTTCTGGCGGACGAGCTCGCGGTAACAGACGACGTTGTAGAAGAGGTACATCGCTACGGCCAGCAGGCCACCGCCGAGGAGGACCGCGCTGCCCGTGGCGCGCCAGAGGCCCACGGCGATGCTGCCGATGAGGGCCACGTTCATGAAGTCGTCGACGACGGTGTCGAGCCACTCGCCGAGGCGGCTTTGCTGGAAGCGCACGCGCGCGAGCTCGCCGTCACATCCGTCCAGGATCGACTGCGCCTGCGCCAGGAACAGCCCGACGATCATGCTCGCCCTGCCCCCCGAAGCGACCAGCGCGCAGCCGACGAGGCCCAGCGCCGCCGCGCCGAGGGTGACCTGATTGGGCGTGACCGGAAGGTGGCAAAGGAAATGGCGCGTGATCGGGAAGGAGATCTTCTTGTTGATGTGACGGGCGACGAACCCGAGATCACCACGCAGCAGATCCGCGAAGATGGCGTCCTCGGCCGCCGAGCGGCCCGTCTCGTCCGTGACCCGCATGCCCCCGTCGAGGGGGTCGCCGCGGAGCCGCACCATGTTGCCGGAGACCACGGTCCCGGCTGTCTCCGCGCGCAGCCCGTCCACCGCGGCCTCGACGTCGCCGTTGACGCGGCGGAGCTCGGCGGTGGCCGGCAGCGTGGCTGGTAGCGGGAACGTGTCGTCGGTGGCGACGAGAATCCGTCGCCCCGGTTGCCGTCCGAGCTGCCTCACGGAGCGTTCGAGCACCGTCAGCCCCGCCACGAGCTGGGACGCCCCCGCCGCCTCGGCGACCGTGGCGCGCACGATGACGGTGGCAGGGCTGGACGCTGCCGGACCCGGGACCGCCTCGCTCACGCTCTCGTCCGCTGGAGTCGCAGTCGCAGTCGTTGTCGCCGTTGCTTCAAGCCCTTGCAGGCTAACCGACCGTGGCCGTGGGAGCAAAGGCGCCAACGGCGCGTGTGAGGGCCTCGGCAACGACGGGACCAAGGCGCGCCCGATCGAGCCGGGCGACGGTCGGCGCGCCCAGGGTCTCGTGATCGATCAGCGCGGCCGCGCTGCCCACGGGATCGCATTCGCGAACGTAGCGTTCGTGGGCAGGAAAGTAGCGCGCCGCGATCCGGTGCATCACGTCCTCCGCTGTCCGTCCGCGGGCGGTGTCGCGCACCAGGATGCGGCGCCGCGCCTCCGGCAAGGTCGTGCGCAGGTAGACGACGGCGGCGTTGGCCCGCACCGCCTGGCTCCGCAAGGCAAACACGCCTTCGACGACGGCCACCGACGCCGCGCCGAACTCCACGGTGCGCGTCCCGACGTGCCGCTCCACCCGCGAATCGAACGCCGGAATCTCCACGGCGTCCGCCCCGGCCAGGAACCGGCTCGCGCACGCATCGAGGAGCGCGAGGTCGTAATAGTCATCGTAGTAGACCTCGGCCTCGGAGCGCCCCGCCTGCCGCCAATCGATGGGGCGGCGAAAGTCGTCGACGCGCAAGAGGACGGTCGGAAGGCCCACCTGCCCGAGCGTGGCGCCGAGTCGCTCGGCGAGGAACGACTTGCCGCTCCCGTCGACGCCGTCCACGCCGAGCAAGCGTCGCCGCGACACCCCGGGCGCCGTGGACCCGGTGTTCGCCCTCGAATCGACCGCGGAATCGCTCACTGTCCGACACCGCCCGGCGCGGGCGCGGGACCCGTTGATTCGCCCGGGAAGAACGGGCGCAGCAACCCGAGGAGCGCGGCGTGACAGGCGCCGTTGCTGACCAGGCTGCCGCGGCGGCGCGCGGTGTCGGGTTGGTTGTAACGCAAGGGGTGACCGTCGAGATCCGTGTACGCGCCGCCGGCTTCACGCACGATGACCTCCGGCGCGCAGGTGTCCCACTCGCGCTCCGCCGCGGTGAAGCTGACCACGGCGTCGAGCGTCCCCTGCGCCACCGCCATCAACTTCACCGACGCGCCCATCGCGACCGCCCGGCCCGCGAGCCCCGTTTCGCCGAGGGCGCGTCGCAGGGCCTCCCCGACGTTGAGCCGGCTCACCCCGAGCCGCACGTCCGCCGCCGCCGCCACCGCGCCCACCCGCAGGGGGGTGCGCGCCCCGTCCCGCTCGACGAACGCGCCCCCGCCCTCGATCGCCGCGTAGGTCGCGCCGGAGACGGGATGGTGCACCACGCCCACGCGGGGGGTCCCCGCCACCGCCAGCGCGACGTGAACGCAGAAGTCGCCCGTTCGGGCGACGAAGTCCCGCGTCCCGTCGAGCGGGTCCACGATCCAAACCCGCGAGCGCACGAGGCGGGCCTGATCGTCCGGGCTCTCCTCGCTGAGGATGGCGTCGTCGGGAAACGCCGTGCGCAGCGTGGCCACGATCGCGTCGTTCGCCTCGCGGTCGGCGACCGTCACGGGGGAGTCGTCGGCCTTGGTGTCGACGGCGACCGGCGCGCCCCCGTAGTGGCGGAGGATGATCTCGCCCGCCAGGTGGGCGGCCCGCGTGGCGGCCGCCAGCTCCCGAGCGTACTCGACCGTGGGGCTCACCCTCAGAAACGCAGCGAGAGGCCGGCGTTGAGGTCGATGTGGAACGTGAACTTCGGCAGGCCAAACAGCGTGTTCGCCTCGGCCACGAGCCCGAAGGTTTCGCTGAGCGCGTACGTCAGGCCGGCCCCGCCGCCGAAGAGCAGCGGTCCTGGGGTCACGGTGTCGACGCACGTCTTGCCGCCATTGGTGCCGCAGAGCTTGCTCGCGCCCGTGAACACGACCACATGGCGGATCTGGCCGCCGCCCAGCGCGGCCGAAACGTAGGGTCGCAGCGGTCCGTCGCCGAAGAACCAGCTCCCGCGGGCGAGCGCCGCGAAGCCGAACTTCGCTGGCTGATGCACGCCATTCATGTCGAGGGGCGTCGGCCCCGTGACGAACTGCAGCCGGGCCTGCAAGGACACCCGGAAGTCGGGATTGATGAAGTATCCGAGCTCGGGGGCGACATGGAGCAGGCTCGCCAGCGCAAACCCCGCCTTGACCTGGTTGACGCTGGTGAGGTCGGCGTGCCCGGTGGCGTACCCGAACCCGAAGCCACCCATCAGCCCGATGAAGAACGGCGGTCCGGCCGTGCCGCCCCCGGCGCCCTCCTCGCAGGCGTCGTCGCCCTCGGCGCACGTCTTCCCGGCCCCGAGCGCCACCGTCAAGGGCCGTGATTCCCCACCCGCGGCGGCGAGCACCGTTCCCTCTGCGTCCTGGGCCTCGATGTAGTAAGCGACCGTCTTGCCGGTGGTGGACGTCGCGGGAATCTGGGAGGCGAACTTGCCCCCGGCTCGTGCCATGTCCTTCGTGGTGAAGCCGTCATCGTCGACGCCCTTGAATCCGAGCACGACCTTCTGGAAGCCGGTCACGTTCGACCCCAGCCTGCAGGTGATGAGGACGGCGGAGCCCGCCTTCGCCCGCGTGACGGGCGTGTGGATGATCCCGGTCGCGGGCGCCCCACCCGACTTTGGTCCTTCGCCCTCGCCCGCCGGGGGGGCGTCATCGGCCGCTGCGGGTGGCGCGCCGTCGCCCCCGCCCTCGCCGGCCGGCGCCGCGTTGGGCGAGTCGGCGGCTTCCTTGAACGCAGCGAGCACCTCGGGGGTGGCCACGTTGTGGGTGACCTGGATGTCCGGCTGGATCTCGATCGCCTTGCGGAACTGCTTCAGCGCCAGATCGTGTTGGTTGAGTCCCCCCACCATGACCACGCCAAGGTGGATGTGGGTCCGCGCCGCGATGGGATGGCTGTCGAGGCCAGAGCTCGCGCACAAGTCCAGCGCTTGCTTCAAGAGCTGACGGGCCTTGTCGAAGTCGCCGTCGGAGTAGAGCTCGAGCGCCTTCTTGTTGAGCTCGGTGGCTCTGTTGATTGCCTTGTTTGGATCCTCGGCCCGCGCGGCGCGCGCGCTGATCAGCGCCAGGCCGAGGAAACAGAGCGCCAGCAAACTAGCAGCCCGTGGATAAAGTCGGACCGAGCCGAAACGGGCGCGGCGGGGACGGATGCAAGGAGCAGCGAAGCGCCGAATACCCGAGGTATTCAAGCGAGCGGCGACGCAGCAGACGGCCTCGCCCCGCCCGTTCTCGGCGACGGGAGACTTTGTCCACGGGCTGCTAGAGACGGACAGGGGGAGCGCGTGCAAGGTCGGTGACTTCACGGCGGAGTCCTCTCGGGGATGAAGGAGGGCGGTAGTTTCTCTTTTCGGAGTCAAATAGTCCATCGGGTCGGCAGGAAAACCGCCGCCTTCTGGCTCGCGGCCAGCCGGCTACCGCTTTCGCGACGCTTGGGGCTTAGCGGCCGGCTTGCCGGCGCGGCCACTCCCCACCGCCGCGGAGGGTCCCGCGGGTTTGGCGGGGACGGCCCTCGCCGGCGGGGCGCCCTTGGCGGCCTTTGCGGCCTTCGCCGGGGCGCCTTGCTGTCGAGGCTCCGGGATCGTCGCCGGTCGCCGCGCGTCTTTCGTCGTGCCGTTCGATGGCTTGCTGCCCGACACCACCGCCAGCACGTTTCCGTCGAGGTCGGCGAGCAGCCCGTACTGCGCCTGTCCCGCGAGCGTGATACGAGGCACGAGCACACGGCCCCCCTGGCGCTCGGCCTCGGCGAGCGTCTCGTCGATGTCGTCGACCGCGATGAAGGGAAGCGGTCCCGTGGCCTGCGCCAGCGCCGAACGTACGAGCGACCCCGTGACGCCCCCTGGGGCGTGTTCTGCCCCCGGGTTCGGGGGGCCCCCACCGGGAATCTCGAACAGGAGGTGCCCCCCTGACTGCGCGGCGCCGGTCCGCCAACCGAACAGCTTGGCGTAGAAGGCAGCGCTCCGTTCGAAACTCCGGCTTGGTATCTCCAGGTGCACGATCTCGCCGGCCATGGCCGGTGACCCTAACACGACTGGCACCGACGAACATGACGGCGCGCGGAGCGGGTGGTGACGGCGGACGGGCGGCCGTCGATCACACCAGCGTGGCCACGAACGCGGCGGCGACCTCCGCGAGCTCGATCGCGGCGCCGTAGATGTCGCCGGTGAGCCCTCCGAGCTTCGCGTAGAGCGCCAGCGCCAGGATGATCGCCGTCAGCAAGCCGGCGAGCGCGGGTTGGCCAAGGCCGAGACCGAACGCGAACAGCACGGCTCCCATCGTCACCGCTGCGACGACCAGTTGGGTCGCGCCCGCCTCACCGTTGAACGCGCGACCGAGACCCTCGGGCCGCGTGTACGGGAACATGACGATCACGGGCGCGACGGCGAAACGGGCGATGACGGGCATGGCGACGAGCGCGAAGAAGCTCCGCCCGTCGATCAGCACGGTGACAGCCGCGATCTTCGCGGCGAGGACCAACATCACCGCCGCCGCCCCCTGCGCGCCCGTGCGATCGTCGCGCATGATCGCCAGGATTCGCTCGCGGTCGCCCTGTCCCCGCGCCAGGCCATCGAACAGATCAGACAGCCCCTGGAGGTGCAGGCCCCCGGTCAGCAGGGCGCCGGCCGCGACCACCGCGATCGCCACCATCGTGGGCGTGAAGAACCCCGCCAGCGCATACGCCAGGCCCGCCATCACCAACCCGAGCACGAGCCCCACGAGCGGAAAGAACCCCACGGAGCGTCCGAGATCGCGATCCGAGATGCTGCCCGCGCGAATGGGCAGGCGGGTCAAGAACGCGAAGGCGGTGATGAGCGGACGGATCACGAGGCCGGTCATCGGGACGACGGTCCTCCCCGCGGGGGCGGCAGCACACCGCCGACCATCGAGCGACCGCATCGGACGTTCGCCGCCACACCCGCACGCTATCAGCTCGCCCCGTGGGCCGCCACGCGCAGCCTCGCGATGCGACGCTTGTATTCCCCCAACTGGCGTCGTAAGCCAGGATCGCATGGAAGAAACACGTCCCATCGCGGTGTCGCCGCGGCACACGGTTCTTCTGGCCATCGAGTATTTCCCGTTCGTCGACAAGGCGCCCCGCAAGGACTTCGTCGTACGAACCTGGGCGCGCCGCGAAGCGAACGGCCTGCCGTTGATGACGGCCGAGCTCGTGATCGCGGGCGAGGAGACGCGCAAGAACCACGAGGCCGCGCGGGCGTTTCCCCTGCACTTTCGCAAGACCTACTTCCCCGGGCGGATGCACGGCGATCCCCGCATCGAGTTCGAGCAGCACCTCCGGGCGTCCCAGCTCGGCACGACCCCGCCCCCGATCGGCTACGAGGACGACGTGTTTCGCAGCTGCTTGATCCCGGGACAATCGTTCGCGCGCCTCAGCCCGTTCGGCGGCGATCCTCCCGAGAACAACATCACAAAAGCGCAGAAGCTCCCCCTGGCGGCGGCGGCTGGCCTGTGGCGCCTGGGCGAGGAGATCTTGGCGCAGCTGTCCATCCTGCAAGAGGGCGGACTGGCGCACGGCGACGCCGAGCTTCACAACTGCATCATTTGCCCGGCGCCGCTCGAGCCGGTGCTCATCGACTTCGAGTCGGCGGTGTCGCGCGACGCCGTGAGCCCGGCCGACTGGGACAGGCGTTGTCGCCTCGATCTACAGCCCCTCCTGCGCGAGGCCGTCTTTCTGCAGTGCTCCCTCGGACGGCAACCGAGTCGGTTGGGCCAGCTGTCGTGGGACGGCATGCCTGAGCTGTTCAGGTCGGTGGACAGCTTTCGTCGCGCCATCGAGACGCAGGCGGAAGTGTGAGCGGGGGCATTATTTTCCTTCCGGAAAGCCGGAGGAAATACGTCCGAAACAAGAAGGACGCATAGTCTTCGTCGTCGACGGCGCGGCACCGAAAAGTCGTCCCCGGGAATCAAAAAGCCTTACCGCGTCGAATTGAAAACGAGCTAAAAGTCAAAGTTCCAGAGTTCCCCGCAATCCGAAATCTGAAAAGGAGAACGAAGCATCATGAGTGGAAACACTGCACGGCGAGCGGCGATAACGGCGGCGATCAACTACACACACTCGGGCTCACCCCTCGACTACAAGGAGACCGCGGCAGCCTCCCTGTTCGGCAGCAACGTGTTCGGCCTTGCCACGATGAAGGCCGTGTTGCCCAAAGAGGTGTTTCGTTCTCTGAAGCGCACCATCGACACCGGCTCGACGCTCGATCCCCGTGTGGCGGACGTTGTCGCGGGCGCGATGAAGGCGTGGGCGCTCTCGAAGGGCGCCACCCACTATGCCCATGTGTTTTACCCGCTGACGGGGCTCAGCGCGGAGAAGCACGACAGCTTCCTGTCTCCCGACGGTGAGGGCGGCGCCTTCACGGAGTTCTCGGGCAAGACGCTCACGCAGGGCGAGCCCGACGCGTCCAGCTTTCCGAACGGTGGCATCCGCGGCACCGCCGAGGCCCGCGGCTACACGGCCTGGGACGTGACCAGCCCCGCCTACCTGATCGAGTCCACGAACGGCATGACCCTGTGCATCCCCACGGCGTTCGTGTCGTGGACCGGGGAGGCGCTCGACAAGAAGACGCCGCTGCTGCGATCGGGGCAGGCGTTGAACACGCAGGCCAGCCGTATCCTGAAGCTGTTCGGGCACGAGAAGCCGGCGATGGTCGTCTCGTACGCGGGCGCCGAGCAAGAGTACTTCCTCATCGACAAGAACTTCTTCTACGCGCGTCCTGACCTGCTCAACACCGGGCGCACGCTGTTCGGCGCCAAGCCGCCGAAGGGACAGGAGTTCGAGGATCACTACTTCGGCTCCATCCCCGAGCGCGTGATGGCGTTCATGATGGAGATGGACCGCGAGTCGTTCAAGCTGGGCGTCCCGGTGAAGACGCGGCACAACGAGGTCGCGCCCGGACAGTTCGAGGTCGCCCCCGTGTTCGAGAGCGCGAACATCGCCTCCGACCACCAGCAGATGATCATGGTGCTGCTGAAGCGCGTGGCCGAGAAGCACGGCCTCGTGTGTCTGTTGCACGAGAAGCCGTTCGCCGGCGTCAATGGCTCCGGCAAGCACGTCAACTTTTCGTTTGGAAACTCCACCCAGGGGAACCTGCTGGATCCGGGCGAGACGCCGCACGAGAACGCGCAGTTCCTGGTGTTCTGCGGCGCGGTCATCCGGGCCGTCCACAAGTTCGGCGGCTTGCTGCGCGCGGTGATCGCCACGGCCAGCAACGACCATCGCCTCGGCGCCAACGAGGCCCCGCCGGCCATCATCTCGATATTCCTCGGCGAGCAACTGTCGGACGTGTTCGAGCAGATCAAGGCCGGTGGGGCCAAGTCGTCCAAGGTGAAGAGCACCCTGGAGATCGGCGTCGACTCCCTGCCGAAGCTGCCGCGCGACGCGGGCGATCGAAACCGCACCAGCCCGTTTGCCTTCACCGGCAACCGGTTCGAGTTCCGCGCCGTGGGCTCGAGCCAGTCGATCGGCGACCCGCTGGTTGCCCTCAACACGATCATCGCGGAGTCCTGTGACTACATCGCGACCAAGCTGGAGACCGCCGTCGCCAGCGGAAAGAAGCTGAACGCCGCCATTCAAGAGGTGCTCGGCGAGATCATCACCAAGCACGGGGCCGTCACCTTCGACGGCAACGGGTATTCGGCCGAGTGGCACGCCGAGGCGGAGAAGCGCGGCCTGCCGAACTTCAAGACGGCCGTGGACGCGCTGCCCGTCCTGCAGCAGGCGGACGTCATCGCCGTGTTCGACAAGTACAAGGTGCTGTCGCCGCGCGAGCTGCACGGCCGCTACGAGACCTACCTCGAGCAGTACTGCAAGGTGGTCAACGTGGAGGCGAACCTGACGACCAAGATCGCCAAGACGTCGATCCTCCCGGCGGCGGTTCATTACCAGCGCAAGCTGGCGGAGAGTGCCACCGCGGTGAAGGCGGCGGGCTTCTCCCCGGAGACCACGGCCCTGAAGCAGGTGACGGACCTGGTTGGCAAGCTGCAAGCTGGCATCACGGGACTCGACACGGCGACCGCCCATCACGGGGGCGAGGGCGCGCTGGCCGAGGCGAAGCACTTCTGCACGGGCGTCCTGCCGGCCATGCTGAAGGTGCGGGAGGCCGCCGACGCGCTCGAGGCCGTCGTGGAGGACGACATCTGGCCGCTGCCGACCTTCCAGGAGATGCTGTTCATCAAGTAGCCCTAGCGAAGTAGCCCTGGCGCGCTCGCTCTCAGGTCCCCTCGCCCTCGCACACGGGTGAGGGGACCTTGCTTTTTTCGGTGCAGCGTGGCGACGCAGCCGCTATGCGATGCGGGAGACGTTCGGGACGACGATGATGACGGGGACGCGGGTGGCGCGAATCAGGCGTTCCGCGTCGTAGCCGAAGAAGAGCCGGTGCTGGATGGCGCGGTTCTCGGCGCCCAGGACGACGAGGTCGTAGCGTCCGGTGCGGGCCTCGGTGGTGACGGCGCTGGACAGCGGATCGTAGGCCAGCCGGACGATGTGCGGTTTGACCGCGGAGGCGCGAAACACGACCGAGATGCGCTCCAGCTCCGCGTCCATGGTGGATTCGGGGCTTGGGCGCACGCTGCTGATGTCCGCGTACGCGCTCGCCTGGGGGCGCCGCTCGGTGATGATCGCCAGCGTCAGCTCGCCGCCCGTGTTGTCCGCGTAGCGATGGGCGAACTCCACCGCCAGGCGCGCCGCGACGCTGCCGTCGACCGGCACGAAGATTCGCTTGTAAGCCGACTGCGATTCGTGTCCCCGCATGATGGCGACGTGGCAAGGTGCGTGCTCGACGACCTGCTCGATCAGCGCACCGCCGATGTCGTCCTGACGGTTCGAGCCGAGCATGATCATGTCGGCGCCGCACGTCGCCGCCTCGTCACAGATGGCCCGCGCGACGTCACTCGCGACGACCTGCTTCACCTCCGGAGGCGTCCGCCCGGGGACCTGCTCCTTCAAGAGCGCGATGTACGACTCCGCGTTGCGAACCGGCGTTCGATCGAATAGCCGCCCGAGTCGGCTCCGCCACGTGGCCTTCGTCTCGACCCACAGAACCTCGACGGGGACGCTGCTCCGATGCGCCAGGCCGAAGCCAATCGGCGCCACGACCAGGGCGTTCGGACCGCCCCCGGTCGGCAACAACACGCGCAGGTGCTCGGGATCGAGCATACCCTTCGCCTCGGCCGCGGTGATGCGCTGGCGCTCGTCCTCGGTCATGCGCACGCGCGGCATGGTCAGGCGCAGCCCGATCGGTGCCATGAACGAGGTCACGATGGCCATCATGACGATGATCGAGAACATCTGCGTCCCGAGGATGCCGAGCCCGAGGCCGATCGTCGCGGCGACGATCCCCATCGCCCCCCGGGCGTTCATGGCCACGGCCAGGCTGGCCGCCTCCCAGAAGCGCAGGCCCCCCCACACCGCCCCCAGGGCGCACCCGATCAGCTTCCCGGCGCACGCCACCCCCAGGACGACGGCGAACATCCGCCCGCCCCCCAGCGCGCCGAGATCCACCTTCAGGCCGACGATGCCGAAGAACACGGGCGCGAGCACGCTCATGACGAACGATTCGAGGCGGGACACCGTGTCCTTCTTCAGGCGCGGCACCTGGTGCAGGACCAGCCCCGCGACGAAGGCGCCGAACACGGCGTGGACGCCGATGCGCTCGGTCAGCGCCGCGCAGACCAGGGTCGTCACGACGATCAGCGCGAGGTCGGAGTCCGCGACGCGGAAGCGCTCCACCGTGAGGCGCACCAGGAAACGCAGCAGCGGCGACAGCACGAACACCGCGAACGCGAGAAAAGCCGCGAGAGAGAGCACGGTGAGCCCCAGATCGCCGATCCGCACCGAGCCGTGGGTCGCGGCGCCCGCGATCAGCGACAGGATCAGCCACCCTGCCGTGTCGTCGACGACGCCCGCCGACAGGATCACCAGGCCAATGTTTCGCTTGGTCAGATCGAGGTCGACGAGAATCTTCGCGATCACCGGCATGGCCGAGATCGACATGGTGGTCGCCAGGAACATGCTGAACAGCGTGCGGTGGTGGGCGTCGGCCAGGTATGCGGCCGGCATGAACTGGCCGAGCGCGAAGCCGAGCGCGAACGGGAGCACCATGCCCGCGGCGGAGGTCATCAGGGCGGCGCGGCCCAGGTTTCGCACGAGCTTGACGTCGGTCTCGAGGCCGGTGAGCAGCAGCAAGAACGTCATCCCGAGGGTCCCGATGACGTCGAGCAACTGGAACTGTTGCGCGCCGGCCGGAAAGATCGCCGCGAAGAGTCCGGGAGAGAAGCGTCCGAACGCCGAGGGGCCGAGCAGGATGCCGGCCCCCAGCTCGCCGACGACGGCCGGCAGTCCGAGGCGCTTGAAGATCTCCGCCCCGACGCGGGTCACACCGATCAGCAGCGCCAGCTCGATCAACAGGAGGAACACCCCGTGGTTCGATGTGGCGTGAGCGGTTTGCATGCGGCGGACGCCAGGGTATCACGGCATGGCTAGGGCCTGGCGGTCGGGGCCTTCGGCAGAGCAGCCTCGGGCATCAGACCTCGGACCTCGGACCTCGCCAGGCGCGCGCGGCGTGCGCGAACGACGGCTTTACACCCTGCGGTGTCGCTGCCATGCTCTCGCCGCTTTTCTTCGTCGAGAGACGCGTATGACCCATATCTTCGTCAGCAGCGATCACGCCGGTCCGTCGGAGGGAGCGCCATGAGCCCGGACGCAGGAACAACTCCTGCGGAGGGCGAGCAAGGTCGGCCGGCGGACGTCGTCCTTGCCGGCGACATCGGAGGTACCAACAGCCGCCTCGCCCTGTACGAGGTGGGGCGGACCGAACCCCTGTTCGCCGAGACGTACCCCTCGGCGGCGTACACCGGCCTCGAGGTGATCGCCGAGAAGTTCCTGGAGCACGCGCGCGCCGCGACACCGAAGCTTGGGAAGGTTCCGGAGCGGGCCTGCTTCGGAATCGCCGGGCCGGTGGAGGGCAACGTCTGCCGCGCCACCAACCTGCCGTTCGTGGTCGATGGTCGGGCGCTGTCGCAGAAGCTCGGCATCGCCCGCGTGAAGCTGGTGAATGACTTCTCCGCGGCGGCGCTGGGCAGCATCGCCGTCCCCGCCGAGAAGCTGGTGACGCTCGGGGGCGGCCCACGAGATCCGAGGGGTCCCATCGCCGTCATGGGCGCGGGGACCGGCCTGGGAGAGGCGTTCTTGCTGTGGTCCCCATCAGAGGGCCGCTATCAGGTCGTTCCCTCCGAGGGAGGCCACGCCGACTTCGCCCCGCGCACGGGCCTCGAGAGCGACCTCCTGCGGTTCCTGACGGCGAAGTACGGCCGCGTGTCGTACGAGCGGGTGCTGTCGGGCCGTGGCCTCGTGGATCTCTATTCGTTCCTGAGCGAGGAGCCGGCGTTCCGGGCGTTGCAACGGCCCGAGACGGTGGCGGCGCTGGCGGCCGAGGATCCCGCCGCGGCCATCTCCCATCGCGCGCTCGACGGAAGCGATCCCATCTGCGGCGCGGCGCTGGCCATCTTTTGCAGCGTGATGGGTGCGCTGGCGGGGAACCTGGCGCTCGGCCTGCTTGCCACGGGCGGGGTCTTCATCGCCGGCGGCATCGCGCCTCGCGTACTGCCCTTCCTTCAAAAGGGACTGTTCCGGGACGCCTTCGAGCGCAAGGGACGCCTGCAGGCGGTGGTCGCGCGGATTCCAGCCTTCGTGGTCACCCACGCCGAGCCGGGTCTGCTCGGCGCCGCGACGATCGCCGCTGGCCTGTAGCATCGCCCGCCCAGCCGCGGTTGACGCACCACCCCCGTCCCTCCTCGGGCAGTTCAGGTTCCCACCCGACCCGTCGATGCATGGTTCGTGGTAAGCGGCCATCGCGGCGGAAATGCGGCCCTAGCATTGGGGGACGACCCGCCCTTTTATGCGGAGTCTCCGTCCGTCCTGAGTGATCGGATACGCGATCGATTCGGCCGCATGATCGGTCAGTCGGAGGCGATGAAGCGGGTGTTCGAGACGCTGGGGCGCGCCGCCAAGAGCGACGCCACCGTTCTCCTCGAGGGTGAGACGGGCACGGGGAAGGAGATCTCCGCCGAGGCGCTCCACCGCAACAGCCGCAGGCGCGACAAGCCCTTCCTGATCGTCGACTGCGGCGCCATTCCCCCTCAGCTGCTCGAGAGCGAGCTCTTTGGGCATGAGCGCGGCTCCTTCACGGGCGCGGTGAGCTCGCGCCAAGGCGTGTTCGAGGCGGCCGCGGGGGGCAGCGTGTTCCTCGACGAGATCGGGGAGTTGGCGATCGATCTTCAGCCGAAGCTGCTGCGGGTGCTCGAACGACGTGAGGTCCGGCGCATCGGCACGAACCAACACGTGCCCGTGGACGTACGTCTCATCGCAGCCACGAACCGCGGCCTGCGCAGCGAGGTGGCCGCCCGAAAGTTTCGCTCCGATCTCTACTACCGCCTGGCGGTCGTCGAGGTGAAGCTGCCCCCGCTCCGGGAGCGAGCCGGCGACCTCCCCGCGTTGGTCGACTACATCTTGAAGGGTCTGGGCCCCCTCGACGAGGAGATCGCCCACGCGCTCCTGGCGCCGGAGTTCCTGGTCAAGCTTGGGGAGCACGACTGGCCGGGCAACATCCGCGAGCTGCGCAACTTCATCGAGCGCTGCGTCGCGCTCGGGGACGTGCGTGCCCCCACGTCGAACCGCGTTCCGGCGCAGGCGAGCCCGGAGGACGCCGCGCTCAGCCAGCGCCCCCTGCGCGAGGCTCGGGAAGAGTGGACCAACACCTTCGAGCGGCGCTACCTCGAGGAGCTCCTCGCGACTCATGACAATCGGGTGAGCGCGGCAGCGCGCGCCGCCGGTGTCGACCGCATCTACTTCTATCGCCTGCTGTGGAAGCACGGCCTACGAACACGGGAGGCCTCGGTGCGGGACGGGGACGCGCCCCCCGATGCTGACGCGGGCCCTGTCACGCCGCCGCCGACGAAGCGCATCTAGTAGGACACGACCGCCCACATGGCAGCGCTGCCTTTCAGGTTCACCGGCGACGAAGCCTTGCTGAGCGAGGTGCTTCCCGGCCCACGCCCGGTACCAGCAGTCCCCCGCGAGCTCACCTTGCGCGCGGTCGCGACGGGTTGCTTGATCGGCGCGCTGCTGGCCGCCGGGAACGTGTACACGGGCTTGAAGACAGGGGTCATCGACTCGGGGGCGCTGACGGCGACGCTGGTCAGCTTCGCGATCTTCACCGGCGCGGGCCGATTCGGCGGGCGCGTCTTGAGTCGACTCGAAAACAACGTGGCGCAGACGGTTGCCGCCTCGGCGGCCGTGATGGGGTTCGTTCACGGACTCATGGGACCGATTCCCGCCTTGCAGCTGATGGGCGGGCGGCAGCCGGCGTGGGCGTTGTGGTCGTGGGGTCTGGCGCTCGGGCTGATGGGCATCGTCGTCGGCACCTGGTCGCGGCAACGCCTGATCGTCGAGGAGGCGCTGCCCTTCCCGAGCGGCAGCGCCACGGCCGAGCTGTTGAAGACCCTCCACGTCGATCGCGCGGCTGCGTCGCGGCCGATCCGCTTGCTGTTCGCCACCGCCGTGGCTGCGGCCCTGGTGACCTGGGGCCGGGACGGGGCCTCGGCGTTCATCCCGCAGGCGATCTATCTTCCCGTAGCCATCGCGGGCATCCAGGCTTCGGCGCTGACGCTGGGAATCGCCGCCAGCCCCCTCATGGTCGCGACCGGGATCTTCGTCGGGCTGCGTGGCGCCGCGAGCATGTTCGGCGCTGGGGTCGTCGCGTGGGCCGTCATCGCGCCGATCCTGGTGCGCGCCCACCTGGTCAAGGACCCGAGCTACGGCGCCCTCGTCGGGTGGCTGGTCTGGCCGGCCTTCGGGACGATGCTGGGTGGAAGCGTGGGGCCGCTGGTGGCCGGGGCGCGGAGGCACGGGCGAGTGCTCGCGCGCGCGCTCGGCGACGTGCGGGCCGACGTCCGCGACCTGTTGCCGCGGCTGCGGCGGCGACCGGCGCGCAACTGGCAGGCTGGACGGCGCAACATGGCGCTCGGCGCGATGGTGCTTCTCGCGGCCATAGCGTTGCTGGCGTGGACCGGACACCGCGCGTTCGACTTCTCCGTTCCCTCCACCCTGGCCGCGGTCGCCTTGTCGATCGTGCTGGCTGGCGTCTGCGCGCGCGCCGCCGGCGAGACCGACATCGCGCCCGTGGGCAACCTGGGTACTCTGGGCCAGATCGCCTTCGCGGGTGGCGGCCCCGGGACATCGATCCTGGCGGGCTCGGTCGTATCGGGCAACGCGTCCGAGACGGCGCAGGCCATGTGGTCCTTCAAGGCGGGGCACAACGTGGGTGCCTCCGTGCGCGCCCAGGTCATCGCACAGTTCGTGGGCGTCGTGCTGGGCAGCGTGGTCGTGGTCCCGACCTACCTGTTCGTCGTCCGGGCGAATCCCCTCGGCACCGAGCGCATGCCGGCCGTCGCGGCGGTGTCCTGGCGCGCGACTGCCGAGGCCGTCTCCGGCGGCTTCGCGCGACTGCCCCCCTGGGGTGTCCAGGCGGCGATCGCCGGGTTCATCCTGGGCGTCGTCCTGAGCAGCGCTGGCAAGGGGCGCATCGCCCGGTTCTTGCCCTCCCCCGTCGCGGTGGGGATCGCGCTCATCACCCCCGTGACGATGTCGGCCACGATCTTGATCGGTGCGGTCGGGATGGCCCTGGCGCGTCACCGGTGGCCGCGCATCGCGAACGGAGACGACCACGCCTTGGCCGCGGGCGCGCTGGCGGGCGAATCCTTGATGGGCGTCCTGCTCGCGGTCCTGACGAGCGCCGGCCTCTAGGCGCCGCAAGGGGCCGCGGACGGCCCCTGCGAGATTGCGGCTTCGCCGCCGCAAGGGGCCGCGGACGGCCCCCTGCGAGACCCCCTCGGATTGCTTTGCGCCGTCGCCGGTCCAGCTAAGCTGGACCTCCCGGTGCTTGGATGGGCTCCGCCATCGCCGGAGGCTGAAGCTTCCCCGGAGGTCAGAGGGTCCAAGGTCCCGAGGTCAGAGGTCTCGCTGAATGCCGCCGGCGCGCGCTCAGGGCGCCGAGGCGGAACGAAAGGCCGGTGTCAGGTGTACACCGGGCACATTTTCGCCGGGTGCCCAGGCAGCGACCGAGGTCAGGCTACCGCCGACGATCTCCTGGGAGCCGGCTGCATTCTGCCCGTCCTTGACCATCGCCTCGTCGGCGTGCGCGCTGATGTTCACGTGCACGTCGGTCTGGGCGCCGGAGCGCCCCGCCATGCTCGAGGCCAAGGCCTCCGCGGTCGCGCGGCCGGCCGCGCACACGGCCGCAGCAGCGCTGACGTCCTCTGGCAGGAGCTTCGCACCGAGCAGGACGTTTCCAGTCTGGAGCACGAGCTGCCAACCGTCCTCGCGAAAGGCCTGTTCGGCGGCATCGAGGACAGTCGAGACGTCGTCGAGGATCTCGTCGCTGTCGGCTTCGTCGGGAACACGCACGTCGACATAGATCCCGATGGCCTTCCGTCCGGTGTCCCGGGGCCGCGCCGCCGCTGTGGGCGTGACCGCCTCACGCAGGCCCGACATGAACGCCTCCGTCGACTGGAAGCGGCGCTCTGGAAGCTTGTCCATCGCGCGCAAGACCACCGCGTCCAGCGCCGGGGACACGGACGCGAGCTGGCTCGGGCGCGGCGGGGGCGTCTCGAGGTGCATGCGTTCGATGTCCGTCATGAACTCGCCGCGAAACGGGTACTTGCCCGTGAGCAGGTGAAACAGCACCACGCCGAGGGCGTAGATGTCCGTCCGCGGGTCGATCGCCTCCCCGCGGATCTGCTCCGGCGCCATGGTGTAGGACGTTCCCAGGCGAGCGCCAGCGACGGTCAGGCCGGCGTCCTCCCCCTCGGGACGAACGAGCTTCGCGATCCCGAAATCGAGCAGCTTGACGACGTGCACGCCGTCGCGGATTTCGACGTGGATGTTGCTCGCCTTCAGGTCGCGGTGGACGATCCCCTGCGCGTGGGCGGCCGTCAGCGCCGAGCAAACCGGCTCGAGCAGCGTCAGGACCTCGCGCGCCTCGAAGCGCCCCCGCTCGGCCAAGAGCGATCGGAGATCGGTCCCGCCAAGCAGCTCCATCACGTAGAACGGGCGCCCGTCGGGCAACTCGCCGAACTCGTAGATGTCGACGATGTTGGGATGCTTGATCATGTTGACGGCCAGCGCCTCGCGCAGGAAGCGCGCGACCATCCGTGGCGACGAGGCGAGCTCTCGACGGAGCACCTTCACGGCGGCGCGCCGCCCCAGCATCCGGTGTCGCGCCTCATAGACGGTGCCCCCGCCCCCGGACGCCAGCGGCTTCTCCAGCAGGTACCCACCGGCCATGCTGCCGGGCCTGAGCTCGTCGGGATCGCCGTCGAGCGCCGCGGCCGCCGCCGCTTGCTGGGGGCCGAGAGCGCGCGTCTTGTCGAAGTCGTCTTGGGGTTGATCGTTTAGCTTCGGCAGCACGGGATCCTCTTGCTCGAGCGGGTGTGGGTCGCCACGATCTGGAATCGGCAGTTCTGTGGATAAGGTTTAGAATCCCCCTCGCCGTGGTTGACTCACACTGCCATCTGGATGGAGAACGCTTCGGGGGCGACCTGCCCGCCGTGCTCGGCCGGGCGCGGGCGGCGGGCGTTACCGGGATGATCTGCATCGGTTCGGGAGACAGCCTGACCTCCGCTCGCGGCTCGGTGGCGCTCGCGAACCAGGAGGCGGACGTCTACGCCACGGTGGGTATTCACCCGCACGACGTCGCCCCCATGACCGAGGCGGATTGGGTCGAACTGGCGGGCCTGGCTCGCGCGCCCCGCGTGGTCGGGGTGGGCGAGACGGGGCTCGACTATCACTACGACCATTCGCCGCGGGAGGCCCAGCGGCTCGCCTTCCGGCGCTTCGTGGCGCTGGCCCGGGCCGCCCGCAAGCCGCTCTCCTCCCACGTGCGAGACGCGCACGAGGACGCGGCGACGATCTTGCGCGACGAACGAGCCGCGGAGGTCGGAGGCGTCATCCACTGCTTCACAGGGGGGGTGGCGGACGCGCGCCGCTATCTCGACCTCGGGCATCACCTATCATTTTCGGGGATCCTGACCTTCAAGAACGCGGATGCGATTCGGGAGGCCGCCGTCTTCGCGCCCCTCGATCGCCTCCTCATCGAGACCGACGCTCCCTACCTGGCGCCCATCCCCCACCGCGGCGAGCGTAACGAGCCGGCCTTCATCGTACGGACGCTGGAGGTGCTGGCGGGCCTCCGTGGAATTGCCGTGGAGGAGGCCGATCGAGCCACCACGGAGAACAGCCGCCGCCTGTTCGGCGTCAGCTGACGAAACCTGGCGCTTCTCCGACGAGCAGCGGTTGACGGTCCGCGCATGCCGCCCTCATACTTTGTCCCCGCGCTCGTGGTCACGCCAAACACCATCAGGATCCGCCTCCGCTATTCGGACATCGACACCTTCGTGGAGAAGTTCGCCCCGAACGTAACCCGGGGTGGCGTGTTCCTCGCCAGCCGCAACATCAGGCCGGTGGGAGAGCTGATCGGCTTCGAGATTCAGCTGGTCACCGGCGCGGTGGCGCTGGCGGGCCAGGGCCGGGTCACCTGGGTGAAGGAGTTCAATCCCGCGGAGCCGAACCGCCCTTACGGGATGGGGGTGCAATTCGTCAACGTCGCGCCCGCCTGCCGCCAAACACTCGCGCGCGTCCTGCGCAGCAAGGACGCGAATGCACCCGTTCCGCGGGGCCTGTCGGGCATGCACGCGACGCTTGTGGCGGTGGCGGCCCAGGCCGCGACCGCAGACGGGGTCCGATCACCGGAGCCCATCGACACCAACGTCGATCTGGCGAACGAGTACGGGATCGACGAAGCCATGATGGCGCGCGTCCTGGACGGCCGGTGGAGGCTCACCGGCCGTCCGGAGGACGACCTGGCTGATCTGCTTCGCCCCGAGCCTCTCGAAGCCGCCACGCTGGCGCAGGCGCTGTCCGAGCTTCCCCGGTTGGTGGACCCGCAGATCAGCCGTCGGCGTGCGGCCAGCGGGTTTCGGGTGGTCGAACCTCCTGCGATCCCAGTCCTGGCGGTGGCGGAGATTCCCGAGACGCCGCCTATGTCCCGGGCGACCCCGGCCGGGGTCGCCGAGGAGACCACGGCGCCCACGCTTCTTGGCGCCGAGCGCCCCACGTCAGCGCCCGCCGAGGACCTCGGGGCCGTCCCCGAGCAGATCCCCCGCGAGGCTTCGTCAGGCGCTTCGTCAGGCACCGGCTCCGGCTCCGGCCCCCAAGGCAAACGCCGCCGACGTTAGGGTCGTGTGACCGAACTATCGCGCGCTCCTCCGGCGCCCTGGGGTGCCCTGGGGTGCCCTGAGCGAGGGGCTAGCGAGGTTACGCGCGGAGCGGGCGCTGCGTCTGCGGCGGACGCGTTGGGCGCGCGTCCCTTTTTGCGGCGCGTAGCCTGCGGTTGATGTGGATGGCAGGCTACGCGCCGCAAAAAGGTTCAAGCGGCCTGCGTCGCCTGCACGAGGGGCGAAGTTGGCGCCGCGCGAAGGTTGGGTCGCTTTCGGTCGGTGGCGTCATAGGAGCGGGGCCAGCGAAGGGCCCAGCGAAGGGCCAAGGACGCCCCGAGGCCATAGGCCCCTCAGCCGACCGGCCCTGCTGGCACCCGTAGATTCCTGCTGATGCGGCCGATGGGCTCGGCCAGATCGGGCGTGAACGGGCGGCCCGTCACCAGCTCGCACACCTCGATGTAGCGGCGTGCGGCCTCGACGCGCACCTCGTCGGTCAGCGGCGGCGGCGGTCCGTCGCCGCGGTAGCCCTGCTCGGCGAGCGTGCGGCGAACGTACTCCTTGTCGAGGCCGCGCGGCTCCAGCCCCTGGTCGAAGCGCGCCTGGTAGTCCTCGGCGTACCAGTAGCGCGACGAATCCGGCGTGTGGATCTCGTCGATGAAGCACAGCGTCCCGTCCGGGCGACGACCGATCTCGTACTTCGTGTCCACCAGGATCAACCCGCGGCGGAGCGCTTGCTCCTGGCCGAACGCGAACACGCGCGCGCACATGGCGGCGGCCTCGTCGAAGTCCGCGGCGCTGAGCGCGCCCATCTCGAGGATCTCGGCCCGCGACACGGACTTGTCGTGATCGCCCTTCTCGGCCTTCGTCGAGGGCGTCAACAGCGCGCGCTCGAGGCGCTGGTTCTTGCGCATCCCGTCGGGCAGGTCGTGGCCGCAAAAGCGCCGGGCGCCAGCCTGATAGTGGGACCAGATCGACGTCGAGGTGACACCCGTCAGATACGAGCGCATCACGAACTCGACCGGGAGCAGACGACACTCGCGGCCCACCATCACCTGGGGGTCCGGGATCTCGATCACGTGATTGGGTGCGAGCGACGCCGTCGCCTCGAACCAGTAGGCGGCCATCTGGTTCAACACCTGGCCCTTGAACGGTATGGTTCCCAGCACGACGTCGAAGGCCGACAGGCGATCCGTCACCACGATGGTTCGCCGTCCGTCCTTCACGTAGCAGTCCCGCACCTTGCCCTCGTACTTGGCGCCCAGCGACGGAAAGTCGGTCTTGTCCAGGGTCTTGCCGAGTTGCGCTCGAATCACATTCACGTCGATCATGTCGTCCTCATCCTCTATCGTCCTCGTGACCGTTTCAAGATGACAGGGCCCGATCCACTATGGCCCCGGCGTGACGCAGGTGGTGCTCCAGATCGAACGCGCGGTTGAGCTCCGCGACTCCGAGCCGCGCCCCGATCTCCGGATCGGCAGCGAGCAACGTCCGGAAGTCACCCTCGCCGGCAGCCGCGCGCATGGCGTTCCGCTGCACCATCTCGTACGCCTGCTGTCGTGCCAGGCCCTTGCGCACCAGCTCCAGCAGGACGGCCTCGCTGAAGAACAGGCCCCCCGTCAGCTCCAGGTTCTTGCGCATGCGTGCCGCGTTCACGACCAGGCCGTCGACCAGGCCCGCGGCGCGGCGCACCAGGAAATCCGCCAAGCCGGTCGCGTCGGGGGCGATCACTCGCTCGACGGAGGAGTGCGAGATGTCGCGCTCGTGCCAGAGCGCCACGTCCTCCAGCGCCGCCGCCTGGTAGGACCGCAGCAACCGGGCCAGCCCGCAGAGGTTCTCCGACAGGATGGGGTTCTTCTTGTGGGGCATCGCGGACGAGCCCTTCTGGCCCTTCCCGAACGCCTCGGTCGCCTCCCCCACCTCGGTGCGCTGCCAGTGGCGCACCGTCATGGCGATGCGCTCGACGGCGGTTCCGAGCCGCGCGAGGGCCTGGAAGTACGCGGCGTGGCGATCGCGCGCCACGATCTGCGTCGGCACCGTCTCGGGACGCAGCCCCAGCGTCGCCAGCGCCTCGGTCTCGACGGCGGGATCTAGGTTGGCGTAGGTTCCGACGGCGCCCGCGATCTTCCCCACGGAGATCTCGTCGCGGGCCCTGGTGACCGCCTCGCGGGCGCGCCCGAGCTCCGCGTAGAAGCCAGCGAAGACCAGACCGGCGGTGATCGGCTCGGCGTGGATGCCGTGAGATCGCCCGATCATCGGCGTGGCGCGGTGCTCGATCGCGCGGCGGCGACATGCCGCGCGCAGGCCATCGATGCCCTCGATGATCTCGGCGGCGGCGTCGCGAAGCAAGATGGCCAACGACGCGTCGAGGACGTCCGACGAGGTCATCCCGAGGTGCAGCCAGCGGGCGGGCTCGCCGGCAAGCTCCTCGACGTGGGTCAGGAACGCGATCACGTCGTGCCTGGTCCGCTCCTCGTGCTCGAGGATGCGGGCCGGGACCAGCTTGCCCTCCGCCTGCTCGCGAATCTGGGCTGCCGTGCCCTGGGGCACGTTGCCGAGCCGCTCCATCGCCTCGCAGGCAGCCAGCTCGACCCGCAACCAGGTGTCGTAGCGCCGCCCGTCCGACCACAAGGCGGCGAGCGCGGGGCGCGTGTAGCGATCGATCATGAGAGCGAATTCTTCTAGCGAAACGAGGCTGGTGATTCAAGGACTCAAACGCCGAACAGACGGCGCATCCGCCGCACGAGCGCGTCGCCGGCGCGCGGGCGCCTCGGCGCCACGAAGATCGTGTCGTCACCCGCGATGGTGCCGAGCACGCCGTCGAGGCGCGCGTCGTCGAGCGCCCGCGCTATGGCCGAGGCCGCGCCCGCCTTTGTTCGAACGACGACGAGCATCCCATTGGAGGCGATCGAGTCCACCAGCCCCCGCACGGGCTCGATGGGGAGCGCGGCGTCCCCGGAGGGGAGCGCGTAGCGTGGTCCGCCAGGCGCGGCGAGCCGACTGGCCCCGATCGACACGAGATCCCGCGAGATCGTTGGCTGGGCGGCGTGGATGCCGCGGGCCGCGAGCGCCCGCTGGAGCCCTTCCTGCGACGACGCCGCACCGTGTTCGAGGATCTCGCGAACCGCGGCCCGGCGGGCCGAGGCGGCTGCCCGCGCGCCCGAGGAGCGCGGCGCCGGGCGCGTCGACGATCGGATGGGCGCCGCAATCGGCGAGCGCGACGGCGCCTTCCCCCGCGGCCTCAGACCGTCACCAGGGTGCCGACGCCCTTCTCGGTGAACAGCTCGGCGACGATGCTGTGAGGCGTGCGCCCGTCGACGATGTGAACGGCCTCGACGCCGCCGCGCAGCGCGCGCAGCACCGCCTGCGTCTTGACCATCATGCCGCCCTTGATCGCCCCGCCGGTGGCCGACAGGCGCGCCTCGAGGGCGGCTGCCTTGATCTCGCTGGTCAGGTGTCCCTCGCCGTCGAGGACCCCCGCGACGTCCGTGAGAAAGATCAGCTTGAACGCCCGCGTCGCGACGGCGATCTCGGCGGCGGCCACGTCCGCATTGATGTTATAGCTCTCGCCGCTGGCGCCGGCCCCGACCGGGGACACGACCGGGATGTACCCCTTGTCGAGCAGCATCTCCAGCACCTCGGGGTTGACCGATTCGATCTCCCCGACGAACCCCAGATCGGCCTTGCCCGGCCGCTGGGGCATCTTGTGGGCGGCGAGGAGGCGGGCGTCCTGGCCCGACATCCCCACGGCCTTGCCGCCGAGTGAGTTGAGGAGTCCGACGATCTCGGTGTTGACCTTGCCCGTGAGCACCATCTCGACGACGTCCATGTCATCGGCGCTCGTGACCCGCTGGCCGTCGGCGAACTCGGTCTTGTGTCCCAACTGGTCGAGCGTCCTCGTGATCTCCGGCCCGCCGCCGTGGACGACGATGGGCCGCAGCCCGGCGGCGGAGAGCAGCACCACCTCCTCGGCGAAGCTGCGCTTCAGCGCGGGGTCCACCATCGCCGCGCCCCCGTACTTGATGACGGCGCGCCGGCCCGCGAACTTTCGAATGTACGACAGCGCGCCGACGATCAGGGCGCGGTTGATCCCGCCCCCGGCCGCGCTGGGGGGCGCGGACGGGCCCGCCGCGATGGCGCCCACATAGTCGGCGTTGATGCGGACGTAGTCGTAGCTGAGGTCGCACCCGAGCGCTCGGGCGGCGGCCTCCCCCGCGCCGAGGTCCAGCCGAATGGCGATCTCGGGCTCCTTCATGCGCGCGTTGAGCGCCTCGCGCGCGGGGGCTTCGAGCGCGACCGGACCGCGCTCGTCGTAGAGCCGGGTCCCTTGCGTCACCAGCGAGACCCGCGCCGGATCGACCGCGAAGTTGCGCGCGCCGATGCGGGCGCCCAGGGCGGCGAGGATGCGGCCCGTCGAGGGATCGCCGCCGAAGACCCCCGCCTTCACCAGGCTCGACCCCGCGACGGCGCGGGCCAGCTCACGCGCCATCTCGTGATCCGGGACGCCCGCGACGTCGACGACGAGCAGCTTCGTGGCGCCCTCCCCGTCCGCGGCGACCTTGCGCGCCAGCTCGCCGCACAGATCGGCGAGGGCGCCGGCGAAGCGGTCGTAGTCGGCGCCTTTTCCTTCGATGACGGGCGCGCCCGCGCGGCCGTTCGCCATCGCGATCACGGTGTCGTTCGTGGACATGTCCCCGTCGACGGTGATGGTGTTGAAGGACTCGTCTACGGCCGCGCGCAGCGCCGTCTCCAGCGTCGCTGGCGCGAGCGCGGCGTCGGTGACGATGAAGCAGAGCATCGTCGCCATCTGCGGGTGAATCATTCCCGAGCCCTTGCAGATCGCGGCGATGGTCACCGGCCGGCCGCCCACCTGAAGCTCACGCGCGGCGAGCTTCGTGGTCAGATCCGTCGTCCGGATGGCCTCGGCCGCCGCGCGCAAGGCCGGCTCGTCGGCGCCCAGCGCCGCGACCAGACCGGGCGCCGCCGCGCGGATCTTGTCGACCGGCAGCCGGGGGCCGATGCTCCCGGTCGAGGCGGTCAACACGTCGACCGCGGAGATCCCGAGGGCGCCGGCGATCGCGCCTGCCATGGCACGCTCGTCGTCCGCGCCGACGGGGCCGGTCAGGGCGTTCGCGTTGCCGCTGTTCGCGACGATGGCCCGCATCGCTCCCGCCGGCAGCACCGAGGCGCCGTGACGCACGGGCGCCGCGCAGAGGCGGTTGACCGTGAAGACGCCCGCCGTCGCGGCAGGGACCTCTGACATGACGAGCGCGAGATCCGGGCGGTGGGGCTTGATGCCCGCCGCGACCCCTGCGTACTTGAATCCGATGGGTAGTCTCATTTCGTCCTTTTCGTTCGCCCTGGCAGGCCTGATTGCGCGCGGCGAAGTTGCTTCAAGGCATGCTGCCGGCGAGCTCGGCCAGCCCCACGGTCTCGTCCCACCCGAACATCAGGTTGGCGTTCTGCACCGCTTGACCCGCGGCGCCCTTGACCAGGTTGTCGATGGCGCAGAATCCCACCGCCATGCCGCGCTCCGCGTCGGCGTCCGCGCCCAGCAGGGCCCGATTGGTGCCGACGACCGCCTGTAAACGGACGGCGTCCGGCGCCGCCGCGCGCAGGAACGGGCGCGATTCGGCGAACGCACGGACAGCCGCGACCGCGTCCGCGGCCGTCTTTCCGGGCCGGAGTCGCCCGTACGCCGTGGCGAGGATACCCCTGCGAACGGGCAGCAGGTGCGCCATGAACGTCACGGGGGCCCCCCCGACGCCCGCCATGGCGAACACCCGTTCGATCTCGGGGGTGTGCTGGTGCTTGAGCACCCGATAGGCGCGAAAGTCGCCTGCGAGCTCGGAGAACGAAAACTCCTCGGTGCCCTTCCGCCCGGCGCCCGTGGTGCCGCTCTTGGCGTCGATGACCAGCCCGGCCGGCTCGATCACGCCAGCCTTGAGGAGCGGCAGCAGCGCCAGCACGCTGGCCGTCGGATAGCAACCGGGGTTGGACACCAGCGCGGCCGCGCGGAGGGCGGCGGTGTTCTCGGTGGCCTCCGGCATCACGTACACCGCTCGCTCGAGCAGGCTGGGGTCGGGGTGGGTGAACCCATACCAGCGCGGGTAGGCATCGGCGGCCAGGCGAAAACCGCCAGAGAGATCGACGACGCGCGCGCCCGCCGCCAGGGCCGGCGCGGCGAGCGCGATCGACACCTCGGCGGGGGTGCACAGGAACACGACGTCGAGGCCCTGGAAGCGCGTCGGCGCCGTGGCCTGGCCGTCGCAACGAACGGCGGCGGCGGAGCCCGCAACGGGCAACATGTCCCCGAGCGTCCGGCCCGCCCACTTGTCGCTGATGGCCGCCGTCACCCGGAAGCCGGGATGCCGCGCCAGGATTCGCGCCAGCTCCATCCCGGAATATCCCGAGACACCCACGATGCCGGCGGCGATCGAGTCATTCATTGCCTGAATACTTATTCAAACGCGCGCGGCGGTCAACTCGCGGGCGCCGGGGCGGCGGATCCCGGTTCGGGGTCCTCTTCGTCGTCCTCTTCCTCGTCTTCGTCGTCCTCCTCGTCCTCTTCGTCCTCCTCGTCCTCGTCAGCAAAGGATTGGCCGGCCGCCGCCCACCAGCGCCACAGCGAGGCCAGCCATCCCCCCCACCCGGCCGGCGGCTCGTCACCCGCGTCGGTCTCCTCGGCGGCGGGCGGAAGCCCGAGCCAGCCCCGACGCGCGAGGGGATACAAGATCAAAAAGTAGCCCACGAGCATGATGATGCTCTCGTAGGTGGCGGTGACGTCCGACTCGCCCGCCGACTGATCGAGGGTGAAGTACTGGCAGAAGCCCATCACCATGACGATCGACGCCACCAGCCCGAACCACGTGCGACCCTCGGGCTCCCTCAGCCGGCGTGGCGGACCCGCGGCGGTCGCCAGGAGCGGCAGCAGGAAGATGTGATGGCAGTAGTAATTGGCCGGATAGAAATACACCGGAATCATCATCAGCCCGAGGATCGCCGCCTGGTCGAGGCGCAGGCGTCGGCAGGCCACCACGGCGAGCCCCGTGTAGAGCAGGACCCCCAGGTAGAACAGCACCTTTCGCCGCGCGAACGTCTCGCGCTGAAGATCCTGCCAGGCGCTCCAGGGCTCGATACGGCGCTCGTCGGCGACCTTCCGGCCCTCGAGCGACGGCGAGTACGACACCACGTTGCGGATGCCCACGTGGTTCGAGTTCGGCTGCTCGGCGTGGATGGCGATCTTGCGGCTCCAGGTGAACCACGCGTCGTGAAAGCCGAACACCGCCGACGACGCGGCGACCAGCACTGCCACCGTCCCGATGACACCGACGATGGCGAGGAGCGCGGGCCGCTGGCTCTCGAGGAACGCAGCCCCGGACGGCCACGCCCGCTTCTCCCGATAGCGATCGATCAGCCACCACAGCGGCGGCACGGCCAGGAAGAACGACGCAAACGCCGGAAACGCTCGGATGAGCCCCCCGTACGCCAGTAGCCCTCCTCCGAGCGCCCAGCGTTGCTTCTTCAGGGCGCAGGCCCCGAGGCCGAGCGCCACCATCCAGTCCGCGCGCAGGGTCGCGCCCATCAGGTTGGTCCCGAAGCGCGAGAAGTCCGTCGTCCCCCACACGATCAGGCAAATCGTCATCGCGCGCACCCCGAACGTGCGGGCCATGACGATGAACAGCAGCAGCCACATCAGCGGATCAATCAGCGCCGTCAGGGTCAACGTCAGCTCGCTCGCGGGCGCGTTGTGCCACAGGAGGTACGCCCCCAGCAGCCACACGGGCGTGGCGTTGCCTCCGTGATCCTGCATGCTGCCGAGGTACGCACCGGCGCCCATCACGTCCTCGAAGTACTTCATGTCCTTCTTGAACGCCTCCCACCGCTCGGGCGTGAACCGCTTGCGCACGTCCTGGATCTGGTCCATCACCTGGCCGGCCAGGCGCATCTCGTTGTCCGTCAGATCCCGCATGTGGGCGCGCGCCACCGACGAGGCGGGCATCCCGGGGTGGTTGTCGAGGTAGGCGGCCACGCTCGCCAGGTACAGCCCGTCGAAGCGAAGCTCGTGGAAATACTTCGCGACCGGGAAGTACACCCGCATGTCCCAGGGATGAACCAGCGTCTGGCGCCCCTTGCTCTCGTCACGGAACTGCGGCCATCCGAAGTGGTAGTAGCTGGCGCCCGCGATCAACGACAGCACCACCAGCGTCGTGGCGGTGGCGCGCGCCGAGACCGGATACAGCCGAGGCCAGACATATTCGCGGAAGACGATCACGGTTGCGATCGCGGCCACCACGGCGCGCACCGTCGTCTGAACCGTCTCCTCGAACGGCCACATGCCCCACAGATCCACGAGCACCGAGAGCCCGACGCCGGCTGGCACGACGAAGGTGAGGCGAATCCAGTCCTTCGCCCCGCGCCGGTTCAGCAGCAGGAACAGGGCGGCGAGGCCGGCGAACAGCATCAGCTTGAAGCGGACGTTGTCATCGTCGGACGAGCCCTCTCGCGCCACCAGGCGCGGCGGCCAGTCGGCCCCGCACTCGCTGAACAGCGCCACCTCGCCGACGCTGTAGGCGCCGTCGCCGCCGTGGGCGGAGAGCCG
Source organism: uncultured Myxococcales bacterium (assembly GCA_964443975.1). Taxonomy (GTDB): domain Bacteria; phylum Myxococcota_A; class Polyangia; order Fen-1088; family Fen-1088; genus DASYCK01. The sequence continues at coordinate 70,521 of CAYUFS010000011.1, read as the reverse complement.
GACGTAGCGAGCCTGCCCGTTGACGTGCTGCTCGAGGCGCTGCTGCATGCCCGGCTTGCCCGTCGGACCGGCGGTCCAGAGCGGCGCGAAGCTCTGGCCGTCCACCGAGCCGCCGAGGTCGTACGAGTCGTTGTTGTCTCCCTGCAGGAGCGCGCAGGCGATGGGACGGACCTCCCCCAGGTCCCAGATGGCGTAGCCGCCGTCCGCGATCACGCCCGTCATGTCGGTGCGCCAGTAGCCGCCTTCGTTGGCCACGAAGCCGTCGGTCATGCGAGCGGCGTGCTGAACGCCCTTGCTGGCCATGGGCGAACGCCCCCCGAGGAGATCCCCCTTCGCACCGGGGAGCTCGTCCACGCTGCCGCCGCAGCCGAGGACGGCGAGCAGCGCGGGCACGAGCAACGCAGGCACGAACAGACGGTCGGGTCGGCGCGAAGCGGAGGGAAGGGGCCGGTGGCTCATGGGCGGAACATTCGCATCGCGGCCCGCCGCTCGCAATCCCTGGCCGCGTCAGCCCGTGTGCCCGAACCCGCCCGCGCCCCGCTTCGTGTCAGACAGGCCGTCGTCGGCCGCCTCGACCAGCGTCGCCCGCGTCACCGGCGCGATCACCAGCTGTGCCACGCGGTCGCCGGGCGCCACGACGTGCGGCTGCTTGCCGAGGTTGACGAGCAGCACGGTGACCTCGCCGCGGTAGTCGCTGTCGATGGTCCCGGGCGCGTTCGTCAGGGTCACCCCGAACTTGCGCGCCAGCCCCGACCGCGGCCGCACCTGCCCCTCGAACCCCGGCGGGATCTCCAGGGCCAAGCCGGTCCCGACCGCGACGCGCTCCCCCGGCCCGATGGTGACGCTGTCCTCCTCCGCGGAGGACAGATCCATGCCGGCGGCCCCCGCCGTCATGTAGGCGGGCACGATCGCGCCCGCCTTGAGCCTCCGAAACCGAACGGCCACGTCACTCATGTCGCCTCGACCTCGAGGGCGAGGCCTCGCCTACGATGCCTGGACCCGGAAGTTATGAATCACGTCAGGCGTCTTGCCGATGGCCTCACGGCGTGACAGGCGGATCTTGCCAGTGGCGCGATCGATGCCGATCACCTTGACCACCATCTCGTCGCCCTCCTTGCAGATGTCCTGCACCGCCCGCACGCGCTTCTCGTCGAGCTCGCTGATGTGCACGAGGCCGTCCGTGCCCGGCAGGATCTCCACGAACGCCCCGAACTCCGCCAGGCGCTTGACGACCCCCATGTAGAACTCACCCACCTCGGGCTCGGTGGTCAAGCCCTTGATGATGTCGATGGCCTTCTTGACGGCGATGCCGTCCGGCGAGGCGATGTGAACGGTGCCGTCGTCCTCGACCTCGATGGCGACGCCGGTCTGGGCGGTGATGCCCCGGATGGTCTTGCCGCCAGGGCCGATGATCTCGCGGATCTGGTCGGGCTTGACCTGCAGGGTGGTGATGCGCGGCGCGAACAGCGACAGCTCGGGCCGGGGGGCGTTCAGGGCCTCGGCCATCCGGCCCAGGATGAACAACCGCGCGTCGCGCGCTTGCGTCAGCGCTGTGTCGAGGATCTCGCGCGTCAGCCCCTGAATCTTGATGTCCATCTGCACGGCCGTGACGCCCGCGCGCGAGCCGCAAATCTTGAAGTCCATGTCGCCCAGGTGATCCTCGTCGCCGAGGATGTCCGACAGGACGGCCACGCGGTCGCCCTCCTTGATCAGACCCATCGCGATGCCCGCGACGGGCGTCTTGATCGGCACGCCCGCGTCCATCAACGACAGCGTACCGCCGCACACCGAGGCCATGGACGAGCTGCCGTTCGACTCCAGGATCTCGGAGACGATGCGGATGACGTATGGAAATTCCTTCTCGGACGGCAGAATTCGCGCCAGGGCCCGCTCGGCCAGGTTGCCGTGACCGGTCTCGCGACGGCTCGCGCCCCGCAGGGGCTTGGTCTCGCCCGTCGAGAACGGCGGGAAGTTGTAATGAAGCATGAAGCGCTTGTCGATGTCCCCGGTCAGCGCCTCGATGTGTTGCACGTCCTGCTTCGTGCCGAGCGTCGTCGTCACCAGCGCCTGGGTCTCGCCGCGGGTGAACAGCGACGAGCCATGCGTGCGCGGCAGCACCCCGACCTCGGAGGTGATCAGTCGGATGTCGGTCGTTCCGCGACCGTCGATGCGCTTGCCGGTGGTGAGCACGAGCTCGCGCAGGTGCTTCTTCTTGAGGGACTCGAACACCTCGCCGACCTCGCCGCCGCGCTCGGGGAACTCGGGGGCCAAGGCCTCCTTGATCTCGCCGCCGCAAGCATCGAGCGCCGCGTAGCGCTCCTGCTTCTCGCGGATGGCCATGGCGTGCTGGATCTTCTCGGTGGCGAGGGCAGACACGCGGTCGACGATGGCGGGATCCTTCACCGGCGACACGAAGACGCGCTTGGGCTTCCCGACCGCCGCGCGCAGCTTCTCCTGCAGGTCGAGCAGCGGCTGCGCCTCCTTGTGCGCGAACATCAGCGCGTCCACCACCACGCTCTCCGAGACCTCCGCCAGCCCACCCTCGACCATCACGATGGCGTCGCGGCTGCAAGCCACCACCAGGTCGACGTCCGACGTCTGACGCTCGGTGAACGTCGGGTTGATCACGAACTGGCCGTTGATGCGGCCAACCCGCACGCCGGCGTAGGGCCCCGCCCAGGGGATGTCGCTCAGCAAGAGCGCGCACGACGCGCCCGTCATCGCCAGCACGTCGGACGCGTGCTCGCGATCGGTCGAGATCACCATCGCGATGACCTGGGTGTCGAAGCGCCAGCCCTTGGGGAACAGGGGGCGCGACGGCCGATCGATGAGCCGCGAGGTCAGCACCTCGACCTCCGTCATGCGACCCTCTCGCTTGAAGTAGCCCCCCGGAATCTTGCCGGCCGCCGACGTCTTCTCGAGGTAGTCGACCGTCAGCGGCATGAAGTCGATGCCGGGGCGGATGCCCGTCGAGGCCACCGCGGTCACGAGGACCATGGTGTCGCCCTGGCGGACGATGACCGACCCGTCGGCCTGCTTGGCCATGCGGCCGGTTTCAATGGTCAGCTCGCGTCCTGCGAGATTCACGCCTTCACGAACGACAAACATGGGAGCTCCTTCAGGTAAAGGAGGCGGCGCGATTCGTCCCTCTTCTCACTGGTCGAGCCACCCATCGAGCGTTCGTACCGCTCGGCCCGCGGGAAAAAGGATGAATACCGACACCGCCACCGGGTTGGACAAAAGACCCGGGACAATTCTGGCCCGGAATGAAGCAGGTCGCGCGCGATGGGAGCCTGGCGACGCTCGCCGGGCGAACCCGCCGGCCGGTCGCTACTTGCGGATGCCCAGCGTTTCGATGACGCTGCGGTACTTGTTCAGGTTCTCGGACTTCAGATAGTCGAGCAGGCGGCGGCGCCGTCCAACCATCATGAGAAGACCGCGGCGTGAATGGTGATCCTTCAAGTGAGTCTTGAAGTGCTCGGTCAGGTAGGAGATCCGCTCGGAAAGGAGCGCGATCTGCACCTCGGGCGAGCCGGTGTCACCGGGCTTACGCTCGAACTTCTTTACGACCTCTGCTTTACGTTCCGCTGCGAGAGCCATCTTCGGGGGTTCCTGTTCTGTCGCTGTTTTTGAAGGGCGGGAATTTCCCAGAAAACCCGGCCTTAGTCAACCTTCCCGACCAAAAACCCTGTGAGTGCGGACCCGCGCCTCTGGCCCGGCGGCGATCGCCACCGCGATCAGGGCGCCGTCCTCGCCGAGCAGGCACACCGGACCGTCGGTGGCGGGACAGGGCCCGAGGTCCTGCCAGCAGATCGCTCTCCCCTCGCTGACGGCGGCGGCCCCCGCGGCCGAGATGGTCATCGCCGGCAAGGCCGCGAGGGCGCGCGCCGGGGACACGATCACCTCCCCGGCCTTCGCGAGGTCGGCGGGCGGGATGGCCTGCTCGAGGCCGAAGGGCCCGGACCGCGTTCGCCGCAGCGCCTCCAGGTGGGCGCCCACGCCCAGCCGGGCACCTAGATCGTGCGCCAACGAACGAATGTAAGTGCCCTTCGAGCACACCACCCGAAGCCGCGCGGCAGGCTCGGCGTGATTCGTGGTATCGAACCCGGCAAGCTCGAGCGTGTCGATCCGCACCTGGCGCGCCTCCACGGTGACGACCTCGCCGGCGCGCGCATAGGAGTAGAGCGGCCTGCCGTCGCGCTTCAACGCCGAAAACACGGGCGGCGTCTGCGCGATCCAACCCCGGAACGCGGCGAGCGCCTCGGCGACGGTCGCCTCGGACAGGTGACCCGCGGCCTGGCGAGCCGTGATGTTGCCGGTGGCATCGTAGCTGTCCGTGGCGACGCCGAGCCTGACCACCGCCTCGTATTCCTTGTCGGCGTCGAGGAGGAACTGGGCGATCTTCGTACCCTCGCCGAAGCAGATGGGCAGCACCCCCGAAGCCGCGGGATCCAGCGTGCCGCCATGCCCGACCTTGCGCGCGCCGGTCAGCCGTCGCGCCTGGTGAACGATGGCGAAGGACGTCGGCCCCGCCGGCTTGTCGACCACCACGACTCCGTTCAAGGTCTCGGTCATTTGCCCTGCTTCGTCGGCTCGCCCCCTCCCGCGCCCTCGCCATCGTCGTCGTGATCCTCCTCCTGCCCGCCCTCGTCCTCGGGCTCGGCAACCTGCTCAGCCCCCTCCGGCACCGTGGGGGCCGACTCCGCACGCACCTGGCGGAGCAGGGAGTCCACGCGCAGCGCCTCGTCGAGCACGTGGTCGACGTCGAAGTGAAGCGTCGGCGTGTTGCGGGCACGCAGCCGCTGACCGATGGCGCGCTGCAGGTAAGGGCTCGCCGATTGCAAACCCTGCCGCGCCCGTTCCAGCACGGGCTCCGCCGCGCCGAACGCGGTGAAAGCGACCCGCGCCTCGCGGAGGTCGCCGGTCACACGCACGTGCGTCACCGTGACGAGCCCTGCGTCGCGGACACGCGGGTCCTTGATCTCCCCGCGCGCGAGGAGCTCTCCCAGGATGCTCTGGATCTCGCGGCCGAGGCGCTCCGTCCTTTGTTTCATCTCACCCTTTCCAGTTTTCGAACCCGCCCCCGACCGGAAAATCCTCGCTGAACGTCTGCAGCTCGCGGTCGACATGGGTCACGTCGGCCGAGCCCCGAACGAAACGAATGACCTCGTCGAGCACCGCCTCGGTGTGGGCCCGCTCGTTCCCCACCACCGTAATCCCCACCGCCGCGCGCTGCCACAGCTCGTTTTCGCCGACCTCGGCGATCGCGGCGTTGAACCGCTCGCGCACGTGCGCCTTCAGTCGTCGCAGCACCATCCGCTTGTCCTTGAGAGAGTGGCTGGCCGACAAGAACAAGGTGATGCGCGCGATCCCGACCGTCATGGCCGGAGTCTATATCCGGCGCCAGGCCCCCGATTACCGGTCGAGGACCCAGATGCACGATGGCCTCCCGAAATCAGGGGCGCAATGGCGACCGCGCGCGACCCCTGGGCGTCAGACGTAGCCCTTCGTGGCCAGGTACTCCGCCACCAGGATGGCGCCCTTGGCGGCTCCCATGCGGGTGTTGTGCGAGACCAGCATGTACTTCACGCCGCCGAGGACCGGGTCCTCGCGCAGGCGGCCGACGACCGTCGACATTCCCCCCTCTGCGTCACGATCCAGGCGAACCTGCGGGCGATAAGGGTCCTCCGTCAACGACACCAGCTGCTTGGGCGCCGATGGGAGCTTCAACTTCTGCAAGTCGGCGCCGAACTCGCGCCAGGCCGCCTTCACCTCGTCGAGGCTCGGCTTGCGGCGCAGCTCGACGAACACGGACTCGGTGTGGCCCTCGAGGACGTTGACGCGCGTGCAGGTGCACGACACCTGCATGTCGGCGGGCACGATTCCGGACGGGCCGAGCTTGCCCAGGATCTTCAGCGTCTCCTTCTCGACCTTCTCCTCCTCCTTGGGGATGTAGGGGACGATGTTGTCGAGGATGTCCATCGCCGAGACGCCGGGGCTGCGGCCCGCGCCCGACAGCGCCTGCATCGAGGTCATGATGACCTTGCCCACGCCGAACGCGACGTCGAGGGGGCGCAACGTCATCGCCAGCCCCACCGTCGTGCAGTTGGGGCCTGGGCTGACGAAGCCCTTCCAGCCGCGGTTCTTGCGCTGGACGTCGATCAGCGCCGCGTGGTCCCAGTTGACGCCCGGCAGAAACACCGGCACGTCGTTCTCGTAGCGGAAGGCGCTGGCGGTGGAGATGACGGCGATGTCACGCGCGAAGCGCGGCTCGAGCTCGCGGGCGACGTCGGCCTCGACGGCCGAGAACACCAGCTTGATACCGTCGCTGGTCATGGCTGCGGAGTCCTCGACGATGATGTCCGCGAACTCGGGCGCGAGCGGCTCGCTGCAAAGCCAGCGGGACGCCCCCTTGTCGTCACGCAGCGCCGCGCTCAGCTTCTTTCCTGCCGAGCGGCTCGAAGCCGCGAGCTTCTTCACCTCCAGCATCGGGTGAGAAGCGAGAGAAGCCAGGAATTGCTGACCGGCGAGGCCGGTCGCGCCAACGACGCCGACGGGAATACGAGCCATGAACTTGGGGTCCTCCGGCGGGGATCTATGCGGCAAGGCGGGTTAAAACGCAAGCAAGACGCCGGCCCGGAGCCTGGGAGCTGCGGTTGACTCGGCGCTCAGCCGTGCCGGCGCTGGCGGGCCGCCTCGTAAAGCGCGATGGCCCCCGCGACGGAGGCGTTCAGAGAGGCCACGACGCCGTGCTGCGGAATGTGGAACAGACCGTCGCAGCGCCGGCTCACCGCCTCGCGCATGCCGGCTCCCTCGGAGCCGACCACGATGGCGACGTCCTCGCGAAAATCGACCAGATCGACGGCAGCCGCTGGCGCGCGCGCCCCGGAGGCAGGCGCCGCGGCGGCGCCCCAAACGCGCAGCCCGCGCTCGCGAAGCGCGTCGATGGTCTTGAGCAGGTTCGCCACCTCCGCGATGCGTGTGCGCTCGGTCGCGCCCGCCGAGGCCTTCACCACCGTGCCCGTGACCGGCGCGGCGTGGCGGCTCGCGACCACGACCCCGTGCGCGCCCAGCACCTCGGCGCTGCGCACCAGGGCGCCGAAGTTGTGCGGATCGGTGATGCCGTCGAGCAGCAGCAGGAGCAATCGCTCGCGGGCCGCGCCCGCCGCCTGGATCATCTCCGCCAGCGACGAATAGCGGTACGCGCCCACCAGGGCGACCAATCCTTGGTGGGCCGGCGCCTTCGCGAGCGCCGCCACGGCTTGCCGCGGACGCGGCTCGACGGCCACCGCGCGGTCCTTCGCCAGCCGGACCACACGATCGACGTCGGGCGACCGCGTCCCCTCCGCGACGAACAGCACCGATACGTCGCGCGGGCGCGCGCGCAGCAGCTCCTCGATGGGGTGAACGCCGAAGATGACGCGCCCTTCCCCTGAGCTTTCGCGCGGGCCTCCGCCCCCCTCGCCGCTCGGTTGCCCCGGGAGCGGCGGCTCGCCGGAGCTCACGCGGCCGAAGCCGCCGCTTCGACCTCGGCGACCAGCGCCGAGAACGTCCGCACCGGATCCGCGGCGTCGCGAATGGGGCGCCCCACCACGATGTAGTCCGCGCCGTGGGTGATGGCCTGAGCGGCCGTCGCCACGCGCTTCTGATCGCCGTGCGCGGAGCCCTCACCAGCGGACGGCCGGATGCCGGGGACCACCAGCAAGAGATCGTGCGATGCCTCGCGGGCCGCGTCGATCTCGTGCGGCGAGCACACCAGGCCCGCGACGCCAGCCCGCGCCGCAACGCGGGCCCGGGCCCGCACCGTCTCCGCCACCGAAAGCTCGATGCCGTCGGCGCGTAGATCTTCTTCCAGCAAGCTGGTCAACACCGTGACGCCCAGGATCTTCGGCCGCCCGGCGGCTGCCTCGGCCGCCCGGCGCAGCATCTCGTAGCCGCCCGAGGTGTGGACCGTCAGGAAGTCCGCCTCGATGCGGGCCGCCGCCGCGACCGCGCGCGCCACCGTCTCGGGGATGTCGTGCAGCTTCAGGTCCAGGAACAGGCGGCCGTTGCGCTTCTTCACCAGCTCGACCGCGCGCTCGCCCTCGGCGATGAACAGCTCCAACCCCACCTTGTAGAAGGCCGGCTGGCCCTCCAGGCGATCCAGCACGACGGCCAGTTGCTTGAGGTCGGGGACGTCGAGGGCGACGATCACGCGCTCGCGCGCCGGAATCTTGTGGACGGCATGGCTCATGGTGGTCCCCCCGGATTGTGTTGTTGCGGCGGCGTGCGGCGTCGTCGATCGGTCATCATCTTCGTTCTTGCTGGACCCGCGCGACGATGAACGACACCGCCTCGTCCAGCTTGATCTTGTGGACCTCGGGCGAGCGCCGCGCCTTCACCTCGACCACGCCCTCGGCCAGGCCCTTCTTGCCGATCGCGACGCGCAGGGGGATCCCCACCAGGTCCGCGTCCTTGAACTTCACGCCAGGCCGCTCCTCGCGATCGTCGTAGAGCACCTCGACCCCGGCCGCCTCGAGGTCGGCGTACAGGCGATCGCACACGGCCCTCAATGCGGCGTCATCGGCCTGCAATGACAGCAGCGTGACCTCGTACGGCGCGATCGGCGTGGGCCAGATGATGCCGTCCTTGTCGTGGTTCTGCTCGATCGCCGCCGCTGCGATGCGCGTGACGCCGATGCCGTAGCAGCCCATCACCATGGGCTTCTCGTGCCCGTCGGAGTCGAGGAAGTTCGCCTTCATGGGCTCGGAGTACTTCCGGTCGAGAAAGAAGACCTGCCCGACCTCGACGCCGCGGTGGCTCTGGAGCGTGCCCTCGGCGCAGCGCGGGCAGGGATCGCCAGGCGCCGCCTGCCGATAATCTCCGAACGTCGCCGGCGTGAAGTCGCGGTTCAGGTTGACGCCGCGGTAGTGCACGTCGGCTTCGTTCGCGCCCACGACGAAGTCGGCGAGCCCGCGCACCTCGAAGTCGCAGTACACGGGTGCCTTCAACCCGACGGGCCCCGCGAACCCGACAGGCGCCCCAGTGGCCTCTCGAACGCCGGCCTCGGAGGCCATGATCAGCTCGCCGGCGCCGAGCGCCTTCTTGAGCTTGACCTCGTTGACCACGCGATCGCCCCGCACCAGCACGGCGATCGCCTTGCCGTCGGCGAGGTAGATCAGCGTCTTCACGAACCGCGTCGGCGGCAGCTTCAAGAACGCCGAGACGTCCTCGATGCTCGCCTTGCCCGGCGTGGACACCTTGGCCAGCGCCTCCGTCGCGGCCGGGATCGCGGCGGTCTGCGGGTCGACCACGCGGTTGTCGGCCTGCTCGACGTTGGCCGCGTAAGAGCACCGATCGCACGCGACCAGCAGGTCCTCGCCCGTCTCGGTCAGCACTTGAAACTCGTGTGACATCGAGCCCCCGATGGCGCCGGTGTCGGCCTCGACCGCGCGGAACGCGAGGCCGCAGCGCGTGAAGATCTTCTCGTAGGCCGCGTACATGTTCTGGTACTCGCGCGTCGCGTCCTTCTGATCGACGTGGAACGAGTAAGCGTCCTTCATGATGAACTCGCGGCCCCGCATCAGGCCCGCGCGTGGGCGCAGCTCGTCGCGAAACTTGGTCTGGATCTGGTACAGGTTGAGCGGGAGCTGGCGGTAGCTGCGCACGTCGCCGCGCACCAGATCGACGATCACCTCCTCGTGCGTCGGGCCGATGACGAAGTCCGCGCCCTTGCGGTCCTTGAACCGCAGCAACTGGGCGCCGTACTTGTCCCAGCGGCCCGACTCCTGCCACAGCTCGGCCGGGATGACCGCCGGCAGGAACACCTCGTTCGCACCGGCGCGGTCCATCTCTTCACGGATGATGCGTTCGATCTTCTTGATGACCCGCCACCCGAGCGGCAGGAACGAGTACACACCGGCCGCGACCTTCCTCAGATAGCCACCCCGGACCATGAAAACGTGCGACGGGACCTCCGCCTCGGCCGGCGCCTCCTTCAGCGTGGGGACGAGGGTCTTCGAGAGACGCATGCCCGGGTCATATCACCGCCCGACGCAGGTCGAAAGCGGCGGAGCGCGTGAAAGTGCAGCGCGCGCGCGATCGGGCGCGAAATTTGGCCTCCGGGGCCTCATTCACTTGAGCGCGTGAATGTCGTCGCCGTCGACCACATACACGAAGGGGCTGTCCACCCGCCCATGGTCGGGACCGAACGTGACATCGCCAGTCAGGCCCCGCAGCACGGGCGCGTTCGCCAGCCCCAGCGCCTTCACCACGTCGCCGCGCGTGCGCGCGCCCTGTCGCACCGCCACCTGCAGCGTCGTCACGGCGTCATAGGCGTAGGCCTCCGTGGCGTGGGGATCGTGACCGTACGCGGCTCGGTAGCCTTCGACGAAGGCGCGCGCCCGCGAATCGTTCTCGTCGGCGAAGAAGCCGGGACACAACAGCGCACCCTGCAGGTATCTCCCGGCGCTCCCGAGCAGCTTGAGCGAGACGTCGCTCGCGGTGGACAGCAGCAAGATCGGCCGCGGCCGCCCCTCGGCCGGTCGGGCCGCGCCGCCCTTCCCGGCACGAGGGCCCCTGGCCTTGCCGGGCTCCCCGGCGGGGACGCCCGCACGCACCTTGACCCACGGCTGCGGCCAGAGATCGGCGACGGCGAGCGCAGGCGCGATCAAGGGGAGGCGCTCGGCGGAGTCGGGGACGAAGATCGCATCGAACGGTTGCTTCTTCAGCGCGGCGATGGGAGCGGCGAACGAAGTCGCGCCGGCCACGTACGTCGCCTCGACGACGATCGTCCCCGACGCCTCGGTGACCGCCTTGCGAAACGCCTCGCGCAGGCGCTTCCCCATCGCGCCGTCGGGCGCGAGGATCGCGAAGCGCCGCGCGCCCAGCTTGGCCGCCTGACGGGCCAGCGCCGCCGCGCGCGCGTCGGGAGCATGAATCATCTGGAACGCCGTCGTCAGGGCGCCGGGCGCCGCGTCCTCGAGGGCCAGCACCGCGATGCCGTCCTCGCTGGCCTGGGCGATCGCCGCCGGCCCAGCCTTCACGCTCCCCGCGCCGACGATGCCGATGACCGCCTCCCCGCGGGTCAACTCGGACACCCCGCGCGCCGCCCGCTCCGGATCGGTGGCGGTATCGCGGACCACGAGCTGCGTCGTGCCCGGGTTGCCGGCCGCTCCAGCGGCGGGCGTGCCTGCCGCCAGCATCGCCGCGCGCAGGGCCGCCTCGCCCACGACCTGAAACTTTCCCGAGAGCGGCAGCGCCAACCCCACCCGCGTGGGATCGCCGGGGCCCACGGGAGACCCGGTGGCGTCGAACCCGAGCGCGTGTCGCGCGGCCGACGTCTCCGTCTCGACGAACGCAGCGCCCGCGGCATCGCCCTTGTCGCGCAGATAGGCCGCGGCCTTGCCGCCCAGCACCGCCCGCCCGAGGCCGTTCGGTGCCGCGGCCCCCCACGCCCGCCAGGCGCCCTCTGACGCCAGGCGTCCCGCCAGCTCGCTTGCGCGGCGACGGGCCCAGGCCTTCTCCGCCTCCCGCGCGCCGTGAAAATAGGCCTCCCAGAGCTCCAGCGCCTCCACCGGATCGGCCTGCCCGGTCGCCTCGGCCAGCGCGCCGAGCAGCTCGACAGCGGGGTCGTTGCCGGGGGCGGGAGGTGGCGCGCCCTTCGCCACGAAGGGCAACAGCAGCTCGCGCGCGCGGGTGAGGTTGCCGAGGCGCAGCTCCGCGAAGCCGAGGTAGTAGCGCGCCGACGTCGCGAGCTCCGGGGAGGCGGCTGCCTCGGAGTGCGCCCCGAAGAGCTTCTTCGCCGTGGCGGCGTCGCCTCGCGCCAGGGCCAGGCGTCCCAGCATCAGGTCGGCGGCAGGTCGATTCGGGTGCGCAGGATGTTGCGCGACGAACGCCTCGAGGCCCGCGCGGGCGCCGTCGCGGTCACCGCGCTCGAACTTCGCGCGCGCCGCCGCGTAGTCCGCCTCGGCGCCGCGGTCACCCGCGTCCGCGCCCAGCGTCGCGACGCCGGCATCCGAGGTGGTCATTCCGGCGTCGCGTCCGGCGTCCGCCGCGACCGGCGAAGCCGACGTCGACGAAGACGGCGCGCTGGTCGACGCCGTCTGGGCGGTCGCCGTCGCTCCTCCCTGCCCCGCCGACACCGACGCGCAGGCGGTGAACAGCAGGGTCACCTTCAGCAGGGCGCGAAGCATCGACAGTGTCATCGGCATGGACCTCTTCTACGGCGCTCGAGCGGCCTTGTCTCGTTTCGAAGGCGCCCGACGCGGCTTCGGGGGGCGCCGCTCCCCACCCGGCGCGACCTCGACCGCAAGCAACTTCTCGAGCAACGACGAGACCGCGAGGGTCTCGAGATCCGCGTCAGTCGCCCAGCAGATGTCGGGATCCACCTCCGGCGAGGCCCGAGGCCCGCTGATCGTCGCCACGTTCGCCAGGGCGACGTCGTAGACCTCGGCAACGAGATCACGGTGCGTGAAGACGTGCCGGACCTCTCCCGCGAACGTCGCCGCGCGCGCGCTCACGCCGGCGGAACGCAACGCGCTCAGCGCGAGCGTCGCTCCGCCTGCCGCGCGCTTGGCCGCCTCGGCGCGCGGCCGTTCGATCGTGGGCAGCCCCCACGTCCCCGCAAGCAGTCCCCGGCGACGTCGAACCAAGAGAACTCGATCTCCCTGTCGGGCGCGCGCGCTGACGACCCGCACCGCGCGCTTCGGCCGCGGCGGAGACTTGACCGGGATCGCCGAGACCGTCCCGGCGCGGCGGGCCTCGCACGCCGCCGCCACCGGGCAGTGGTCGCAGCGGGGAGCGCGCGGCGTGCACACGGTCGCGCCCAGCTCCATCACCGCCTCGGCGAACGCTCCAGCGCGCCGCTGCGGCACCGCGCCCTTGCCCAGCGCGCGCAGGCGCGCGAGCGTCGCAGGCTCGTCGATGGCGTCACGAACGCCGCCGAGTCGGGCCACCACCCGCGCCGCGTTCCCGTCGAGCGCGAAGGTCCGCTTGCCGAACGCGATGGCCGCGATGGCGGCGGCCGTGTAGGGTCCGATGCCAGGCAGCGCGCGCAACGCCTCCTCGTCGTCGGGCAGCTCGCCCTCGTGCCGTTCGATGACGGCGCGCGCCGCGCGGTGAAGGTTGCGGGCCCGGCTGTAATACCCGAGCCCCGACCACGCGGTCAGCACCTCGTCCTCCTGCGCGCGGGCCAGCGCCGCCAGCTCCGGCCAGCGGGCCACGAAGGCTTCGAAATAGGGGACCACGGTCGCCACGACCGTCTGCTGCAGCATCAGCTCCGACACCAGGGTGCGATACGGGCTCGTCCGCCGCCGCCACGGAAGATCGCGGGCGTGCCGATCGAACCAGGCCAGCAACTGCGGAGCTATGTCCGCCAGCTTGCCCCCGACCTGCCCGCCACGGTCGTCAGCGCCGCCTCCGCCGCGCTTCATCCGGCCCTCGCGCCTCAACGAAACGCCACCACCACGGCCGCCAGGATCAACCCGAACGACGCCAGGTACTTCGGCTGAAACCCTTCCCCGAGCCACAGCGCCGCAAACACGATGAAGACCACGAGGGTGATGGCCTCCTGCATGATCTTCAGCTGATAGGCCGACAGCGCCCGGTAGCCGATGCGGTTGGCCGGCACCTGCAGGCAATATTCCGCCAGCGCGATGCCCCAGCTGACCAGCACCGCGATCACGAGCGGCGCCTTCTTGAAGCGCAGGTGGCCGTACCAGGCGCACGTCATGAACACGTTCGACGCCACCAGCAGCAACGCGGCTTTCAGACGATCATCCATGGCTCCCATGGTGTACAACAACCGCGTGGCTTTCGTCTCGCGCGGGGCAAAAAACGGCGAAGATCCGGTCGCGGCCATCGAACGCGGCGAGATCGCGCCCGTCTACTGCCTGCACGGGGCCGAGCGCTACCTCGTGGATCGCTGTCTGGCGGCGCTCCGGACCGCGGTGGTCGGCGGCCCGGCGTCGGCGTTCGCGGCTTTCAACCACGACGTCTTCGACTTGAAGGAGACGGCGATGGCCACCGTCGTGAGCACGGCGCGCACGCTGCCCATGATGGCGTCGCGGCGCCTGGTCGTGGGCAAGGGCATCGACGGCGTGAAGGCCGACGACCTGCTGCCGCTGGTCGGATACGTGGGCGATCCGAACCCGCATACCTGCCTGGTCCTGGTCGGCGACAAGGTCGACACGCGCTTCAAGGTGTTCCAGGTGCTCCGCAAGGCGGGGTTCCTGCACGAGTTCGCGGCGCTGCGAGACCGCGAGGTGGGCCCCTGGCTCGCGAAGGAGGCGCGCGCCCGCAAGCTGAACGTGAGCCCCGACGCGCTGGCGGCGCTCGCGGAGGCGGCCGGGCCCGAGATGGCCCGGCTGGCGGGCGCCCTGGAGCAGCTCGCGCTCTACGCCGGTGAGCGCGCGGCGGTGACGCTGGCGGACGTCGAGGCGCTGATTCCCGAGACCCGCCAGCGCAGCGTGTTCGAGCTGACGAAGGCGATCGGCGAGGGCGACGTCGGCCGGGCGCTTCGCATCCTGACGAACATGTTCCGGAACCGCGAGCCGCCCTTGCGCGTGCAGTTCATGCTCGCGCGCCAGCTCCGCCAGATCTGGCGCGCGAAGGAGATGGGCGCCGACGGGGCCGGCCGCGACGAGATCGCGAGCGCCATCGGCGTTCCGCCCTTCTTCCTGGACGACATCCTGATCCCGGCGCGGCGCATGACCCGGCAGGCGCTGTCCCGCGGCTTCGAGCGGCTGTATCAGGCCGACAAGGCGCTTAAGTCGTCGCGCGTGGACGGCGAAATCTTGCTGTCCCGGCTGGTGGAACAAATCGCGCTCGACGCCCGGGGCACCGACGGTCGCAGCCGGCCCACGACGGGCGCGCGCGCGTCTGCGCGTTGAGCGCGGCGCCGCCGGGTGGTTCAGACCTTGACGTGGCCGACGGCCACCGTCAGACGCGAGACCGTGCGCGATGCGGTGCCGTTCTTGATCGTGCCGCGCGATGCGGCTCGATCGATGAGCGGAATCGCGGCCACCAAGGCTTCCTTCGCCGCCGCCGCGTCCTTGCGTCCGATGGCGGTGCGGACCTTCTTGACGGCGGTGCGCATGGCGCTCTTGCGGGCCTGGTTGCGGGCCTCGTGCTTGATGCGCTGGCGGTTCTTCTTCTGGGACGACTTGATGTTGGCCACTTCGGACTTCTCCTTCGGGCGTAAAACAGGGGCGCATCATGCGGACCGCCCCCGATATTGTCAAGCAAAGGTCACCTCGGCGCAACGGCGGGCAGCTTCTCAGTCGAGGCCGAGCCTGGCCAGGCCCTCCTCGTCGAGGCCGAAGAAGTGGCCCGCCTCGTGGAGCAACGTGGTTCGGATCTCGTCGCGGAGCTCGTCGTCGTCGGCGGCCACCCGCTCGATGTTCTGGCGGAAGAGCACGATCTCGGTCACGCCGGGCATATCGGCCGTGGCGCCGCGTTCGCCGTGTGGAGCTCCGTTGAACAGACCCAGCACCCGGGGGTCGAGCCCCGCCTCCACGTCGGCCAGCGCCGGACGCTCGGCGACCACGATGGGAACATTGCCGAGGAGGTCGCGGAACTGGGTGGGCAGCGCCGCTAGTGTCTCCTCCGCGACGGTCACGAGCATCTCTTCGGTCAAGTTCTCGCCCTGATCGTGATGGTGGTCGTCGTCCCCGTGGTCGTGGTCGTGGTCGTGACCGTGGTCGTGACCGTGGTCGTGAGCATGCGCCGCGGAGTGCTCCGCGTCGGCCACATCGAGCGCTCGTGTCTGCAACCAGGCGGCGCGCTTCCGCGTCTCGTCCCCGCCCGCCTCGGCCGCGATCCCGAGCCAGTACCAGGCATCGGCGTCTTCCGACTCCGCGACCACCAGGGTCTCGAGCCGGGCGCGCGCGCCGGGCACGTTCCCCGCCTCGATGAGCAGCTGCGCCAGATCCACCGCCATCGCGGGATCGTCGAGCACAGTGTCCTCCGGCGGCAACCCGTCCAGGGTCCGCCGCGCATCCGAGGGACGCCCGAGACCTAGCTCGACGGCGGCCTTGACGCTGAGTGACGCCAGATATTCGTCCTCCTCCTCGGCCAGATCCAGCGCCCGGTGCGCGTGAGGCAACGCCTCTTCGAGTCGCTCCGAATCATCGAGCAGCAACTCCGCCATCCACAGCTCCGGCGTGCACCAGTCGGGCTCGGCCTTCGCGGCCTTCTGCAGCATGCCCAGCGCGCCGTCGACGTCACCGTCCTCGCGCTGGCAGGCCGCTGCAAGCATCAGCGCCTCGACCCGCAGGGGGCCGTCGGGGGGATATCCCTGCGCGGCCGCGCGCGCCTCGTCTATTTCCCCGGCATCGAGCGCCTCCCAGCCAGCGACGAGCGCCGGATCCATCTCCTCGTCGACGTCCGAATCGGCTCCGCCGTTCTTGTCGTCTTGACCTTCCCGCCCGTCTTTCGTCGTCGTCGTCGTCATTTGTCGAGAATCATCCGTTCATTCGCGCCGAGGAGCGCCTTCAGGGAGTCCACCACGTACCGCGCGCCAATCTCGACCGTACGTCGCGCCGCCTCAGGCGCGCCGATGGTCGGCGCGACTTCTACCAGATCGGCGCCGATGAGGCAGGTCTCATCGCCGAGCCGCCGGATCAGCGCCCGCACGAGATCGACCGAGAGGCCGCCCGGCTCGGGGGCCCCCGTGGCCGGCGCGAGCACGCCGTCGGTGCCGTCGATGTCGTTAGACAGGTAAACGTCCGCAATGCCCAGACCACGCAGATGCGCGAAGATCTCGTCGAGCGTCCGCGCCTCGCCGCCAAGCTCGAAGTCGGTGGCCCAGAACTGGCGGACCCCCAGCGTCGATTCCCAGTGTTCCCGCGACCGCCCCGACGCGCGGATCCCCACCTGCACCAGCCGTCCCGACCGACCGATCAGCTCATTCGCGTGATACGCCCAGGTGGCGAAGCAGTACTTGATGCCCAGGCGCTCCGACAGCAGGTCCGTGTGGGCGTCCGGGTGAACGATGGCGAACGGCGTGCCGCGGGCCGCCGCCAGCGCCGAGACGATGGGCCACGCGATGGAGTGATCGCCGCCGAGCGCCAGCAGCTTGAGCTGTGGGTTGATGGCGAGCAACGCCGTCGCCGCGGCGGCCGCGACTGACAGGGGCGACACCGGCAACCGCGCCCGATCCGCCGCCCCGAGCGCCGGATAGATGGCCGCCCGGGTGGCCGCGAGCTGGGCGTCCGACACCATCTCGTCGTGGAGCAACTGGGGCACGACGAAGACGTCCCCGACGTCGACGACGCCCGCGCGCTCGGCGCGCACGGCAAAATCGGGGATCAGATCCAGCACGGCCGAGCGCAGCGCGGCGGGGCCGAACGCCGCGCCGCGAACCAGGCCCGCGCCGGTGTCGGACGGCACGGCCAGGATGGCCACACGCGCATCGACCACGCGCCCAAGGGCCTCACGCCAGCGCGCCGCCACCGCGGCCGCGTCCGCCGCGCCGTAGAGGCGCTCCTGCATCGCGGCCTGCGCCGCCCGACCGGTGCTGACCGTGTGAATGCCGCCGCCCGCTGGGCGAAGCAGGGCCGCCAGTGTCTCGAGGTGGGTCATCGTGCCGCGTGACGTCCGGTTACCACCATGGGTGGCGACGGGCCAGCCCGCAATAGGGGAGCCGCGAAGCGCGACGAAGAACGCGACAATTGTCCCAATCCCGGTATCGTGAGGGCATGGCAACGAATCTCGCCGGCAAGACGTTGTTCATCACGGGGGCCTCGCGCGGGATTGGCAAGGCCATCGCCCTGCGCGCCGCGCGCGACGGGGCCAACATCGCCGTCATCGGGAAGACCGAAGCGCCCCACCCCAGCTTGCCCGGGACCATCCACTCCGCGGCGGCTGAAATCGAGGCGGCCGGAGGGAAGGCGCTGGCGCTCGCCGCCGATGTGCGCGACGAGGAGGCCATCCGGGCAGCCGTGGCGCGGGCGGCGGCCCACTTCGGCGGCATCGACATCCTCGTGAACAACGCGAGCGCGATCAGCCTGACGGGGACCCTCGCGACACCGATGAAACGTTTCGATCTAATGATGGCGGTGAACGTTCGCGGAACGTTCCTGTGCTCGCAGGCGTGCATCCCCTGGCTGCGACAGTCCGCGAGCCCCCACGTCTTGAACCTGGCGCCGCCGGTCGAGCTGAAGGCGAAGTGGTTCCAGAATCACGTCGCATACACCATCGCCAAGACGGGCATGAGCCTGTGCGTGCTCGGCATGGCCGAGGAGCTTCGCCCTGACGGCATTGCTGTCAACGGTTTGTGGCCCCGCACCATCATCGCCACATCGGCCCTGTCGCGGCTCGGCGACCCCACGTTGCTCGGGGCCGCCCGCAAGCCCGAGATCGTCGCGGACGCCGCGCACGCGATCCTCGTTCGACCGAGCCGCGAATGCACGGGCAACTTCTTCATCGACGAAGAGGTCCTGCGCGCCGGGGGCACGACGGACTTTGCGGCCTACGCGATGGTCCCGGGGACCACGTCCTTCATCCCAGATCTGTTCGTCGAGGGATAAGACCCGCCGCCCTGGGTCCCCGGTTTCCTCGCTCGGCCAGCTATCCGTCGCTCCGGGCGGAGCCGAGGTGTCCCCTGCCTCGAGGTTGGGGGCGGTGCGCTCAATCACGCTCTCGATCCCGGCTCTACCCCTTGCTGCGCCGACGACGCACACGGACAGCGTGACCCCTACAACTTGTTTGATAACGAAACAGGGTGGCCGGCACAAATCCCACAAGTGTTTTCCAACCCTTCGAAGGAGTCTCTCATGAATCGTCACATTGAATCGCGGTCGCGCCTGCTCCTGGGCGGAGGAGCAGCGCTGGCCCTCGCGCTGCTCATGGTCGGATGCGGTGGTTCGGGCGGCTCGACCGACACGGATTCGGGCACGGATGAAGGCACCGGTACCGGCACTGGCTCGGGCGGCGCGAAAACCACGGGCACGGGCGGCCTGTCCGGCGGCACGGGAGGCGTCAGAGGAACTGGCGGCGCTACCCTCGGAACGGGAGGCGCCTCGTTCGGCACCGGAGGGACCGTGGGCACCGGGGGAACGCCTGTCAGCACCGGCGGGACCGTCGGCGGCACCGGCGGGACCGAGGGCGGCAACGCCGGTACCGACGGCGGCAACGGCGGCGAGGTCGGCGGTGGTGGTGGCAGAAGGGGCGGCGGCGGTGGTGGCCGAAGGGGCGGCGGCGGTGGTGGCCGAAGGGGCGGCGGTGGTGGCGCGCCCGGTGGCGGTGGCGGCGGCCGAGCTGGTGGAATGTGCGCGGAGGGCGATGTATGCATGATGGGCGCTCCGCCCTGCACGGACCCGGCGGGGACGACTTGCGATTGTGTCCGTGGCCCCGGCGGTCGGGATGTCCGGATGTGCGGCGGCGGGGGCGGCGGCGCGCCCGGCGGTGGCGGCGGCCGAGCTGGTGGAATGTGCGCGGAGGGCGACGTGTGCATGATGGGCGCTCCGCCCTGCGTTGACCCGGCGGGCATGACGTGCGCCTGCGTCCGGGGCGCCGGCGGCCGAGACACCCGTATGTGCGCCGGGGGCGGCGGGGGCGGCGGTAGGAGAGGAGGAGGCGGGGGCGGTCGGAGAGGAGGAGGCGGCGGCGAGCCCGGCGTCGGCGGCGCGGGCGGCGCCTGACGGCCGTCTCATCAGCCTAAAGTCAAGAATCGAGCCGACCAACGCGGGCAACTGCGCTGGTCGGCTTTTTTTGTTCGCGGGGTTGGCCGCCGACGCGATCGGTGCCACTTGTGCATGATCCGGGGGGCCCGCGTCTAACGGAGGCCCACCGGCCGTGGCGCGGGCACTCGCCGGGGGCACCTCCCCACCGCCTTCGTGTATGGGTATCGAAACCACGGTTTATATTGGTGTTTTCGTGTGCGCTAGATTTCCTTTTTCCGGAAGCTGTCGACGTTGATCTTGTAGCGCTTGGCCCAGCGGTAGACGAGCGCCGGTTTGCGATCGAGCTCGCGCGCCACCCGCATCATGTTGCCCTCGAAGCGCCGAATGACGTCCTCGAGCTCGATGGCGCTCGGCGGTGGACGCATCGCGCGGCCCGCGGGCGAGGCACGAATTCGTCGGGGTGTCGCCGCAATAGCCTGCGGTAGGTGCTCGGGACCAATCTTCGGCGCCTCGCGCGACAGGGCCTCGGCGGTCGTGAGGACCTTCTGCAGCTCGCGCACGTTACCGGGCCACGCATGCAGGGCCAGCGCCTGGAACGCCTGCTGATCGAACGGCTTGACGCGGTTTCCGAGGAAGAACCCAGTCAGGGCGCCCAGATCCTCGAGGCGATCCCGCAGGGGGGGAATTCGTATGGGCTCGGCGCCGAGGCGCGCCGCCAGGTCCTGACGCAGGCCCCCTTGCCCGGACGTCGGCGCCGAGGTTCGACTGGTGGCGGCGAGGATGCGCACGTCGACGCGCTTGGCGCGTGTTCCGCCCACGGGGGTCAGCATGCGGTCCTGGGTAAACCGCAGCAGCTTCGTCTGCAGCTCGGGCGCCATGTCGCCGATCTCGTCGAGGAACAGCGTGCCGCCTTCGGCCTCCTCGATGATGCCGGTCTTGGGCGCGTTCGCCTGCGAATGCGCGCCGCGCAGATAGCCGAACAGCTCGCTTTCGACCAGCTCGCGCGGGACGGCCGCGCAGTTGATGGCGACGAACCTTCCCTGGCGCCCGCTCAGTCGGTGAACAGCATTGGCGTACACCTCTTTCCCGGCGCCGGTCTCTCCCGTCAGCAGTATCTCACCGTCGGTGGGGGCGAGCTTGCGGAGCATCGAGCACAGCAACGCGAACGCAGGATTGCACGTGGGAACCGGTCCCACCGGATCGGCCAGCTCCTCGGCGATCGCCGCGCGCTCGGCCTCCGAGACCATCCGGAATATCGCGATCTGGCTGCCCACGAAGATCATCGAGCCGTCGCGCAGCTTGAGGCGTGGCTGCGCGGACACCGCGTCGACGACGCTCCCGTTCCGGCTGTCCAGATCGCACAGCTCCCAGCCGCCGTCGACCTCGGAGATCTCCGCGTGCTCGCTCGACAACAATCGGTCCGGGACGATCCAGGTCGACGTGTCGGCGTCTAGCTCCGCGGGGGGATGACGGCCAATGAACAGGCGCGGGAAGACGCTGATCACCCGCCGCTTGGGCACCGGCGCGGGCTCGTCGGCGCCGCCCAACCAAACCAACAATGGGCTGGCCGGGGCCTCGCTGGCCCGTCCCATCCCTGGGACCATCGTCACGCTGTCGCCGGAGCTTCCGTTCTGTGAGGACTGAGGCAAGTACCTAAAAACCTTCGTCTATTTTTGGATTGGCCAAAACGGCCGCAAGTTTCGGAACCCCAACCATAGCAAAGACTTTCGTGAGCCGAAGTGCGCATGCTTTTGGGGTTGTCGGGCTGGCCCAATCATTGCTGGAATGCCAGCTAAGGACGGGGCATTCCCGTCCACTTCAAATTTCGGGGGGAATCACATGTTCAAGAAAGTCGCGCTCGCCAGTATCTTCGCCGTTGTCTCCGTTGTTTCGTTCGGTTCGTCGACGGTGAGCGCCGCCCGATCAGCGAAAATCGAACAGTCGGTCAGGGCACCTGTGGCCAAGGGAATGTGTCCCTGGGGCATTCGCTGCTGAGGCCAACAACGCCAACCGAAATCAAAACTGCTGGCTGTCCCGACGGGAAATCTCGGACCTCTCATCGGTCAATGCCACGACGCGATGTTCTGGGATTCCCGGGATGTCCGTCGGGACAGAGCATTCTCTGCCTCCTTGAGGCACGATGGTTCTTGATCTTCCCGTCGGTTTTCGCGAATCGATGTCGAGCTCGCTCCAAACTAGTCGCGTTCCAACCGCTTGCATGGTCCACAGCCGCTTCGATGAGGTCCAAAACGGCAGGCAGTTTCCAGCGACGACGCCCAGGTCTGTCGTAGAACCTGTCGCGCGATTCATGACGTGAAGACGAGGAATATTCATGAGGGTGACGTATGCCAACATGTGTCCCGACGGATCCAGCAAAGGCGCTGTTGGTGTTTGGGGGTCGATGTGAATCGAAGCGCATCGCCCGGAATCGGTCGCGCATTCAACAATCGCCTTTGAGGCGTAGTTGGCGTACAACCACGACCGCCCGTCCGGGGAAAATGACGGGATGACGTCGAGTGGGCCGTCCGTGACCTGTCGAGCGGGAAGACCTCTTCGTTCGAGGAAGATCACGTAGCGACCGTCCGACAGGAGGCGCTGAAACACGAAGTCCCCTGACGACGAAACCGCTCCCGCATCCGACTTCCCATCGACCGTTAGTCTCTGTAGGTCCGCCTTGCCAGGATACGAGTCGAGCCAGAGATCTCGCCGGAGCACCCGTGAGGCGACCACGCTGTGATCGTCTGCATTGAGAACTCCCACCAGCTCGGTTTGAGTCGTCCTGCCGATCCTCCTCAGAACCTGTGTCTTCCAGTTGGCCGAGACAAGCTCCGTACCACCATCGCTATCGTCCATGGAGGCCAGGATCTCGCTTCCGGACTTCGAGAAGAGCAGGCCCTTCCTCGAAGAGGGAAGGATGAAGGTTCCCTCGACCTCCAAGCTCGGTAGCGACTGAACCACGACGAGGTGCTCCACAGTGTCGGTGAAATACCGAATCGCGATGTGCTTACCGGATGGGTCGACCGCCTTCTGCACGAGCTGCCGAGGCTTCTGGCTCTCATCTCCGACGACGTTGAGCTGGCCTGTCGGTATCGAGAACAGACCCGCGTGGCGAGAGTCGAATTCGAAAGCGAACTCCTGATCGCCCTGGATCCATTCGGGCGCGCTACCACGCACGAGTGGACGTGACTCGGCGCCGCTCGCGGTGCCGAGCCAGATGTGCGTCCCCGTCTCGTTCGCCTTCTCGAACAACAAGCTCTTCCCGTCTGGCGACAGCGCCGGGCACCCGTCCTGATAGGTCTCCGACAGCAGGTTGGCGGGCTGGCGGGCGCCCGTCTTCAGGTCGACGTCCTCGGCCCTGCGCGGCGATCCCCAGATGGCGCGAACCTTCTTGCCCCCGTCGACGAGGGCGTAGCAGTGCAGGCGGCCGTCGAACGACGCGAGCTTGGTCGCGCCTTGGCTCCAGTCCGCCGGGGTCCCCGTCGGTTGCAGGACGGGGTTGGACAGTGCCGCCACCACCTGGGACGACGAGGCGCGAGCCTTGTTCGCGAACTCGGCCTTGACGACGAGCAAGCCGACCACAGCAGCCGCAGCGGTGGCCCCCCAGAGTATTCGGCGCCTAAGGTGGCGGGCCACCACGCGCTTGCCGCGGAGCGCCCCCTCCAGCTCCCGCGCGACGTCGATCGCCGTGGCAGGCCGCAGCTCGGCGCCGTCGTCGGCACAACGGCCACACAGGTCGGCGACGGCGCGCTCGATGCTGGTGCAGGCCTCATCCGGCCGGACGTAACGTCGATACCCCCGCGCCAGCACCTTCCACTGCGGACGGAAACCGAAGAACACCTCGTGCATCACGATGCCCAAGCCCCACACGTCAGAGGCCGTGGTCGCCGGGGCGCCCATGACCACCTCGGGCGCCATGTACGACGGCGTCCCCACCATGATGGTCGTTCCCGGTCCCGAGGAGGGATCCGTGGCCAGTCCGAAGTCCGTGACGACCAGGCGACCATCCTCCATGCGCAGGATGTTCTCCGGCTTCAGGTCGCGATGAACGATGCCGGCGCGATGGAGCGCGGCCACACCCTCGACGATCGCACGTGCGTCCGCCACCCGCTCGTCCCAGCTCCGCAGGGCCGAAGGTGTCGGAAGCGCGCCACCGCTCGCCCCTGGCTTGGGCACGTCGACGCGGAGGCTGCCGCCCGTGGCCAGCTCCATGGACAGGAACTTGTGGCCATCGGCGTCGCCGATGTCGAACACGCGGCAAACGTTGGGGTGCGAGATGGCCCGCCCCACCCGCAGCTCACGCGAAAACCGCTCCGCCCATACGGCCTCGCCGGCTAGGTCCTGCCGCAAGATCTTCAGCGCGACCAGGGCTCGCGATTCACGATCGAACGCCCGCAGCACTCGGCCGCTGCCGCCCGTGCCGATCACCGCCTCGATCTGAAAGCGTCCCGCCAGGACGTCGCCCCGGCCAAGCTCGCCGGCGCTGAACGACAGCAGGTTTGGTTTGCCCACGCCCGTGACGCTGCCTTCGGGGTCCACCTCCCCGACAGCCGCTCCAGTCCCATGCTCCGAACGACGCATTGGCGAGGCGAGTGTATCGCACGGCCGGTCCTGTGCCAAGCAACGCGGACTGCGCGGTACGAAACGCATCGCCCGCTCGAAATCCGCACGAATGAAGCGAAGTTTCAGCGTACGACAAGAATCCAGCTCCGGAATCGGGAGGTGCAGTTCCATCCCGCCGGCATCGCCATCAAGCGGCCGCTTCAGGGCCGCTTGGACATCGGGACGAAGGCGTTCTCGGTCGGGCCTGTGTAGATCTGGCGCGGCCGCATGATCTTGCTGCCCGGATCGTCGTGCATCTCTTTCCAGTGCGCGATCCATCCCGGCAGACGCCCGATCGCAAACATGACCGTGAACATGTTCGTGGGAATGCCGATGGCGCGGTAGATGAGGCCGCTGTAGAAGTCGACGTTCGGGTAGAGCTTGCGATCGATGAAGTACGAATCCGTCAGCGCCGCCTCCTCGAGCCGGTGCGCGATGTCGAGCAGCGGATCGGGCGTCTTCATCTTCTTCATGACCTTGTCGGCCGCGACCTTGATGATCTTGGCGCGGGGGTCGTAGTTCTTGTAGACGCGGTGCCCGAAGCCCATCAGGCGGAAGCCCGAGTCCTTCTTCTTCGCGAGCTCCACGTATTTGCTGACGTCGCCGCCGCCGCTCTGGATCTCCTGCAGCATCTCGAGCACTTCTTCGTTGGCGCCCCCATGCAGCGGCCCCCACAGAGCCAGAATGCCGGCAGCCACCGCCGCGAACAAGTTCGCCTGCGAGCTGCCCACCATGCGTACGGTCGACGTGCTGCAGTTCTGCTCGTGGTCGGCGTGGAGGATCAACAGCAGGTTCAGGGCCTTCACGAGATCGTCGTCGATCTCGTAGGGCTCCGCCGGGACAGAGAACATCATGTTGAAGAAGTTCTCGCAGTAGCTGAGGGAGTTCTTCGGGTAGACGAACGGCTGTCCGTGGGAGCGCTTGTACGAGTAACAGGCGATGGTCCGGAGCTTGGAGATGAGGCGCGCTATGGTGATGTCCACCTCGGCGTGGTTCTTGACGCTCAGCGCCTCGGGGTAGTAGCTCGACAGCGACACCACCATCGCCGACAGGATCGCCATCGGGTGCGACGTCCCGGGATAGCCGTCGAAGAAACGCTTCATGTCCTCGTGAAGCATCGAGTGCCGCGTGAGCAGACCGGAGAACCCGGCGAGCTCGGTCTGATTGGGCAGGTGGCCGTAGATCAACAGGTAGGCCACCTCGATGAACGTCGCGTGCTCGGCGAGCTGCTCGATGGGGATGCCGCGGTAGCGCAGGATGCCCCGCTCGCCGTCGAGGAAGGTGATGGCGCTCTCCGTGGACGCCGTGTTCATGAACGCGGGGTCCAGCGTCACGGCGCCGGTCGCGGCGCGCAGCTTGCCGATGTCGATCCCGATCTCCCCCTCGCTGCCCACGATGATGGGAAGGTCGACGGACTTGTCTCCGAACTTCAACTGTGCGCGATCTGCCACGTGTTCCTCCCTGCGATTCGAGCCGAGCATAACCTATATAGTCGAATTGTGACCCTCCCCTTCCTGACGCTTTTTCTGTTTTTTTCGCTCCCGGCGGCGGCCGCGGAAGGCACGACCCCGCCCGCGCCCGCTGCGCGACCGGCGACGGCGGAGCTGGCTCGCCTCGACGGACTCTATGCCCGCCGGGACGACCGGGCGGTTCTCGCCGAGCTGCGGGCCCTCGTCGACGCGGGGGTCGCGCGCGCGCCCACCGAATACGAAATCCTGTGGCGGGCGGCCCGTGTTTACTTCTGGATGGGCGACGATCCGTCGCTCGGCGCCGAAGAGCGCTCGAAGCTTGGGAAGCTCGGCTGGGACCACGCCGAACGCGCGATCTCCGCCAGCCCCAACCGCGCCGAGGGACACTACTGGGCGGCGGTCAACATCGGCACCTACGCGCTCGGGCTCGGGGTCTTGAAGGCGATGTCAGCCGGTCTCGAGGGCAAATTCAAGCAGCGGCTGGAGCGCGCCGAACAGCTCGCGCCGGACTACAACCTCGGCGGGATCGGCGTGGCGTGGGGACGGTTCTACGAGAAGCTGCCCTGGCCGAAGCGCGATCGCGCGAAGGCCGAGTCCAACCTGCGCCGCGCGCTGTCCCAGAACCCGAACAACCTGCGCGCGCGCGTCTTCCTGGCGGACACTCTGGCCCACGAAGGGCGGGCGCCGGAGGCGAAGCGCCTCCTCGACGAGGTCGCCGCCGCCCCCGCGGGCCGCTACGACGCCGCCGAGGAACGGCGCGCCAAGGCGCTCGGCGTCGCGCTGATGGCCACCGTCACGACGATGTTGCAGTGAGCCGTGGCGGGGGCTCGGCGCGCAAGACCACCGTGCTGACCGCCGTCGGCGACTGCGGATAAAAGAGATAGTTGGCGATGACGGGCTCGGCCCCGAAGCGGTCCGCGTGGCCGGCGGGATCGAATCCGGCCGGGGCCTCGACGATCTCCCCGAAGTCGAGGTGCCGGATGTCGGCCGCCGCGAGGCCAGCCACCAGCGTCTGAAACCGGGGCAGGAGGATGGGATCGAACACGCCGCTACGTGCGCTCTCGGTGATCACCAGCTCGTCGCCGTGTCGTCGCATGGTCATCGCGACCTCCTGCACCCCCGCGAACCGGGCGAGCCCCGACAGCGCCACGCGCAAGTAGCGCTCGTCGAGCCCGCCGGCGTCGCCGTCCTCGGTCCCGTCCGGCAACATCCCGCGCCCGTCGCCGCGCAGGCTCTCCCGGATCTCGGCGACGCAAGGAGTCCGGCCGAGGCAGAGGACGTAAATGTAGTCGCACCACTCATCGGGGTCGCCGGGCTTGAAGACGACGGCCGTCCCCAGGCGCTCGCCGAGGGCGACCGCCACGACCTGGCCCTCGTCGCGCGTGATGCCGTCGGCGAGCGCGGCCGCGTCGTCGCGCTCGTCCCAGCGTCGGGTGGGGTAAAGCCGCGCCAGCGCGTCGTCGACGGCCGCGAACATCCCGTGCTTGCGGCTGTCGCAGCCGCCCTTGTTCCCGCAATTCGTGCAGCCGCCTTCACCCATGCTCGCGCTCAGTGGGGATGGCCAAGCGCGGCCGCGCGCGCTTCCTCGAGCATCAGCGCCTGCTGAGCGGGATCGCGCCACCGGGCCTGGGCAAGGGGGGGGAGCCGGTCGATCGGGTCGAAGTAGAAGTACAGCCTCCCCGGGTGCACGTTGGGGCTGGTGAAGACCGAGATACCCGTCTCGCGATCGTAGTGCTCGTAGGAGTGGGCGTCGCGCTTGCCGCCGCCGCCCGGCGCATCGACGACGACGAGGGGCGTGTTGAAGCCGGAGGTGAGCCCGCGCAGGCCCTTCTCGATGTCGAGGCCGGTCTGCAGCGTCGTGCGCAGGTCCTCCACTCCCTTCACCAGGTCGTGCATGTAGATGTAGTACGGGTGGACGTTCAGGTGGGCGAGGCGCTTGACCAGCAATTGCATGGTCGGGACCGCGTCGTTCACCCCGCGCTGCAGGACCGTCTGGTTGCGCACCGTGATGCCGCGCTCGAACAGCTTGTTCATGGCGGCCTCGGTGATCCAGGTGATCTCGCGCGGGTGGTTGAAGTGGGTATGAAGCACCACCTCCTTGTGAAGCGCGCGACCACGCTCCACCACCCGCGTGAGCGCGTCGGTCCAGGCGTCGTCCGTCAGGATCTTCTGCGGCATCACGGCGGGGCCCTTGGTGGCGTAACGGAACCGACGAATGTTCGGCATCGCCAGCAGCGTCTCGCCAATCTCCGTGATCTGTTCGGCCCGGAGCTGATAGACGTCGCCGCCCGAGATGACGATGTCCTCCAGTTCGGGACGGGAGCGGATGTACGCGAACGCCTGCTGCCAGCGGTCCGCGTTCACCTTCAGCGAGAACTTCGCCACCTCCTCGGTGTCGATGCCCACCGCGTAGCTGCGCGTGCAGAAGCGGCAATAGACGGGGCAGGTGTCGAGCGGCAGGAACAGCGCTCGGTCGAAGTAGCGGTGGGTCAGCCCGGTGACGGGCATGTCCTCGCGCTCGTGCAGGGAATCGAGATCCAGCTTGGGATGGTCGGGCAGCAGGCGCGAGCCGAGCGGAATGAACTGCAGCCGCAGCGGATCCTCGTAAGGTCGCGTCCAATCGATCAACGACAGCAGGTACGGCG
This sequence comes from uncultured Myxococcales bacterium, assembly GCA_964443975.1. Classification (GTDB taxonomy): domain Bacteria; phylum Myxococcota_A; class Polyangia; order Fen-1088; family Fen-1088; genus DASYCK01. Next base: position 42,204 of record CAYUFS010000011.1, on the reverse strand, counting down.
ACACCCGCACGGACATGGGCGCGCGCGCGAAGCCTGCCTCGGCGTCCTTGATGAACGCGTCCGACACCATCCCCTTCAGCGCTTCGAGCAGCTTCGCGATCTTGGTGATGCTGTGCTTGGCTTGCCAGCGGTGATCCAGGAACTCGGCTTCGCTCACGTCAGCGTAGGCGGGGAAGCGTTGCCAGAACGGTCCCGACAGAATGCGCAGATGTTCCAGCGCCGCCGGGTCGACGGGGTCCTTGAGCATGGGGGGGGCCGTAGGGGGTGCGACAGCCAGCTTGCTCTCTGCCGCCATCCGTTCAGCGTAACGTGAAGGACGAGCCACGGCCAGCGATGAACGAGTTGCGCGACGGCCGCTCTCGGACAGCGCCGTGCGGCTTCGCCGGCGAGGCGAGGACCCGGCGCTCGCAGGGGCGCTTACAGCCGAATGCCGAAGCGGGTGCTGCCGCGCTGGATGAACAGCACCGTGTGAGCGCCCTGACCGAGCCGGCCTTCGAGGCCCCGCATGCGGTCGAGCGTCACGGGTTGGCCTTCGACCTGAAGCAGGACGTCGCCCTCCTCGAGCACGCCGCTCGCGGGTCCGCGCGGGTCGACGGCCGTCACGGCCAGTCCCTGCCCCACGCCCAGGCCCAGCGCGCGAGCCTCGCGCGCGTCGAGGCCCCGCACGTCGATGCCGAGGAACAAATGCGCGCCCGTCGAGCCGGCGCCTTGCGCCCCGATCAGCACCGGCGTCTCGATCCGGCGGCCACCACGCAGGAAGGCCACGTTGGCCTTCTCGCCGGGTCGTAGCGACGCCACGGCGATCGGGAGGTGGCGATACGAATCGATCGGCCGCCCGCCGATCTCGACGATGACATCGTTCGGACGTAGGCCCGCGGCCTCGGCCGGCGTCCCCCGCCCCACGACGTTCACGAGCGCCCCCGGCACGAACGGGACCTTGAGCTCGGCGGCGCGGGCAGGAGTGAAGTCCTCGCCCCCTACGCCCAGGTAGCCGCGGGCGACCGTTCCGGTCTGACGAATCTGCTCCGAGATCTGGCGGGCCAGGTTGATGGGGATGGCGAAGCCGACGTTCATGGCCACGCCGGGGTTGATGATGGCGGAGTTGATCCCGACGACCTGCCCCTTGAAGTTGAACAGCGGTCCCCCGGAGTTGCCCTGGTTGATGGCGGCATCCGTCTGAATGAAGTCTTGATAGCGCGGATCCAGATCGCCCAGCTTCTCGCCGATGGCGCGGTTCTTGGCGCTGACGATGCCCATCGTGACGGTCTGACCGAGCCCGAGCGGGTTACCGATGGCCAGCACGTAGTCGCCCACGCGGACGCGATCGGAGTCGCCGAGGGTCACGGCGCGCAGGTCCGCGGGGGGCTTTTCGATCTGAACGACCGCGACGTCGGTCGCGGGATCGCTGCCGACGACGTGCGCGGCCAGCTGACGGTCGTCGGACAGCCTCACGACCACCTCGTCCGCTCCGGCCACGACGTGGTTGTTCGTCAGCACCACCCCGCTCGCCTCCAGCAGGAAGCCCGAGCCGAGGCTCTGGCTGCGCTGCTCTTGCGTCGCCTGCGGACCGCCGAGGCCGAGTTGCTCGCGTAACATCGCGCTCCAGGGATCCTCACGCAACACGCGCCGGATGATCTTCGTGCTGAGGATCGTCACCACGGAGGCCTTCACCTGGTCGACGAGCGGCGCCACCGAGTAGCGCATCTCGCCCGGTGAGGGGACGTCCGCGAGCGAAGCGGCGGGAGCGGGCACGGCCACCGGTGGACCGGCCGGGCCCGGGACGAGCGGCGCTGCCTGCGCGGGCCCCGGTCCCGCCTGGATCGGCGCCGGGCCGGTGGCGGGCGCTGGCACGGCGTCCGAGCGCGTGCAGCGGGCGACCGCCAGCAGCAAGGTCACGCCGACGGCGAAGCGGTGACCTGGGAGCTGTCCCGGGCGCGCGCGCATGCCGGATCAGCCGCGGTAAACGACGATCCCACGAGTGGGATCATAGGGCGTCAACGCCACCGTGACCTTGTCGCCCAGGACGACGCGGATCCGGTGCTTGCGCAACTTGCCTCCGAGGTGCGCGAGAATCTGATGACCGTTCTCGATCTCGATTCGAAAATTGCCAGCGGGAAGGACTTCCACGACCCGACCTTGAAACTCGATATGCTCTTCGCGACCCATGGGCGCGGAGACCCTAACCCCTCGATAGCTCAGGGTCAACGTGTCGTTGAGAACGCCCAAGGGAACAGCAGGTTGCGAAGCGCCCGGACCGCCGCGCTACGCTTGCCCGACTCACCTCCCCGGAGCTCCCGCCGCCCCGCCCGGGTGTCCCCCTGCGCCCGTGACCGGAACAGCCGCCGGGCCCAGGACAGCCGGCGCGCGTGAGACCGCCGTGGTCAAGGGAGCGAGCCCGCGCACGAAGCCCGCGTACTCGTCGCGCAGCTTGGGGTAGACGTCCGCCGGCGCGTTCAGGACCAAGAAGAAGACCACGCCGCCGCGCTCGAGCGTGGTGACCTCGCCGGCGTGGGTGACGTTGTCCTGCCGCTCGCGGAACTGCTCGCGCCGGCTGCCGGGGACGAGCGGCGGCAGGGTCTTGAGCTTCGCCGCCGGGAACATCTTGCGAGCGCCGTCCCGCGCCAGGGCCGCGCGCGCGGCGGCGTTCGCCGGCCGCTGGGCGAGCAACACCGCGGCGGCTCGATCGGCGCGTCCATCGTCGAGGAGCACACGGCCGGTGAGGAGGTTCGCCAGCGTGCCGGTGGCGGGGCCCGTCGCCAGCCCCAGAACGCGCCAGGTCAGCGGCCAGTGAATGACAAAGCCCATGTCCCGATTCTCGAAGCCCGCCTGGTCCGCCGTCGCCACGTACGCGGTCCCCGCCGGAGCCGGGTCGGCGGCTGAAACGTCCGCCCTCAGCTTGTCCTGGGGCTGGCGCACGCGGACGTCGCGGGGCTCCTGGGCGCGAAACCGCGTCAGCGCCTCGCTGGCCTCCGCCGGGCGGTCGAGCGCCGCGAGCGCCCGCCCGAGCACCCACCAGGCGCGCGACGGGGGCCGTGGCGTCGCCAGGACCGCCCGACTCAGGGCAGCCGCCCGTTCGAAGTCCCCCTCGAGCAACGCGAGGCCCGCGCGGCCCACGGCGGCTCCAGCGTGGTTCGGCGCCCGGGCCAGGACGTCGTCCAGGATCGCGCGCGCGAAGACGCGGGCGCCTGGCCAGTCGAGGTAAGCGGCGAGGACCCACGCCCGGCCCATCAGCTCGCGACGCTCGAGATCGAAAGACTCGTCCGCGCGCAGGGACCACGCCTCGTCGATCAGGTCGTGCACCTTCTGGGCGACCACCTCGCGGCCCTCGTCGCCGGGCGCCAGGAACAGCGGCCGATCCCCGATCGTCCGATCCAGGTGGTCGAGGTCGCGCTCGAGCTCACGGATGTGGCCGACGGTCTCATCCTTCTTCACGCGGATGCGATAAGCGCGCGCCTGGGGAACCAGCGTCTTGCCGTCAGAGCCGAAGAACAGGGGATTGCTCGGCTGGCTCGAAGGGGTGGCACCGTCCTCGGGATCGACCTCGAGGGTGGTCCACCTGCCCTCGACCTTGCCGGCGATGACCGCCATCTTGCCGCAGGTGCCGGCGCCGACAGCGCGAACCAGGACGTCGCCCTTCTCCAGACCGTTCGGGGCCACTCTGGCATAGAGCCCCCTCTGCCCGTCGTTGGCCTCTGCCTCCAGCAAGGTCCCGGACCGCAGCGCGCTCGGGTAACGCCACCAGCGCGGCGGCGCCTGGGTACGATCCTCCTCGATTTCGGGCACGATCCCCCCGGCCTGCTCCACGGCCTCCCACGCCACCACAGCGGCACGATCCCAGCCCCGCCACCCCCGGGGTGTCATGACGGGATCGTCCTGCACGCAGGTCGACGTCGCCTCCGCCGGGCCGGCGACCTGCGCCAGCGGCGTCGCCGCGGTGGGGGAGGCCGGACCCCCGGATGGCGCCGGTGCCTTCTCGCGCGGCACCGCCCGCGCGGGCCGGACCGCCAGGTCGAGCAAGCCGGCGATCAAAGCCGCTCGCAAAGCCGCTCGGGGTGCCCGCGCCCGCTCGCTCGGCACGGGCGCTACACCCCGATGAACAGCCGGTGACCGAAGTTGGGCTCGAGATCCGCGGCGAAGATCTTGTCGGCGGACGCCTTCACGTCGTACGAGGCGCGCTTGAACTCGAGGACCTTGGTCTCCGTGTCGAAGAGGACGTAGCTCGCGCGGGGATCGTAGTCGCGCGGTTGCCCGACGGAGCCTACGCTGATGATGTACTTCCAGCCGGGGCGCAGCTCGAATTTCTGCGCGACCACGTCACGGGCACCGGTGTCGGGCGACAGCGCGAACGCCTTGCACAGGTGCGAGTGCCCGATCAGCGTCAGCGCCGCCATGTCGGACCACATCGCAAGGCACTCCGACGCCTGATCCTTGGCGAAGATGTAGTCGAACTCCTCGACATTCAACGGCGAGCCGTGACAGAAGTGCACGTCGCCCTCACGGACCTGGTAGGGCAGCCCCTTCAGCCAGTCCATGTGTTCAGGCAAGAGCTGGCGGGAGTGCAGGTCCAGGGCGTGCCGGGCGGCGTGATAGTAGTAGGAGTAGTCCATACGGCCCGCGACGGCGGCGTCGTGGTTGCCGAGGATGGTGTGCACCGCGCGCGATCGAATGAGCGTGCAGGTCTCGTTGGGGCTCGCCCCGTAGCCGACCACGTCTCCGAGGCAGATCGTTCGCTCGACGCCGTCCGCGTCCATGGCGTCGAAGCAAGCCTTCAGCGCTTCGATATTCGCGTGGATGTCAGAAACGATTCCGAGCCGCATCGCGCCCTTCCCGTGAGGGCGAGAACCTAGCATTGATGTGGAGCCTTGTCCGCTATTGCACGCGGTCGACGAGCGGCGTCGAATCGACGATGACCCTGCCAAGCACCGAGCTCAGCTCGACGATCGGCCGCCGCCCCATGTTCGCGCCACCCTGCCCGGCCGCCAGCTCGGGGGTCACGGCGCGCAGCCGATCGCCCTTTTGCCACAGCGTCGCGAGCGCGATCGACGACGAGATCGGGACCGGCGAACGGGCGCGCAGCTCGAACCCCGCCGGCGCCGCGACCACGGCGACCCGCACCTCGCCGCCGTAGCTGCGCAGGTCGTAGTGTCCCCCGGGTCGCAGCACCCCGAACAGCACCACGGCGCCGGTGGTCGCCGACAGCCGGACCTCGTCGGAACGAATGTCGTCCGCGCGGATGTCGCCGTCCACCACGCGCGCCTCCACCCGGGTGCCGCCCAGGCGATCGAGCTGCATGTGCCCCTCGACGCCGTCGAGGTCGACGTCTCCCTCGACCGCGGCCACCGTCTGCCCGCCGCGAAGCTGGTGCGTGATGACCCGGCCGTGGACGTCCGAGATCGCGATGCGGCCCCCCGTCGTCTCGAGGCGCGCTCCCGCGCGGAGCCCGCTCACGGTCAAATCGCCGCCGAACGTCTTGGCTTCGACGCCCAGCTCCGCCGGCACCTCGACGACGAGATCGACGTGGCTCGCGCTGAGCGGCAGCGCCCGCTCGCGGCCTCCGGCCTCCACCCGCGCCTCGATCGAAATCTCGCCGCCCGCCCAGGCGGTGAAGTGGACGCGCAGGCGAGCCAGCGCCTCGGCGGAGGTGGACTGCTTGTCGGCGACGATGTGGATGGTCTCGCCCCGCTCCCACGCGCGCACGGTGATGCTGCCCAGGGGGTTGTCGATGCGCAGGCGCTCGGCCCCGGGGATGGGCACGATGATCTCGCGGCCGTCGAGCGCGCGCGGGGTGGCGCCTCCGTCGGCCGCGTGGGTGACGCGAGCCGCGCCCACCGCCGCCAGGAGCAAAGTCACCGCCGTGACCGACCTCCGCCCCACCCATCGATTGACCCTCGCAGCGCTGGGCCGGCCGTGCCCCATCAATGCCATCCCTCGTCCGGCCCGGGAGAGCCGCGATGAACCGCCTCGGCCAGAAAGTCGATCTGGCGTTGATAGGCCGAAAACAGCATCTCGGCGCCCGCGCCGTCGCCCGGATCGCGGTTCGCCACCGCCCGTGAGTGCACGATGGCCTCATCGAGCCGGGCGAGGCGCTCGGCCACGCGCGCGCGCGTCTCCGGCGCCCAGAGCGCCTGCTCGCGATCGAGGATCGCTCGCAACCGTCGCGCCGCCTCCGCGTACGAATCGGCGGCGCGATCCAGCTCGCCCTCCGCCTCGGCCAGCAACGGATCGGTCCCGGGACGGAGCGCGCGCCCGAGGAGACTGGGGGGGGGACCGGGGAGGGAGGGACCGGGGGTGACACCGTCGGTCGCGGCGCGCAGTGCCCGCCCCGTCTCGACCGAATCCCCCCGCCCGACCATCAGCCAGGCCACGCACGCAGCCAGCGCCGCGCCCGCCAGCGCGCCGGAGAGCCAGGCGGGCCAAGACCAGGAAGATGACCACAGCGATGACCAGGACCATGAACCTGGTGATCCCTCCCGCGCCTCCAGCGCTCCCGCTATCGTCGGCCACAGGGTAGGTGGCGGCTCGGGCCGCTCGAGCGCGCGCAGCTCCGCGCCCTGCGCGCGCAGCTCGGCGACGATCCCGCCACAAACGCCGCAAGCGTCGACGTGGGCGCGGACGACCGCCGCGTCGCGCTCGCCGAGATCTCCCGCCCGCCACGCGGACAGGCGGTCGGCGGCGGGATGGCGGGCCCCGCCGGGTACCGTGCTCATGGGGGCGCCCCCTTCTCGGTCCGGCCGCGCCCCACGTCGGCGGCCGTGATGCCGCTCTCCGCCAGGATCTCGCGCAAGCGGGCGCGCGCCTTGTGAAGCTGCGACTTCGACGTTCCGACGTGGCAGCCGAGCATGCTGGCGATCTCCTCGTGCTCGAGGCCCTCGACGTCGTGCAGGACGATGACCGTTCGATATCCGATGGGCAGGACCCGCAGCGCGCGCTCCAGCCGTGACCGCAAGGCCGCGTCGCTGTCCTGCGGCTCGGCCGCGAGGGGGAGCTCGTGCGCGCGGGCTTCGAGGGACTCGGCGGGCGGGGGCCGGCGCGAACGATGCGACAGCGCAGCATTCACGGTCAGCCGGTAGATCCAGGTGCCCAGGGCCGAATCCCCGCGGAAGCGAGGCATCCCCCGGAAGATGCGGATGAAGGCCTCCTGCGCCACCTCCTCGGCGTCCGAGGGCCCGGCGATGCGGGACGACAGCGCGAACACCCGCCGCTTGTAGCGGTGGTAGAGCGCCTCGCGGCTGCCTGGCGCATTGCGGCGAACGGCATCGACCAGGGCGGCCTCGTCGGAGGCTCGCTCGGCGGGGCCGAGGGTCATCGGACCGGTCACGGAACCGAACCCCGGAGTCTGGTCGGCGGTGGCGAGCATGGAGTGATTCGGTTCTTGGATAGCCACGACCTGCCCCGGGTTGCCTGAATGGCGGCGATGTTACATTGGCGGCCCCCATGCGGTCAGTGATCTTGGCTTGCTTCTTCCTTTCCGGCGCCTCGGGGCTCGTGCTCGAGATGTTGTGGACGCGGCTTCTGACCCTGGTGTTCGGGTCGACCACGCTCGCCGTGTCAACAGTGTTGACGGCGTTCATGGGGGGGCTCGGACTGGGATCCTTTCTCGCAGGGCGCATCGCCGATCGCCTGAAGAACCCCGTGAGGACCTACGCGCTCACCGAGGCGGCGATTGGCGTCTACGCCCTGCTGGTGCCGGTCGCCGTGGCGTTCTACCCGGCCCTCAACCGCGGCCTGTGGTCCGCGTTCGGCGATCACTACACCGTCCTGTCCGTGCTGCGGTTCATCGCGTCCGCGGGGCTTCTGATCGTGCCCACGACGTTGATGGGGGCCACCTTGCCGATTCTGGCGCGGCACTTCGTGCAAAGGCCATGGGAGCTCCGCCGGGTCGGGCTTCGCATCGGGACGCTCTACGCCTTCAACCTGTTCGGCGCGGTGGCCGGGGCCTTCCTGGCGGGATTCGTCTTCTTGCCAACGATCGGGGTGCGCTGGACGAACGTCACCGCGGCGTCCTTCAATCTCACCCTCGCGGCGGTGATTCTGATCGCGCGCCGCCTGCCTCGCTTCGCCGACCACGCGGGAGCCGAGGAGGCGATCGACGACCTCCTCGAGAAGGCCGCCGCCGCGGGCTCGCCCGGCGATCCCCTGGCCCTGGCCCAGACCCTGCTGCCCGCGCCCGCCGTGGTCACGCCGCGCGCCCGGCGCGTCGCGCTGGGCGCGTTCGCGGTGTCGGGTGCGACCGCGATGACGCTGCAGGTGCTGTGGACGCGGGCGCTGGCCGTCCTGATCGGCTCGTCGGCCTACTCGTTCACGCTCATCCTGCTCGCGTTCCTGGTCGGCCTCGGCTCGGGCTCGGCGCTGTTCGGGCGGATCGGGCAGCGCACCGCGCACCCGGTGCGCTGGCTCGGCGGGCTGCACCTAGGAATCGCCGGCTCGATCGGCCTGTCGTACCTCGTCACGGATCGACTGCCGCTGGTGTTCACCTGGTTGCTCGCATCGTCCAGCTTCGGCGTCGACGGTGTGCTCATCTGCCAGTTCGCGCTCGCCTGCATCACGGTGCTACCGACGACGATACTGATGGGGGGCGTGTTCCCGCTGACCATGCGCATCGCGACGGCCAGGATCGACACGGTCGGCAAGGACATCGGCAACGCCTACGCGCTCAACACCGTCGGGGCCATCATCGGATCGTTCCTGTCGGGCTTCGTCGTGTTGCCCATGCTGGGGCTGCAGCGCGGAATCTATCTCGTGACGGTGATCGGCCTGGGGCTCGCGGCGTTGCTGTTCGCGAACGCGCCGGAGCTCTCGCGCCGCGGGCGCTCCTTGGCCGTGGGCGCGGCGCTGGCCGTGGCGCTCGGAGGACTGGCGCTGCCGCGCTGGAACCTCATGCTGTTCTCGTCGGGCTTCTTCCGGGTGTCGATCGCCCGCGACTACATCTATCGCAAGCTGCACAAGAAGGAATGGAAGTACCCCGAGCTTGCGTTCTACGAGGACGGCATCGCGACCACCGTGTCGGTCGACCGGTGGGGCAAGACGCTGTCCCTCAAGAACAACGGAAAGGTCGATGCGTCGAACGAGGGTGACATGCCGACGCAGATCACCGTGGGGCTCCTGCCCCTCTTGCTGTATCCAGGCGCTCACGCGCCCAAGGTCGCGCTGATCGGCTACGGGTCGGGGGTCACCGCGGGGGCGATCACGCAATACCCCATCGGCTCGCTCGAGCTCGTCGAGCTCGAGCCGGCGATCCTCTACCGCGCATCGCGCCTGTTCAACGACGTGAATCACAAGCCGCTCGAGAATCCGCTGGTGACGGCCCGCGCCGGGGACGGGCGGAACTTCCTCACGCAGCGCACGGACAAGTTCGATGTCATCGTCAGCCAGCCTTCGAACCCGTGGCTGACGGGCGTGTCGAACCTGTTCACGCGGGAATACTTTCGTGACATCAAGCGCCGCCTCGGCCCCGGTGGCGTGTTTTGCCAGTGGGCGCAGCTGTACGAGCTCGCGCCATGGAACATCAAGACCATCTACCGCACGGTCCGCGACGAGTTTCGCTACGTCTACGTCTTCTCGGCCGAGGACCTGTCCTCGGACACCATCCTCATCGCCAGCCAGGAGCCGCTGAAGCTGGACCTCCCCACCGTCGAGCGGGCGTTCGCGCACGCCGCCACCCGCGCGGAGGCGAAGCGGGGTCTCATCGAGTCCCCGCACGACGTCTTCGCCTATCTGCTGCTGGCGCCGGACGAGCTCGAATCGTTCACGGCGGGATCGCCGGACAACACCGACGACAACGCGCGCATCGAATTCTCGGCCCCGCGCGATCTGCTCGGCTACGCGAAGTTCGATCCCTACCTGGCGAAGGTGTACGGTCCCCTGTGGCCCTACGGCCATCTGAGCGGCGTCGTCACGGGCTACGAGGGCCACGGGCCGGCGACGAGCGCGCGCTGCGGTCTGCTCGCGCGCAGCTTGCTCGCGCACGGGAAGGCCCGCGAGGCGGAGCTGTGGACCCGCCGGGCCGAGGCTGCCGGGGACGCGCCCGAGGCCCGCCACGCGCGGCTGCTGCTCCGGCTCGTGTCGACGCGCCTCGATCGCGACCCGGAGATTCCGCTCGCCCCGGAGGACGGCCTGGCTCCCCCCGTGGCGGGCCCCAAGAAGCCCGAGAAGGACGCGGCGCTGGTGACCGAACAGTACCCCGACGTGGCGGCGGCCGTCGCGGCGCGCCGCTACGCGACCGCCTACAAGATCCTGGAGAAATGGCCGGAGTCGCTGTGGGCGGGGCTCGGCTCCGACTTCAGCCTCCTCGAAGGATTCCTCGACTACAAGGCGGAGGAGTACGTCGATGCCGTCGAGGAGTTGAAGCAACTCGCCGACGACGCGGCGTTCAGCAAGCGACGCCCCGAGCTGTTCTACTATCTCGGCCGCGCCCACTACGCGAACGCGAGCTACACGAAGGCGGTCGCGGCGCTGGAACGGTTCATCGACGGCCAGACCGCCCTCGGCAGGCCCCTGCTGCCAGCATCGGCCGAGGTGCACTGAAGCGGCAGGAGCCCTGGCAGTGACCTCGGGGTACGACCGGCGGCGGCATTCTCCTTGCGCTCACGCCGGTGGCTCAGAAGGCCTCGGACGTCGGACCTCGCGAGAGTTGAGTTGAGGGAACGGCCACAAGCCACCCTGAGATTCCGAGGCCGGAGGCCGGAGGTCCGAGGCCGGAGCTTCGGGGCTGCCTGGGGCCTGGCGATCGAACGACATGCCCTTGGCAGCGGCCCCGGACGCGGGCCGTGATAGGCTGAGGGGCATGACGGATGGGATTCCCGACGTCGTCGGGGTTGGCGTTCTCACGCTAGACCAGATCGGGGTGGGGCCCCGCTTGCGCGACCCTTTCGTTCCCCTGTCCACGTTCACGCTGCAGGCTGGCGGGCCCACGGGGACGGCGCTGGCGACGATGGCAGCGCTGGGGTCGCAGGTTCGCTTTTTCGGGCGCCTCGGAGACGACGAATTCGGGAACCTGACGGTGCGCCACCTCGGCAGCTTCGGCGTCGACCTTTCGCTGTTGCAACGGGAGCCGGACCGGCTCTCGCCATCGACGTTCATCATGCTCGAGGAGGGGACCGGCCGGCGCTTCATCCGCTTCACGCCCGGCGACGTCACCCCGCTCGAACCGGCTGACATACCGCCCACGCTGTTCGATGGCGTGCGGCTGGCCTACTTCGACGCCGAGATGCCCGCGGTGCAGATCGCCGCCGCTTCGCGCGCACGCGCGCGCGGCGCGCGCGTGCTGCTCGGCGTACGCCAGACGGGCCCCGGCCTCGGCGAGCTTCTCGATCTCGCGGATGTGGTCATAGTCTCCGAGCGGGTCGCCGCAGAAATTGCGCACTCCTCGGACATGGAGCGCAGCCTCGTCGAGTTGACGAAGATGGGGCCCGAGATCGCCGTGATCACGCTTGGCGACGAGGGGGCCATCGGCTTGCACGAAGACAAGCTCGTTCGGCAGCACGCCGTAGATGTCAACTTGGTCGACGTCACCGGCGCCGGCTCGGTCTTCCGGGGCGCCTTTGGCTACGCGCTGCTGCAGGGGTGGCCCATCGAGCGCGCCATCCCCTTCTCAACCGCCGCGGCTGGACTGAGCTGCGCCAGCCTCGGCGGTCAAGGGGGAATTCCCACGCTCGAAGCCATCGATCGCGCCCTCTCGGGCGGGCCCTGACCCACTCGCGAGCAGGGACGATGCTTCGTCCGACAATCCAAGACTAGCGCGACGGAGCGGACAATCCGGGACCAGGTGTTCGGCGGTCGTGCGTGGGAGACGCGCGGTGAGTTCCTGTCGAAGCGGCTGCCTCCATCTCTGGCTCCGCCTCCAGACCCTCTTCATCCCGCTTCGCCTCATCCAGCATCGCATCCTTCCAGTCGGTCGAGCGGGGATCGATGTGCCTCAAGTGCATGGCAGGTACCCTCCCTTCGGATCGTGACGTTCGGACGGCCCTATGTTCTCACGAAAAGATACTCCAGATCGTGTTTCGTGAACCTTTCGATTTGAAGTTTTATTCGTTACCCAGGCGTTTTTAAAACTCGGAGTTCTTTCTATTGAATCCCGCTATTGAATCCCCCGCGGGACAGCGCATGCGCGTTCAGTCGTAGCCATTGTCCTTGCCGAACCGGGCGGACACGTTCGCGGCGGTGCCCCAGCGAGACTTCGTCCAGCGCGTTTCGTAGGCGTGCAAGAGCCCCAGCACCCCCCGCATCTGGCGGAGCGCGATGGGGTTCGCGGCGGCGACGTCCTTCTGCTCGCGGGGATCTTCGGTCTCGTCGTAGAGCTCGAGCCGGCCGGAGGTGGCGACGAGACGATACCGGGCAACCTTGAGCCCGCGCGAGATCTGACCGTCGATGCTCAGGGCAGCCCGGGGGGTTTGCCCCACCTCGTCCCACGCCAGGGGCACGAGCGACGTGCCCTGGATCCGTTCGCCGGGCACCACTCCGGCGAGATCCAGCACCGTGGTGTAGAGGTCCATGATCTCGACGTCCGCGCGGACCACCTTACCAACCGGCATCCGCCCGGGGGCGCGGATGATCAGAGGCACGTGGGTGAGCTCCTGGTAGACGGACTGGCCATGACCGAACCGGCCGTGCTCGCCGAACTCGTCACCGTGGTCCGAGACGACGACGACGACGGAGCGATCGTAGAGGTCGGCCCCCTTCAAGTCGGCGATGAACGTGGCGAAGCTGTTGTCACTCTGGGTGATCTCGCCGTCGTGCAGCGCCTCGAGGTAGGCCTTGTCGTTGTCGTTGATCTTCAGCTTGCCCGCGCCGATCGACCCGAGCTGCACCCCCGTCAAGGCTGGCTTCAACGGCCCCTTGTAAGGTTTGTTCCAGTACTTCTTCAGAAACTCCGCCTTCGGCGTGTAGGCCACGTGCGGATCGACCGTCGCGAGATACGCGAACTCGGAACGCTTCTTGTTTTGCAGCACCCAGGTCTTCGCCGTCTTCCACAGGTAGTCGGCGCCGTTGGGCAGGTTCTCGCGAATGAAATTGCGATAGGCGTCCCAGCCGCGCTGAAACCCCCACTTCGCGGAGACATAGCCGTTCGACGAGAACATCGCCGTCTTGAAGCCCTTCTTCTTGAGATCTTCCGCGATGAAGGCGACCTCCTTCGACAGCTTCGCGTCGGCGGACGTCGCCTTGTGAACGGGGGGATAGACCCCGGTCAGCAGGGACGCGTGCGACGGCAGCGACCACGTGCCCGGCACCTGCGCCCAGGCGAACCGGGTGGCATCGGCGGCGAACGCGTCGTAGTTCGGCGTCTCGACCCGCGTCTTTGGGTTGAAGACGTGCACCTTGTCGGCGCGCAGCGTGTCCACCATCCAGATGAAGATGTGGTCGGCCGGCGGCGCGGCGGGGGCCTTCGCCGCCAGCGGGGCCTTGACGGTGATGCGCGGCGCCGCCCAGGCCACGCTGCCCCCGCGCGAGATCAGATCGAGGCGCACCGCGTGTCCGGTCGCCGCGCCGAGCGGCAGCGCGACGTCGGTCCACTTGGTGTCAACGGCCGCGTCGAGGAGGACCCTCGGCTTTTGCCCGTCGACGGCGACGCGGACGATCGCGTGGGCGCCCGCGGCCTCCGCGCCATGAGACAGCGCCAGGCTGGCGCCCTCCGGGAGCTGGAGGTAATACGAGATCCGCGACGACTTGCCGGGCACCGCGATCGCGCGCCGTTTGGCCCCACCGACCGTCACGTCGCCAACCCCTGCCCCAACCGGCGGCGGCGGCTCGCCGGCGGCCGGCCCGAGCGTCAGATCGACGAACGCCGCAGCGCTGCGGCGGGGACCGCTGCCGCTCGCCGAGCGGAAGGTGAAGCGAACGCGGTTCTCGCCGAGCTTCAATTGCGCGGCGGGCACCGTGATCTGGTAGCGCTTGCGCTTGGACTCGAGGTCCACGTTGCCGATGGACTTGTCGTTCACGAAGATCGACACGCGCTGCTTGGGCGCGAGCGAACGCGCCGTGAAGCCGAGCGTGGCGTCGCCGAGCGACGTACCGCCGTCCCCGTCGCCATCGGTGTCGATGGGTATGAACAGCACGGCCGACAGGCCCGCCACCAGCGACGCGGACGCTCCCTGATCTCTTTCACCGAGGAGCCAGGACGTCTTCCATCCGCCGTCGACATACTTCAAGAAGTCCGGGCTGCCGGCGTCGATGACCAAATGCCCCTCGCGGAATGCAGACGCGTGGACGCGGTTATCCAGCAGATCCATCGCGAGCCGGGTCGTGTCCTCGGCTGCCGGGGTCCCCGCGGTGGCCGGCCTCGCCGCGTCCGCCCCAGCCGGCGGCGCTGGCGCGGCGGTCGCCGCCTGGCAGGCGGAGAAGAGGACCACCAAGCACCCCAGGGTTTTCGCCGCGAGCTTATTCAAGAGTGGTCGGAGTTATCGCGCCCCGGGGCGCCCGTCAACAATCTACCTTACGGGGGTGTGGCTCGCTGCCGCTCACACACCCCCGGGCCCCCCTCGCACCGCCCAGCAGAGCTGGGCTACGCTCGCCGCGGCGGCGGGAGGTGAACTGGGGCTACCGTACCGTCGCTAGATAGTCATTGTTGTTTGGCTATCCGGGGCGTGGTTAGCTGCAAGCAGGCGGCTCGCGGCGGCCAGCCCCGCGCACACCACCCAACAACCACAAGATGATTGGACGTCTCCGGTTCTCGCGCCTCGGACCCATCGCCGCGTCGGTCCTAGCCGGATTTTTGGGTGCCGGCGTGGCCGATGTGGTGGCGACGATGGTGCGCGTGCCCGGTCCCGTCGATGTGCCCGCGCTGTTCTTGCTGTCGTTCGGCCTGTATGGCGCGGCCGGCCTGCTGACGGCCTGCGTGGTCGGGTTGCTCGCGGCGGGCGTGCTCGGCGCCATCCCCGGCGGTGCCGCAGCTCTGGTCGAGGATTCGCGCCTCGACCGGACGGCCGCCGCAGGGATCATGAGCGCCGCCCTGGGCGTGGCCCTCGTCGGCCTCCTCGTCGCCATCGGACAGAAGGTCCTCGTCCGCCCCATGCAGAGCGACAAGCTCGCGATGATCGCCTCCGCCGGGCTCGTCTTGCTGGCCGCCCTCCCCGCGGCCGCGGTAGCGGTCGCGGTCTATCGGCCGCTCGAGCGTGGGCTGGTCCCGAGGTTGCCGCGCCTGCAGCGCATTGGCACGACCGGGTCTTTGCTCCTCGCCGGCGCCTTGGCCGGCGGGCTGGCCACCGTGGGGGCCTTCTCGCGCGCCGACTGGCGCGTGCTCGATCTGGCGCCCTTCGCGGCGTTGGGCTTGATCTTCGTCGCAGGTCTGGGACACGGACTGTTCTGGTATCGCTCCGCGATGGGGAAGCGCTTGGCCCAGCGCATCCCCTCGGTCTGGGCCTCGCATGCCCTGGTCGCGGCGATCTTCGTCGCGTTCGTGGCGGCCTCGCGGCTGCGGGACCAGTCGCCCGCCTTCGCCGCGGCCGAACATGGGTCGCTCGGTCTACGACTCGGCCTTCGCGTGGCGCGCGCCGCCACCGACGGCGACGGCGACGGCTTCTCAGCCCGCTTCGGCGGCGGCGACTGCGACGACCATCGCGCGGACGTCTATCCCGGGGCCGAGGACATTCCCGGAAACGGAATCGACGAGAACTGCGAAGGGGGCGACGCCGTCGCCGCGGCCCCGGACGAAGACGCAGCGGCAGCAGCCGACACTCCCGACGGGGCACCGGCCAAGATCGCGGCGGCGCCCGTCGGAGCCAAGGCCAGCGCTCCGCCGGGGGCGTTCAAGGGCAACATCCTCATCATCACGATCGACGCCTTGCGGGCCGATCGGTTGGGCGTCGCGGGCTACGGCCGGCCCGCCGGCAAGTCGCTGACGCCGAACCTCGACGCGCTGGCGCGCCGGGGCGCCTACTTCCGCCGTGTCTGGTCGCAGGCACCCAACACGCCGCGCTCCTTCCCCGCCATCCTTACCAGCCAGCCCCCGTCAGGGGTGAAGTGGGACAAACCCAAGGTCAACTACCCCAACCTCCTGCCCGAGAACCACACCTTCTTCGAGGATCTGCGGGCGGCCGGCCTCGCTCCGACCGGCGTGTTCTCCCACTTCTACTTCACCGATGATCGCGGCATCAGCAAGTCCTTCAAGGATTGGTCGAACGACGGTGCCGGAACCATCGCGGAATCCAACAAGGATTCCGCGTCGCCGCGGATCGTTCCGCGCGTCGTCGCGAAATTGAAGCAGGCCGCCTCCGCGCATGACCGGTTCGTCATCTGGACCCACCTGTTCGAGCCCCACTCGAGCTACATGCCCCACAAGGAATTCCCAACCAGCGGCGCGACCGGCGTTCCGGGCCTCATGGAGAAGTACGACTACGAGATCGCCTTCGCGGACCTGTGGGTGGGCAAGCTGCTGAAGGCCCTCGACACGCTGGGGCTGGCGGGGAGCACGGCGGTGGTCGTGATGGCCGACCACGGCGAGGCCTGGTCGGAGCACAAGGCCATGTTTCACGGCACCGATCTGTTCGACGAGCAGCTCCGCATCCCGCTGATCATAGCGGTGCCGGGCCGGGCGCCGGTCGTGAACGACGATCCCGTCGCCGCCGTGGATCTGGCGCCGACGCTGCTCGAGTTGGTCGGCGCCCCGGTGCCGAAGTCCTTCCGTGGCCGCAGCCTGATGCCCGCGCTGGCAGGGGAGAGGCTGGCCCCCCGCCCTATCTACGCGGAGCTGATGCCCGCGACAGCCTGGCCCCACCACGCGGTCATGTTGGTAGATGGCGACAAGAAGCTCATTCACCGGGTGAGCGAGCGTCGCTTCGAGCTCTACGATCTGGGCGCGGACCCCGGCGAAAAGCACGATCTCGCCGAAGATCCCGCGGCCCGCCCTCTGTTCGAGAAGATGCGCCGCACGTTGCTCGCCTTCGAGGAACGAAGGCGCTGACGCGGCTTCACGTTCCCGAGCTTCTCTCCCGCCCGGACTCTCCCGCCGGACTCTCCCGCCGGGACTCGCCCGGCGAAGTTCGTCCCCCGGCCTCATCTCGAGTGCTCCGCGAGCGCGGGGCATCGCGGAGCGATGACCTGCGCGAGTCGGAGCGCAACCAAGCGCCAGACGTGATCGGCTCGGAGGCCAAGGCTCGTGGCGCGCGGAGCGGGTGTGCGCGGGTTGATGAGGTGCGGTCGTCACCATCGCGAGCTACTTCGCGATCGGGCCGGCGCCGCCATCATCCAAGGGAATCGGCGTCGCGGGCGCATCCGTCGTGTCGGCGCCTGCGTCGATGTGTGCGCCGTCGGTTGAGGCGCCGTCCGGGGTCGCTGGCCCCGCGTCCAGCGGCGGGGCGTCCGCTGTGCCGCCGTCGATGGATTCCACCGTGGCTGGCGGCGCGACGGCCACGCAGGCGAGCTTGGGCGCGCGCGCGCGGATGTGGTCGGCCACGACGTCGGGATCCGCGGCCCCTGGCTGCTGCTTGACGCACGCCAGGAGATCGCACCAGCGGGGATCGTCCACGGCCCCGACCCGGGTGGCGCGATCCCACGCGGCGCAAGCCCGCCGCACCTGTCCCACCCTCTCCCAGACGTGCGCGGCCCGCTCATACGCCGCCGCTCGATCCGCCGAGAAGAACACCAGCTCGCCCAGCTTCTGTTCCGCCCCGCCGAGACGCCCCGCCCGCGCGTCGATGAGGGCAGCCACCTCGAAAGAATCGGGGCTCGTGGGATCTTCCGCGATCAGGCGCTCGGACCATGTCCGGGAACGGGGCCCGGGCGCGAGGAGCGTCGGGAAGGCCGCCGCGAGGGGAAGCAGCGCGCGGGCGAGCGTCGCGCCGCCGAACAAGAGGTCGCTGTCGGGGGGGGCTGCGAGCCCGCTGCTCGGGGGCTTCCCCCCCTCCGCGACCTCGACCGCGCCGCGATCGTTGGTCTTGGAGGGCTCCGCCTCGAACCGTTCGGGCGACGGCAAAGCCTCCAGGCGCGCCCGCAGCGCGGGGGGACCGAACACGCGGGCGGCCAGCCAGGACCGCCGCAACAGCCGTGGCTTCGCACCGCCCCGATCGAGGTACTGAACCGTGAAGGGCCCCAACACCCGGACCGGCAACTGGGCCAGCGCGCGTTCGATCGTGCCGTCGTCGAGATCAGCGACCGAGGCACCCCAGACCGCGCGGAACCGAAAGTCCATCACGTCGGCCCCCAGCTTCTCGGCCGCGCGGTACTCCTGCTCGGCGCGGGCGTTCTCACCGAGGCCGAGCCAAGCATCTCCCGCGGCAATCTCGGCGTTACGAAGGCGCGCCGAGAGCGGCTGAGCGCGGGACGGCCTCAGGTCGATGACGTGGCGCAGGTCTTCCGCGAGCGGAATCGGCCTCCCGAGCGCGGTCCAATCCCGAATCCGAAGTGTCAGTAACTCGACGAGGCGTTTCTCCTCCCCGGACGTCAGGGCGCCACGATCCTCGAGAGCGCGGAGCTCGGCCAGCTCCGTGACACGGTTCCCGACATCATGCGCCGCCCCGAGGGCGCGCCGGTGCTCCGCCACCGTCTGCGCCCGGCTGGTCGGCGGAATCGCGGGCCGGCCCCCGAGCGGATCCCCCAGGTACCACGGCGGCCCCGCGCACCCGTGTCCCGCGAGGACGAGACCGAGAACGATGACGGCACCGCCACGCGGCACGAGCCCGCGTTGGCGTGTCGCAAGCGGTCGCGCGCGCGGGCTGCGCCTCGGTGAACGCGAGGTCACGGAAGGTCGTTCCTTCCCGGGGCGAACGCCAGCGCGAACGCCGTTCCGCCCGCCAGCGCGCCCGAAAGCACCGCCACGAACAGCGACCCGGTCGCGACGCCCAGAATCGTCGGTATCGCGAGCACCAGCGCCGCCGGCGCCATCCCCACCGGCATCCACGCCAGCGCGGCGAATCGCCGATCGACGGCCCACAGGGCAGCCCCGAGCAGCAACGCCGCCAACAGCAGCGCCAACCGAAGCCGTGGCGGCCAAACCGCGGACAATGTTTCGTCGGCGACGACGCCCCCGACGATCGCCGCGTCCATGGGGATGGCACCGGCTGCGCCGGGCGCCGCGGGAACGCCGACGATGGGGCCCATGGCCTCCAGGGTAGCGTCCCGGACCGCGTCTGACAGCCCCCCCTCGGTGGGCAGATCGGCCTCGGCGAGGATCGTCTTCGAATACGAGCCCACCATCTCCCGGCGGCGAAGCGCGGTCAGGCGACGGCGCAGCTCGGTGGCGTGGGCCTGAAGCGCCCTCGGCGCCACGCGTCCAACCCAGACGTCCGCCAGCGCGCGCGCCATCTCCTCCGCGCTCGGTTCTCCGGCGCTCGCGAGCAGCGCCTCGATCAACCGTTGCCGCCGGGTCACGTGCGGCAGGCCCACGTGCTTGCCGGCGAGCGAGACCTCCTCCACGAACGCCTCGATCTCGCGCGAGGCCTCCGCGCGAAACACCGAGGGGTCGAGCCGCGGCGCCAGGGCGACCCGCCGCAGGAGCTGCGTGATGGCCAGCTCCTGCTCGGGCTCGAGGTTCCGCCCGGCCTCCTCGCATAGCCGGAGGACGCGAGCTCGCGCGTCCTCCGCGAGAAAGCCGCGCCCGAACGAGCGCGCGCGGAAGGGCGCGGCAACGTTCGTGACGTCGATACGCAACAAGTTCGGTCGAAGCTGCTGCCGCAACATTTTGTCGACGCGGTCTCGAACCCTGGACGGGCCGAGGCCGGACTCGCGATCGAGGCGAACGACGATCAGGGCCTCCCGCAGGTCGGCGCCGAGCTCGAGCTGCACCGCGGGGTCGGACGCCGCGCGCTGCAAGATGTTGAAGCTGGTCTCCCGCTCGTTCGGGATGCCTGCAAGCCCGTTCGACGGCATCGGGATGGCCCCGAACAGATCGGCCACCGACCAGACCTGGTCGATGCCCGGCTCGAGCCGAAGGAGCTCGGTCAAACGGCGGAGCTCGCGGAGCACCACCGGCTCGGCGATGTCGGCACGGACGTCGATGAAGAAGAATGGCGTCTCGCTCCACAGATCGGTCTCCATTCGCAACCGTCGCCCCTGCGAGGCCGCGGTTCCGATCAGGGCGGCGGAGATGACGATGAGGGGCAGCGGGGCAGCGCGCCCGGGCCGCCAATCCGAGGGGCGCCCGCGCAGACGCCGCAGGCCCCAGAGCAACACCCCGCACGCGAGGAGCGCGAGCGCCGCCGAAACGCCCAGGACGACGGCGTAACGCCGGATCCCGGCGACCGGCGCCACCAGCCCGGGGAGGGCCGCGGCGATCGCTGCGGCGGCGCCACATGACCAGCGGCGGCTCGGTGCCGGGCGACCCGAGAGCGTCACAGCCAGGAAGGGCACCAGCATCATCAGCAACGCCAACGCGAGGGGACCCTCGCCTGGAAATCCAACCGGATCGCGCTCGGGATCTGGCCACAGCGGCGCCGCCGGAATCGTCCCTTCGAGCAGCACCAGCCCCGACGAAGCCACCGTGGCTTCGATCCGGGGACGCAACTTCTCGACGTCGTTCGTGTCGAGCAACAGCCGGAGCACGGCGCCGTCGGGCGACACGAACCAGCCAGCAGCGTCCGGCCGCAGCGACAGACGGTGCTCGAACTCGGCGGCGCCGCGCGGCCCCCGGCCATCGAGCGGGCGCGCCGTCACCTGGCCCGCTCCGTCGGCGGTGAAGGCCTGCAGCCGCGCCGGACCGATCACTTGCCGGACCCCCGGCAACGCCGCCAGCGCGGATTCGAGGCGGGCGACCGCCGCGCGGTTCTGATCGGAGAACGCGTTCGACACCGCCAGGGTGAGCTCGAACCGCCGCCCCAGCTCGAAGCGCTCGGCCACCTCGCGGCCCCGTCGCGTCCCGAGGCCGTCAGGGGGCGCAAACTCGCCCAGCACCGAGGGCCCCGCCAGCGCGGGCGCGGGCGGCATGGTGGCAAGCCCACAAAGCGCCGCCGCGGAAACGAGGACGCGGTTCAAGCGCCGCGGCCCCCGCGTCACCGCAAGAACGTCGCTGCCTGGGCGACGGCGATGCACCGCTCGACCTGGGCCTCGGAGAGGATGTTCGCGTCCATCAGCATCTCCAGCTCGCCGCGCAGGTGCGTGTTCAGCAGATACGGCCCGTCGGTGTTGATGGTGAAGCGAACCCCCGCCTCGTCGAAGGTTCGCAGCGCCCGCCCGAGCTCGGGCAGGTCCGCGACCGCGCGGGTGCGCAGGTTCGAGCTCGGGCAGATCTCCAGCACCGTTCCGGCCTCCGCCAGCTTGCGCACGGCCTCCTCGCTGGCGGCGGCGGCGATGCCGTGGCCGATTCGCGACGGGGCCAGCTTCTCGAGCACCGCCAGCACGCCAGCCACCGAGGTGTGTGCCGTCTCCCCCGTGTGGACTGTCGTCCCGAGGCCAGCCGAGCGCGCCCGCGCGAACAGCTCCCGGTATCCCTCGACCTCGTGCCCGAGCTCCAGCGCGTGCGACTCCGGCCCCGCCAGGTCGATCCCGATCACCCCGCGCGAGCGGTACTTCACGGCCTTCTTCACCAGGATCTCGTTCAACCCCAGCGGGAACTCGCGCGCCAGACAGAAGATCAACCCCGCGCGCACCCCGTACTCCAGGCAGGCCCGATCCATCCCGCGCAACGCCGCGTGGATGATGTGGTCGAGGTCCCGCTCGCCCTCGAGGTTCCGCTTCATCGGGTTGAAGCGCAGCTCGATGAGCGTTACGGAGCTCGAACGAAACTCCTTGCCGATGATCTCGTAGATCGACCGTTCGATGGCGGCCGGCGACGATTGAATCTTCTCCGTCCACTGGTGAAGGATCGCCAGATAGTCGCCGAGGGAGGCGACCCGATCGGGCGCGGCCGTCACCAGATCGCGAAACTCCCAGTAGGTCGAGACGGGGAGCTTGAACCCCTGATCGTGGGCGATCGACCACAGGATGTGCGGCGCGACCGCTCCGCCGACGTGGATGTGCAGGTCGCATAGCTCCAGCCGCGGGTTCAGCATCAATCCAAGTGTAGCGCCCCACGACCGACGGTGCGCGAGCGAGCAGAGCTCGCCCGCGCCGACGCTACTAGGAAAAGGACCCTCAGAGGGTCCTTTAGATCCCCCGCGACGGAGCGAGCGGCAGAGCTCGCCCGCGCCAACGCTACTAGGAAAAGGACCCTCAGAGGGTCCTTTAGATCCCCCGCGACGGAGCGAGCGAGCAGAGCTCGCCCGCGCCAACGCGCTACTTCCCGGCGGCTATCGCGCGGGGACGCGCCGCGCGGTTCATCAGCGACTTCAGCTCCGACCCGGGCGAAAACGTGACGGTGAACTGCGGCGGGATGGTGATCGGCGCGCCGGTCTGCGGGTTCTTCACCACGCGGCCGGGGCGCCGTCGTTTGGAGAACGTGCCGAAGCCAGGGTACGTCAGCTTGACGCCGTTGCCGCGCGTCGCCTTGTCACGGATGAAGTAGTCCCCCATCTCGGTGAAGACGTGGTCGACGATCTGCAGAACCACCTTCTTGGTCAACCCGCGGGGAAGACTCTTGTTGGCATGCACCCGCGCGATCAGCTCTGCTTTTGTCATCTCTTGCGGCCCCCCCGGAATCCTTGCCCGGCTGGGCAAGGTTGCGAAGACTAAAGGTCAGCCTCGTCGGGTGTCAACGGTGGAAACGCCCGATGCGAGAAGGCTCGCGTGTCAATACCCGGCTGGCGTGCTGGGGCTGCGAGGTTCGGCGGCAACCTCCAGGCCGACCTTCGTGCGAACGATGAGGTTCGACACGCCAACGTGCGGAATCTCCTTCACCTTCTGACCTCGGTGGGAGAGCGCATCGGCGACGTCTCGCGGGATCTCCGGCTCGACCATCAACACCTCGGGGAACCACTGGTCATGGATGCGGGGGGCCGCGATCGCCGCCTGCGCGTCCATCTTGAAGTCGATGACGTTCAACAGGACCTGCGTCGTCGCCGTGATGATCGTGGGGCCGCCCGCCGCGCCGGCCACCAGCTTGACGCCCTCGCCGTCGAGCACGATGAGCGGCGTCATGGAAGACAGCGGCCGCTTCCGCGGCGCCACCCCGTTCTGGGCGCTGCCGATCAGGCCGAAGCCGTTCGGCACCCCGGGCTGCATGGCGAAGTCGTCCATCTCGTCGTTGAGCACGATCCCGGTGTCCCCGGCGACGAGGTGCGCGCCGAAGCCGAGGTTCACCGTCGTCGTCAACGCCACCGCGTTTCCCTCGGCGTCCACCACGGACAGGTGCGTCGTTCCGCCGTCGTGATGCAGGGCGGACGGCGCGTCGGAGGTCCCATATCTGTCGGACGGGAGCACGCCGTCGTCCTTGATCCGCCGCGCGAGCTCGGCGTGATAGGCGGGCGACAACAGGTGATCGAGCGGCACGGAGACGAAGTCCGGATCGCCGAGGTGCCGCGCCCGATCCGCGAACGCGTGCTTGAACGCCTCGGCCAGCGTCTGAAGATAGGCGGACGATCCCGCTCCCAGTTTGTCCAGCGCGCCGGCGTCCGGATAGCGCGCTGCCAGGATCCCCAGGGTCTCCGCCAGCGCGGCC
This sequence comes from uncultured Myxococcales bacterium, assembly GCA_964443975.1. Taxonomy (GTDB): domain Bacteria; phylum Myxococcota_A; class Polyangia; order Fen-1088; family Fen-1088; genus DASYCK01. Next base: position 18,746 of record CAYUFS010000011.1, on the reverse strand, counting down.
CCACCGGACGACGGCGGAGGCATCACCAGCACCCGCAGGCCACGGTAGGTGATCTCGATCGGGGTCCGCTCGGTGACCGAATATCCCTCGAGATCGGCGGCCGTCAGCACGCCGCCAGCGGCCTTGACCGCGCCCACGATCGCCTGGGCGATGGGTCCCTTGTAAAACGCGTCCGGTCCGCCGGCCCGCAGGCGAGCCAGCGTCCGGCCGAGCTCGGGCCGCCGAAAGACATCGCCCCGGCCGAGCGGCTGTCTGCCGAAGATCGCCGAGATGATCGCGTCTCGGGCGGGCGAGGACCCGGGGCCTCCCGCGCCGCCCGCCGGCTTGTCCGCGGCGACATCGGCCAAACGCCACGACACGTGCGCGCCCCGGGCTAACCGCTCGGCGGGGGCCACGCAACGCGCGAACGGCAGCTTGCCGAACCGCCGGACCAGCGTGCCGAGGCCCCGCACCTCGCCCGGGACCGCGACGGCGAGCCCCCCCTCCCGCGACAGCTTCGGATCGACCTTGCCGTCCTTCACGAACAGGTCGGCGGTGATGGCCGCCGGGGCGCGCTCGCGGAAATCGAGCGCATAGGTGTGCTTCTCCTTCGCGATGTAGACGAGCGCGAACCCGCCACCGCCGATCCCGGAGGCGAACGGGTGAACGACGCCCAGTGCCAGCGCGGTGGCGCACGCAGCGTCGACGGCGTTGCCGCCCGCCCTCAGCGCCGACAGGCCTGCCTGCGACGCCTCGACGTTGTCGGAGGCCACGGCGGCGTGAGCTGCGAGCAGGGGCGGCGGCGTGGCCGCGAGGAGCGGCGCCGCGAACGGTCCCCAGGCGATGACGCTGGCGAGAACCACCGACGTGACAACGACCATTCCCTTCATGACGAACCAGGCTCCTTTGCCGCGCGGCGCGCGCGGCCGGTCGAAAGTCGCACAATTCCCCTGGTCGCGCCAGCGAGGGCGGAGGTCGCGCGGACGTCCCCTGCCCTCGTTGGGCACCGCGCCGTTCAGCCCCTCCCGTCACAGACCGCGATAGTCGCGTCTTCCCTGCCCGCAGCGTAATATGTGCCGGGGCGCCCAATCGAGCCCGAGAGTTACCCGCCAATGGATCAGATCCCGCCCAAAGAAGGTCGTTCGGCCGTCAACCTCCGCATCAAGTTCCGGAGCGAGTCGCTCGAACAGTTCATCGAACGATACGCCGTCGACGTCAGCCGCGGCGGAATCTTCATTCGCACCCGCGAGCCCCTGGCGGTGGGCACCCAGCTCAAGCTCGATTTTCAATACCAGAGCGGCGGCGCGCTGATGGCCGGCGACGGCACGGTCGTGTGGATCCGCGAGCCCGATCCCGCGCGCCCCAACATTCCGCCGGGCATGGGCGTCAGGTTCGATCGACTCACCCCGGAGAGCCAGGTGGTGCTCGAGCTGTTGCTGGCCGACAAGGTGAAGCGCGACAAGAGCGCCATGTCACCTCCCGCGGGCATGGCTGGTGGCGGCGTGGCCGTGCGCCGGCCCTCGAGCATGTTCGCGGCGCTGGAGCCTCCCTCTTCGGGCGCGAAGACCACGCCCGCCATCGCGTTTCCCACCGCCGCCCCACCCGTCGCATCCCGAACGGTCGGACCGCCGCCCCGGGTTGGCGCCGTCACGTCGATCTTGATCGTTCCGATCGAAGGGAAGGCGACGCCGACTGGGACTTCGGCCCCGGCGCCCGCCGCGGCCCCGCTGGCGCGGACCGAGGCTCCGCGCCGCCCCGAGGCGGCGGCCGCGACGGAGGCAGCGCCCGCGGCGTCAGCAGCGCCCGTGGCGTCGGAAGGAGCCGCGGGCGGGTATCGCCCACTCGGCACCGCGCGCAACCCATTTTCGGGCGCCAGGCCGACGCCCACGCCGCTGGCGCGTCCCGTGGTGTCGCCAGCGCCCGCAGCCGGCCGGCTCGGAGAATCCACGCGTGACACCGCTCGCTCGGTCGAGACCAACGCGGCGGACGACGATATGAACGAGGAACCGACGCAGATCGCGGGTCGGATCCCGGCGTTCCTGCTGTCGGAGGAAGATCCCACCTCGGTGGGGACGAACGTCAGCGAGGGCGACCAGGCTCTTCGTTCCGCCGAGCCCGCCCCGGGAGTGGCCCGTCTGACCGCGCGGTCCTCGGAGGCCCAGGCACCGTCCGATGCGAGTTCCGGCAAGAGCGCCGCTTCGACGGAAGAACCTGGCCGCTCGCCCATTCGTCCGGCGATCGCCGATCGAGCTTCGGGATCTCTGGGCGCTGCGAGCTCCGTGCGCGCCTCGGGGCCGCTGCGCGCGCTCGCAAGCGATCTCTCGAAGCCAAGGCAATCTCTCGATCTGGCTCCTCCCCTTGGCGACGGAGAACCGGCAGCTCCAGCCAGCGGGCCGGAGCACGGCCTCGACACCTCGCCGGAGTTGCCGGCGACACCGTCAGACAAGACGGCCGTGCCGCGCCCGACACGCAACCTCGATGCGCTGTCGCTCGCGGTGGCGACGCCCGAAGCGCGCTCTGCGCCGCCGACAAAGAATCGTTCGGGCGCACTCGTCGCGGGCCTTGTCGCCGTGCTGGGCGCGACGGCCTTCTTCGCTTTCAGGTTCTTTGCCTCCCAGCACGCTTCGTCCCCGCCTCCCGCCGCGCCGATGCCGGTGGCGGCGGCCGAGCCGACAGCCGCGGTACCGGCGCAAGCGGCGGCGGCCCCTGCCCCGACGACCGGCGCGGCCCCGAAGGTCGAAGCGCCCGCTGCCCCCGCTGCGAAGGAGCCGCCGGCCGCGACCGCGCAGAAGGCAGAAGGTACGCCGACCCCCGTGGGGGGGGCGGAGACCGTCCCCGCAGCGGCGGCTCCGGCGGCAGCAGCGGCGGCTCCAGCGGCGGCGGCACCGGCTCCGACGGCGCCGGCAGGGCCCGCCGAGCCCGCGAAGGAGGCGGCGCCGAAGAGCGAGCCCTCGAAGCCCATCGCCGCCGCGGAGCCCGCGGCCTCCAGCGCGCGCAAGCCGGCCCACAAGCGGATCGGGCGGGTGGGCCATGAGGGCGACGCCACGGCCGTCTCTGCGAAGCCGCCGGCTGCCCCAGCCGCCGGTTCGAAGTCCCCTGTCCCGGAGTCCCCCTCCGAGGCGCCGCCGCCCGCTACCGCCAAGCCAGCCAGTGACAAGACGGCCGGCGACGCGCGCCCGGACCTCGGAGCGCAGGACCATCAACTTCGGGTGACCTCGAAACCCCCCGGCGCGGACGTGACGATCGACGGGCAGGTCGTCGGGCAAACGCCGCTGTCGACCGGCATCCCCGACGTCAGCGCCCCGCATTTCGTCTCGGTCCACAAGGATGGCTTCGAGCCGTTCGAGCAAATGATCAGCGCCTCGTCGGCGTGGGTGAAGGGCCGCCCGGTCAAGGGACAGCAAGCGATCCCCACGTTGAAGCTGAACGCGAAGCTGAAGGCGATCGGCGGCGCCGGCGACGCGAAGCCGGCGAGCGGCGAGGCCGCGCCGGCCAAGGATGCCCCGGGGCCCAAGGCGGAGGAGCCGCGCCAGGACCGGGCGCTGCCCCCGTCCTCGGACGACCGCCTGCCGCCGAGCACGCCGTAGCTGCCGACAAGCTCTCGCCCGATGCTGAAGCCAACGTGGATAGCGGCGGTCGCTTCGCTGTCCCTGTCGGTGGCAATGGGGTGTCGTTCGGGAGGTGGGGGGAGCGCCGACGGCCCCCGCGCCCCGGCCGCGATTCCCGCGGCGAAGGCCGAGCCGGCAGCGCCGCCTGCGCCGCCGACGGCCACGGGGGTGCCGCCGCGCTACCCGAAGATCGACGTGCACATGCACATCGGTCCGCAAGGCATCGGGCGCGCGGTGGCGTTGATGAACAAGTGGGGAATCACGGGCGGCGTGAACCTGAGCGGCATGTACCCGGGACCGCCGCGGCACGCGCTCGAGCGCCAGCTGGAGGCAGCGGCGTCGACCGGTGGTCGCCTCGTGGTGTTCGCGAACGCCGACTTTCGCCATGTCGTGCAGGACAAGGACTACGGCAAGAAGATGGCCGCCGATCTGGACGAGTCGAAGCGACTCGGCGCCGTCGGGCTGAAGATCCCGAAGGGCCTCGGGCTCGGGTACCCCAATCCCGATCGCACCGGCCTGCTGGCCATCGACGATCACGGCCTCGATCCGTTGTTCGAGGAGGCCGGCAAGCTGGGCATGCCGGTGGCGATTCACATCGGCGATCCGAAGGCGTTCTGGAAGCCGGCCACACCCGACAACGAGCGCTGGGACGAGCTCGGCGCGCATCCCGAGTGGAGCTTCTACGGCCAGCCGGTGCCGTCGTGGGAGGCCCTCTATGCGGCGTTCGAGCGCCGGGTCGCCCGCCACCGCAAGACGACGTTCATCGCCGTGCACTTCGGAAACGACCCCGAGGATCCGGAGCGCGTGGCGGAGATGCTCGACAAGTACCCGAACTTCTTCATCGACACGGCGGCGCGCGTTCCGGAGATGGGCCGACACGATCCGGTGAGAATGCGACGATTCTTCGAGAAATATCAGGACCGCATCCTGTTCGGGACCGACACGGGCGTGGGTCCCGCGGACGAGGACATGATGTACGGCTCGACGGGCCCGGCGCCCCCGACGGCGGCCGACGAGGAGCGGTTCTTTCGGTCGATGTGGCGGTACTTCGAGACGACCGACAAGCAATTCGAGAGCCCCACGCCCATCCAGGGGCGCTGGAAGATCGACGGTATCGGCCTGCCCGAATCGATCCTGCGCAAGGTCTACTTCGAGAACGCGGCACGCCTGTTGAAGTGGCGCCCGGGCGTCGGGCCGACGCCGTGAGCGCGCGCCGCGCGCGGGTCATTCGCGCCGGGCTGGCCGTGGCGCTGCTCGTCGGGGCGGGCGCCTTCGCGCACGCGGCGGACGCCCCTCGGTCCCCGTCGGCTGCGGGCGCGCCCGGGCTCGAGTGGCGCCCGGTCGCAGACGGCGCCGACCGGGCAACGATGAGGATGACCGCCGACGGGTCGCCAGAGATCCAGCTGTTGCGCTTCGACCTCGAGCGGTTTCGCGCCGAGGTCGTGGTCGGCAAGGGGGTGCCGCCCCACCCCCGCACGGCCGCGGACCTTCGCAAGGGCCGGGGCGCCGTCGCGGCGGTGAACGGCGGGTTCTTCGACGAGCAGGTCGTGCCGCTCGGCCTGCGCATCGCCGACGGCGAGACGCGGTTTCCCCTGCGCGCCAAGGCCGACTGGGGCGTGCTGGTGCTGGCGGGACACAGGGCGCGGATCGTCCACACGCGGGAGTTTCCGCCGCCGCCGACGGACGCCGCCGCGTCCCGGATCGACGGCGCCATCCAGGTCGGACCGCGGCTGGTCGTCGATGGCGTGCCGCTGAAGCTGCGGCCGCAGCTCGCCCGCCGCACCGCCGTGGCCCTCGATCGAGGCGGGCGCCTGCTGACCCTGGTCGTGGCGCCGGGGCCCGTCGACGCGAGCGCGCTGGCGGTGCGCCTCGCGGCGCTCGGCTTCCAGTCGGCGGTGCTGCTCGACGGAGGGCCCTCGACGCAAGCGTCGGTGCTCCTCGGCCCCGAGAAGCTGGAGGTGGAAGGCGCCTACCCCGTCCCCGACCTGCTCGCGATTTTCAACCGCCCCCCACCCCGCAAAGTCAATGGACCACCGACGGCCGCGGGTCCCTCGACGACAAGAGACGCGCCCCGCCCTTGACGGCATGCGATCGGCCCGCATAATGGCGCGGCCATTCCGGAGTAGCTCAGGGGCAGAGCAGGCGGCTGTTAACCGCCGGGTCGGGGGTTCGAAACCCTCCTCCGGAGCCAGTTTCGAGTGAGAGAAGGTCGCCCGGTCGGCAGCGCCGGGAGGGAGCGTTTTGCTCATCACGCGCTGGGCAACGCTATCGGCGCCGCAAGAGCATCGTGCGTACACGAAGGTCCGCGCGCCCATCTCGCAGCACTTGCAGCCGGACTCGTGGATCCCCCAGAGCGAGGAGAACGGGCCACGGCGGCCACGGATCGGGCTCGAACCAGAACGGCCAATGTCGTAGCCACGATCTCCACGAGACGGAGCGCAACGGCGCGGGCTTGGACTCCCAACCGAGACGAATGGCCTGGTCTCCAACTTGAGCGACCACCTCCCGAAGCGGGACTCCGCCACTGTCCGCCGCCATCGGGAAGCCTGACGCCTCCAGCGCAACGGAGAGAAGGCGCGTCGCCACGGCCGATGCGTTCTCGATGGTTTCTACGGCGCCCGTAGTCCACCAGGTGTCTGAAGCGAGGCGGAACTCAACAAAGTCGCCGGAGACCCCGACCGAAAGCGAGTCTGCCGGTCGGTCATCGCGCCGCAGGCGAGCCGACAGCACGAACGCAGCGAGTGATTCCTGATCGTAGCCACCAATGACGCGCGCGATCTCCTCGATGCTCGCCTCGCGACTCGCGGGCTTGGCGAGCGGCGCCGGGCTCCATTCGAAGCCCAACGCTGGACGACTTAGGTCGCCGAGTTGCCTGGGAACCTCGACATCGAGACCTCGGCTCCGCATGGCATCGTGCAGGTACGTGCCCCAGAACGCCCGCAGCACCTCGGGTTCCGAAAGGTCCCTCGATGCCAGCCACGTAGTGACAGTTTCAGAGAGGATGCCGACCGTCAGCCGCACTGCGAAGATGTCGCGCGCCGCGAGCGCCTGCGACCACCGTTTGTAGGCGCGAAGCCAGCCCGCAGGACCCTCACCACCGGCACCGGCGAGCGAAAGCCGGCCGGGCGCGTTGGGCATGGTGACGAGCACAAAATGGCACGCCGAAGGAATGCATGACCAGCAGTCCCGACTCGCCTGACGGCAGATCTTCGGCGTTTTGAATTTCGGGTCGCTGCGCAGAGCGTTGGTCCGGCCGTCCACGGCGACGACGGCGGTGGCAACGCCTTTGCCGACAGGGAACGGCACGACGGGTCCGGCGCGCATGACCAGCGAGTGCTGCTGCAGGGTCTGCGCGCCCGCCACGTAAGCGAGTTGCGGAAGCGCTTGTTCTCGACAACCGGCCACTGACGAACACGGTTGCAGCCACGTCCATCTCTTCGGCGCGTCGCGCAGGCCGACGAAATCAAGAGCCTCCGTCGACTTGACCTCTAGAGCCGCCGCTGAACCATTCTCGTCTTCCACGATGAAGTCGGGCTGCGGGAAGCGCGAACCCTTGATCGTCTGCCCGATGCCCGCACGCCAGGAGACGACTCGCACGATTTTCCGCCCGAGTACTCTGTTCACCAGGTAGGCGAGGACTTCGCCGAGGTCGCCGAGCCGCGAGCCGCTCAAGCCGCGAGCCTTCGCTCGGTAGCTCCCGTTCACGTATCGCTCGGCGTCCGCAATAAGGCCTTGCCCGTCAAGCTCCAGCTCGTCGGCGATGATGTCGAGCGCGCCCTCATCGATCTGGATCGGCGTGGTCGTCGTGGGAGTAGAGAACGCATTCAACCACGCCGCTTGATTCTGGGATTCGACAACCCCAAACAACGGAACCTGGATCTGCTTGATCTCGAATGTCGGCACGACTTCCTCGCGGAGTCGATTTGTACCACCCCCAAGGAACGCAGCCGACCGCGGAGTTGATCGCACGTCGATCCGCCCAAAGACACGTCGGAAGACGGGTGCACAACGACCTCACAGCACACACATGGCCACGCCTGCTCTTCGGTCCGGAGGGGGGAGCAACGCTTCGACCCGTTGGCCGCGAGGTGACCACGCAACAGGCCGCGGATCGCCCCAGGATCTCCTCAGTGTGTCGGCCAGTATCGCGTGCGGCTCCCCGACGAGGGGCGCATCGTCTTTCGCAAGACCGGCAAGCATCGGGGGCTGCCGCATCGGGGACGTGCTCGAGTCCAAGGACCAGCGCCGCAGGGATCGTCGCGCAGGTCGTCGCTAGCTTTCGCAGATGACGCAGGAACTTGGCGGGTACGGTGGGATGGTCGCTTGACGAAACGCCCGCAGAGACCCAAACTGGTATCGGATTATCCGATACTCGGCAAAGCCCATGTTGCCCCGCCCGACCATCGAAGCCTTCGACCTACATCTGTTCGCCCTCGGCCTGCGCTTCGAGGGCGTCGTCATCGGTGGTTCGGCGCTCGGGCTCATGGGCGTCATCGAGCGCCCGACGCGCGACTTCGACATCCTGGTGCCCGAGCTACCGTCGGCGATCGTCGCTGCTGCGCGCGACTTCGCGAAGGTACAACGCAAGGCCGGCGGCGACTTGCTCGACGACTGGTTCAACAACGGTCCGATACAGCTCGCCAACGTTCTGCCGACCGGGTGGCGCGCGCGCGTGCAGCGCATCTTCGACGGGCAAGTCCTCGTGCGCAGCACGCTGGGCAAGCCCGACCTGCTCAAGAGCAAGCCGTTCGCGCTCTGTGATCGCGGCACCGATCTGCCCGACTGCGTCGCGCTCGGGCCGACCGCGGAGGAACTTGCCGAGTGCGTGCCTTGGCTCGAACAGCAGGACGGCAACGAGCTGTGGCCCGCGCATGTGCGTGGGACGGTCGCCGATCTCGCGCGGAGGCTCGGTCATGGCGTTTAGCCGCGCGACCTCCCGGGAGCCGACGCCCGCGCCCGACGAGTTGACGGCGCGCATGGTGGGCATCGGGATGAACTTCGCCGCGAAGGCACAGGCCGACGCGGACATCGAGAGCACGCTCTTGCACGCATCCGTCCTCGGTCTTGACGATGGTGACCTCCGCGTACTCGCCGTGCTGACCACGTGGCTTGGCGTGCATCACGCGCACGTGAACGCCGACCGGCTCGTGCGCCTCGCGGGCGCCCATCCCTCCGAGCGCGTCCGCGCGTACTGGGCGGCTGTCGCGACGTGGCTCATGAAGGACCGTCGTCTCGCCCGGCTCGCCGGCGCCTACGAGGGAGCGGCGATCGACCTGCTGCCGACGGGGACAGAGTTCCAGGTCACACGACGGGGCGAGGATGAGCGCTTCGCCGGGTCGAAGCTACGCGTGCTGAAAGGCACCCTCCGCGATCGCCACGGGGACGTGCTCTCTCCGGAGGTCCTGGTTCGACGTCACGCGGGCTACCGGAACCGTGTGCTCATGGGCCCCTCGTTTCGCGCCGACGTGTGGACCGCGCTCGAGCACGCGCCCGCCCTGTCCATCGCCGACATCGCGCGGAAGGCCTCGTGCTCTTTCGCGACGGCCTGGCAAGCGGCGCAGGACTACCGTCTCCTGCGCGCGGCCGGGGCAGCGGAGATGCAACCCCGCACTCTTGATGGCGCCCTCTGAGAGCGATCTCTGGGGCCTGGAGTGTGGACCTGACTTGCACCTCGTCCCTCTCCAGGCGCTCGCGCTCGCCCTCACCCTCCCGACGAGCCCTCCAGCGTCCGTTCGATTCGCGAATCCGGCACCAGCCACAGGATCGCCACGGCGACGTAGATGACGATGGCGATCCAGCGGTTCGCGTAGGCCGTCGCCACGGCGGCGGCGTAGGCGATCACCGAGACCTTGCCCTTCCAGTCACGCCCGAGCGCGACGGCCAGGTGGGAGTCGCGCTCGTGGATGGCGAGCAGCGCCCGGGTCAGGATGAAATAGGCGACGCCCGAGAGCAGCAGCACCACGCCGTAGGCGGCGACCGTCACCGGGGCCGCGCGCTGGTCGCCCATCCACGCCGTCACCGCCGGCACGAGCGACAGCCAGAACAGCAGGTGCATGTTCGCCCACAGCACCTTGCCGTTGATGCGCTGGACGGCGTGCATCAGGTGGTGGTGGTTGTTCCAGTAGATGGCCACGAACACGAAGCTGAGGACGTAGCCGCACAGCTTGGGCGCCAGCGGCCGGATGGCCTCCCACGACACGCCGTCGGGCGGGCGCAGCTCGAGCACCATGATGGTGATGATGATGGCGATGACGCCATCGCTGAAGGCCTCGAGGCGACCGCGGGTCATCGCGCTCCCCCCCGCAGGCCTGGGGCCTCGTGGCCGCTGCGGGCCACGTATTCGAGGTACCCGCCCCCGTAGACGGTGGGCCCGTCCGGCCCGAGCTCGAGGACCTGGTTCGAGAGCCGCGCCAGGAAGGCCCGGTCGTGCGACACGAACAGCATCGTGCCGTCGAAGTCGCCGAGCGACCGCACGATCATCTCCTTGGTGGCGATATCCAGGTGGTTCGTCGGCTCGTCGAAGACGAGGAAGTTCGGGCGCTCGTAGAGCAGTCGCGCCAGCACGAGGCGGGCCTTCTCGCCGCCCGACAGCACCCGGCAGCCCTTGTCGATGTCGTCGCCCGAGAACCCGAAGCACCCGGCGAGCGTGCGCAGCTGCCCCGGGTTCGCGAGCGGGAACGCGTCCTGCAGCGTCTCGTAGACGGTCTTGTCGCCGTCGAGCAGCTCCATCGCGTGCTGGGCGAAGTAGCCCATCTTCACGCCCGCGCCCAGCGTGATGGCGCCGCCGTCGGGGGACGTCTCGCCAGCGATGAGCTTCAGCAGCGTCGACTTCCCGGCGCCGTTCACGCCCATCACGGCCCAGCGCTGGCGGCGGCGAATCACGAGATCGAGCCCGTCGTAGATCACCCGCTCGCCGTAGCGCTTCGCCAGCCGCTCGATCTTGACGACGTCCTCGCCCGACCGGGCGCACGGGGGGAACTCGAACGTCAGCGTCTTGCGGCGCTTCGGGGGCTCGACCTTCTCGATCTTGTCCAGCTTCTTCACGCGCGACTGCACCTGCGCCGCCTTGGCGGCCTGGGCCTTGAATCGCTCGATGAACCGCACCTCCTTGGCCAGCATCGCCTGCTGGCGCTCGTACGCCGCCTGGACCTGGACCTCGTTCAGCGCGCGCTGCTGATCGTAAAAGTCCATGTTGCCGGAGTAGCTGGTCAGCACGCCGCCGTCGATCTCGATGACCCGGCTGACGATGCGGTTCATCAGCTCGCGATCGTGCGAGGTCATCACCAGCGCGCCCTCGTAGCTCTTCAAGAAGCCTTCGAGCCAGATGATCGATTCGAGGTCGAGGTGGTTGGACGGCTCGTCGAGCAGCATGGCGTCGGGCCGCATCAGCAGGATGCGGGCGAGCGCCACGCGCATCTTCCACCCCCCCGACAGCGCCCCGACGTCGCCGTCCATCATGGCCTGCGTGAAGCCCAACCCGGCCAGGATCTCGCGCGCCTTGGCCTCGAGCGCGTAGCCCCCGAGGTTGTCGAAGCGGGCCTGCACGTCGCCGAAGCGCGCCAGCAGCGCGTCCATCTCGTCCGCGCGCGCCGGATCGCCGAGCGCCTCCTCGAGCTGCTTCAGCTCGGCGGCGACGTCGGACACCGCGCCTGCGCCGGCCATCACCTCGGCGACCGCGGGGCGGCCCGCCATCTCGCCCACGTCCTGGCTGAAGTACCCGATGCTGACGCCACGCTCGACCGAGATCTGGCCGTCGTCAGGCGACTCTTCCTTCGTGATCAGCCGGAAGATCGTCGACTTGCCGGCGCCGTTCGGCCCTACCAGCCCGACCTTTTCGCCGCGCTGAATGGCAGCGGAGGCCTCGATGAACAGGAGCTGCGGCCCATGCTGCTTGCTGATTTGATCGAGGCGAATCACGGCGGGTCGCTGCGTCTACCGCGAAATCCATCCCGCCGCCAAGTACTGTAAAAAGGACCGCCAGAGGGTCCTTTACATCCCCCGCGTTGGTGCGAGCGAGCAATCTCGCCCGCACCAACTCGACGACCGATCTACTTGCTCCAGAAGTTGTATCCGACCGAGGCCACGAGGCTCATGGTGTCGCGATGACGCGATGTTGCGAGGCTCACACGACGCGATTCTGCGACCGGCCACCCAGCCAGGCGACCAGGTTCTCGAGCACGACACCCGCGAGGCGCCGCCGCGCCTCCCCCGTCCCCCACCCCAGGTGCGGCGTCACCACCAACCGCGCCGCCCAGGGCGCGGCGGGGTTCGTCAGCGCGTGATCCGCGGGCGGGGGCTCGGCCGACAGCACGTCGAGCCCCACCCCCCGCAACCGGCCCGCGGCCAGAGCGGCCACCAGCGCTGCCTCGTCCAGCAGGCCGCCCCGTCCCGTGTTGATCAGGATCGCGGTCGGCTTCATCGCGGAGAGAAACCGCGCGTCCACGAGCGCGCGCGTGTCCTCGGTGAGCGGGCAGTGCAAGGAGACGACATCCGCCGCCGGCAGCGCCGCCTCGAGCGTCACCCGTGCGGAGCGCGTCGGCGAGCCCGGAACCGCCGCGCGCACGACCTGCATCCCGAAGGCCTCCCCGATCCGCGCCACGGCGCCGCCGATCATCCCGCTGCCCACCAGGACCAGGTTCTTCCCGGCCAGCTCCGTCAGCGGCTGCAGGAAGAAACAGAAGTCGGCGGAGGCAGCCCAGGCTCCCGCCTTCACGGCGGCGCTGTGGCCCGCGACGTCGTGGGTGAAGGCCAGGATCAACGCGAACACCAGCTGCGCGACCGCGTCGACCGCGTACCCCGGCACGTTCGTCACGGCGATCCCCGCGGCGCGGGCGGCACCGACGTCGACGACGTTGGTGCCCGTGGCGAGCACGCCCACGTAACGCAGCTCGGGCAGCGCCGAGAGCTCGTTCGCGCCGAGGACGACCTTGTTCGTCAGGACGATGGTCGCGCCCTGGCAGCGCGCCACCACGTCGGCGGCCGCCGTCCGGGGATACGCCGTCACCTCGCCGAGGCGGCGCAGCGACCCCCAGAATCCGTCCGGGTCCCCCTGGTCGGTCGTGAAGCTATCGAGGAGCACGATGCGCATCGGGGATTCCTCACCGCCGGGGGACGCGCCGCTCACCCGAGGATCCGGTCGAGATCGCCCCGCCCGCGGCGGAGGACGGTGACCCAGTCGTCGACCAGGCTGACCACCGTCGAGGGCTGCTCGTCCAGCTCGCCGCCGTCGACGACCAGGTCCAGCTCCGGGCCGAACTCCTCCGCGATCGCGCGGGCCGTCGTCAGCGTGCGGCCGTCGCGGCGCTTCGCGGTCGCGGTCAGGATCGGGATCCCCACCGCCCACAGCAGCCTCTCGCAAAACGGATGGTCGGGGACGCGGACCCCGATGGTGCGGCGGCGCCCCACCGCGAACGGGTCGGGCACCGCGGCGGTGGCCAGCAGCTCGACGCAGTAAGGGCCCGGCAGGATACGACTCAAGATCCGGTGGCCCTCTTCGGTGACCTCGGCGTAGCGCGCCAGCTCCCCCAGATCCGGGAGCAGGAATGTCAGGGGCCGGCGGGACCGATCGATGCCGCGCAGGGCGAGGACGCGCTCCACGGCGCGCGGGCGATCGAACGCGCAGCCGAGGCCGTAGAGCGTGTCGGTGGGAAACGCGATCACGCCGCCCGCCTTGAGCGCGGTCGCCGCCGGTCCATCGGCGTCTGCTTGCGGGAGCGTCCTGCTCGGTAGCACCGCGGTCACATAACCGACCGGATAGGAGGCCGCAAGATCGCACGGCGCGCTCGGCGCGCAAAGCGTGTTAATTTTTGGCATCCTTCACTCGCCTCACGTGCGCGCGTGGATTGGCCAACGGGCTGTCGTCCTCGCCGTGGTTGTCTTCGGCGGCCGAGCTACCGCCGCGGCGCCCGCGCCTGGTGCGCCCGCGCCCGTTCACGTCGTTGAGATTGAGGTCCGGGGCGCGGCGGCGCTGGTGACCGTCACCCGAATGCTGCCGGGGGTCCGGCGGGCCGGGGACGCGCGCGAGGACATCCTGGATCTGTCGCTGCCCCCGGAGGCGCACTTGCTGGACATGGCCGTGGACGCCTCGGGGCGCTTCGAGACCCCGCTGCGCGTGCCAGGTGCTCGGGCGCGCGACGGGTACGTCGAGGCCGCGCGGGCGCTCGGCCTCACGCCCCGCGCGCTGTCGTTCGACGACGAGGCGACGCTGCGGGTGCGAGTCGCCTTGAAGCAACAAAAGCCCAATCAGAACACGGTGATTCGCTATCAATTCTCGACCTTGGTTCATGTGGTCGACCGACGGGCCGAGATCGTCTTTCCCGCGACGCCCGACGCGCCCTCGCCGCCCGCCAGGGTCACGGTTCGAGCGGACCTCGGTCAGGAGATCGCGGACATATCCATTGCGGGGAGCGCGCACGCGGTCGCGCGCGGTGGGCGCGCGACGGTCATGGAGCCGAGCGTGTCGACGGACCATCGCTGGACGGTGTCGCTGGGGCTCGAGCGCGACCCATCGCGGCCCGCGCCGTCGCGCTTCACGGCGCTGGCCGCGCAGGCGCGGACGCCTGCGGGTTCCACGTCGGTCGCGTGCGCGATCGGCCTGTCGCCGGGTCCTCCCCAGCCGCTGCCGGACCGGGTGCTCTTCGTCATCGACCGGTCGCGCAGCGTCGGCCCGGGCGGCCTGGAGGCGGAGCGAGACGTTGCCAAACGAATCCTGCTGGCCCTTCCGCCGTCGACGATGTTCGACGCCCTGTTCTTCGATCGGGCGCGAGCCCGGCTGTTTCCAGCGCCCCGAACCGCCACGCGACAGGCCCTCGGCGCGCTGGAAGACGAGATGGTGACGGCACGGCTGGCGAACGGAACCGATCTGCGGGCGGCGCTGAGGGCCACGGGCGACCTGCTCCGCCGCGAGTCGGCGGCCTTCGGGCCCCGGACGCTCGTGGTCATCCTCTCGGACGGGGCGGTCGGCGCGCTGTCTCCGGCCGAGGCGAAGGACGTCATGCGGGTCGGGGCGGGAGTGACCACCCGCCCGGCAGGCGCGAAGGATTTCGTGGGCGAGGTGCCGGGCGTCGACTTGATGCTGGCGGCCCTCAGCATCCGGCCCAACGACGATCCCCCCGTGTCTCCCGACGAGCGGCGGACCTTGCGTGCGATCGCCGCGAGCGCAACCCAAGGGGGAGTCGAGCGGGAGATTCGCGTCGCCGACGTCGAGGCGGCGGTGCCCAGCGCGCTCGACGCGCTCCGGGCAGGAGGCGACGTGTTCGCGGTCCGCGTGGGAACGCGAGACGCCACCGAGCCGCTGGCTCCGGCGATCGGTCCGGGGGGAGGCGCCACCGGGATCGTGTCCTTGAAGAGCAAGGGAACGACGAAGGGATCGGTCCCGGCGTCGCTCATGGCCATGTCCGGCGCCGAGGCCCGCAGCGTCCCCCTGCACACCGTCGGCGTCGAGGCGCGCTGGCTGTCCGGCGGAAACGAGCGCACGACGGCCGAGACACGCCTGCTGGTGGGTCCCGCGCTCGCGGCGCTGGTCGAGCCTGTGATCCGACCGGGGCCGGAGGCCGAGACCGCCGGCCCGAGCGGCTACCTGGAGCGCAGCGTGGTCCGCGACGCGCTCTCGCTCGCGTTCACGCCGCGGGCGCGCGCCTGCTATCTGAATCGAACCGCCGCCACGCCGGCCGATCGGGATCTCGCGGGGCGCGTCCGCCTGGCGCTCGACTTCGTCCGCGGCGAGGTGAATGACGCGCGCGTCGAGTCGTCCACGCTTCGCCGGCCCGCCATCGAGGACTGCCTGCGCGAGGGCGCCTTCGCGCTGGACGTGCCGCGGGCCTACCGCAATGACGAGCGCGTGACGGCCATCTTGAATCTGGTCTTCCGCGCCCGAACGCCCGAGCGACAGGCGCCAGCCACCGATCCGAAGGTCAGCCACGAGATCGACCTGCTGGTGGAAGGTGCCCTCAAGCCATCGCCGTCGCCCGAAGCGCCGGTGGTTCCGACCGACGCTGGAGCGCCCAAGGCCCCGACCGACGCCGCCCGGGAATGAGCGGGGTATTCGACGCTATCCTCCAAACAAGATCACGAGGCGGGCGGCGCCCGCGGCGAGGACGCGGCCACTGGCCGCGCGGGCGACCGACGGACCCAGCGCCAGGAGGACGCTCATCCACGTCGGGTTGGGTGTCGCCAGCAGGACGAGCCCGATGCCCGCCGGAGCGGCGAGCCATCGCCCGTGGCGGGACCCGATCCACGCCTCGGCCTCCTGTTCCAGCGCGCCCTGGACCACGCCCCGAAAGACGAGCTCCTCGGCGACCGCGATACTCAGCAGCAGGAAGACCGTCGCCGGCCGCCAAAACGCCGGGGCGAGGGCGGGGCTCGGCCCGAACAGAAGCTGCCGAAGCAACAGCGTGCCGAGGCCGGCGGCGAGCCCGATGGCGCTCGCGATGGTGACGGTGGTGCGGGTGCGCGTGAGCATTCGCGCGCCCTGCCCACGCCCTTGCCCCGCCAGCTCCCGGCGCCGCCGAAGCAGCGTGGCGGCCACCAACCCCATGAGCAGGATGACGCCCACGCGGCTGGCGGCGATCGCTCGTGGCCCAACGTCCGCGTGAACGAGGCCGCGGTTCAAGGCGATCGGGACGACGGCCATCACGACGACGACGATCGCCGCGTCGCCGAGCTGCAGCCCGGGGGCGCGGTGCGCCTCCGCATCGAGACAGGTCTCGACCCGCGCCATGCCCGTTCGCCAAAGCGCGGCCACCAACCCGAGATAGAGCGCGCCCGCGCGAAACAGATCCCAGCCCGCCGCCCAGAACACCACGTTCATCAGCCCGCCCAGCAGCAAGAACAGGTACACGGAACCGGGGCCAAGGGCCGGACGCTGGTCGTCCGTGAGATCGGCGACCGCGCACCCGAGGCCCACCGCCAGCAGCGTCGTGGTGACGGCGGCGCCCCCGACCAGCATGCCCGTGGCGACGAGCTCTGCCAGCGATCGACCTCGCAGCGACAGCGCCAGCGCCGCGTAGAGCGCCAGCGCCGCGCCGCCCACGATCGCGAGCCAGGCGATGGTCTTGGCGCGCATGATGCGGCCCACGGAGATCGGGGCGGCGCGCAGGATCCAGAACGCGCGCCGTTCGTGCTGCATGTGACCGAGGGGGCCCAGCGCCGCGAGATAGACGGTGACCGAGAACGTCAGCACGGCGATGCGCGCCAGCGTCGCCGTACCGGCGGCCCAGCCGATCGTGCCGAGCCCCTGCACGCAGAGCAGCAGCACGGGCAAGGCCACGAGCGCCGCGAGGCGCGGGCGATCGCGCGCCAGCAACCGCCATTCTCGGCGGACGAGCGTCAACGGCGGGCCCGACGCCGCCATCGTCGCCGTCTCGGCCCAAGGCGCGCCCGCCTCCTCCCAGCCTCGCATGCCGGCGCGGCGGGCGATCGCCAGGGTGACGCCAAGGCTTCCGGCGGCGGCGACGACGAGGGGGCCGAGCGCGAGCGCGACGGCGCCTCCCCCGCCGCGACGATACGCCACAATCGGGGCCACCAGCAGCCCGGCCGGGGTCGCGGCGAGCGCGCGCTGAAGCTGCGCCAGATGGCGGGCCAGAGCATCGGGGGTGCGCAACACCGCCGTGGCGGCGACCCAGACCGCCGCCATCGTCAGCGCGCTGCCGAGACGGAGCAGGACGAACACGGTGGTCCGGCGGCGGCGCGGAATCCAGCGCACGACCCCGACCTGAACGGCCTGTGCCAGCGCCGAGATGGTGAGCTGGGCCAGCAGCGACGTGATCACGGCGACCCCGCACGCCCCGAGCGGCAGTCGCCACACCAGGGCCGCCGCGAGCAGCACCGGCAGCAGAAACAACGTGCCGAACGGATCGGTGCACAGCGCCGCCAGGCAGCGCGCAGCCACCAGGCGCGCCAGCGAGATCGGCCGCGTGAGGAGGAACTCGTTCTCCGGCGTTCCGACGAACAAGCCCTCGCCCGAGGCTCGCGCGGCCAGGCTCGCCAGGGCGATCGCTCCCGCCATCAACTCGAGGGCGGCGATCTGCGCCGCCCCCCTGCCGCGCGCCGCCATCGCGTCGAGCGCCGTCGCGAACAGCCCCACGTAGGCGACGGCTGACGCCAGACCGAACGCCAGCAGCAGCGCGAACGGCCCCGAAGGCCGGGCTCGGACCGCGTTCACGCCCGAGCGAACGCGGTAGCGCACGAGCAGCGCCGTCAATCTCCCCACGCCGATCATGTCGGTGGCTTGGCCGGCCCGACGTCCACGCGCGACGCTGTGTCGGACGCGGACGGCTCTGTCGCGCGAAGAAACAGCTCTTCGAGGGACGTGTCGGCGTTCGTCGCGTAGCGGGTGCGCAGCTCGTCCGGGGTTCCCACGGCCTGGAGGACCCCGGCCTGGATGATGGCCACCCGGCGGCAGATCCGTTCGGCGGCCTCGAGCAGATGGGTCGACATGAGCACGGTGTGCCCGCTCGCGGCGAGCCTCGCGATGGTGTCGCGCATCTCGCGGGCGCCGCGCGGGTCGAGACCGTTCGTGGGTTCGTCGAGGATCAACACCCTGGGTTCGTGAATCAACGCCATGGCGAGGGCGAGCCGCTTCTTAATGCCGAACGAATAGGTGACCGTGTACGCGCCAGCCGCGTCGCCCAGGCCCGCCTCGTCGGCGGACACGGCGGCGCGGCGGCGGGCCTCGGCAGCGGAGAACCCGTGCAGCCCAGCCACCAGCTCCAACACCTCGCGGCCCGACAGGTACGGATACAGGAACGGCTCGTCGGGCAGGTAGCCCACGACCTGCTTCAGCGCCACGGCGTCCGCGTGGCAGTCCCGGCCGAGGATGCGGGCGCTGCCGGAGGTCGGCCGCAGCAAGCCCATCAGCAAACGGATGGTCGTCGTCTTGCCCGAGCCGTTCGGACCGAGAAAACCCATCACCTCGCCCGCCTCCACCGACAGGGTCAGGCGATCGACGGCCAGCTTGTCGCCAAAGCGTTTCGTGAGGGCGTCGGTCTCGATCACTCGTGTGCCGTCCGCGAAATAGGGGCAATGATCGGCCGACAAGCCTCCGGTCCTGCGAGGCGCGACGACGATGCATACCCGTAGGTATGGTGAGGAGGAACAACGAAGCAGGGGCGCAGGATCGTCGGCCCAACGTTGCGCCTATTTCGCGGACGGTACACTAGG
>CAYUFS010000010.1:0-129051 GCA_964443975.1 uncultured Myxococcales bacterium | reverse complement strand
GTGGCTTGTCCTGTCGCCGCGCGTGCGCGCTGGTCCGGGTGGCGCGCTCCTCGCTGCGGTACAGGTCGCGGAAGGTGCTCAAGGACGCACCGGTCACGCAGCGGATGCGCGAGCTGGCGGCGCAGTACCCCCGCTACGGATACCGTCGGGTGCGGATCTTCCTCGGACGCGAAGGACACGTGATGGGGCCCGAGCGAGCTCATCGGCTCTGGTGCCAGGCTGGACTGCAGGTTCCCCGTCGGAGACCGCGTCGTCGCGTCGCCGCGAGCCGGCCTCGGCCGCTGCCCCCAACGGGCCCGAACCAGGTGTGGGCGTACGACTTCGTCTTCGACATGGCGGCGACGGGTCAGCAGATCAAGTGCCTGACCGTCGTCGACGAGTGGACGCGGGAGGCGCTTGCCATCGACGTGGCAGGAAGCATCCGGTCGGGCCGGGTCATCGAGGTCCTCTCTCGCCTGGTCAGCGATCGAGGCGCGCCCCGGTACCTCAGGTCGGACAACGGACCTGAATTCATTTCAGCGGCGATCTTGCGTTGGACGACCGCCGCGGGAATCGAGACCACGCACATTGCGCCGGGCAAGCCCTGGCAGAACGGCACCGACGAAAGCTTCAACGGACGCCTCCGCGACGAATGTCTCTCCGTGGAATGGTTTCGCTCCCGCCGAGAGGCTGTGGCGATCATCGAGACCTGGCGCCAGCACTACAACGAGGTCAGGCCGCATTCGAGCCTCGGATATTTGACACCGAACGAGTTCAGGGCGAAGCACATGACGATCGACAACCAGATCGGAGCGGCTGCTCTCTAGGAATCACTGGGCCGAAGAACCCAGGCAGGTCACAAGGTCGCCGAGCTCGAAGAGATGCCCGAAGTGGCGGTCACCTTGCAGGACAGCCGCCGCTTTGTCTCGATCGCCGGCACGGCTCGCATCACCCGCGATCGTGCGCTCATCGATCGCCTCTGGAGCGAGACCTGGAAGCTCTGGTTCCCCCAGGGCAAAGGCGATCCCGAGCTCTGCATCATCGAGGTGACGCCACGCGATGCGGAGTACTGGGATCAGAGCGGCTTGGCGGGGGTGAAGTTCGTCTTGGAGGCGGTGAAGGCCTACGTGACTGCCACTGAGCCCAAATCGGGTGGGTCGGCCAACCACGCCAAGGTGAACGTCTAAGGGAGCACCGCCGTGAGGGGGGCCGTTTTGTCCCCCGTCTCAACAGGGCGCCGCCGGCGCGTTCGCGATACCATGCGCGGCCATGATCACCAGCCAGCCCCGCCTCCGCGTCATGATGGTCTTGTTTGCTGCCCTGCTTCCGTCTGCGCCCTGCTTCTCCCGCGCCGCGGTGGCGGCGCCGCCCACCGAAGAGCTCTCCCTCACCGCGGTGTCAGATACGTTGGCGGACGTGGCGCGCCAGCAGTCCGAACGAGGGCGGCGCTACGAGCAGGCGGGCCAGTACAGCCTCGCGCTCACGGAATATCGCGACGCCATCGCCGGGCTTGACAGGTCCTTCGACAGGCCCTCGAACCAGGCGAGCGGAAATCCCAAGGCGTTTCTCGTGCGCGGGGGAGCCGCGGTGGACGCGGCGCGGGCCCTGTCGCGAATCCCCGGATACGATCGCGACGAAGTCCGACGCCTCGCGGAGCGGGCGGAGCTCGATTTCAGGGCCGTAGCGCGGAACTGCAAGGCTGACGCCGCGGGCCGCGACCTGATCCAGAAGGCGATGCTGGGAGAGGGATACGCCCGACTGCTCCGGGGCGATCTCGAAGGAGCCCGCACGAATCTTCTGGGTGTCAGGTACGGTCAGACCGTCGGCCAGATGGTCGCTGCGCAGCAGGTCCAGAGCGCGGTCGGCCGCATAAACATCGACATCGCCGCCCAGGACAAGGCGCCCCCGCAACAGGGCCCGCAACAGGGATCGAAGGCGAAGCTGGACAAGCTGACAGCGTCCATGAACCTGGGTCAAGAGATCGTGAAGAGCTTCTTTCCGAAGTACCAGGGGCTCGCGCTCGCGATCGGGGACTTCGCGGACGCCTTCCGAAAGTGAGCAAGGGCGATCTGGGGACCGACCCCTGAATTCCCGGAAGAAACGCTACTCCGAACGATCCCGTCCCCCGGGGCCGCCGGCGGGTGGCTCGGAGTCGAATCCCGCTCGGTGCGCTGCGCGCGCGGCAGCGGCGACGTCGGCGAGAATGGCACGCGCTCGCGGCAGCAATGTCGCGCCGGGGGGGAGAAGGCGCACACCACGCGAGGTTCGCTCGAACAGCTTCACGCCGAGCTCGTGCTCGAGCGAGCGCATCTGGCGACTGAGGGGCGGCTGTGACAGGTGCAGGCGAGCTGCCGCGCGACCCACGTTGGCCTCTTCCGCGACCGCGACGAAATACTCCAGCTGCGCCAGACTCACGGCAAACAGCTTACCACGCACGCATGGCACCCCTGCCAGATCGAAAAGGTATTGGATCGCAGGCGACGACGCCCACAGAGTCGAGCGATGGCAATCGAGATTCTCGGACCCGCTGAAGTCGCGGCGATGCGGCGGGCGGGACGAGCCGCGGCGGCCACCTTGGCAATGATCGCGGCGCGCATCTCGCCCGGCGTGTCCACCGCTGACATCGACGCGTGGGTGCGCGCGGACACGTCTCGGCGTGGCGGGCGGCCCAGCCAGCTTGGGTTCCACGGGTTCCCGGCGGCGGTGTGCACGAGCCGCAACGCCGTCGTCTGCCACGGAATCCCGAGCCCGCTAGAACACCTCGCGACGGGCGATATCGTCAACGTCGACGTCACCACCGAGCTCGGCGGTTTTCACGGCGACACGTCGGCGACGCTGTTCGTGGGTGCGCCCGGTGCAGAGGCTCGACACATCGTGGAGACCGCCCGCCGCTGTCGCGACGCCGGGATCGCCGAAGTCCGCGCCGGGGCCCGCCTCGGGGACATCGGCGCCGCCATCGAGGAGCTGGCCGCGCGCGAGGGCTGCAGCGTGGTGCGCGAGCTCGGTGGGCACGGGATCGGCCGCCTCATGCACCTGCCGCCGACGATCGTCCACGTCGGGCCACGCGGGATGGGCCTGCGCCTGCAGGAGGGCATGGCCATCACCATCGAGCCGATGATCAACCTCGGCGGCCCCGAGGTCGGGCATCTCGACGACGGGTGGACGGTCGTCACCGCCGACGGCTCGCTATCCGCCCAGTTCGAGCACACCGTCCTCGTCACACGCCAAGGCTGCGAGATCCTCACGCCCCCGCCCGCGCCTTGACTCGGCAACGGAGCTATCGCAGCTCACCCGTTTTGCAAGGCGCCCCGGTGGCGCGGGAATATCCGTCCTCGGACTCGTTCCCCTTCCAGGAAGGAACATGCCTGACCCGACGTCGATTACCGAGCTCGATCTGTCGCCCCTGCCGGGCAAGACGTACTTCAACTCCATCCGGCAGTGGCGGGAGGAGTTCATTTACTTCCTGCTCGTGGATCGATTCCACGACAGCAAGGCGCGGACTCCGGCCAGCGGCGGCGCGGCGAGGGCGCCCGGAGGCGGCACGCGGGACACCTTCTGCGGCGGCACACTTCGCGGCGTCAAGGAGCACCTCGACTACATCCTCAACCTCGGCTGCACGTCGATCTGGCTGAGCCCGGTGTTCGAGAACGTCGCGGATCCGCACAGCTTCCACGGGTACGGGATCCAGAGCTATCTCGACATCGACCCACGCTTCGGCACCAAGCAGGACCTCGTGGACCTTGTCGACGCCGCCCACAAGCGCGACATGCGCGTGTTCCTGGACGTGGTCATCAACCACATGGGGGACATCTGGTCGTACAAGCCCGACGTGGGGTTTCGCTACTTCAACGATCAGGAGTTTCCGTTCGGCGACTTCCGCCGGACGGACCGGCCCGTGCCCACGGAGCTCCGCGATCCGCAGCACTTTCACCGCCGCGGACAGATCCAGAACTTCGACGCCTACCCCGAATACGAGCACGGCGACTTCTTTTCCCTCAAGGATCTGGCCCACGAGGACACGCCCCAGGGCAGCCGGCTGATGGACATCCTGACCGCCGCGCATTGCTACTGGATCCGCGAGGCGGACATCGACGGCATGCGCCTGGACGCCGTCAAGCACGTGAGCCAGCTCGCCACCTCCCAGTTCTGTTCCAACGTGCGGGAATACGCCTACAAGCTCGGCAAGCGTACATTCCTCACGTTCGGCGAGCTCATCGCGGGCGACGACGCGATCGATCGGTTCATCGGCGCCAACACCTCGAAGCTCGATCCCGGGGGGCGGGTCTTCTTCGGAATCGATTCGGTGCTGGACTTCCCGCTCTACTTCGCGCTCCCGGGCGTCATCAAGGCGATGAGCCCGCCGTCGCAGGTGTTCGAGCGCTACGACCGGCAGCGGCGGCGCGCGCTGAACGAGGGCGAGATCGGGCGCTATCTGGTCACGTTCCTCGACAACCACGACGGCGTGGGTCAGCCCGACGACGGCAAGCGGCGCTTCGCCGCCGACGCTCCGGACGCGCAAGTGATCGCCGGGATGGGGTTCCTGCTGTGCGCCCTCGGCACGACGTGCATCTACTACGGCACCGAGCAGGGGCTGAGCGGCAAGGACGGCGGCGACGTCGTGCTGCGCGAGACGCTGTTCGACCTCGCCGATCCCACCAAGAACTACCTCAACCAGAGCTGCCGCATCTATCAAGAGATCGCCAAGCTCGCCAACCTGACCGACGCGATCGGCGCGCTGAAGTACGGACGGATGTACTTTCGCGAGATCTCGGGCAACGGTCGCGACTTTGGCCTGCCGCAAGGGCACCCGTGCACGCTCGCCTTCTCGCGCATCCTGGCCGATCAGGAGGCGCTGGTCGCCTACAACACCTCGACGGTCGCCGCCCGCAGCGACTTTGTCGTCGTCGATGCCACGCTCCAGAAGAATCGGCCCACCATGACGATCCGCTACGACAGCACGGGCACGCGCACAGGAGCGACGGTCAACGTCGCGGCGCACCCCGACCCGTCGAACAGCACGCGCCTCGTGCAGCTCGCGCTCGAGCCCATGCAGTTCGTCGTCCTGTCGTGAGCGTCTTGCCTGACGTCTGACGCGCACGGACCAGGAAGATTGGAAACCACTGTTCGCGCCACCTGGTCCTGGTACACTCGGCGCCGAAAGCGGGGAGCATGACTGGCTTCGGAATGTTGACGCGAGCCTCGATTTTTTCGGTTCTCCTGCTGGGCGTCGTGACGGCGCCTTCGTGCAGCAGCAACAACGGCACGCCGGGCACAGGGAGCTCGTCCGGTGGAGCTGACGCCTCAGGCAGCGGAGGTTCTAGCCAGAGCGGCGGCATGACGGGGTCACAGACCGGCGGCACGCAGGGATCCTCGACGGGCGGGGCAAGCGGGGGCGCGGTCGGAACCGGGGGTGCGGTCTCGACAGGCGGCACGAGCGCAACCGGCGGCGCGGTCGCCAGCGGCGGCATGGTCGGAACCGGAGGCGCGGTCTCTACGGGCGGCAGCGCGCTGGGAGGCGGTGGCGCGGTTGGAGTCGGCGGTGCCGTGGGTGCGGGCGGCGGTGCAGCGAATGGGGGCCACGGCGCGCCGGGTGGCACTCCGGGGCCGGGCGGCATATCGGGGTCGGGCGGCATGGTCGGATTTCCTTGCGACAACGCCAGCGGCGCTGGGACACCCAACGGGACATGCAAGCAGCTGCAAACTTGTTGCACGTCGATGCCCAAGAGCACGGCCTCGCAAGACTGCATCGGCAACTTCACCAACCACAACCCGATGGACGCCGAGTGCTCGGTCTTCCTCGCGTGCTACCGGACCATGAAGTTGTGTAACTGAGGGCCGCGCAGAGCCGTCGCTGGCCGCGGGCCGCTACGGCGCAAAGATCGTTATGCGTCGAACCCGCGGTCCAGGCTACGGTTGAACCGTCGCCCGTTCGACGCGCGACTGAAGATCGACACATGGATCATCGACGACGACTGATCGGCGGGCGCGCGCTTGGCCCCCTCGTGGGTGCGCTGTTGATGGAAGCGGTGCTGGCCGTGACGGCCGCCCGGCCCGCGGCGGCGCACAAGAACGGTATCGTCGCGTTCAGCTGTGACGGCTGTCATACGGGTGGAAAGCCCGCAACGGTCGGGTTGACGGCCAACCCGATGAACCCTGCCGTCGGTCAGGCGGTCACCTTGACGCTCACGGTGTCGCAGACGAACGGTTCGGCGGCCGGCTTCTATATCTCGACGATGCCCCAGGTGGGGACCTTCAAGACCCTGCAGTCCGGGACGATGCTGACCGGCAGCGGGACCGGCGTCACGCACAGCATGCCCATCATCGGGTCTGGCGGCGTCACCTCGATCCAGGTGGGCTGGTCGGCGGCTCAACCGACCGGCGCCAACTTCATCGTGTATGCGCTGTCGGCGAACAACGACGGAACCTCGAAAGGCGACGGGGGCGGCATGGCGATGCTGTCCATCGCGTCTGGATGCACCGGGATGCCCTACTACCTCGATCAGGACGGGGACGGCTACGGGACCTCCGATCCCGGTTTTCAAGTCCTCCTCGATTGCTCGAAGCCCATGGGCTACTCGGCCGTCTCGGGCGACTGCGACGACTTCGAGAACACCGTCTACCCCGGCGCCAAGGAGATCTGCGACGGCAGGGACAACAATTGCAACGGGCAGATCGACGAGGGCCTGAACAGCCAGACATTCTGTCAGGACAAGGACGGCGACGGGCACGGGGTCCCCGGTGGAATGACGATCATGGGCTGCACGCAGACCACCGGATACGGCGATTGCGCAGGCGACTGCAACGACAACGACCGCACGATCTACCCCGGCGCACCCGAGCTCTGCGACGGCAAGGACAACAACTGTAACGGGCAGGTGGACGAGGGCGCCCGGATGACGTGCGGGCTGGGCTGGTGCCGGCGCGACGCGATCGGATGCACCTCCGTGTGCACGCCCGGCGCGCCGACGGTCGAGACCTGTAACCTCTTCGACGACGATTGCGACGGCATCGTCGACAACGGGACCGATCTGCAGCTCTGCGGCGCCGCGGGCCTCAAGTGTGTTCAGGGGATCTGTGTCAGCGCCGACAGCGTGGACGCGGGCGCCAGCACCGGTGGGGCGTCGGGCTCGGGCAGCGGCGGCGTCTCGGGCGGCGCCAGCGGCGGCGCTCCGGGGCACGGCACGGGAGGCCTCACGGGCCACGGGACCGGGGGAGGCAGCGGGGGCGCGCCGCACGCCGGTACGGGCGGGGCCGTGAATCCGGGCGGCAGCGGTGGCTCGGGCGGAACGCCCGCGATCGGTGCGGGCGGCTCGGCGCCGACGGCGACCTCGTCGCAGGGCGGATGCGACGTTGCTGGAAGCGCGGCGGCGGTGGACGTGCTGGGGATCGCGCTCGGTCTCGGAGGCATGCTGCTGGCCCGGCGGCGGACGGCGGCGCGACGCGCGACCTCACGCCCGCGCGGTTGAAGCCGCCTGGCAGCCGTCATGGTGGCCGCTCGGATGTTGACCGGTCCTGGCGTGGCCCGGTACGGTGGTGCTTTCATGGGCCGAACACGCTTCGCTCTCCTCTGCTTCTTGGTCTTCGATATGACGACAACATCCGCGCACGCGAAGGATCGCCGGGACATCCAGGCCAAGTACAAATGGAACCTGGCCGACCTCTATCCGTCGGAGGCGGACTGGACCAAGGCCAAGCAGGATCTCGGCCGCCGCATCTCCGACCTGGCAAAGTTTCGCGGGCACCTGGGCAAGTCGGCGCAATCGTTGCTCGAGGCGTTGCAGGTCATGTTCGAGCTGGACCACCAGCTTTCGCGCCTGTCGGTTTACGCCAACAGCCTCTCCGATGAGGATGTGCGCGCGGCGCGCCCCCGCGAGATGAAGCAGTCGGCGGAGGAGCTGGCCACCCAATTCTCGTCGGCGAGCTCGTGGGTTCGGCCCGAGATCCTGGCGCTGGAGGCCGCCAAGGTGCGCAAGTTCATCGCGGACGAGAAGAAGCTCGGACCGTATCGCGTGTATCTCGAGGAGACGCTTCGCCGCAAGCCGCACACGCTGGGAGCGGCCGAGGAACGGGTGGCGGCCGAGGCCGGCGACCTCGAGCACGCCGGCAGCGAGATCCACGGCGTGCTCTCGAACGCCGACCTTCCCTACCCGATGGTGAAGCTGTCCACGGGCGAGGAGGTGCGGCTGGATGCGGCCGCCTACTCGTTGCATCGCCAGGACCGCAACCGCGCGGATCGTGATCGCGTCTTCTCGGCGTTCTTCGGCGGGCTGAAGACTTACGAGCGGACCATGGGCGCGACGCTCGCGGCGGCGGTCAAGTCGCACCTGTTCGAGATGCGAGTGCGCCACTTCGATTCGACGCTACAGGCGGCCCTGTTCCAGGACAACATCCCGCCTGTCGTCTACAAGCAGCTGCTGGCGGACGTGCACCGCAGCCTGCCGGCGCTGCATCGGTACCTCACGCTGCGCAAGCGCATGCTCGGGCTCGACGTCCTCCGCTACCAGGATCTCTACGTCCCGCTCGTGGCCAGCGTGGACATGCACTTCGAGCCCGACGAGGCGCGGGCCATCACGCTCGACGCGCTCGCTCCCCTCGGCAAGGAGTACACCGACGCCCTGCACGCGGGCTTCGAGAGCGGTTGGACCGACTACTTGCCCTCGACGGGCAAGCGCTCGGGCGCGTACTCGACCGGTGTCTATGGCGTGCACCCGTACCAACTTCTGAACTTCAACGGACGCTACGACGACCTGTCGACGCTGGCGCACGAATCGGGGCATTCGATGCACACGTTCCTGTCGTACGCGGCGCAGCCCTACCCGACGGCCGACTACCCGATCTTCGTGGCGGAGGTGGCGTCGACGTTCAATGAGAACCTGCTGATTCACTACATGCTGGACCGGACCAAGGACGACGCCTCGCGCTTGTTTCTGCTCGGGACGCTGCTCGACGGCTTGCGCACGACGCTGTTCCGACAGACCCAGTTCGCCGAGTTCGAGCTGGCCTTTCACGAACAGGCCGAACGCGGCGAGCCGCTGACGGGCGAGAATCTGTCCGCGTCGTACTTGAAGATCGCGCGCGAGTACTACGGCCACGACAAGCACGTGTGCCAGGTCGACGACCTGCTGGCCATCGAATGGGCATACGTCCCACACTTTTATTACGACTTCTACGTGTACCAGTACGCCACCAGCATGGTGGCCTCGACGTCGCTGGCCCGGGCGGTGCGGCAGGAAGCGCAGACGAGCGACCCAGCCCGCGGACGACCGCGCCGTGACGCTTACTTGAAGATGTTGCGCTCGGGCAGCTCGAAGTACGCGATGGACCTCTTGAAGGAGGCAGGGGTCGACATGACCACCTCCGCTCCCTTCGATGAGGCGATCGCCGAGATGAACGCCACCATGGACGAGATGGAGCGAATCCTGGATCGCCAGGCCAAGCCCACGCCGTCCGCGCCGAAGCGCTGACCGGGCCTGCATCCCCCCCCTTGATGGGGCGCGATCGAGTCTTAGGTTTCCGTCATGAACGATAGCGCCGTGATGAGAAGCATGGAGACCGGGCGCGGCAAGCGGATCGCAGTGCTGATCTTCGCGGCGCTGGTGGTCGGCGTGGTCATAGCGATCGTCGCGGCCGGGTTTCGTGGGCGGCACATCGCGCGAAGCGCGACCGCCTCGACCACTCCGACGGCCGGCCCCGCGGCCCAGGGCCCTCCGCTCCCATCCCAGCCCCGATAGCATCGATCCGACCTTGGGGGCCGGGAATATTCCGTATTATTCGTCACGCACAAATCCCGGTGTATAAGCGCTGGCGTGAACGGCCGCCCCCCGGCATTTCGTGCTGCCCACCAATTTGCAGCCGCCCTGCTGTACCTCACCCTGTCGGTCTGCGGAGCGGCCGGCGGCTGCAGTGGGGGTCGCAACTACGAGCGCCTCTCCGCAAATGGTGGGGGAGCCGCGGGCATCGGCGGCGACATGACGGGGACGGGGGCGATGCCGGCCGATGCGGGCCAAACCGACTCCGAAGGAAGCGGTGGGGGGGGCGGCGGCGCCATCGGAGCCTCCGGCGGTGGACCGGCGGCGGGAGCGCCCGGGGGAACGCCGACCGGGGGGGGTGGCGCAGCAGGCGGTCCGGGTGTCGGTGGAGCTGCCGGTCAATCGGGCGGCGCCGGAGGGGCCGGGGCCCACGTGGCGACAGGAGGGCGGGGCGGAGGTGGCTTCGCCGGTGCGGTGGGATTTGCCGGCGCAACCGTCGCGCCATCGGGCGGAACCGCAGGCCGGACTCCGATGGGCGGCAACGTTGGGTCGGGGGCGGTGACGGCATCTGGGGGAGTTGGGACCGGTGGGATCGGCGGCACAGGCGGAACAGGCGGAACAGGCGAAGCGGGCGGGCGCGGTGGGGGTGGGATCGCTGGCGCCGGGGGTATCGCGGGAGGCGGGGCGGGCGGTGGAGCGGCAGGCGCCGCCGGGACTGCGCCGCACATCCTCAGCATCGACTTCGTCGGCGGCGCGATCGGTTACGCCGGCGGCGGCGGCCAATCTGCCATCGCCAGGCCGATGGCAACGACAGAGGTCGCCGGCGTGAGGCCGGCGGCGAACTGGAACGCGGCGTTTGGGAGCGCGTCGGCGACGCCCCTCACCCCGCTCGTGTTGGATGATGGCTCCCCGTTCGCGGGCAGCGTGACCTGGAGCGCTCCGGGGATGGCCGGCACGTTGGGCGTCTATAGCCTCGGGTACCCGGACGCGCCCGGAGATGTGCGAATGATGAACGGGTACCTCGATCCCGTCATCGCGAGCCCGGTGGTAACCATCACGGTCAGCGGCCTCGGAGCGCTGGCCGGAGGTTACGACGTGTACGTGTATTCCTATGGCTTCCTGAGCGATACCGACACCCGCAGCCGCAAGCTCGCGATCGGGGCGAACACGTTCACGCTGACGCAGATGGGCCCCTCGCCTGCGACCTTCCCCGGTTATGTGCTCGGTGCCAACGGCAACTATGTGGTCTTCAAGCAAGTGACCGGCGCGTCCTTCACGCTGACGGCAACGGCGGTCAGTGGCGCGACCAAACGCGCCCCCGTGAACGGCCTGCAGATCGCCTGGCCAACGGGCGGATAACCTTCCGCGCCGGAACGCACGGGCGACCATCGGGAGCAACCTCGTCGGCGCGACCCCGCGTCGTGAGATCTCGGAGGGATGCGGTCAGCGGGGCGTGAAGTTGGCCAGCTCGTGAATGCCGAGCGCCTTCTCGAGATCGCCGACCTCGCGCAGCGAGCCCTCGAAGCCGCCGGCGCCAAGGAGCTTGTGCTCCTGAGCTTCGAACCTCTCCCCGAGCCGATCGAACTCCGTTTCGGTGAACTGCCGGCGATAGACGGGGAACAGCTCGGTGTCTTCCCAGGCCGCGTGCGGCGCGTACATGCGACCGAAGTCACGCAGGCCCGCGATGACGTTTCGTCGTTGCGCGGCGGTTGCGGCCTTCCCCGCCTTCGCCTCCTCGAGGATTGCCTCGGTCAGTCTCCGCCCTGCGGCGTGCTGCGCGCGCAGCACCTGGGTCAAGTCGACGAGCGTTCGCGCGCTCTCGAGCTTCGGAAACACGAGGTCCTCTTCCAACTTCTCGTGATAGCCCTCGACGAAGCGGCGCACGATGTTCGCGGCCGCGGCCACCACGATCAAAGCTGCGTTGTCATCAGCAGCGAGGCGGTGCGCTGCTTCGTCGTACACGAGCAGGATGCGGCGAAGAACGCCGTGCTCTCGCATGAGGTCCTCGGTGGGAGGAACATCGTCGCGCTTGCTCTTGTCCTCGGAACCGCGCCCGGCGGAGGCGAACAACCCTACGGTGGCGCCCGCCGCTCCGACCATGAAACCCCGGCGTAGGCGATCATTGTCTTCCATCGCGGCCATATTAAGTCGCGATCGTCGCGTCAGAACGTCATTCGAGGGTTACGCGGGCGGAACACTGTGTCGCGACTATCGATTCTTCTTGTTCGAGCAGCTCAAACGACGCACCTTATGGTTGGTGCGGCCCTTGCGGAAGCCAGGAATTCTGATCGTCGAAGACTTGGACGAAATGCGGGAGCTATTCGGCGAGGTCTTCATGGCCGAGGGTTACCACTCGATCATGGCGCGGAGCGGAGTCGAGGCGTTCACGCGCATGGAGGCGATCCTGCCCGACGTCGTCGTGACCGACCTCATGATGCCGGAGATGAACGGGGGCGAGCTGGTGCGCCGCATGCGCCGCCATCCACGCCTGCGCACGATTCCCGTGATCTTGCTCACTGCCTCCGACGAAACGAAGGCGCTCGAGGAGCTGGGCGACGCCGCAACCAGTGTGCGCCGGATCCTCCGCAAGCCCGTCAGCCTCAGCGACCTCTTGACCGCCGTCGATCGCGCGTTGGTCGGAGATCCGCAAGAATCGGGGTGACGCCGCGCTCGCTTGGACCGCCCTATTTGCTTCGATTGCCCTCAAATTTTTGAGCGCGCGCCAACCGAATCCAGTCCGATCTTGGCGCAAATGCGGGCCCACCTGGGCCTTGGCCCTCCCGTCCGTGGGGAACGATAATTGCTTTGTCGTGGGGAATGCCCAAAGCCCCCGCAGCGCAAGGCGCCCGACCAGCACATGGAACGTTGCTCGCCTTTGCGGTCGCCGTCCTGGTGGTCGCCGCCTCGGCGCTGGAGGCGTGCTCGGTCGACTCGAAGGGCTTTGGAGACCTCGACGCCGGTGCTGGCGGAAAGGGCCAGGGGGGCGCGGTCGGGGGCGGCGGTAGCAAGGGAAGCGGGGGCAGTGTCGGCAGCGGCGGAGCGATAGGCACGGGCGGGATGGAGGCGAGCGGCGGGCACCCTGGCACAGGCGGTGTTGGCATGGGCTCGGGCGGCCTCGGTGATGGCTCGGGGGGGGCGGGCCCAGGCGGCAGCGGCCCAGGCGGCGGCGGCCCCGGCGGCAGCGGCGCGAATGGCGGCAAGGGTTCGGGCGCGGCGGGCGGCAAGGCCTCGGGCGGCGGGCCCGGCGGCAGCAGCACGGGGGGCACCGGCGCCGAGGGAGGCTCCTCCACGGGTGGAAAGGATGGCGGCGGCGGGCAGGCCGGCGACAAGAAGCACTGCGATATGTTGGTCAGCGATTACGCGAATGCGCTCCCCGAAGCGCGCGCGTGCACGCCAGGAGCGACCATGCAGTGCAAACAAACGGCCCCGGCGAGCTTGAGCTCATGCTTCGGCTGCCCGACCTACGTCAACGACGCCACAAAGCTCACCCAGATTCGCGCGCAGTGGCAGATGTTGGGTTGCAACAACCCGGTTGGCCCTTGTCCAGCCATCGCCTGCGTGTTGCCAGGCGTAGCGGTCTGCGCCCCGACGGACGCGAGCTCGCCGGGTGGCGAATGCATGGGCACGCTGTTGACTCCTGCAAGTTGACCGTCGACGCGCGGGGCGGCACCCATCAGCGCTAGTGTACCGTCCGCGAAATAGGCGGACGGTACCCTAGAACCCGCGCATTCCACCGCCGCCACCCCGGCCGGGCTGGCCAGCGTTGCCGACGCCGCCGCTCGTGCTTCCCGTGCCTCGACCTGGTCCAGGTGTCGGTGTCGGCGGAGGGATTGGCGTGGGCCCCGGAACGCCGGGCCCGCCCGGTGGCGGCGTAGGCAGACCAGGCGCGGGATTCCCGGGCGAGGGTAGTCCAGGCGCGGGCGACGGCCCCGGCCCCGGCCCCGGCGCCTGCGCCGGCACGGCCGCGTCACCGCTTGGCCCTAGCGAGGCGAAGAGGCCTATCGCGGCGGTCCCGATGATGATTCGAAGCGAGCGTTTCATGCGGCGTTCGAAAAGCAATCGACATGCCCGGAGCGCGAATCGTCGTTCGCTGTCGAACCGCCCGTTGCGTGATGCACCGGGCGTGCACCAAGGCGACCGCACGTAACGTCATTGGCCACGGCGTTACCAAGAAAGGACCGGCGCCCAGACGTGGCCCCGCGGCCTCAGCCCTGCCGTTTGAAGAACTGAACGGCCCGTTCGTGTTTCTCCGCCTCCGCCTTCGTCCTGAAAGTGCCGAGATTTCGGCGGCGTCCGGTGCGTGGATCCTTCTTCTTCGAGTACAGGCGATATTCCCCCGAGGGCAATTTCTCGATCATGGCTGCGTCTCCTCTCACGTGACGAGATTGGGTCGGGAATTGCATTCGGAAACCCCTGCCGAAGGGCGCCTTCCCGCGGCGCACAAGAGAGAGGTGAGTCATGGAGCTTCCCGCCGCACGCTTTCGAACCCCGTCATCGCCCACCGGTGAGACCAGCTCGGAGACCGTGGAGCCGCCAGACGCCGATCGAAGCGCCGCCGATGACCGCCGGGCCAACGAGGCCGTGGTGGCTGCCTACGCCGTCCTGATGACCGCGCACTGCCGCCGGGTCTACCGCGTGGTCCGCTCGATCTTGCGGGACCCCGCGGAGATCGAGGACGTGATGCAGCAGACCTACGTCGCGACCTTCGCGCGCGTCGACAGCAGCGACACCGTGCGCGACTCGACCTGGCTCTGTCGCATGGCCCTGAACGAGGCGCTGTCGCGCATTCGCCAGCGTGGGCGCTTCGTTTCCCTCGACACGGCAGGGCACGCGGCACCGACCCCCGACATGAAGCCGCTCCGTGGCGCCGACGTGGCGGCGCAGACGGCCAACCTCGACATCGTGAGGGTGTTCGAGGACGTGGTGGATGGTCTGTCGGAGGTCTACCGAACCGTGCTCATCATGAGGGACGTCGAAGGCATGGCCGTCGCCGAGACGGCGTCCGTCCTGAACGTGGACGCCGAGACGGTGAAGCTGCGTCTGCATCAGGCAAGAGCGTTGGTCAAGCGCATCGTGCGGGGCTACGGCATGGACGTTTTTCAATCCGCCTTCTCGCTACAGGAGGAATTCTGCGCGCGGGTGTTGGCGGACGTCACCGCCGCGCTACGCTGGACGCTGCACCTGTCCGATCCCCGACAGACGTCGACCCACCCAACCGCCTCGTCCACCGGCCGTACGGCTCGTCCCGGCAGGGCCTGACCGCAGCCCTGGGCTGTACTGCGCTAGTGCACCGCCGTCGGAATGGCGTCAGATCCCGTCCAGTCTCTCGGCTCCGGTGTAGACGTTGAAGCCGCCGTCCCGCACGAAGCCGAGCAGGGTCATGTCGGCCGCGCGCGCGTTCTCGACGGCCAGGCTCGAAGGAGCGCCGACGGCCACCATGACGCAGATGCCGGCCGCCGCAGCCTTCTGAACCAGCTCGTAGCTCGCGCGTCCGCTGACCACCAGGATGCCATCACGGGCCGGGAGTCGCCCGGCCAAGAAGAGCGTCCCCACCAACTTGTCGACGGCGTTGTGACGTCCCACGTCTTCGTGGATCGCTCGGCAGCGGCCGTCGACGCCGAACAGCCCCGCGGCGTGCAGCCCCCCCGTCTGGGCGAAGGTCGCCTGCAACCGCCGCAGTTCCGCCGGAAGCGCGTGGATGACCGAGGCCGGAACCCTGGCTGGTTCGTCGGCACGGCCGCCGGGCGGGGACGACACCACCCGCAGATCGTCGATCGAAGCACGACCACAAACGCCGCAGGCGCCGCTGGTGACGAAGCTTCGCTTCGTGGCTTCCAGCGCCGCTTCAGCCTCGACCCCGAGCTGCACCAACACCGCGTCCTCCCCTTCCCTCTCCAGCGACAGCAGCTCGCGGAGCTCGCGCACGACCCCCTCGGCGAAGAGAAACCCCGTGACGAGCGCGAGGTCCTCGCCAGGAGTTCTCATCGTCGTCGAGATGACCCGCGTCACCGAACCCGTCCGCGCGCGGATCTCGAGCGGACGCTCGACCGCGAGCCAATCCCGCACGGCGAGCGTATCGCCCCCCCTGACGCGCAAGACCTCGGTCGGTTGCGAGCTGCTCATCGCGCCCGAGTTTACCGGTCTTCCACGCTCTCCACCCGTCAGGGAACGATGGTGCCGCAAGTCGTGGCGCAGCTGAACGTCGCCGACAGGCACGACTTGTCGCCGATGCAGGCCTCGCATTGGTCCGCGTCGTCCCGGACGGCGGGATCCTTGGCGGAGTTGGTGCGGCAGCGCTGCCTGCACCCGTCCACGTCGTAACCCGAGTCGTAGCAATCGCGGTAACGACTGCAAACGGACTGGCAATCGAAGATCGCTTCGGCCGTGCCACAACCATCCGCGGCCACCGTCGCCCCGAGCACCACCACCGCCATGAACGATGTCGCCAACAGCGTGGCCTTGATTTCTTTGGTCAGCCAAACCTCGTGCATACGGGCCTCCTTCGTAGCCCGCGCTTCATTTCGCGTGCCACCATCCGGCGACAGCGTCGAGGCTGACGCCCCGTGCGCCCGCGGCGAATCGGTGTCTTCGAGGTAACCCGTGGCCCCGTCCGCGTCACGGGCCGGTAGCGTTCCACCCGCATCCGCTCGCGCATGTTGGTCCCGCCGCGCGGCTACTGCGCGAGATCGGCCTCGCGATCAGCGCGGGATGGTCGTGGCGCCGGCGCCGATGGCGGCGTGGGCGATCTCGCCCCGCCGGAGCCTGCGGTAGAGATCCAGGGACTGTCGCAAGACGGCCAGCGCCTGGGTCGGCCCGAGAATGTCCTCCACCTCGACGGTCTTGTTCTCGAGCGTCTTGTAGTCCTGAAAGAAGCGCTTGATCTCACGGCCGACGTGGGGCGGGAGCTGCACGTGGTCGGTGTAGTCGGCGAACGCTGGATCGCGGACGCTGACGGCGATGATCTTGTCGTCGATGCCCTTGTCGTCACGCATGCGCATGAGACCGATCGCGCGGGCCTCGACGATCGTGAGTGGGTAGACGGGATCCTGGCCGAGCACCAGCGCGTCGAGCGGGTCACCGTCGTCGCAGAAGCTGCGCGGCACGAAGCCATAGTCGGCGGGGTAGTGGACGGCGCTGTAGAGCACGCGATCGAGGCGGAGCAACCCCGTCTCCTTGTCGAGCTCGTACTTGTTCTTGCTGCCCTTCGGGACCTCGATCACCACCGGAAAGGCCCCGTCGAGCTGATGATCGTCCACGTAGATGTCATGCCAGGGATGCACGATCCTTCCTTATCAGATCCGTCGAGGAAGCCGCGCTTCAAAAACAGGCTTCGTCGAGGATCGCGCCATCGACGGAGTAGAAGCGGAAGCGAAGGTGGTTCTCCCGCGCCTCGACCAGGCCCGCGCCAAACGCCGCCTCGATGCGCACCTTCGTGCCAGGCAGGGCAGGACCGAACTGGTAGGTGGGCGCGCCCCCCACGCCACAGACGACGTAGGTGATCCCTTCCATCTGCACGCGTTCGTAGTCATGGTCGTGCCCGGACAGCACCAGCGTCGCGCCCCAGCTCGCGAAGGGCCACTGCATGTACCCCGTGGACCCGTGCGGCCCCGACGAATAGGGAGGATGGTGCAGATAGACGACCCGCCACTTCTCGGTCGCGGCGCTCAGCGCCGACCGCAGCCATCCGGCCTGGACGGAGTCCGCCGTCACTCCGTCCGGCTCGTGCACATCGCTGTCGAGCGCGAACAAGCGGACGTTCCCGCGGACGAAGTCGTAATAACGTTCGTTGCCCGGGAGCGTGAAGTAGTCGCGATAGGGCTCGGCGCCCGGCGCGAGCCAATCATGGTTGCCGAGGCTGGGGAAGAACCGGTTGTCCGCGGCGCCCGCGCCGAACCGCCCTCGATACGGCGAGATGAAGGCGTGAAAGTACTGGCCAACGTTCTCGTCGATCGTGTCGGCACCCCCGTTCGGGTAGTTGTTATCTCCGAGCGTCACCACGAAATCGGGCCGCCAGCCGTTGACCAGGCCGGCCACCCTCGCCTCGTCCGGCCCGGCGTGGCCGAAGTCCCCGATCACGGCGAATCGAACCGTCGGCGCGCCGGCGTCGGCCTCGCCAAAGCACTCCGGAAACGGAGCCGAAGGGAGAATGTTCGCTTGCCGATTCGCCGGCGCCGGCTGACATCCCTCGCGCGCGCAGCCCGCCACGAACAGGACGACGGCGACCGTGAAGTCGCGGGACGTACGCGCTCCGCGTTCTGTTCTTCGTGGCCCGGGCACGCCTCACTTGTTTCACGATGTTGACCGTTCGGCAATATCGGCGACATCCCCCCCGGATAGCCTGCGATCACATGACATTCACCGCGACAAAACCGACCCGTTCGCCTTCGAGGATTGTTCTGACGAGCCTCGCCGTTTGTGTGCTGGCCCCCGTCGCCTGGGGCGTTGCCCCGGCCTATGCGGCAGACGCGCCGCCGACACCAGCGACGTCCAAACCAGGGGCGGCGCCGCTGCGCATCGCCTTTTCGGATTGGCCTGGTTGGACGGCCTTCGAGATCGGGATTCAGAAGGGGTGGTTCAAGGAGGCGGGCGTCGACGTGGACTTCTCGTGGTTCGAGTACACGCCTTCCATGGAGGCCTTCGCGGCGGGCAAGGTCGACGCGGTCATGATGACCGTGGGCGACGCCCTGGTCACGGGCGCGCCGGGCGCCCGCAGCGTGGGCATCCTGATCACCGACTACAGCAACGGCAACGACATGATCGTCGCGAAGAAGGGCATCCCGTCCTTGAAGGCACTGAAGGGCAAGAAGGTGGGCCTGGAGATCGGCCTGGTCGAGCACCTCTTGTTGCTGAAGGGGCTCGAGAAGGTCGGCATGAAGGAGAGTGACGTCAAGCTGATCGCCGTTCCGACCCACCAGACCGCGCAGTCGCTCGCCTCGGGCGACGTCGACGCGATCGGCGCCTGGCAGCCAAACTCTGGCCAGGCGCTGAAGGCCGTGGCCGGGTCGAAGGCCATCTTCACCAGCGCCGACGTTCCGGGCCTCATCTACGACCTCGTGTGCGTCAGCCCCAAGAGCCTCGCGCAGCGGCGGGCCGACTGGGTGAAGGTCGTGAAGGTCTGGAACAAGATCGAGGCCTTCGTCACCGATCCGGCCCACAAGGACGAGGCCGTCAAGATCATGGCGGGACGCGCCGGGGTCAGCGCCGAAGAGTACGCGAAGTTCCTGCCGGGCACGCGGTTCTTGAGCCCGAAGGAGGCGCTGGCCGCGTACGCGAAGAACGACACCCTCAAGTCCGTCTACGGCAGCGGCAAGGTAGCCGACGAGTTCAACATCGCCAACAAGGTCTACAAGGATCCCCAGAAGGTGGAGAGCTACCTCGATCCTTCGCTGTCGAAGGAAGCAAGCGCCAAGTAGCGCCGGCGGTGATCAAGGTGGGTGTGAACGCCACAAGAAGCCGCCCGTGGATGCGGATCCTCGGGGGGCTGTCGCCGCGCCGCCGCGCGGCGCTGACGCTGGTGTCGTTCCTCGCGCCGCTGGCGGTCTGGTCGGCGATCAGCTACGTGCCGGTGATCTGGCACCCGATGGTCCGGGTGAGCGACGCGGGTGACGCGGCCTGGTTCTCGACCGGCGAGCTCGTGGAGGGAGACGCATTCGCCGAGGAGAACGTCCGCATTGCCGCGGCCGGCGGGCACCTCGCCACCGGAGCGCGGGCGAATCCCGTGTTCTTGCCTCCGCCCCACGCGGTGCTCCGTTCGCTGGTGACGGGCTTCACCACGCCGCCGGCCCGCCCGGACGAGCCCTGGTTGCACCAGGCGCTGTGGCACAGCATCACGATCATCTTCTGGGGCTTCGTGATCTCGTCGGTCGTGGGTGTGCCGCTCGGGATCCTGTGCGGGGCCCTGCCCGCGATGGCGCGCCTCACCGAGCCGTTCATCGAGTTCTTTCGCTACTTGCCGGCGCCCGCGTTCGGGGCGCTGGCCGTGGCGGTGCTGGGAATAAACGACGCCCCGAAGATCGCCATCATCTTCGTGGGGACGTTCTTTCAGCAGGTGCTGGTCATCGCGAACACCACCCGGCGGATCGATCCCGGACTGCTGGAGGCCGCCCAGACGCTGGGCGCGTCGAGGCGCGCGCTGTTGTTCCGCGTCGTGGTGCCGAGCGCCATCACCGACATCTACACCGACATGCGCGTGTTGCTGGGCTGGGCGTGGACCTATCTGATCGTCGCGGAGCTGATCGGGGTGAGCTCGGGGATCACGTTCTTCATCAACCAGCAGGCCAAGTATCGCGCCTATGACAAGGTCTTTGCGTCCATCGTGCTCATCGGGCTCATCGGGCTCGGAACGGACGTGTTCCTGGGACGGGTGGGCCGGCGCCTCTTCCCGTGGCTGCCCTCCGCCGGGGTGCGGCGACGACTCTTCTTCGGGTTCGGGCGGACCCCGGGCGCGCTCGAGCAGACCTCCGACGACGGCGGTGCCACGGCGCCGGCGAAAGGAGCGGCCTCGGCATGATCGAATCGCTCGCGCTGCCGAGTTATCGCGAACAGACGCCCGCTGTCGCCGAACGTTTCCAGCGCCTCAAGGAGCGGCCCGTGATCCTCGAGGTCCGAAACCTGACGAAGCGATTCCACGGCTCGAACGGCGAGGTGCTGGCGCTGGACCGAATCAGCTTCCGCGCCTACCGCCGCGAGCTGCTGTGCGTGATTGGCCCGTCCGGCTGCGGCAAGTCGACGCTGGGGCGAATCATCGCCGGGCTCGACGCGCCGACGACCGGTGAGATGCTGCTCGACGGAAAGGCCATCGACGGGCCGGGGCCCGACCGCGGGATGGTGTTCCAGAACTACACCCTGTTCCCGTGGCTGACGGTGCGGCGAAACGTCATGTTCGGCCCCGAGGTGTCCCGGCATCTGTCGTCCTCCCTGGCGGAGAGCGAGGCCCAGCAATGGATCGATCTCGTGGGCCTGTCGCGGTTCGCCGACAGCTACCCCCACCAGCTCTCCGGCGGGATGAAGCAGCGGGTGGCCATCGCCCGGGCGCTCGCGAACCGCCCACGGATCCTGATCATGGACGAGCCCTTCGGCGCGCTCGATGCGCTCACGCGCGCGCAGATGCAATCGTACCTGCTGCAGATCTGGAAGAACGTCGACGTCACCATCGTGTTCGTCACCCACGATCTCGACGAGGCGGTCTACCTGGCCGACCGCGTTCTGGTGCTGGATGCGCACCCGGGTCGTGTGCGGGAGTTGATGGAGATCCCGGTGCCGAGGCCGCGGAGCCGCGAACAATTCCTGTCCCCCGCCTTCGTCGCCGCCCGTCACCACCTGGAAGAGATGATCCACCCTCCGATGGAGGTGCAGGCTGAGACGCTCCCGCTCGGCAGGATGACGGTCGTCGGGGACGACGTGGAATGAGCGCCGAGGAGACGCTGCGAGGAGGTCAGGCCTGGTCGCGCCGGCTGGCGCGCGGCCAGATCCTGCGGATCACCGACACGACGGGCTCGGCGTGCGTGTCGGCGTTGTTCTACAACGCGCGCGATCCGGTCGAGCGGTACAACATGGCGGACACGCTGAAGGCACAGTACACCGCCTTTCTGACCGCGGGTCGCGTGCTGTACTCGGACATGGGGCGGGTCCTGGTCTCCATCACGAACGACACCTGCGGCTGGCATGACACCATCTCCGGATGCGGCGACGCCGCGGCCAGCGTGGCGTGCTTCGGCCCCGGCGGCTACCAGGAGCTGCGTAACGACTTCCACCGCAACGCGCGCGACAACTTCATCGTCGAGCTGTCGAAGCTGGGTCTGGGGAAGCGCGACCTCGTGGCGAACGTGAACTTCTTCGCGCGAATCGCGGCCGACGAGACCGGCCGCATCGCGTGGGTCCCGAACAACTCCCGGCCCGGCGCTCACGTCGACCTGCGCGCCGAGATGGACACGCTGGTCGTCCTGTCCAACACCCCCCACCCGCTCGATCCCACGACGACCTATGCCCCCCCTGCCGTCGCGCTGGCGATCCGTGCGAGCGCCCCGTACGAGCGCCCCGGCCCCGACGATCGCTGCCGGCGGTCGCGGCCCGAGAACGGACGTGGCTTCGCGCTGACCGAGGCGTACGTGCGGGAGCTGGCGGGCGCCGAAGCGCCCGGCCCCGAGGCGCTGTCATGACCGGGCGGAGCACCCTTCCCGTCACGGTCACGCCGTTCGTCTTGAAGGAGAGCGCGCTTTTGCCCGAGCGCGCCTGCCACGACGAGGTCCTGCCGTCCGGGCGCGGATGGAGCCGCGAGATCGCGCGCGGCCAGAGCTTTCGCATCGTCGATCTCGAAGGGAACCAGGCTGTCGATACGCTGTTCTTCGACGCCCGTGACCCGAGCGAGCGCTACAGCGCCGCGGACACCATACGCGGACAGGGGAACATCTATCTCACGACGGGGACGCGCCTCCTGTCGAGCGAGGGGCGGCCCCTGATGACCATCGTCGCGGATACCTGCGGCCGGCACGACACGCTCGGGGGCGCTTGCTCCGCGGAGAGCAACCAGGTTCGCTACGCGCTCGAAAAGCGGTACATGCACAGCTGCCGCGACAGCTTCCTGCTGGAGCTGGCGCGCCTCGGACGAGGGATGGGCAAGCGCGACCTGCCGAGCAACATCAACTTCTTCATGAACGTGCCCGTGACGCCGTCCGGCGGGCTCTCCTTCGCCGACGGCGTATCGGCGCCGGGGCGCTACGTGGAGCTGCGCGCGGAGACCGACGTGCTGGCGCTGATCTCGAACTGCCCGCAGCTCAACAACCCGTGCAACGCGTACAACCCGACCCCTGTCCGCCTGTTGATCTGGGACGCAGCGCCGTGAGAGGTGCTCGCGCGTGATGAGGATGTTCACCCGTTCTGCAATCGCGTCCGCGATCGGTCATGGCGTTTCGTAGGGTCCTCATCGCCAACCGCGGCGCCATCGCGACGCGCATCTCCCGGACACTGCGGCGCATGGGGATCGGCCCCGTCGCCGTCTACTCGGACGCGGACCGGTACGCGCCCCACGTCCTCGGCGCCGACGCAGCCGTCCGCCTGGGGCCAGCGCCCGCGGCCGAGAGCTACCTGCGCGTGGACGCGCTGCTGGATGCGGCGCGCGCCACCAACGCCGAGGCCATTCACCCCGGCTACGGCTTCCTCAGCGAGAACGCGGATTTCGCCGCGCGCTGCGAGGCGGCCGGGCTGGCGTTCATCGGCCCGACCCCAGCGCAGATGCGCGACTTCGGGCTGAAGCACACCGCACGCGCGATCGCCGAACGAAGCGGGGTGCCCCTGCTGTCAGGTACCGGCCTGCTCGCCGACGTGAACGACGCGCTCGCCGCCGCCGATCGCATCGGCTATCCGGTGATGTTGAAGAGCACGGCCGGCGGCGGCGGCATCGGCATGCGGCGCTGCGCCTCGCCCGACGAGCTGGCCGCTGGGTACCAGGCCGTGGAGCGCCTGGCCCGCGCCAACTTCAAGGACAGCGGACTGTTTCTCGAGAAGCTGGTGGAGCGCGCCCGCCACGTGGAGGTGCAAATCTTCGGTGACGGGCGCGGCGTGGTCGTCGCGCTCGGCGAGCGTGACTGCTCGCTGCAGCGGCGGAACCAGAAGGTCATCGAGGAGACACCGGCGCCGGGTCTCGGCGCCGACGTCAGGCGGGCGCTGGCCGAGGCCGCCGTCAGGCTGGGCGGCGCGGCGTCCTATCGCTCCGCCGGCACCGTCGAGTTCGTGCTGGACGCGGCGACAGGAGCGTTCTCGTTCCTGGAGGTGAACACGCGCATCCAGGTCGAGCACGGGATCACAGAGGAGGTCACCGGTATCGACATCGTCGAATGGATGGTGCGACTGGCGGCCGGCGATCGCCCAGACCTGGAGTCACTCCCCTCGCCGCCCCCGCACGCGGGCGCGGCCATCGAGGCCCGCCTTTACGCGGAGGACCCCGGACGCGGATTCCAGCCGAGCTGCGGCCTGCTGACGGAGGTGGCATTCCCCGCAGGTGTGCGCGTGGAGACCTGGATCGAGACGGGCGCCGAGATCACCCCACACTACGACCCGATGCTCGCGAAGATCATCGCGACCGCCCCGACGCGCGCGCAGGCGATCGAGAAGCTGCGCGCCGCCCTCGGGACCACCCGGATCGGCGGCGTCGAGACGAATCGCGCCTATTTGCACGCCCTCTTGGGGACGGACGCGTTCACGAGCGGCGCCATTCATACGCGTCTCCTCGACGATTTTTCGGCGCCCGGGCGGGCGATCGAGGTGCTCGAGCCAGGGACCCAGACGACGGTGCAGGACTTCCCGGGACGACTCGGTTACTGGGACGTGGGCGTTCCGCCTTCGGGTCCGATGGATGCTCTCGCGTTTCGTCTCGGCAACGCCCTCGTCGGAAACGCGGGCGACGCCGCCGGGCTCGAGTGCACGATGGTAGGCCCCACGCTGCGGTTTCGGACCGCGGTGACGTTCGCGGTGACGGGCGCCGACATGGGCGCGACGCTCGCCGGGGAGCCGGTCGAGGCGAACCGCGCCGTGACCGCGCGGCCGGGGGAGGTCCTGCGCCTCGGGAGTGTCGTGGGCGCAGGCAGCCGCGCCTACCTCGCGTTTCGCGGCGGACTCGACGTACCCCCCTATCTGGGGAGCCGCGCGACCTTCACGCTGGGCCTGTTCGGGGGGCACGAAGGTCGGTCGCTGCGGAGCGGTGACGTTCTCCCTGTCGGCGATCTCGCGGACGGCGCGGGCGCGAGGCGCGCCGC
The DNA here is from genome assembly GCA_964443975.1 of uncultured Myxococcales bacterium. Classification (GTDB taxonomy): domain Bacteria; phylum Myxococcota_A; class Polyangia; order Fen-1088; family Fen-1088; genus DASYCK01. Next base: position 104,573 of record CAYUFS010000010.1, on the reverse strand, counting down.
TGTCCCCGGGCCCTTGCCCGCGGCGCTGGTGCCGCCCCTCTCGAACGACGTCACCCTGGCGGTGCTCTACGGTCCGCAGGGCGCGCCGGACTTCTTCACGAGCGGCGACATCGAGGCGTTCTTCGGCGCCACCTGGACGGTCCACCACAATTCCAGTCGCACCGGCGTGCGCCTGCTCGGCCCGAAGCCCACCTGGGCCCGCGCCGACGGCGGCGAGGCCGGGCTTCACCCGTCCAACATCCACGACAACGCGTACGCAATCGGGACCATCGACTTCACGGGAGACATGCCCGTCATCCTGGGTCCCGACGGTCCGAGCCTCGGCGGCTTCGTATGCCCTGCCACCATCGTGACCGCTGACCTGTGCCGCGTCGGTCAGCTGAAGGCAGGCGATCGTGTTCGCTTCAAGGCCGTCACGCTGGACGAGGCCCGGCGGATGAAGGCCGCCCAGGCGGAGGCGCTCTCGTCGTTCGCGACGACCGGCGCGACGCCCGCGCTCGATGAGGCCGCCTCGCCCTCGCCTTCGCCTTCCGCGGCGCGCTCGACCGTGGCCGCCGCCAGCCCGGACGCCGACGCACCGCCGACGGCCGTGTCGCGGCTCGGCACGCCCATCCTGGTGCAGTTGCCCGCGACGTCCGACCGCCCTTCCGTCACCGTGCGCCAGGACGGGGACGCGTATCTGCTGCTCGAGTACGGGCCGATGGTCCTCGACCTCGCCTTGCGCTTCCGCGTCCACGCCCTGGCCTCGTGGTTCGTCGCCGCGGGGATTCCCGGGATCGTGGACCTCACCCCCGGCATTCGTTCGTTGCACGTCCACTACGACGACGATGTGCTGCCGCGCGAGCGCCTGCTCGAGCTGCTCGCGCGCGCCGAGTCCGAGCTGCCACGCACGGACGCCATCGAGGTGCCCTCGCGGGTGGTTCACCTACCGCTGTCGTGGGACGATCCCGCGACCCGCCTCGCGATTCAAAAGTACGCGCAATCGGTCCGTGCCGACGCGCCCTGGTGTCCAAGCAACATCGAGTTCATTCGCCGCATCAACGGCCTCGATGACATCGCCCAGGTGCGCGACATCGTGTTCGCCGCGAGCTACCTCGTGCTCGGCCTCGGCGATGTTTACCTGGGCGCGCCTGTCGCGACCCCTGTGGACCCGCGGCACCGCCTGGTGACCACGAAGTACAATCCCGCGCGAACGTGGACCCCGGAGAACGCGGTCGGCATCGGCGGGGCGTACCTGTGCGTGTACGGGATGGAGGGCCCGGGGGGATACCAGTTCGTGGGCCGCACCTGCCAGATGTGGAACCGCTGGCGGCAAACCGCCGACTTCACGGACGGAAAACCGTGGCTCCTCCGATTCTTCGACCAGATCCGCTTCTTCCCGGTGAGCGAAAGCGAGCTGCTGGATTTCCGCGAGGATTTTCTGCGCGGACGAGCGAAGTTGAAGATCGAGCCCACGCTGTTCCGCCTGGCGGATTACCGGGCATTCGTCGCCGAGAACAGCGCGACGATCGACGCGTTCAAGCGCCGGCAGCAGGCCGCGTTCGAGGCCGAGCGTGAGCGTTGGGCGATGCTGCCGCCGGCCCCCGATCCGGATCTCGGCCCTGTCGCCTCGGCGGCGAGCACCGACGAGCCTGCCCTCGCTCCCGACGAAACGGCCGTTCGCGCTGACGTGACGAGCAGCGTGTGGCAGCTGGCGGTCCAGCCAGGGGCCCGCGTGCTGGCCGGCGACCGCCTGCTCGTCCTCGAAAGCATGAAGATGGAGATTCCGGTGGTGGCGCCCATCGCGGGGACCGTGCGGCGCGTTTTGGTCAAGCCGGGCACCCTGGTGGCCGCGGGGCAGATTCTCACGATCTTGTCACGATGAGGCGCACCGCCGCCGGGGCGCGCCACGGCCGAGCAGCCACGGCAGCGTGGACCTCGACCGGGCAAATATCGCTGTCATGAATTGGTCATGGAGAATACGATTGGTTGACGGATGAATCCGTAACCGCCAGACTGTTTCCTCTTGGAAACGCAATCGGCGGTTCGTGCATCCGTTCCCCCCGGACAGAGCCACCAGCAGCACTTGAAGGAGCTATACGCCGACTTCAAGGGACGGGGGTTTTTCGAACCCTCGCACTTCTGGAAGTGGCAGTTGCTCCTGTGGGTGCCGCTGTTCTTCGCGTCCTACCTGGGGCTGTTGCTGATGCCGATTGGTCCGTCCTGGCTGTTGCTCGCCCCGCTTTGCTCGGTGGCCCTGCTGACGATGGGGTTCTTCGGTCACGACGCCGGTCACTACGCCTTGTCGCGCAAGCGATGGGTCAACGATGTCTGGGGACAGTTCTCCATGACGGTGCTGTGCGGAATGAGCTTCGGGTACTGGCGCTCGCGGCACAACATGCACCATTCCCGCTGTCAGGAGATCGACGGAGATCCCGACATGCACTTCGGCGTCATCTTCTCGGTCTACCCGAACTCGGCCAACTGGCAGACGCCGTTTGGTCGTTTTTTTCTGCGCATCCAAAAATGGGCGTTCTGGCCGCTCGCGACCCTCTACTGGGTCTCCCTGCGCTCCGACGCCATCCGCGACGTCTTTCAGCGGCCGAAGGAAACGAAGGTCGACAGGTTTCTACTGCCGTTGCACTGGATCTTGCTCGTCGTCCTGCCCGGGTTCCTCATCGGCTGGCCGGCGACCATCGCCGCCTATTTGACGCTGTCCTGCGTGTCATCGCTGATGACCGCCTCGGTCTTCATTCCCAATCACATCGGAATGCGGCGCCTGGCGGACGGAGAGAAGCTGAGTTACTTCGAGCAGCAGATCACGACCAGCCGCAACGTGTCCAACCCTCGGTTGCTCGACTTCTACTACGGCGGCCTCAATTCACAGATCGAGCACCACCTGTTCCCGCGCGTCGCGCATCACCGGTATCGCGCCATGCGCCCAACCGTGAGGGCCTTCTGCGCGAAGCACGGGTTCCCGTATCACGAGGACACCTTCTACGGCGCCCTGGCCTCGGTCAGCAATCATCTCGGCGACATGACGGCCGCGTACGTCGCCGAGCGCGACAAACGACGCGACGCTGCTCGGGTCATGGCCGGCCCCCACGATCTCCAGTCCTGAGCGAACCGCGCTTCTCGCTCCACGGATGGGCGGGCATTGGAAGCGCCGGCCCTCTTCCGTGGAGCGGAGCTGGGCTCCGGGTCATCGGGAACCTCGGGGGCGTGATCGTCTGTCAGGATTCGTGATAGACCATGCTGTCCTTGGTCTCCTTCACGAACAGCATTCCGATCACGAAGGTGGTGCTGGCAATGATGATTGGGTACCACAGCCCGCTGTAGATGTTGCCCTTGGCGGCGACAATCGAGAATGCGATGGCCGGTAGGAAGCCCCCGAACCAGCCATTGCCGATGTGATACGGCAAGCTCATCGACGTATAACGAATGCGTGTGGGGAACATCTCGACGAGCATCGCCGCGATCGGCCCATACACCATGGTCACGTACACCACCATGAGCGTCAGGAGCAGCACGAGGGCGATCCAGTTTCCCGAGAACACCGGGATCGGATCGGCCTTGGCGGGGTAGCCCGCGGCGGTGAGCGCGGCGCGCACTTCCTTCTCGAAGCGCGCCTTCTCGTCCTTCGCGTTTGCCGCTTTGCCGTCATAGCCTGTGACCGACTTGTCGCCAATCTTCACGGTCGCCAGCTTGCCGCTGGGCCCATCGACCTTGTCGTAGTTGACGCCAGCGTTTGCCAGGAACGTGCGCGACAGATCGCAGGCCGTGGTGAACTTCGAGGTGCCCGTCAAGTTCAACACCAGGTTGCAGTCCTCCGGAGCGGCGACAACGGTCACCGGGGCCTTCTCGATCGCTGCCTGCAACTTCGGGTTCGCAAACGAGGTCAAGGCGTGGAACAGCGGGAAATAGGTCACCGCCGCGATCAAGCAACCCGCCATGATCACGCGTTTTCTACCGATGCGGTCCGAGAGCGCGCCGAAGATCACGAAGAACGGCGTACCCAAGACCAAGGAAACCGCAATCAGCACGTTGGCCGTCGGACCATCTACTTTGAGAAAGGTCTGCAGAAAGTACAGCGCGTAAAATTGCCCCGTATACCAGACCACCGCCTGACCCGCGGTCAGACCGAGTAGCGCTAGGAGGACGATCTTCAAGTTCTTCCACTGCCCAAAGGATTCGGTCAGCGGGGCCTTGGACGTCCTGCCCTCGGCCTTGATTTTCATGAAGGCGGGCGACTCGGCCAGCTTCAAGCGAATCCAGATGGACACGAGCAAGAGCAGGCCGGAACAAGCAAACGGGACACGCCAGGCGCCCCATTCCTGCGCAAACGCCTTCTCACCCTCGGGCGTGAACGCGCCTCCGCCAGACCAGAAGCGTGAGGCTAAAATCACCATCAGAGCCAGCATCAAACCAACCGTGGCAGTGGTTTGAATCCAGCTGGTGTAAAACCCCCGGCGACCGCTGGGCGCATGCTCCGCCACGTAGGTGGCGGCTCCCCCGTACTCGCCGCCCAGCGCCAAACCCTGCAGCAGTCGCAACGCGATCAAGCAAACCGGCGCGAGGATGCCCAGGGTCTTGTAGCCGGGCAGGAACGTGAGCGAGAAGGTCGAGGCCCCCATGATCACGATGGTGATCAAGAAGGTGTGCTTCCGACCCACGAGATCGCCCAGCCGACCAAAGACGATGGCTCCAAACGGACGCACCGCGAACCCTGCCGCGAACGCGAGCAGGGTGAAGATGTTGCGGGTGCTTTCGTCGAGTGGAGCGAAGAACTGCGCGCCGATGATCGCTGTGAGTACTCCGAACAGGTAAAAGTCATACCATTCGAAGATAGTGCCGAGAGAAGACGCGAAGATCACCCGCTTCTCTTCAGAGCTCATCGGGCGCCCGATCTCTGTATTCACCATCTGGACTCCTCCTCTCGATTGACGACAACTCAGGTTGAAGATTGACTACGCCCGCTTCGGTACCGTCGCGCTGGTCGCCGTGTCATTCCCCTAGAAGAAGTAGAGCTGCCACTGCACGTTGATCTGATTGATGCCCTTGAACCCCTCCGCATTGACGCGCGAGTAGAACGCCTTCAGGTTCGAGTTGTGACCGTAAGGCCAGTAGGCCAGTCCGCCGACATACCGGGTCTGGGCCGCGGTCGCGGTCCCCGAAGCAGAAGTCGAGAACGACAGATGTTCGTAGCGGAAGATGGGGCTGACCTGAGCGGCTGCGATGTTGTACCCGACCTCGCCCATGATCGCCGTTTGCTTGGGCAACGCCGGGATGAACGTTCCGCCATCCCAGCGCGCAGCGTTGACCTGCGCCGTGAATACGCCGGGGCCGGCAGGCAAGTCGGCGATGCCGTCCACCGCGAAGTACTTGTACTTGTCCTGGATGTCGAAGGACCCGCCGATGGAGGCGATGTTCTTCTTTCCAAGATACGTGCCGGCATAGAAGAACCCTGGCTCGGCGTCGAGCAGGTTGATCTGCACCCGGGCCGTCGCCCGGAAGAAATTGCGCGAACCAACGTCCGTCGCCGTTTGCACGTCCCGCAGACCCTGGAAGAGGCCGGCGCGGTACTCGAGGTGGCCGCCCACTACCAGCCCGCGGAGCTGGACGCCGAGGTCACGTCCCACCGGCGCGACGGTGCTGTTGAACGACTCGTTGTGGCGGAACGAGTAGGCGTAGTAGTCCCAGCCATAGAGCGTTCCCGCGCCCTGGAGCGCGTTGTGCGCCATCGGCGGTAGCATGAACCCCGCATCGACCTTGAAGAGGTCACCCATCGGCTTCCAGGTGATGAACGCGTCCTGAATGTACATGCCCGGCCCGTTCTTCACGGCCGTGCCAGCGACCGGCGGCATTGCCGCGGCGTTTGGCGCGGTGAGGTTCGCAATGAACAGGTTCGGGAAATCCGTATCGAGGAAGTAATCAAACGCTCCAAACAGCGTCCCCCCCAGCAGGATTCGCGTGCGGCGAATGAAGAGGTTCTCGGTGTAGCCGCCGAGCGCCGCATTGTTGCTGCTGGCGGCTTGAAATTGGGGCTGAAAGAGGAGGCCCACCTTGATGGTGTTCCCCTTCGCGTCCTCCAGCTTCAGCGACGGCGGCCCGGCCGGCGCGGCGGCAGCCGGGGGCGGCGGGGCCATCGGCTCTGCCACCACGGGAGCAGGCGGCGGTACGGCTGGCGGCGGCTCTCCCGCTGCTGGCGGAGGCGCCTCTTCGGCAGGAGGCGTTTGAGCGAACGCATTCCCGGCGGTCAATGCAATACCCAGCAGCGAAATTGCGGCAAATCCGAATCGAACGATCATTTGGTCCTCCCGTTGTGTCGCCGTTACGATGACGTGACCCGTCTACCCGCCCGCCCTATTCGAACCGAAACTGCTCTTCGATTTTTGGCCGCGGCATGCGTAACACCAAACACCTCGCCAGTCCAGATCGATCTTTTTCGAGATGAGGCCCTCCAGGTGATCAACAGAATGGCCCGAAGGGCGCCGGCCCGAGGCGATGACCGTCCCCCTGGTCGGGTTGGCGCGGTCGCTCCGTCGCTTCTCCCTGACGAGAGCCGCGAGTTTCCGGAAAACAGTGTTCCTCGACCCGACCGCCCTCGGCGGGGCCCCCTGGTCGTTTCAGGACACCTGGATTTCGAAAGCCCGCCTTGCAAAACCAGAGGACGGGTTGACCGCAGCGGCCATCGACCCGTGTCGGCCTGCATATGAGTTGCCCCGACATCGGGATGTGCGGGGACTCACCCCATCGGTGCGGTTGACCAAGTGAGTCGAGGGCACCGACGGGTAAATCCCGGCGAGCCGTGGCCAGTCCCGCAGGCGACCTGCATCATGAGGCCCGGCCAGCCGACGCCGTCAAGACCTGTGCACCGGGACGCGCAGCCCGCGGAAGTGTGGCAATCGCACACGCTCATACAGGTCGTTGACAAGGGTTTGATTGCCGACGTGCCCGCGCCTGTCCAACAGCCGGCCAATTCGAAACATTCGATTGTCATTTCCATGCTGTTCCACCCTTCCACCGTGAACGCATGAAACCCGCGTTTCCACAAAATGATTGAGTTGGACCAGATTGACCGGGCACCGTTTTTCGTAACGGGAATTCGCTTGACAGGCCCAGCGCCCCCGATACGATTTCGTCTGTCTTTCCGCTTATAACCTTTCGGACGGAGGGCTGCCTAATGGCTGAGAAAGTGGCGAAGTTGAGTGTGTCTCGGGAAAAGGACTTCATGTACTACGTCAAGGACGGCGCGGTATGGAAGGTCCAGAGAAAGCAGCCAGGCGTCCCCAAGGGGAAGCCGGAGAAGGTGGCCGACGGACATTTCCAAATGGACACGGATTTCATTTATTTCGTGGACAAGGACGGGGACGTTTCACGAGCCAAGCGAGCCGTGGGCGGGCAGAAGCGAAAGAAGACCGTCAAGAAGGCCGCGCCGAAGAAGGCGGCAAAGGCCGCCAAGGCGGCAAAGCCAGTCAAGGCCGCGAAGAAGCCCGTGAAGGCAACTCCGAAGAAGGCCGCAAAGAAGTCAAAGCCTCAGAAGCCCGCCAAGAAGAAGGGTCGTCGCTGACCGCACGCGCCTGAAGCGACGTTACCTCGCGTTCCACCGACGGCCGACGATCCGGGCCGCTGGCTGCGCCGACACTGGGCTCCGATGCTCGTGCCGGCTTCGCCATCGGGCCGGCTTGTCGGCCGCGCTCTGACCTTCACCTCTCGCTGGGGCGGGGAACGCCTGAAGGAATGTCAGTGGGCTAACGCTTTCGCTTGTGCTTCTTCTTGGCTGCGGTTCGCGGAGCGGAGCTGGCGCCCTTGCTCTTCTCCGACAACGACGGCGATGGCGCCGCCGCCGCCTCCGCCACGGGAGCCCCGACGGACGGAACGAAACCGAAGTCGTACAGTATGTAGACGATCCCGAGCAGGGTAATCGCCGACATCAACGTATATTGTTCAGCGAGCCAGGTCGGCATCAAATGATTGAGGCGCGACCAAAATGGACCTTGGCCTGGCAAATATTGTGTCGGGGCCAAGTCCGCGAATCCTGTCCCCGCCGTTATGGCCAGCAAGGCCAAACCAACCTCTTGTCGTTTGGACCATAACAGCGCCATGACAATCAGGAACGAATAGTAGTAACAGGTCAATTCGGGGATGACCGCGATGAGCATCGCTGACAGGGCCGCCGCCTCCCAAGCCTCGAACCCCCTGACCGCGACGTAGAGCAACGCCAGGAACGCGAACACCCCGAGCACGTACAGCCACTCCCGCTGGTGGAACGTCCGCAGCCGGGCATCCTTCCAGTCCTTCCAGGGGTCCTCGAGGCGATCCGTTCGCAAGAGGTACGTCGTCTCGGTGTCCTTGAAGGACATGACCGTGCGCCAACCCATGTAGTTCGTCAGCGGCGTCGCCGTGTGCTTCTTGGAGTTTTGCAGAAACGCCTTGTACGCGCCGGGCCCCCCGCTGATCGGGAAGCTGAGCGGCACCAGCGTCGCCACCGCCAGGAAGCCACCGAAGACGACGCCCAGGTAGGCGCGATCCACCTTGCGGATCATCGCGGGGAGCTCGCGGGGAGGCAGGCGTTGGCTCCACGGTCGGCCCTTGGTCTGATTCAGCAACTGCTGCGCGATGACGAACAGGGGCCCCACGAACAAGAAGCCCGGGAACACCCGTAGCAGCGCCGAATACGCCATGAGGTAACCGCCCAAGATGGGTTTGCCCTTCTTGACCAGACAGACCCCCGCGGTCATGTGAAACAGCCAATCCCAGCGAAGGTATGCGCCGCCGGTCCAATAGAACCGAGACGGGAAGTTCGTCGCGAAGACGGCGAGCGCCACGCAGAGGGTCCGCCACCCGAACGCCCACCAGATCATTCCGGCCATCCCGAAGATGAACACCGGGTCGATCAACGTCAGCGCCCACATTTGATTGATGCTCGCCGGTCCCAGACTGGCGAGCGTCGTCCCCAGGATGTTCCAGACGGGCGTGGCGTTGAAGCCGTGATCGGTCTGCGCCTCCTCCCAGCGCTTGACGCCCTGGCGAACACGGAAGAATTCGATGTCCTTCTTGAACTTCTCCCAGCGCTCCGGCGTGAAGTGGCTCTTGCAGTGCTCTGGGTGCGCCAGGATATCCTGGGTCCCGCCGAGCACGTTGGTGCGCAGATTCATGATCTTTCGCAGCTCCACCCGTCGGAGCAGCGTGGGATCCTCGGAGTCCGCCAGCGACGAGCATTCGTAGAGGCGATCGTACGAGAGCTCCTTGAAGTACTTCGTTCCGACGTAATAGTGATACGTGTCCCAGTAGTGAATGTAATTCCCGAAGTGGAACTTCCCGAAATTGAAGTAGGCAAAGAACGAGAGCACGCCCACCAGCACGAGGAGCCGATCGCGGACGTTCTTGACCAGCAAGCTCAACGACCAGGTGCCGATCCCCACCACCACCAGGGCGAAGGTCGAGACCGGCGTCACGGGCTCACCGGGCAGGAACCGCGGCCCGGCCATGAAGAACGTGGTCATGTGCGCCACCAGGGACGTCCCCATGATCAGGGTCTCCGCCCAGCCCGGGAGCTTGCGCTCCTTGCCGCCCGCCCGCTTGACCCGCCACCCCCAGTACAGCAGCGCGAACGCCGCCGCCGCCAGGCCCATCTCGAAGCGGGCGCTCGGTTTGTCCTGCCACCACTCGAACTTGTACCAGGGCGCTTCGTTGACGATGGCGGCCGGCGCGTCGGTCACCTTCATCGGGGGTGGGAACGGGTATGGGGCCTGGCAGTAGGCCGAGAACTCGGAAACCGAGAAGAACCCGTCGCCGATGCCCTCACCCGCCCGCAGATAGCGGACGGTCACAGGCGGGAACTGCATCGACCGCCCCCGCAACCCGTGGCCGCGATCGGAGACGTTGTCGATCTCGACCAGCAGCTTGTAGCTGCCGGGGGACCCGTCGAGCGATCCCATGATCTTGTAGGTGTCGTTCGCGTCGGCCTGCAGATACACGGCCGACACGGGCGTCGGTTCGCCGAGGTCGTACGTCAGCGAGCCCGCGCCCGTATCGAGGATGACCCCGACGGGTGCGTCCCACTGCGTCCCTTCGGGTCCGATAGCGCCGTCCGTCACGAGCGCGTGGTTTCCCCGGACGTCCTGCCACTGGTACGGAGCCTTCCCCGCCAACAGGTTTGTCGTGTCGCACGTCGCCGCCAGCGCGTCCCTTTGGGCGAACCCACCAGTAAGCGCGCAGAGGCCCACCAGACCGGCAATTTCCAATCGACCCATTTGGCGGCAGCCTAGCAGCTACCGCCCGGAGAATGAATGGGGTGCGATTCGGGTATTCTCGGGGGTCTCCGTGCCCACCTGGTCCGCGCCGCGCGCCCCGCTTCCGCCTGAATGGCCCGCCCTCCGTTCGGCCGTAAACCAGATCTTTCGCCCGAACGGCGGCGACCTGACCGAGGAGCTGCCCCTCTTATTTGCCGAGGAGAATCGCGAGAACCTGCGTGTGATCGTGGACGACACGGGCGTCATCGTCGCGCACGCCGGGTGCCTCCAGCGAGAGGCCCTGGTGCTGAAACGTCGCGTGCGGGTCGGGTTCATCGCCGCCGTCTTCACGGCGCCCCAGGCACGGCGCCAACGCCTTGGAACCCGGGTGCTGCGCGATGCGCTGGCGCGCGCGCGCGCGGACGCCGACCTCGTCCTCGCCTCGGGCGACCGCGACCTCTACCGACGCCAGGGCTTCGAACCGGTTCCTCCCTTGGCCCGGTACAGGCTGCCATCGCACCCGCCTGCTTCGGGTGCCCCGGCTGACGCGAGGGGCCGTCCTGATGGCACCGGGACCTCGACCGCCGGGGACCTGGCCTGGCGGGACACCACCGACGAAGACCTGCCCGCGATCGCAGCCCTCTTCGACAAGGAGGACGTCCACTTCGTCCGCTCCCCGGGCGACTGGACGAGGTTGCACGCCGCCGCCCGGCTGGTCGATGCCCCCGCCAAGCTGTCGACCGTGACACGCGCCGGAGACGTGGTTGGCTTCATCGCCACGCAGAAAGCGTCCCCTCGCCCGGACGGCTCGCTCCGTCCGCGCCGCATCCTCGAGATCGCCGGCGATCGCCGGGCGATCATCGACGTCGCGCCGCAGATAGCCGACGAGCTCCTCGTCCCTGCCTACGACTCGAACACCGTCGACCTGGCGGGGGCACGGGGGTGGGTGCGCACGACCCGCCAGTTTCCCATCACCGCTGAACCCCTGACCGCGGTCGCCCGTTTGGTGCCCTGGTACGGGCTGAATTATCTGTAAGATCCCGACGGTCCAATGAGTCCCACCATCGCCCTGATTGTCACCGCCGCCCTGGTGGTCGCGAACGGCTTCTTCGTCGCGGCAGAGTTCGCGCTCGTGAAGATGCGGCCCACCCGCCTGGAACAGCTCGCCAAGGAAGGCCGCCGCCAGGCCCGCCTGGTCGAGCGGATGAGCAAGCGCATCAACGACTACCTGTCCGCCAGCCAGCTGGGCATCACGGTGGCGTCGCTGATGCTCGGGTGGCTGGGCGAGCCAGCGTTCGCCTCGCTGCTGCGGCCGCTGATGCAGGATCGATGGGGCCTCCGGCCTGCGACGGTCCATACCGTCGCGGCCGGGCTGAGCTTGACCATCATCACGTTCCTGCACACCGTCATCGGTGAGCTGGCCCCGAAGGCGCTGGCGATTCGCATGACGGAGCCGGTGGCGCTGTGGTCCGCGCTGCCCTTCCGGGTGTTCTACCTCGTGACGACCCCGCTGACGTGGGCCTTGCGCACCAGCTCGGCGCTCATCCTCAGGGCCTTTCGCCTGCCCGCGGCGTCCGAGGCGGAGATGGTCCATTCCCCCGAAGAGCTGCGCCTCGTCCTCCAGCACGTCGAGCTGGATCCGGGCGCGCGACGCCTCATCGACCGGGTCTTCGACTACACGCACCGGATCGCGCGTCACGTGATGATCTTGCGTCGCGACGTGGTCGTCCTGGTGGCCGGCCGGCCGTTCGAAGAAAACCTGCGAATCGCGCTGGCCAACCAGTACACGCGCTATCCGCTCGTCCACCCCGACACGGATCGCGTGGTCGGATACGTGCACATGAAGGACATCGTCGCCGCGCTGGCGTCGGGCAAGCGCCCCGAGTTCATGCGCGAGCTCGCGCGCGAGCCCATCTACGCGTCCGAGGACACACGGCTCGAGTGGCTACGCCGCGAATTCCAGCGGCGTCGCGTCCACATCGCGATCATCCTGGGCCCCGGACACGAATTCACCGGAATCGTGACGCTGGAGGACCTGCTGGAGGAGTTCGTCGGCGAGATCCAGGACGAGCAAGATCAGGAGGAGATTCCGCCGCTGGCGCGCAACGCCGACGGCTCGTTCGAGGCGGACGGCCGCCTCACCCTGGACGTGGCGCGGCGCGAATTGAACCTGGATCTGCCGCCGCTGCCGTCGGACGTCGAGACGCTGGGAGGCTACATCCTGACCCAGCTCGCCGAGGCTCCCGTGCCTGGAGACATCGTGTCCGCGGCCGGCTACCGGTTCCGGATCCTCGAGGTCCGCGACCGCCGCATCCGCCGCCTCCGCGGCGAGCCCCTGCCCGCGCCCCCGCCGGATCCGGAGGCGGAACGCGAAGGGTAGCGCGGCGTCGAGATGCGCCGGAGACGCGTGGTGCCCCGGAACAGAATCGAACGGTCCACCAGCTGGGGCCCGACCGCCAGCCCTGCCGCGCTTAGAACTGCACCGACAGCAGCGACGCGGTGGCGGCGGCGATAGGCGACGGATCGCGGCCCGTGGCGCCGAGCCTCCACCCCTGCTGGGCACCGAAGGCTGTGCCCATCGTGTACCCGACGGCAGCGGCCGCGAGACCCATGAATCCGCCAACGAACTGGCCATTGAGGCACCCATCGCGGGGTTCCCCGGTGGCCGAACACGGCGCCGAGACGGAGACGTGAAACAACAGAAGCCCCGGTACCATCCCGATCATGCCGACCAGCGCGCCAACGAGGGAGCCCCGACATCCTCCATGGCGCGTCGGGCTCGTCTGGCCGATGGCACAGACGATCGCGCCGGTCCCAAGCGCCCCGGCCACGACGACCCCACTCGTGTACCAAAGGTTACCGTCCGTGGCGGCGTACGTCTCCACCGCTGCGATCACGGTTGCAGCGCCCACCAACACGCCGATTGCCATCTGCGCCGTTTCGGGCTCGGAGTGGGTCGACGGATGGCCCGTCGAGGCCAGAGGCGACGGATCGAACCGCAGCCCCGGAGCTTCGCCATCGTGCGCTTGCGGGGCAGGCGGCGCCGGGAGCCCGGCACTTTCGTGGACGGAGCCAGCTTTGGGAGACGCCAAGGACTCCACCGGCTCCTGCGCCCGGGCGACCTCCCCCGTGCCCGCAGCCATTGCCACGACAAGAAACGCGAGACCCACCCTCCTAGCCATGTCGAGTCCCGGTTGCAAAGCGAAGGCCGTCCGTCTGACCCAGGCGAAACGGTCTTCGTCCGTCAACCTGTCGAATCGAAGCGTCGAAAACCTGACGAGGGCATGCCAGTAAGCGCCGCACCGAACCCCAGAACCCGTCGCCTTCGCTGGCGAGACTACCGGACGGTCGCTGGGTCGCGACCAGTGAAGGACTTCGTCGACGGACTGACCGACGAGCAGGCGGCCGCGGTCGTCGCAGCGATGAAGGATGTCGCCCAGAATGGACTGGCGGCGGCCCGCCACCTCTTACGAAGCACGCGCCGAGGCGGAGCGGCAGGCCTTTCGCATTCTCTTCGCTCAAGAGACCACGTTCATCCTGCTGTCACTCGCTGGCTTCCAGAAGAAGAGCGCCAAGACTCCCCCCAACCAAATCGTGCTCGCCGAAGCCCGCCTCGCGGATTGGCGCCGCCGGGGACACGTGCGCAAGCCATAGCGTGCAAGCTATGGCCTTGACGCCATGTCTCCCGCGCATCATCCTTGGATCATGCCCAAGGACTTCCTGGACCAGGTGATCGCCCAGCGCACCCGGAAGAATCCGCGTTTCCCCGATCTCGTCGCCGAGGCCGAGCTTCGTCGGTCCCTTGCGCGTGAGTTGGCCGCGCAGCGATCCACGGCTAGGCTCAGCCAAACCCTGGTCGCGGCTCGCATGAGGACCGCGGCCTCGGTGGTCAGCAAGCTCGAGGCTGGCGCGGACGTGAAGGTGTCAACGCTTCAGCGATATTGCAGGGCGATCGGCCAAGCGTTTCCCCCGCAACTTCGGGCCAAGAAGCCATCGCGAAGAGCCGCCTGAGCGGCCCCACGTCCTGCGGCCGACGCGCCGCTCGGCAGCGATGCCCTCTTCGAAGTACACGGAAGCACCGACCGGGAGCCGCCGATCGGACGTTTTCCCGAATGATTCTTGGTGCCCAGGGACAGAATCGAACTGTCCACACATGGATTTTCAGTCCATTGCTCTACCGACTGAGCTACCTGGGCGACGGTGGCGCGTACAATGCCAACCACGCCCCCGCCGGTCAAGCCTTCGCCCCGGATCCGCACCGAAAATTCGCTATTGTTCGCGCCACCGTCCGCCGGCCCGGTGCCGGTCTCGAGGAAGCCCCATGAGCACAAGCCCGACGCAGGTGATTCCCCCCGTCTTCGAGTTCCAGGAGCTGCTCCCGACCGAGCCGCATGACACGCCGTATCGCCTGCTGACCCGTGACGGCGTCTCGACCTTCGAGGCGGCAGGCAGGACCTTCCTGGCCGTCGAACCGGACGCGCTGACGCGGCTCACCCGAGACGCCATGCGCGACATCGCGCACCTGTTGCGCCCCGGGCACCTCGCGCAGCTCGCGAAGATCTTGAAGGATCCGGAGGCCTCGGCGAACGATCGCTTCGTGGCGCTCGAGCTCTTGAAGAACGCGAACATCGCGGCGGCCGGCGTCCTACCCGGCTGTCAGGACACGGGGACGGCCATCGTGATCGGCAAGAAGGGCCAGCTCGTGTTCACCGGGGGCGGCGACGAGGCGGCGATCGCGCGCGGGATCTTCGACACCTACGCCTCGGACAACCTGCGGTACTCGCAGCTCGCTCCCCTCGACATGTATCGCGAGACGAACACCGGCACGAACCTGCCCGCCCAGATCGAGCTCTACGCGACCGACGGGGACGCGTACAAGTTCCTGTTCATGGCCAAGGGGGGCGGCTCCGCGAACAAGAGCTACCTCTATCAGGAGACGAAGGCCCTGTTGAACCCGGACAGCCTGCTGGCGTTCCTCGACGCCAAGATGCGCACGCTGGGGACCGCCGCCTGCCCGCCCTATCACCTGGCGGTCGTCATCGGCGGCACGTCAGCCGAGTACACCCTGAAGGTGGCCAAGCTCGCCTCGGCCCGCTACCTCGACGACCTCCCGCCCGATGGCAACAAGCTGGGCCGGGGCTTCCGCGACCGGGCCCTCGAGCAGAAGGTGCTCGCGCTGGCGCAGAAGACGGGGATCGGCGCCCAGTTCGGCGGCAAGTACTTCTGTCACGACGTGCGGGTCATCCGCCTGCCACGCCATGGGGCCTCGTGCCCGGTCGGAATCGCGGTGTCGTGCTCGGCGGACCGCCAGATCCTCGGGAAGATCACGCGCGACGGCGTCTTCCTCGAGCAGCTCGAGACCGACCCGGCGAAATATCTGCCCGAGACGACGACCGACGATCTCGCCGGCGACGTCGTCTCGATTGATCTGCGTCGCCCGATGTCGGAGATCCGCGCGACGCTGTCCCGCCACCCGATCCGGACGCGCCTGTCGCTGACCGGTCCGATGGTGGTGGCGCGCGACATAGCCCACGCGAAGATCAAGGAGGCCCTCGACCGCGGCGAGCCGATGCCGCCTTGGTTCAAGGACTACATGGTCTATTACGCGGGCCCCGCCAAGACGCCCAAGGGGTACGCGTCCGGATCGTTCGGCCCCACGACGGCAGGGCGAATGGATGGGTACGTGGACCTGTTTCAATCGCACGGCGGCAGCATGGTGATGCTGGCCAAGGGCAACCGCTCGCCCGCGGTGACGGCTGCCTGCAAGGCCCACGGCGGGTTCTACCTCGGCTCCATCGGCGGACCGGCCGCGCGCCTGGGCAAGGACTGCATCACCAAGGTCGAGGTGCTGGAGTACCCGGAGCTCGGGATGGAGGCCGTCTGGAAGATCGAGGTGGTGAATTTCCCGGCCTTCATCGTCGTGGACGACAAGGGAAACGACTTCTTCGCGGGCATCATGGACAGCGGCAAGGTGAAGCTGCCGGTGACGGGGAGCGCCCCGTAACGTGGCCGCCGTGTCCGTCTGGCAGTACCCGAAGTGCAGCACCTGCCGAAAGGCCCTGAGGTGGATGACCGATCACGGGGTCGTCTTCCAGGCGACCGACATCGTCACCAAGCCTCCGGCGCCGGCAAAGCTCCGCGAGCTCGTCCGGCGATCGGGACTGCCCATCGCCCGCTTCTTCAACACGTCCGGAGTCAGCTATCGCGCCGGCGGCTTCAGGACCCGGCTGATGACGATGCCCGAGGCCGAAGCCATCGCCGCGCTGGCTGCGGACGGCAAGCTGATCAAGCGACCGATCGTCGATACGGGGACCGCTGTCCTCGTCGGCTTCGACGAAGCGGCGTACCGCAAGGAGCTGTCCCGACGCTAGTGCTCCGCGGGTCGCGATAGCCGCGCGCCGCCGCGCGCGTCACGACAGGTGCTCGAGGAGGAAGGTCAGCGTACGCGCCAGGGCCGCGCGCGACGCCTCGAGGTGATATCCGGCGGAGGTGTCGTTGAAGAAGCCATGCCGGGCGCCCAGATAGACGTGTCCCTCGAAGGACACGCCGTTCGCCTTCAGGGCGTCGCTGAACGGCGGGATCAGCGGGGTGATCCGGGGATCAGGATCCGCGTAGTGACCGAGGATGGGGCACTTGATCGCGGAGAGCTTCTCGGCGGGTGGGGGCGCGCCGTAGAAGATCACGGCGGCGTCGAGTGACGGCTCCGCGCACGCCAACAGGCCGGACAAACCACCGCCCATGCAGAATCCCAGCGCGCCCACGTGGCGGTCGCCGGCGCCGGCGCCGTGGAGGTGACGAACGGCGGCGCCCAGAATCTCGACGTAGCGGGCAAACCGCTGCGCGCGTCCCTCGTCCGGGCCGAAGAGGCGTCCCAAGGTCGCGGCCAGAGCCTGTCGCTCTCCCTCTTGGACACGCGACAACGCCTCCTCGCGCGCCGCGGGACCGGACCAGGCGGCCGGGTTCGCGTTCAGGAACGCCTTCACGGCCGCCACCCGCGCCCGCGTGATCTCTTCAGGGCGTGCGCCCCCCGGACTGAACAGATCCGGCGCCAGCACCTCGTAGCCCGCCGTCGCAAACCGGCGCGCCACGTCCTCGATGAACTCGTCGACGCCAAACACCTCGTGGATCAGGACCAAGGCGGGCAGTGGCCCCCGGGCGCCGATGGGCCGCGCGAAGTATGCGGGGAATTCCTGATCGGAGGACGAATAGCTGACGGTTCCCGTTTCGAGCTGCATGCCCGGAACGTTAGTGCGGCTTCGGCGCGCCGCAAGGGCCTGGGCCGGCGAAGCCGCTTCCGCGAGCGGCGATGTCAGTGCACCAACGTGGGCCCGCGCGTGACCTCGGCCAACCGGCGCTCGAGAAAGCGTCGGTCGGCGTCGTTCCCGACCAGCTCCAGCGCCCGCCGGTAGGACAGCGCGGCCTCGGCGAACCTGCCCAGCCGCCGGAGCAGATCGGCGCGTGCCGCGGGCAACAAGTGATAGCCCTCGAGCTCGCCCGTGGCCGCCAGGTGGTCGATGCGTCGGAGGCCCTCCGCCAGACCTTCGGCGAACGCCACGGCGACGGCGTGATTCAGCTCCACCACCGGAGAAGGGTGGGTCGCGACCAGCAAGGCGTACAGATCCGCGATCTGCCGCCAGTCGGTGTCGGCGGCGTGCGCGGCCCGCGCGTGCGCGGCGGCGATCGCCGCCTGCAAGGCATACGGCCCGGGTTCGCCGACGCGTAGCGCCTCCGCCACCAGCGCCACGCCCTCGGTGATCGCCGCCCAGTCCCAGCGCGAACGATCCTGCTCCTCGAGCAAGACGATGTCGCCGTCGGGACCGACGCGCGCCTCTCGTCGGGCGTCCTGCAGCAGCATCAACGCGAGCAAGGCGCGAGGCTCCGCCTGCGCCGGGATCAGCTCGACGAGGATCCTGCCGAGCCGCACGGCTTCGTTGCACAGCTCGCGGCGCACCAGCGCCGCTCCCGAGCTCGCGGCGTACCCTTCGTTGAAGATCAGATAGATCACGGCCAGCACGGCGCCGACCCGCTCGGTCAGCTCGTCGGGTTCGGGGACCCGATACGGGATCCTCGCCTCGCGGATCTTGGTCTTGGCGCGCACCAGCCGCTGCGCCATCGTCGGCGGCGGGACCAGAAACGCCCGTGCGATCTCGTCGGTCTCCAGCCCGCCGAGCGTGCGCAGTGTCAGCGCCACCCGAGCTTCGGTGGCCAGCGCCGGATGACAGCACGTGAAGATTAGCCTCAGCCGATCGTCTTCCACGGGTTCCACCTCGATGTCGGGCTGCCGGGTGACCTCGGATTGCGCCTCGAGCGCGGCGCGCTTCTCCTCGAACAGGGCGCCGCGGCGCAGGCGATCGACCGCCTTGTTGCGCGCGGCGCGGATCAGCCAGGCGCGCGGGTGCTCCGGAACGCCGTCCCGCGGCCACTGCACCAGCGCCGCCTCGAGCGCGACCGCGAGCGCTTCCTCGGCCAGGTCGATGTCCCCGAGCAAACGAATGAGCGTCGCCAGGATCCGCCCTCGCTCCTCGCGAAAAACGCGCGCGACCACCTCGGTGTCAGGGCTCATGCGTCCCGGCTGCAGCCCTGCCAACGTGACCATCGACGGTCTGCACCGTGGCAGGGCCAGATGATTCGAATCGTTGCCGGTTCAGGCGCCCGGACGCGGATAGTCGGGCGGAAGCTGCATGACCGGGCGCACCTCGATGCAGCCCACCCGCGCCCCGGGAATTCGGGCCGCAATCTTCGTCGCCTCATCGAGATCCTTCGCCTCGACCAGATAATAGCCGCCGAGCTGCTCCTTCGTCTCGGCGAATGGGCCGTCGGTGCTCAGGGTCTTGCCGTCCCTCACCCGGATCGTGGTCGCGGTCGAGGTCGGTTGCAAAGCGTCGCCGGCCTTCATGTTTCCCGACTTGATGATGCTCTGGGTGAGCTCGTGATACTCGCCGAACATGGCCTCGCGGTCACGTGCCGATGCGTTCTTCTGAAGCTCCTCGCTCGCGTAGATCAGCAGCAGGTATTGCATGGTCTCTCCTCGATCAGGGTGTGTGGTTTGCCGTGGAGACGGCTCCGAAGTTCGCCCCTGAGTCGATCCACGACACCCCGAATCGACACCCCTGCGCGCTTTTTTAGCGTCGCGACGGCGACTACAGCCGTCCGAGCGTGCCGCCCCAGACCGCCGCGGAACCTAGCTCCTGCTCGATGCGCAAGAGGCGGTTGTACTTTGCGACGCGCTCCGAGCGCGCGAGCGAGCCCGTCTTGATCTGGCCCGAGCGCATGGCGACCGCGAGGTCGGCGATGAACGTGTCCTCGGTCTCGCCCGAGCGGTGCGAGATGATCGTCGTCCAGCCGTTACGGTGCGCCATCTCGACCGAGTCGATGGTCTCCGTGAGCGACCCGATCTGGTTGACCTTCACGAGGACGCTGTTGCTCGCGCCCTTCTCGATGCCCTCCCGGATGCGCGTCGTGTTCGTGACGAACAGGTCGTCGCCCACCAACTGGACGCGGTCCCCGAGCGCCTTGGTCAAGGCCACCCAGCCGTCCCAGTCGTTCTCGGCCATGCCGTCCTCGATCGAGACGATCGGAAACTGCTCGCACAGCTTCTGATAGAACGCGACCATGCCCTTGCCGTCGAGTTCCTTGCTCTCGCCCTCGAGCTTGTAGGTCTTCGACGTCTTGTCCCACAGCTCGCTCGATGCGACGTCGAGGGCCAGCGCCACCTCCTTGCCTGGCTTGTAGCCGGCCTTCTCGATGGCCTCCACCACCAGGCTGAGCGCGGCCTCGGCGCCGGGAAGGTCCGGGGCGAACCCGCCCTCGTCGCCGACGGCGGTCGCGGCCTTTCTGTCGTGGAGCAGCTTCTTCAGCGTGTGGAAGACCTCTGCCCCGGCGCGCAGCGCCTCGGCGAAGGTGGGAAGCCCCTTCGGGACGATCATGAACTCTTGAAAATCGAGCGAGTTGTCCGCGTGCGCTCCGCCGTTGATGATGTTCATGAGCGGCACCGGCAGGACGCGCGCGCCCACGCCGCCGAGGTACCTGTAAAGCGGCTGATCGAGCTGGATCGCCGCCGCCCGGGCGGCCGCCAGCGACACGCCCAGGATGGCGTTCGCGCCAGCCTTGGCCTTGTTCGGCGTCCCGTCAGCGGCCAGCATGGCGCCGTCGAGGCCCGCCTGATCGAAGACGTCACGGCCGGTGACGACAGGCCCCAGGATCGAGGCCACGTTGCCGCAAGCCTTGAGCACGCCCCTGCCGAGGTAGCGCTTCTTGTCACCGTCCCGCAGCTCCAAAGCCTCGTGCTCGCCGGTCGACGCGCCCGAGGGTACGGCCGCCATCCCCACGACGCCCGACTCCAGCGTGACCTCGACTTCAACCGTGGGATTTCCGCGTGAATCGAGGATCTCGCGGGCCAGAACGCTTTCGATGATGACCGTGCTCATGCGCCCCTATCTAGCGCGTTCGCTGTTCCACGTGCAAGCCTTGAAACCGCTCGACGGGGCGACCAGCCGGCCCCCGCGAGGTCCACCGCCTCCCGGCATTTCCGGTCGGTCAAGGACCTCGCATCCGGCACCGCGATGCCCACGCGCGGCGCCGGACTTTGGCAGCTGGCCGCCAGTTGCTAGTATCGCGCACCCATCGTGAAGATTCGTGACCTCCTCGCTGCCAACAAGCCGCTGTTCTCATTCGAGTTCTTCCCGCCCAAGACCGACGCCGGGATGGCGAACCTCGAGCGCACCATCGGCGAGCTCTGCGAACTGCGGCCCGCTTACGTCTCGGTGACCTACGGCGCAGGCGGCTCGACGCGCGAGCGCACCGTCGCCCTCGTCACCCGCATTCAAGACGAGCTGGGCATCTGCGCCATGGCTCACTTCACGTGCGTGGGCGCGAGCCGCCCGGAGATGGCGGTGGTCCTCGATCGGCTCGTCGGAGCGGGCATCGAGAACATCATCGCGTTGCGGGGCGATCCGCCGGCGGGCGCCGAGCGTTTCGAGCAGCCGCCCGACGGGTTCGCCCACGCGTCGGAGCTGACGTCGTTCCTGCGGGAGCGATTCGGGGACCGTATCTCCGTCGCAGGTGCGTGCTATCCGGAGGGCCACGTCGAGTGCCGCGATCTCGACCGTGACTTGGCCCACGCGGTCACGAAGGTCCGCGCCGGCTGCGACTTCCTCATCACGCAGCTCTTCTTCGACAACGCCCACTACTTTCGCTTCGTCGAGCGCGCGCGGGCCGCGGGGATCACGGTGCCGATCATCCCGGGCATCATGCCGATCGCGAACGTTTCGCAGATCGAGCGCTTCACGAAGATGTGCGGCGCCACCATTCCGCCATCCCTGTTCTCCGAGCTGGATCGGTGCCGCGACGATCCCGCGGCGGTCGCAGCGCTGGGCGTGGCGCAGGCGACGGCCCAGTGCGTCGAGCTGCTCCGAGAGGGCGCGCCCGGGATCCACTTCTATACGTTGAACCAGTCACCCGCCACGCGCGTGATCCTCACCGCACTGCGAGCGGCCCGCCTGGCCTAGGAGATTCACGCAAAATCCGTAGGGATCGTTGCGGGATCCTCGCAAGGACTTCGCGCTAGTCTGCTAGACTCCCCGCCGCGCGGGAGGAGCTCCAATTTGCAGCACTTTGGTAGACACACCCGTCTCATTCTTATCTCGCTCATCTCGGCGTCGACCGCCGCGCTGATGGCCGACCACACGGCCCTCGCGGGCCCGAGCGACACCGTCACGAGCGTAACCGCCAGCCCGACCAAGCCAAACGCGTCTCCGTGGATGCAGAAGCTGTCGGGATCGAGCGCCGAGCTCGGCACCTACGTTGGCAGCGGGACCTTTTACACGAGCGGCTATTCCGACCCGTACTGGTCGACGTCCCTCTACTTGCGGCCCAACTACGACCTCGGGACGCGCTTCAAGCTGTCGCTGTCCGCTCGCTTCTACTTCGAGGAAGAGTTCACGAAGCCGGACAACCCCGTCGGCCGTCACTTCTATCCCTACGACGGATGGCTGTCGCTCGCCGCGAAGAAGCTGGCGCAGATCCAGCCCGCGAAGCTGACGCTCGGCGGGCTGGTGCGCTTCACCCTGCCCATCTCCTACGAGAGCCGCTACGCCCACCTCGTGACCGCGGTGACCGTGGGTCCCTCGCTGAGCGGCGAGATCGACTTCGGGAAGAATCCGGAGCCCGCGCGGCGGTTCAGGTTCACGTTCACCGGGATCGCGCAGTTCACCAAATACCTGCGCACGAGCGACTTCCGCGGCATCGGGTCCGGCGACACCACGGGCTGTCGGAACGTCGTGAACGCGGGGGCCGTGGGCAGCGGTTCCGACGGACCGACCGTAGCGGCGTCCGATCACTGCGGTGGCCCCGTGAACGCCAGCTTCGGCGTTCGCTCCGCGGTGATCGCTGCCCTTTCGCGGGGCAAGTGGTCCCTGGGCGTCACCTTGCTCGTCGACAACACGTTCCTCTATGACGTCCCCCCCGATCAGTTCACCTCGCCATTCGCCATCAATCGCGGACGCGAGGACACCACTTGGGGCATCGTCGGGTTGACCTACGACATCAACGATCACTTCGCCGGCAACATCGGCGTCTCCAGCCTGCAACCCGCGCTCGACTCCGAGTCGAGAAATCTGCGTTTTCCCTTCTTCGACTTCTCGGGCCCAAACGCCAACAATTTCACACAGGCCTTCGTCAGCCTGACCGGAACGCTCTAGGAGGAATGCCATGATCGGTGTCGTGAATCAGAGACTGCGCCCCCGGCGTGGGCAGTTGGCGCGCTCGCCGCGCGCTTGGATGGGCTCGCTGCTCGTGCTCGCTGCCGCCGCGGGCGGCTGCGCCGGCGCTGGGCGCGGCGACATCGATCGCACGCAGCCGGACAAGGTCGACAAGAGCTTCCTGACGAACGCGGACGGGACGCCCAAGATCTTCTACTCCCGGCTGACGGTCACCGACGTCCCACCCACGAACGGCTGGGCGTTCGAGGGCATCCAGACGCCGATGGAGAAGATCTACTTCCAGATCACGCAAGACCAGCTGATCGGCTACCGGTCCTACGACTACGCCCCCGGGTCCGAGAACCCCATCACGGGTGGCGCCAACAACACGGACGCCCCGGTGGTCTCCTACAAGATCCTCTCTCACTTCGACGTCAAGCGCGAGTACAACGCTGCCACCGGCGAGCAGACGAACGTCATCAGCGAGAACACCACGGACCGGCCCTGGAACGAGCGCCAGTACATGCGCGTCGACTGGACCACCGACAAGCTGACGAATCCGTTCATGGACGTGACCTTGATGGCCCCGACCACCGGGACCACGGCGATCAGCGAGACGGAGCTGTCCAACCAGGGCCGCGCCATCTACACGAAGGACTACATCGACGTCACCCTCCAGGTGCAAGCCGTGCCCGACTACACCGCCTGCGCCAAGTTGTTCGCGGCGCCCGACGAGGTGAACGTCAGCGACTGCGGCCCGGCCAGCGTCAAGGTGCGCGAGTCGTTCGTTGCCGTGCAACCGTCGGAGTTCGAGCCCCTCGAGTACCCCGATCAGGAGCCGCTGCTGGACGCGGCCGGGCAGCCCATCTCGATCTTCTGGACCGCGAACGGGCCGAAGCCCTGCAACAGCTCGAACCTGTCGAACGGGGGCGGCTCCTACAGTGGCGCCGACTGCACGCAGGCCGGCGCCGCCAAGTTCTCCAAGTTCGGCTACTTCCGGACCGTTCGGCAGTCGTACGATCCGAAGTACGGCTCGACGGAGGCGGGGCGCACCTACTACGCGAATCGCTGGAACATCTGGCAGAAGACCCTGCAGCGCGACGTGAACGGCAACCCGATCTCCGACGGCGCTGGCGGCTACCTGCGGACGGCGCCCGAGACCCGCACCCCGAGGCAGATCGCGTACTACACGAACGTCGAGTTCCCCGACGACGACCCCATGTTGTGGGCGACCGCCCAGCAGGTCGTCGGAGACTGGAACGACGCCATGAAGCGCACGGTCGCCGGCATCAAGGACACGGCGTCGTCGACCATGGTGACCGAGGCACAGGTGATCGCGGACGCGGCGAAGGTGCCCGACATCTTCGTCCTCAAGAAGAACTCCTGCAACGTCACCGACGTCACCGCCTTCGTGGCGGCGCACCCGGTCCTGGCCGGGCAGGTGAAGACGGCTGCCGGCGTCGACACGGCCACCATCGACAAGACCAACCTGGTTCAAACTTGCTCGGCGCTCGAGGCGCTGACCCAGGGGTTGCCCGACACCGACGCGGGCAAGTTCACCTGGCAGCGCAACGGCGATCTGCGCTACTCCTTCATCTACTGGGTGGACCGTCCTCAGGGCTCCGCCTCGGCGCCGCTCGGGTATGGGCCGTCGTCGGCTGACCCGGAGACGGGTGAGATCGTCTCGGCGTCAGCGTACCTCTATGGCGCGTCGCTCAACACCTACTCGCAGTTCGCGGCCGACAGCGTCGACATCTTGAACGGAAACCTGTCGACGGACGACCTGCTGTCGGGCAAGCGCATCACGGACATCATCAAGCAGACCGAGGCGAATCGCCAGGTCCGCAACGCGTTTCCGCTGACGCCGGAGGCGCGCAGCTTCGCTCACGCGCAGGTCACGGCGGGCAAGCCCCCGGGAGCCGCCAGCGGCGCGGACTTCACGACCAGCGTCCTGCCGCGCCTCGTGAAGCTCGATCCCGTCGCGCTCGATTTGAAGCTGGCGACCTTGAAGGGAACCCCCCTCGAGGCGCAGTTGATGACGGACGATGTCCTCACCGCGTTCGTGCCCGGCTACATCCCGGGGCGCACCCAGCCGGGAGACATCGATCCCGCGATCTTGGCGCAGGCCTCCCCGGTCAACTGGCTGAGCCAGAGCGCGAGACAAGCGAAGCGCGATCGGTTCCAGAAGCTGGCGATCAACGGCTGCGTGCTGACGGCGGACTTCGCCGACGACGCCATCCTGGGCACTGCGTTGAAGCTGGCGAACCTGAGCGGCGACACCCTCTACAAGACGCTGCGCGCGACGATCTTCCGCGGTTTGACCGACCACGAGATGGGACACACGATGGGCCTCCGCCACAACTTCGCGGGCTCGACCGACGCCCTCAACTACGGGAACGACTACTGGACCCTCCGCACCTCGGTCGCCCCCGCGCAGTGGGCCGCGAACGGGCTCGAGGAGCACCAGTACTCGACGGTCATGGACTACGGCTCGCGGTTCAACACCGACGTGGCCGGCCTGGGTCGCTATGACTACGCGGCGATCCGCTTCGGCTACGGGCAATTGATGGACACCATGCCGAACGCAGCGACCTCCGGCGGCCAGCTGCAGTACGACATCTTCGTGGGTGATTACTCCACCATCCCCACGATGGTCGGCGGCGCGGCTATGGTCGATGACACCTCCGTGATGCGCTACTCGGAGGCGCAGAAGGCGCTGCGAACGGGCTTTCAGAACCTGGCGTCGAACGGAGGCTCGTTCAGCATCTACCCCGAGCGCCCGTACAAATTTTGCAGCGACGAGTTCGAGGGAAATCTGGACTGCAAGACCTGGGACATGGGGGCGAACCAGCAGGAGATCATCAACAACACCATCGACCTGTACAAGAACTACTACGTGTTCAACGCCTACCAGCGGGGTCGCGTGGGCTGGGACATCAACAATTATCTGGACCGCCTGTCCAACCGCTACTTCAACCGCTACGGCCAAGCGTTCCAGTTCTACTACTTCTACGGCGACTACTTCTCCGGGCAGTTCCTGTCCGACGACCTGCTGAAGGCGTCCATGTTGGCCCTCAACGCGCTCGGGGAGGTGTTCCAGACGCCCGAGCCGGGCCCGCACTGCGCGAGCGACATGAGCCCGAACGTGCTGGCGCTGCAGAACGGCGTCGGTGGCGCGAGCACCTGCCACAACGACGCGCCCCAGCCCAACATCGAGCTGCCCGACGCGAAGCCGTACTACATCAGCTTCAGTGACGACTACTACTATCGGATCACCCGGGCGGGCTCGCTCTACGAGAAGCTCGCGGCGCTCATCGCGTTGACGAACACGGCGTCGACGCTATTCCGCGTCGACGAGAGCGCGGTGCAGGATCTGTATTCGATCGGTTACTACCGGGTGTTCAAGGATCAGATGCTGAACCTGCTGTCGGGGATCATTCGCGACGATCCCTCCGCTTACGGCGGCTATGCCCCGAACGGCGTCTACAGCCCGACGCCCGTGGTCGATCCCACGACGTTCGGGAAGGTCTCTTTCCCGACGCCCGACTACATGCTGCCCACGACAAAGCGCGTGGACACGCCGGACACCAAGACCATCGAGTACTACGCGCTCCTCCTCGGCATGGCCGATCTCGACTCGACCTGGGATCAAACCCTCGACTTCTCGAACTACATCAACATCACCCTCAAGGGGTCGAGCGACGACTCGACCTACGCCACGGGAACGACGGTGGTGGAGTTCACCCACCCGACGTCGCATCTCGTCTACCGGGCAGCTCAGGTCGATGCCACCCACCCCGGAATCGGCCTGACCCTGCTTCAGGAGATGAACGCGATGGTCGGCGTGCAGGGGACGCCGGGCACGCTGCTGCCCAAGTACGGAATGATCAAGAACCAGCCGCTGCCGGACTGGTACACCGCGAAGGCGCAGCTCGATGCGGCACAGGCGGCGGGCGACCAGACCGCGTATCAAGACGCCCTCAGCGTCTTCAACTACGTCGATTCGCTGCTCGGTTTGCGCTCCGATCTGCTGGGCGACATCCGGACCTTCCGGCACGCCTTCGCCAAGTAGCCCCGAAGCCCGAGGCGGCCTCTGTCCTCGGGCGGCCACGGGCTCCCGGAGGGCTGCCTACCGCGTCTCGACCTCGAACGGCAGCCGCGCCTCCGTCCCCTCGCCTGGACCCAGCAAGTAGGGCGCGAGCAGCCGCGCCATCGAGCGCAGCGCCGGCGACAGGCGTGCGGCTTCCCACGCCGCGCCGGCCGCCTCGCCCTGACCTCCCCCCACCTCGACGAACTGCGCGAGCTGCCGCAGGATCGATCGGCTCGGGCGCGGCAGAATCAGCAGCTCCGGCGCCTCCTCGTCGCGACGAGGCAGGCCTGCGAGGTTCGCGGCGCGATCGATGGCCGCGTTCACCCCACCCAGCTCGTCGACCAGCCCGAGCGCGATGGCCTGCGCGCCCGTATACACGTGCCCGCGCCCCAGCTCGTCGACGCGCGCCGTCGTCAATCCATAGCGCTTGCGCCCTTCGGCGACGGTGGCGAGGAACATCTCGTAGAGGTGGCGGATCTTCTGCTCGGCGGCTCCCCGCTCTGCTGCGGTCCAGGGTCGGAACGGCAGCAGCGCGTCCGCGTGGGACCCCCGGCGCGTCACCTCGGTGGCGAGCGACAGCTTGGCGAGCAGGCCCGAGACATCCAGCTTGTAGCCGAAGATTCCGATCGAGCCCGTCGTCGTCGACGGCTCCGCAAAGATGGCGTCCGCCGGGGCCGAGATGTAGTAGCCGCCTGAGGCGGCCACGTCACCCATCGATACGACGACCGGCTTTCCCGCGGCTCGCACGCGCGCGACGGCCCGAGCGATGACATCCGACGAGAACGCCGAGCCACCGGGGCTGTTGACCCGCAGGATCACGGCCCGCACCGTCGAATCGGCCTGGCATTCCTCGAGCGCCGCGACGAGTGTGTCGGCCCCCGCAATGCCGCCAGCCCCGAACGGAAACTCCTGGTTGGGGCCGTCCACGATTGTGCCCTCGACGAGGATCACCGCCGCGCGCGCACCCGGCCAGCGAACCGGGCGAACCGCCGCCGCGTCGGCGGCGCGCACCTCCGAGACCGCCAGCGACGGAGCGCCGAGATATGCCCGGACGTAGTCCTTGACGCCCTCGTCGTCACGGATCGCATCCACCAGGCCGGCGCGCTGGGCCTCCTCGGGGGTGAAGGTTCCCGTCTCGACCAGCTCCCCCGGGGTCAGGCTCGTCATCGCCGATTTCGGCGTCGTGCCCCCGAGCAGCGCAGGCTCGGCGGACCGTCCTGCCGCGACCGCGCCCAGAATCCGGTTGTAGACGTCGTCCAGCAGGTCGTTGCGATTGCGCTGCACCGGCGCCGACTGCCCGGTCATCACGAACGGCTCCATCGCCCCCTTGAACTCCGCGATGCGGATGAGGTCGAGGCTGACGCCCAGCCGGTCCATCGCCGCCTTGTAGAAGGTCACCGCCTGCACGAGCCCGACCAGCTCGACCACGCCCGCCGGATG
Organism: uncultured Myxococcales bacterium; assembly: GCA_964443975.1. Taxonomy (GTDB): domain Bacteria; phylum Myxococcota_A; class Polyangia; order Fen-1088; family Fen-1088; genus DASYCK01. The sequence goes on along the minus strand of CAYUFS010000010.1, from coordinate 76,131 downwards.
GATGACGATCCGATCGCACGCGCTCGCCAGATACATGTCGCGCGTCTCGGGGTATGTCACGTAGGCCACCACGCGCTTGCCTCGGCGTCGCAGCTCGGCGACGAGATCGCGTAGCTCCTCGATGCGGCCGGTGCCAATCTGGAGCTCGTCGATGACCAGCAACACCGCCGCCACGCCCGGATCGCGCGCGAGCGAACGCATCCTCAAGGCCAGGTCCACGAACGCGCGATCGGACTCCAGGTGATGCAGGGGAAGCCGCACCGCCCTCGGCGTGTCCACCGACGGGACGTTGCGCTCGACCGTGTGATGGACGACGAACGCGCCGCCCCACTCCGCCCCGGGCTCCGAAGCGGGGACGAAGGCCCTGCGGGCGGCGAGCGCCACGCTCGCGTGATCGAAGTCGGCCGAGAAGCCTACGGTCAGCCTGGTGTCCGTTCCGTCGGCGGCCAGACCAGGCAGCGGCCTGCGCGGCGAAAGCTCGAGCTCGGAGAACAGGCGCCATCCGCCCCCCACCCTCACGCCGGCACGAAAGCGCGAGCCCGTTCGTGACCAGGGATCGCCCCCCAGGTGCAGCGCCGCCGCGGCGATCTCCACCCGGTCGCTGCCGGTGGGCCGCAGCACGAGCTCGCCCACCCAGCGCCGCGGCAGGCGGTCCGCCGCGCCAGGCAGCCGCGGGCGGCCAACATCCTCGACGACCGCGCCGAGCGCGACGCGCCTCGCTGGGCGCGCGGCCATCCCCAGATCGAAGGTGTCCACGCCGCCGACGCCGTCGCCGAACAGGTGTGCCCAGCTCGCCCCAAGGCCGAAATTTCGGCCCCCCAGCCCCAGGGCCAGCTGGAACTTCGTATATCCCCCCGCCCCGATGTCTCCGGCGAGGACACGCTGCAGGCCCAGGCCCAGACCCGCCGCGCCCGTCAGCGGAGCGGCGGCAAACAGGCCGGCGCCCCGCCCGGCCATCGCGGCGCGCGCCCGCCATCCGTCGAGCACCGCCGCGACATCCGCGTGCCCGAGGAGCGACAGTTGCCCTGGATTCAGCTCCGTGGCGGTAGCGTCGGCGTCCCCGGCCCGGGCGCCCGCGGGTACATAGACGCCGCGGGTGGAACGAAACGACGCGTCGGGGACGTCAGCCAGCGTCTGGCCGCGCGCGGTCTGCGTCCAGATCGCCAAGCAACCAGCCAGGGCAATCCCCTTGCTCCAACAGCGCACGAATGTCGTCACGGCACTCGTCGTTTACGGCGTTCGCGACCCAAAATCCATCCCAGACCTCCTTTCGAAATCTCAATGGGCGACTGTCAGCACCCTGCTCCTCTCCTCCTCCTTGGCCCGGGGTATATTGGGCCGCGATGGTCACGGACGGCTGGAACAAACCGCCGGCGGGCACGTCGGTGGAGCGGTTCTTTCAAACTTGGCTGCCGGAGGCCTATCGCGCCGCCGGGGTTCGCGCACCCGCGAACGCGCCGACGGTCCGGGCTTCCGTGTCGGGCCCCGGCGGGGGCTCCTGGGACCTGGAGGCCACCGACGACGAGCTGTTGGTGAGCTCGGCCGGGCGCCAGCCGCCCGGGATCTGGGTGCGGCAGACAGTCGCGGACTTTCAGGCGGCGTTCGACGGCGACCAGGATCTGCCCACCTTGCTTCCCCCCGGCTGGAGCGCGCTCGACATGCTGTTTCTCGACGCGCGCGAGGCGGAGGCGCTGCGGTCGGTCCAGGGACGGATCCTGCTCGAGCTCGTGGGGCGCCGCGCGCGCCGCTGGTCGCTCGACGTCGCGTTCGGGAAGACGGGGGTGGCGGCCGGTCGCCCGCGCACCACCGTGCGCGTGGATGGTGCGACGTTCGAGGGAATCCAGTCGGGCGCCATCGCGCCCTTGCAGCCGCTCCTCGATGGCCGGCTCGTCCTGGAGGGAGATCGGGCGCTGGCCATGCAGTTGCTGTTGCTACTCGGGGGCCGCCTCGCCCGGCGATGACACCGCCGCCGCCTCGGCGGGCGGCTCACGCCCGGGGGAGGGCGCCGGTTGAAGCTGGCGGCGGGCCCGGAACAGGTGGCGCCGCAGCCGCATGTCGCGCGGCGTCTCGACGAGCGCTCGCTGGTATTCAGCGATGGCCGCGGGCGCGTCTCCTTGTGCAGACAGCGCGTCCGCCAGCAACGCGTGCGCGCCCCGGCTGGGGGCCGGGGGAACGACCAACGCCAGCGCCTCGCGGGCGCGACGCGCCACCAGTGTCCAGTTGTAGCTGGAGACCTGCTTTGTGCCCGAGGCCACCAGCGCGTCGATGAGCAGCGCTCTCACGGCGGGATCGCCCTTGCCCAGCGCGGGACGCAATAGCCCCACCGCTTCGTCTGGCGAGCCTGCCGCCAGGCTCGCCCGCGCGCGCTCGACGGGAGAGGTGGGAACGATCTCGGGCACCGAACCGCGAGGAGCGGCCACGAGATTGGAAGCCGCCGAGGGCGCCGACGGGCTCGTCGGCACCAGGGGGCGCGACGCCGCACGGGGCGCGGGCGGCGTCGCGGCGACGGACACCGGGGCCGCCTTGGTCCCGCCGAGCGGGCCGCCGGTGGTTCGCATGGCCGAGGCGCTCGGGTGACCCTGCTTCGAGACCCACACACCGCCGGCCACGACCCCAACCACCACCATCGCCGCCACCGCCATGCGCGCGGAGCCCGCCCTCGCCAGCGAGCGCTCGGCGGCGAGCGACGGAACCGGGTCGGACCAACTGGTACCGTGCCCGCCGGACACCGCAACCGCCGGCGTCAGCGTCCGCGACGCCCCGTTCGGGCGCTGGCCGGGGAGAACCGTCGTGACCTGGGGCTGCGGCGACAGGTCCTTTTCGAGAAAGGCCTCCAGATCCTCGTGGCGCATGGGCCCCGTGCTCCGGGGCGCCGGCGAATTCACCTCGGCGGCGGGCGTTTCGCCCCGAGGTGTCGTCAACTCGCGCAACCCCAATAGCTCCGCGACAGCCTGCGGGCGCCCTGACACGATCTTGGTCAGCTCGTACTCCAGCGCCGCCATGGTCTGCGGGCGATGGGCGGCGTCGGGGGCCATCGCCGCCACGATGATGGCGTCGAGCGCCAGCGGTATCTCGGGCCGGTCGACCCGCAGCGAGGGAAGCGGCCGCATCTTCTGGTCCAGGATCGTGTCGTCGGTCGCGGCGCGAAATGGCGCCGTCCCGATGACCATCTCGTACATCAGGGCGCCGAGCGCGTAGATGTCCGTCCGTGAATCCGCGGGACGCCCCATCATCTGCTCCGGCGCCATGTACTCCGGCGTGCCCATGGTCATGCCCGGGTTCGTGAGCCGAGAGGCGTCGGGCGACATGTTCCGCGCTATCCCGAAGTCCAGCACCTTGGCGAAGTCGGCCTGCCCATCCCGGGCGACCAGGAACACGTTCTCCGGTTTCAAGTCGCGGTGAATGATTCCTTCCTGGTGGGCGGCTCGCAACGCCTGACAAATTTGAATCGCGATCCGGCTGGCGCGCGCGGGCTCGAGCGCACCCTCACGCACGAGGACGTCGGCGAGATCCAGCCCCTCGAGGTGCTCCATGACGAAGTAGGCGCAGCCGTCCTCGGTGGTCCCGAAGTCGGTGACCTCGATGATGTGGGGGTGGCCCACGCGCGAGGCCGCGCGCGCCTCGCGGCGGAACCGTTCGACGAGCTGCTTGTCGCCCGAGAATTGCCGCCGCAGAATCTTGACCGCGACGCTCTTGCCGATGTCGACGTGCTCCGCCGCGTACACCGTCCCCATTCCCCCTTCCCCAATGCGGCGGCGGATGCGGTAACGATTGTCGATGACCAGCCCCACGAAGGTGTGTCCCGAGCGGTCCCCGGCGTGCTTGCCCTTCCGCCAAACGGTCGTCTCGATCTCCGCCCCGGAGACCTCGGCCGCCCGGGCCCGCACGCTCGAGTCTCCTCGGGCGCGCATCGCGGACGCGTGCAGCGATTCGCTCGCCGGCTCCGCGACGCGGGCCACGACCGTGGCGTCCGTCTGAGAGGGCGCCGCCCCGGGCGCCGAGGCCGATGACGGTCCCGACTCGACACGGGCCATCGGCGCAGACGGACTGGGCCGGCCTGTCCCGCTCGGCGGAGGGAGCACGGCCGTGCGCGGCGTCTCGTTCGGCCCGCGGTGCTCGCCGCGAAACGAGGGCAGCGTCTCGTTGATGATCCGCTCCCGCTCCGCGGCCTCCTCGCTGCGCACGCCCTGGTACAGCGTCCGCAGGAATTCGGCGACGCGCTCGGCGTCGGCGCGTGGCGCGACGCGTGTCATCACCTCGGACAGCGCCCGGCGTAGCTCCTCGGCGGACTGGTAGCGCTTCGCGCGATCGGCAGCCAGCGCGCGCAGGACGATGAGGTCCAGCTCGGGAGAGATCCAGCGCGCCCGCGACGACGGCGCTTGCGGCTTCGGGTTTCGAACCAACGACAGCGACGTGACGGGATCGAGCCCCGCGAGCTGCAGATAGGGTTGCCCGGTGAGCAACTCCCACAGCACGATTCCCAAGCTGTAGACGTCGGTCCGCGCGTCGGCGACCTCACCGCGCGCCTGTTCAGGCGCCAGGTAGGAGGCACGGCCGAACACCACGCCGGGGGCGGTGTGCTCCTGCTTGATTGCGCTGCGCGCCAGCCCAAAATCGGTCAGCTTCACCTCGCCGTAGTAGCTGAGCAGGATGTTCGGCGGCGCGACGTCGCGGTGGACCAGCCGCAGATCCGCGTAGGTGTGAACGTACGCCAGGGCCCGCGCGGTCTCGCGCACCACGTAGAGGGCCACGTCCAGGGGAATCCGGGTGCGCGTGCGCACGCAACGGTTCCAGATCTCGCGCAGATCCTTCCCCTCGATCAGCTCCATCGCGATGAAGAGCTCGCCCGCCGCGTCGCCGGCGTCGAACGTGGACACGAGGTTGGCGTGCGTCAGCCGCAGCACCACCTTTGCCTCATCGAGGAAGCGGACGACCTTGGCCCGGTCCGTCTTCTCGGCGATGATCTTCTTGATGACGCACAGCTTGCTGAGGCCACCGGGCTGATCCGACGCGGCCAGATAGATCTCGCCCATTCCGCCACGGGCCAGCGATTTCAAGAGCACGTACTTTCCGAACAGTCGCGGCAGGCGCTCCGACATGGACGAACGGCGATCCTAACACTGGATACCATCGGGGGCCGGCGCCACCTGCGCCGCGATCACTCGCCGATGTCGATATCCGCGCGCACCGACTCGGCGCGCAGCGCCGCGAGCCGGGCTCCTTCGAGACGTCCGGCGGTGGCTGGTCCTCGGAGCGCCTGTCCAATGAGTCGCAGGATCCGCGCGCGCTCGGCTTCGTCCGCGGTCGCGTCGAAGCCCGCGGCCAGCGCCGCCACCGCTCCGCGGTCGGCGAGGACGCGGGTGAGCGCTCGTGCCGCGAGGTGGCGCACCGCGGGATATCGATCGCCCGCCATCGCCTCGACCAGGACGTCCGCCCTTGCCAAGGAAGCGGCCCGTGGGCTGTCGGTCCCCGGGCCCGGGACCGCCGCTGGCGCCCTCCCAAGGGCGTCCGCGGCGACCGCGCGGGCGATGGGATCGCCCGCGAAAACCGCGTCTTTCGGCGCGCCATGCTCCTCCCCTGGCCGGGCGGCCGCTCCGCTCCGTCGTCCGGGCCACAGGCGCTCCGCCTCGCGGATCGCCCAGGCCCGGTCGGCGTCGACGTGGCACAGGGTGCAGGCATCCGGGCGCCCCATCGCGGCCGCACGTCTCGGATCGGGGACCTCGATGCGGTGGCTCACGTGGACGTCGAGCACGCCGTAAACGATCCGGGGCATGTGACAGGCAATACAGCGGGCGCCGGGTCCGGACGGATCGTGGCGCGTGTGGGCGGCGACGGCCGCCGGCGCCCCGAGCGCCTGATGACAGCCGGTGCACGCGCGATCTCCGGCGGCCGCCGGACGCAGTTGCCCGCGCGGATCACCGTCGTGCATCCCGTGACAGCTCGTGCAAGTCAAAGCGCCGCGCTGCGCGCACGGGGACTCGAGCAGCCCCTGGTACTCGTAGGCGGTGAGCCGGGGCGTTCCGTCCGGCCAGAACCGCGACGAAAACGCGTCGCGCTCCCCTTGGCGGGGCGTGTCCCGCCACAAAGGAGAGCTGTAGAGCCCGAGATCGTCGCCGGGGACGAACGGATCTCCGTGCGCCAGGAACGGCGCGACGTCGTCCGCGATGCGCTGGCCGTGACAGCGTCCGCAGACATCAGCCGAACGCGCCGGTGACAGCCGCGACGGGTTCACGATGGTGGGATCGGCCGCGCCTGTCTCGTGCAGGGTGTAGCGCCGCAAGGGATCCTGGTTCGCACGTACGTGCGCGGCGCCGGGACCGTGGCAGGCTTCGCAGGCGACGCCCAGCTCGGCCACCGTCGTGTGGAACGTCCCCGATTCGGGCGCGCGCCCCGGGTTGGGGGCGACGTTATGGCAGAAGACGCAGTTGTCGTTCCAGCGGGTCACGTGTCGATCGAACGCCCCCCCCGCGAACCGTGGACGCTGCGGCCCCGCGCCCTCGTCCGCTCGCCTCTCGTCGTCGGGATCCGGCGTCAGGAACGCGCCGTTCATCGGGAACCAGCGGCGCTCCTCGATGTGGTAGGCGAGTGGCAAGCGCCACAGCGCGCCGTCAGCCTCGGCGAGATATTGCTGGTAGCGCCGCGATCCGACCGTCCGCGTGACGATCGCAGTCAGCTCAGGACCACCGTCGCCAGGCGCGAAGCTCATCAGGTAGCGGCCCTGCTCGTCCCGCCGCATGCGGGCGGTCACCCCGAGGTAGCGGTATGACGCGTTCGCGAAGTCGCCGACGACGGCGGCGTCCGTCGCCTCCTGGGTCATGGTGCGATGGAACGACCGGCGCCAGCTTCGCGCGTGCTCGGCGTGACAGCGGGCGCACGCGGCGGATCCGGCGAAGGCGGCGCCGTGCAGATCGGGAGTCCGGGACAGATCGACGGCGATGGCGCGGCGATCGGCCCACACGCACCGGACCGCCAACGCGGTCAGGGCCAGTCCGGTCATGCCCGCGATCAAACGCAGCCGTCGCGGTGGCCAAGCCCGGTGCACGCCGCCATCTTATTCGACGACCGTTGCCGCGACGGGATCGCGTTCGGGTCAACTGTTATGCTCGCGCCACCTTGCAGGTCGAGCTTCGATCCGACACCTTCACCAAGCCCACGCCGGAGATGCGGGCCGCCATGGCCGCCGCCGAGGTCGGCGACGACGTGTGGGGCGAGGACCCGACGGCGCGCCGGCTGGAAGACCGGGCCGCCGAGCTCCTCGGCAAGGAGCGCGCCCTGTTCGTGCCGAGCGGCACCATGGGGAACCAGATCGCCCTGCTGCTGCATTGCAAGCCGGGGGACGAGGTGATCGTGGGTCGCGGGGCGCACAACCGGGCCTACGAATCAGGGGCCGGCGCGGCCTGGGCGGGCGTCCAGTTCGCCGAGATCGGCGCGCCCGACGGGACGTTCGAAGCCGCGGAAATGGAGGAAGCGACGCTGCCGCTCGATCGCAACCTGCCGCGCACGCGCCTGGTATGCGTCGAAAACACCCACAACCGGGGCGGGGGCCGCGTATGGCCTCGTGAAAGGGTGGACGCCGTGACCGCGCGGGCCCGGGCCCGAGGCCTGGCCCTGCACCTCGACGGCGCGCGCATCTGGAACGCCGCCATCGCCAGCGGCGTGCCCGAGCGCGACCTGGCGGCGCCCTTCGACACCGTTTCGGCCTGTTTTTCGAAGGGCCTCGGCGCCCCCGTCGGCTCGGTCATCGCGGGCCCCCGCGATGCGATCGACGCCGCCAGGCGGTTTCGCAAGATGCTGGGCGGCGGGATGCGCCAGGTGGGCGTGTTGTGCGCGGCCGCGCTCTATGCGCTCGACAACCACCGCGCGCGCCTCGGCGTCGATCACGATAACGCCCGCCGCCTTGCCGAGGGCCTGGCCAGTCTCCACGGGATTCTCGTCGACGCGAGCCGCGTCGAGACGAACATCGTGGTGTTCGAGACGACCGCGCTGCCGGCGAGCGAGCTGGCCCGGCGCGCCGGCGCCAGGGGCGTCGGCGTGAGCGCCATCGGTCCGCGTCGCTTGCGCGCCGTCACCCATCTCGACGTGGACGCGGCCGGGATCGAACGCGCGCTCGAGGTCATGCGCGAGGCCGTTCGGGCTGGCCCTCCCCCGCCCTGACGAGATTTTGAGTCCGGGTGATATAAACGGACCTCCAGGGAGGTCCTACATGGCAGCCAAGAAGACCGCGCGCAAGAAACCCGCAGTGAGGAAGCAGGCCGTCGCGAAGAAGGTCGTTGCGAAGGCCAAGGTGAAGGTGAAGGTGAAGCCGAAGGCAAGCGCCAAGGCGCGCAAGCCGGCCCCGAAGGCGGCAGCCGCGGCCACCCCCGCCGCGAAGAAGCGACCGCATCCTCCCGTCGTCCATTGGGAGATTCATGCCGTAGATCCAGCCCGCCAGCGCGCCTTCTTCACCGACCTGTTCGGGTGGCCCATCGACGCGAACAACCCGCAGAACTATGGAATGGTCCCGTCTGGCGGCGCAGACTCGATCGGGGGCGGCATCGCCCCGACGGACTCTGGGTCGCGCGTGACGTTCTACGTCGAGGTGCCGGACATCAACGGCGCGCTGGCCAAGGCCGAGTCGCTCGGGGCCGCGACGGTGATGCCCCGCCAGGACATCGGCATGGTCATCCTCGGTCAGTTTCGCGACCCCGAGGGCAACCTCATCGGCCTCATCGAGAGTCGATAGCAAGCCCTCCGTGGGGCCTTGCAAGGGGACCTCCCCGGCGGCCCCTTGCGGCGGCGGAAGCCTGCCTAGCAGCCCGTGGACAAAGTCTCCCGTCGCCGAGAACGGGCGGGGCGAGGCCGTCTGCTGCGTCGCCGCTCGCTTGAATACCTCGGGTATTCGGCGCTTCGCTGCTCCTTGCATCCGTCCCCGCCGCGCCCGTTCCGGCTCGGTCCGACTTCATCCACGGGCTGCTAGAGCCGCTTGTTCGCCAGCGCGAGGCCGGACTTCGCGCTGGAGTTCGCGGGGTCGAAGCGCAACGCCTGCTGGTAGGCGGTGACGGCCGCGGGAAACTCGTTGAGGCGAAAGTGGGCGTCACCGAGCAGCACGTGCGCGCGGGCCCCACCACCCCGCTCCGCGGCGAGCTTCGCGCTGCGAATCGTCTCCTGATAGTTCTTCTCTTGAAACGCGATCTCCGCGAGCGCCACGAACGCGCGGGCGCGGGTCAGCCGGTTCTTCGCGAGGCGTGAAAACGACGTGCGCGCCTCCACGAAGTGCTGCGTGCGCAGCAGGCCCTCGGCTTCGTCCAGCAACTTCCGCTGCTCGGCCATGCTCGGCGCGGCGACCGCGCCGCTCCCCGTGGCAGCCTTGACCTTGGTGACCGTGGCGGCGGGATGCCCCGGGCCCTCAGCCGATTCGCTGTCGGCCGCGACCTGGGTATCCGGCGGCGCGTGATCCTCGTCGCCCGGATTCGTCTGGTCGGTGGCGGCCGGCGCGCCCAGGGCCGGCTGGGGAGCCACATCGGTGGTTGTCGATTCTCCCCCCCGCCTCGGAGCGACCGATCCCGCTCCTGGCGCGCCCGCGGAGGGCAGGGCCTGCGGCTCGACCGTCGCGGGCGGCAGGGGCGGCGTTGCCGTCGCCGTCGACGAGACCTGTACGCGGTCGGGGCGCCCGCTCACGCGGGAACGTCCGATCCCGAAGGCCGCGATCATCAGGACCATGCAGGCGGCCCCCGCCGCGGCGGCCACCCGGCGGCGATCAGACAGGAGCCCGCCCCATTTTCCGCCGGCCGCGTGGGAAGCGCCGTGCAGGACGACCGGGCGTGGAGTCTGGCCGCCCGAGCCGTGCCCGAACGGCGACGCGACCAGCGCGTCCGCGGTGAAGCACCGGCTGGCGATCTCCTGAAGGCGCTGCTCGAACTCGCTCATCGACTGGGGACGGGCGGCGGGATCCTTGGCCATCGACGAGAAGACGAGCGCCTCGATGTCAGGAGGCACGTCACTGCGAAATTTGTTGATCGGGACGGGGGGGAAGTTGGCCTTCTTGTGAAGGACCTCCATGAAGTTGGCGCCCTCGTAGGCGGGGTGCCCCACCAGCATCTCGTACAGCACGCCACCGAGCGCATATATGTCCGAGCGCGCGTCCGCCGGCCGCCCGGCGGCCTGCTCCGGGGCCATGTACTCCGGCGTGCCCATGGCCACGCCGGGATTCGTGAGCTTGCGACGGGGGCCCGCACCTGCCGCGTCATCGCCGTCCGTGAGGTTCTTCGCGATGCCGAAATCCAGGACCTTGACGAAATCCTGCTGGCCGTCACGAGACACCAGCAGCACGTTCTCCGGCTTCAGATCGCGATGAATCACGCCAGCGGCGTGCGCGGCCCGCAGGGCGCGGCAGATCTGCACGGCGATGCCGATGGCACGACGCACGTCGAGCCCCTTCTCGTCGAACACGACGTCACCCAGCTCGCGCCCCTCCAGGTACTCCATCACGAAGAAGAACGAGCCGTCTTCGGTCGTCCCCGAATCCGTCACGTCGACGACGTTGGGATGTCCGATCCGCGACGCGGCCCGAGCCTCGCGGCGCAGGCGTTCGACCAGATCGGGAGTCTGGCTGTATCCGGGGTGCAAGATCTTCAGCGCCACGCGCTTTCCGATCTCGATGTGCTCCGCCTCGTAGACCCGTCCCATCCCACCCTCGCCGGACAGCCGTCGAATGCGGTACCGCCCCCCCACGAGCGTGCCGATCACGTTCGCGCTGTTCTCCGCCGAGCCCGACGCCCCGTGCCCGCTGGCGAAGGCCTCCGAGACTTCGTCGCGCTGGCGAGCGGCGTGCGGTGGGCTGGGGATCGGCGCCGCCACGATCGTCCCGCGCCCCGAGCGGCGCACGGGCATCGGGCGCTCGGCGGTCTTTCGCTCCGAGAGGGTCGCCGCGGGGCTGCCGGACGGATTCTGGGTCAACGGCACCGCCACGGTCACCCCCGAGCGCTCGGGCGTTCTGGGCTTGACCGCCAGATCGCGCGCGTCGGCCAGCACCGCCTCGCGCTCCGCCCGATCGCCTTCCAGGTCCTCCGCATAAAGCCCCGACAGGAACTCGGCGACCCGGGCGGCGTTGGTGGCCGGATGCTTCGCCTGGAGATAGGCGCTCAGGTCGTGGGCGAACTCCGCGCAGCGCGGGTAGCGATCGGCCAGCTTCGGCGCGAGCGCCAGCATCGCGATACGATCGAGCTCCGGCGGCACCCGCGACGCGCGTTGCGACGGGGGGACGATCTGCGGGCGCCGGACCCGGCGCAGCAGCTCCTCGGCGTCGCTCTGCGGGCGGCCCGCCGGTTCGGCGGGTGCCTGCGGGTTCTTCGCGGGGTAGACCTGTCGTCCGGTCAGCAGCTCCCAGAGAATGATTCCGGTCGCGAACAGGTCCGTGCGGCCGTCGAGCACCTCGCCGCGCGCCTGCTCGGGGGACATGTAGCTCACCTTGCCGTAAATGATCCCGGGCGCGGTCTTCTCCAGCTTCAGCGTCGAGGACGCCAGGCCGAAATCCGTCAGGCTGACCTTTCCTTCGAACGAGACCAGCACGTTCGGGGGCGAAACGTCGCGGTGCACGAGCTTGATGTCCCCGAACCCGTGCGCGTATTCGAGGCCGAGCGCGACCTCACGCGCGATGTAGGCGGCCACGTCGATCGGGAACGCGACGCCCTTCTTCGCGCAGCGGTTCCAGATGGCGCGCAGATCGCGACCATCGACGAACTCCATGCCGAGGTAGATCTCCCCGCCCACCTGCCCTGAATCGAAGACGGGGACGAGGTTCTCGTGGGAGAGCTGCACCACGACCTTGGCCTCGTCGCGAAAGCGCTGCAGGTACTCCTTGTCCGCCAGATGCGGCAGCACGGTCTTGATGACGCAGACGTCGGGTTTTCGCTCGGGCCGGACCGCGAGGTAGAGCGCTCCCATGCCCCCCCGCGCGAGCGGTTTGGCCAGGGCGTAAGGCCCGAAGCGTCGAGGAAAACCCTTCATGTCCGCCAATACATTGACCCTTCGGCTCCCGTCATCGACTGAAGCCGCGCGGATCCTGAGCCAGGCGGCTGTGCCTTTTCGGTTCCAGCGACCCGGACGCCGGGGCCCCGGCGCGCCATCGGACCTTCGCCCACATATCGCCCCGCCTTACCGACGGCCTTTCGGCGTCGACGAAGCCGCGCTAGATTGCCGCCGGAGACGGCATCGCAATGGCGGGACAGAACCTGTTGGTCGTCGACGACAACCCCACCATCCTGAAGGTGATCGAGTCGGCCCTGGCCAAGGCGGGCTTCCAGGTGGACACGGCGCTCGATGTCACCTCCGGGATGGAGCTGGCACGGGCGAGACGCCCGGCCGTTATCCTCATCGACTCGCTGATCCCGGCGGCAGGCGGGGGGGCGGACGGAGGCCTGGGCCTGTGCGGCGCGCTCGCCGACGACCTCGAGCTGGCGCAAACGCCGGTCGTCCTCATGACCAGCAAGGCGGAAGATCCCGAGTCGAGATACGCCCGCACCCCCAACGTCATCGACTACATCACCAAGCCGTTTTCGTCGGACGCCATCCTTGCGGTCGTGACGCACGTCATGGCGAAGACGGGCGCCGACACCTCGCAGACCACCCGGCCGCTTCGCCCGGCCGCCCAGGAAGCGAGCGCGGTGGCGGAGGCCCTGTCTCGATCCGGCGAGCCGGAGCGTCAGGCCCCCCTCGACAAGCTGACCGAGATCCTCGCCGATCGGCTGGAGCGTTACCGACAAGAGTCAGCGTCGTGGGAGATCCCCGCGATCGTCCGGGGCGCCCTGCGGGATGGGGGCCTCGCCGAGGTGCTGACCGAGGCCGGCTACGAGGCGAGCGAGACCGGCTCCGGTAGCCCTGACCTATCGGGCCAGCTCGGCGCCATCTCGATGGGCGAGGTGTTGATCCTGCTTGGTCAGCAGGGACAGACCGGAAAGTTGCGCGTGCTGGCCGACAAGGCGCGGGTCGACCTGTTCTTCAGGGATGGCGCCATCGATCTGGCGGCCGCCGTGGGGGTGGCCGAGGAGTTCCTGCTGGGACGTTTCGCCGTGGAGGCCGGCGACATCGCCCCCGCCGCGCTGGCGGAGGTGCTGGACGCGCGCGCGAAGGCGATTGGAAAGCCGCCCCTGTTCGGGCGGGACCTGATCCAGCGGGGATTGCTGACCGAGGCTCAGCTGAAGCAGGCCATACGCCGGCAGACCGCCGAGCTGACCTACGAGACGCTCCGCTGGTCGCATGGGACGTTTCAATTTCGGCGCGCGAAGTCCCTCCCGGACATCGTCGAGCAGGCGGCGCTGGGCATCAACGTCGACACGTTGTTGCTGGAAGGATTTCGGCGCGTCGACGAGTGGCGCCTCATCGAGCGCGACATCCGCAACTTCGATCTCGTGTTCGTGCGTGACGAGACCCGCATCGTCCGGTTGCCACGGGGAACCCTGACGCGCGACGAGATCGCCGTGCTCGACGCGATGTCGGGCAAGAGCACCGTCCGCGACGTCATCCGCACCCTGCGCCTCGGGTCCTTCGAGGTCAGCAAGATCCTCTACCGCCTGCTGCACACCAAGCTGATTCGTGCGCGCGTCGAGCCCTCCGTCGCGCCCTGAGCCGACGTCAGGACCTCGCCGCCCCGCCCACGCTCAAGATCCTTCGAGGTAGGTGTAGCCCGACAGGCCCTCTTCGTACATGCGCAGCATGGAGCGCGTCTCCTCCAGGCTCATGCGGCCGCTGCGGACGGCCAGCTCCGCGAAGCGCCGCACGCGCGCCACCAGATCCTCTCGAGCGTAGCTCACGTACTTCAGCACATCGGTGACGGTGTCGCCCGTGACCACGTGCTCGATCTGATAGCCGCCCCCGGCGGCCAGCGACACGTGCACGGTGTTGGTGTTACCGAACAGGTTGTGCAGATCGCCCAGGATCTCCTGGTACGCACCGATCAGGAAGATCCCCAGGTAGTACTCCTTGCCGTTCAGCGGGTGCAGCTCGAGGACTGGCTTCACGTCGCGGCGATCGATGAAGTGATCGATCTTTCCATCCGAGTCGCAGGTGATGTCGGCCAGCACGGCGCGACGGGTCGGCTCGTCACCGAGGCGATGGATGGGCATGATGGGGAACAGCTGATCGATGGCCCAGATGTCCGGGAGGGACTGGAACATGGAGAAGTTGCAGAAGTAGGTGTCGGAGAGCGCCCGCTCCAGGCCCTCGAGCTCCTCCGGCACCTCGCGCAGCTCGCGCGTGAGCTTCAGCAGCTTCTGGCAGATCGCCCAGAAGATGTCCTCGGCCACCACGCGCTCCGGCAGCGTCAGGTTGCCAAGGTTGAAGAGCTGCAGCGCCTCCTCCTTGTACTCGAGCGCGTCGTGGTAGGCCTCGAGCACGTTCTTGCGCGAGACGTCGCGGAAGGTGTCGAAGAGGTTCTTCACCACGCGGTGGGCGTCGTCCGCCAGCTTCTCCGGAGCCTTGCCGGCGTCGAACTCGCCCACACCCAGGATGTTGACCACCAGCATCGAGTGGTGTGCCACGACCGCGCGCCCCGACTCGGTGACGATGGTCGGGTGCGCCACGCCGGCGGCATCACAGCTCTCTTGCAGCGCGTACACGATGTCGTTCGCGTACTCCTGCATCGTGTAGTTCATCGAAGACGCGAAGTTCGTCTGCGAGCCGTCATAGTCGACGCCCAGCCCTCCACCGGCGTCGAAGTACTTCAGCGGCGCACCCAGCTTCACCACCTCGACGTAGAACCGCCCGGCCTCGCGCAGGGCGTTCTTCACCGCGCGAATCGCCGAGATCTGGCTGCCCAGGTGGAAGTGCAACAACTCGAAGCAGGCCAACAGATCGTTCTCCCGCAGGAACTTGAGCGCCTCCAGCACCTCCCGCGTCGACAAGCCGAACTTCGACCGATCGCCGCCCGAAGCCTCCCAGCGCCCCGAGCCCTTCGACGCCAGCTTCACGCGGATGCCGATGCGCGGGCGAACGGCCAGCTTCTTCGCCGTGTCGGCGATGAGCTGGAGCTCGGAGAACTTCTCCACGACGATCAAGACCGTGCGCCCGAGCTTCGAGCACGTCAGGGCAGTCTCGATGTACTCCTCGTCCTTGTAGCCGTTGCAGACGATCAGCGCCTCCTCGTCGTCGAGCATGCCCATGACCGCGAGCAGCTCGGGCTTAGACCCGGCCTCGAGCCCGTAGTGGTAGGGCCGTCCGAACTGGACAATCTCCTCGACCACGTAGCGGTGCTGATTGACCTTGATGGGGTAGACGCCCTTGAAGTGACCCTTGTAGCCGTACTCCGCGATCGCCCGCCGGAAGGCCTCGTTCAGCTCGACGATGCGACTCTTCAGGACATCCGAGAAGCGAATCAAGAGCGGCAACCCGATGCCCCGGCGGTTGACCTCGTCCACCAGCTCCTTGAGATCGATCTTGCCGCCCTCGGAGCCCGCGGGGTGGGCCTCGACGTTGCCGTCTTCGCCAACCGAGAAGTAGTTGTTGCCCCAATACTTGACCCCGTACAACTCGGACGAATCCGCAACCGTCCATTTTCGCGGGATCCCGGCGCTGCTCATGGTGCGTACGTTAAGAAAAATACGCCCCGGCGCTAGGGGAAAGTGCGGATCCGGGTGAAAATCTTTGGTGACGGTCCCCGCCCCTGCCGTCCGACTCAGTGCCCTCAAGCCCGTGCCCTCCGCTGGCTCGATGATTGACTTTCCCTTCAGCCTGCTGTCCCTGCCGCTCGCGGTCGCCGCAGGTGTCGGCTACGTCACCCTCGCGAATGTCCCGTCCGCAGGCGCCCGGAGGGCGGGCCGCGGCGCGCTGCTGCTCGCCGTCTGGTGCGCTCCCCTCCTGACCCGCGGCCCTGGCCCCGCACAGCTCACCCTGGGGCTGCTGGTGGGGTTCCTCGGGATTCGGATGGTCGCGCTCGGCGAGCGCTGGGGCAAGGCGCGCCGCTTGCCCTCGTCGCCGCGCATTGCGCTGGCGATGATCGTTCCCGAGGAGCTGATGGTCGCCCGCCCCACCCATCTTTCAGCGGTGTCGGCAGGGCGCACGGTGGCGAGGGGCGTGCTCGGCGCCGTGGTTTGCGTGGGACTGCTCATCATCGGAAACAGGCTGCGGCTGTGGCGCTTCTCGCGCCTCGCCGACGACCTGCTGGTGTTCGTCGAGGTCGCGGTGGGCGCGGGGGGGATTCACGACCTGATCGTGGGCGTCGCCGCCGCCTGCGGGCACCAGGTCCTCGGGCTGCAGGAGCGACCACATCTGTCGAGCTCGCTGACGCAGTTCTGGGGCCGCCGGTGGAACCGCCTCGTTCAGGGGAACCTCGATCGCGCGTTCTTTCGACCCCACGCCCGGCGGCGCTCGTTCGCGAAGGGAACGTTGCTGGCCTTCGCCGCATCGGGCGTCATGCACGTCGTCGCGGTGCTCGACGCGGGGAGTCCGGCGGTGACGCTGGGTCCGGCGAGCGCGGTGATGGGCTTCTTCCTGTTGCACGCCGGCCTGGTCCTCGCCGAACGCGCCGCGGGCACCGCGCACCGAGTGCAGCGCGGCCGCGCCCTCGCGGCGGCGCGGGCGCGCACCCTGTTGCTGTTCGCGTTGCTCTCACCGCTGCTGCTCGATCCCTTCGCCTCTGTGGCCAACGTCCACGGACGCTCCCTCGGTCCCGTCTCACCCGCCGCGATTGCTCCGCGCGTGGAGCGGCAGGCGGCCGCTCAGAACTTCAAGGACAGGCCGACGGTGCCGTAATAGAACGGATCGTGCTCGAACATGACCGAGTTGTAGCGGTCGAGGAAGGCCATGCGTGGCGTCGGGAACACCACGATGCCCGCGCCGGGGAGAAACTCCAGCCGCGCGAAGAACGATAGCCGCCGGTCGATCGCCCCCACGACCGTCAGACCGGTGTAGAGCCGCGCGCCGCTGAAGCGCTTGCCACCGGGATCCTGCCCGTTGAACTCGGGATACTTCGTCTTGTCCGTGTAGAGCCCCAGCGATTGCTTGCAATAGTCCTGCTGGCTGACGCCGTTCGCCACCTGGTCGGCGGACGGACAGAACTGATCGCTCCACGCGGACAGGCGAAGGTCGACCGAGAAGCTGACCACGCCTGCGAAGTCGAGCGAGGCGAGCGCGGCCAGATCGAAGAAGACGGTGTTTCTCCCGTCGCTTCCCGCGCCGCCGCCCGCGTCGCCGCGGATGCCGACCGACAGCGGTCCCGTCTCGGCGAATTGCCAGCGCGCTTGCAGGGCCCCGGTCCACATCTGGAAGAAGCTCTGCAGCTCGACCCCGAGATCCAGGCCCATCGGCTTGACGTTGAACGCTCCCACCGTCAACCGCGCGAACAGGATGTACGGATACCCGAGGCCGAGATCGGCGGTGAAGCCCCCCTTCGGCAACACCCGGGCTCCGAACGACGACATCGACGTCTTTCGTTGCGTCATCTGATCGGGGCTCGGCCCGTTGGGCAGCGGCTTGAGGTCCGGCGAGATCAGGCGCTCCTTGCCGCCCACGATGGTGACGGTGTCCTTGTGATCGTAGAAGCCGTTCAGGCGAAACGCGATGACGTGCTCTCCGGCGGCGATGTCGTCCCGGGAGACCGGCGTCTTGCCCATCGGCTCGCCGTCGACGGTCACGTCGGCCCCTTCGGGCGTCGACAGGAAGCGCACCTTGCCCACGTTGCGCAGGTCCGCGACCAGGGCCACCGGCTGACCGTCCACCAGGTAGACCTCGCGCTTGAACTCCTCGTACCCTTCCTTGCGGACGATCACGTAGTGCTTTCCCGCGGCGAGATCGTGGCGATCGACCGGCGCCTTGCCCAGGGTCGAACCATCCAGGAACACCTCGGCCTCGGGCACCACCGACTGAACCCGGAGGATCCCCTTGCCCCGGTTGTCGGAGACTGGCGAGGCCGCGACGGGAGCGCCGAGGTTCGCCGAGACCTTCGCCTGCTGGCCCGCCACGATGGTCACGGACTGGCGCCACGGCGGCGACCCCTCCCGCCGCACCTCGACGATGTGCTCGCCCGCGGGCAGCCCGGGTAACATGGCGGGGGTCACGTCCTTGCGCACGCCGTCGACGTACACGTCGCCGGGGAGGTCCGCCGTCACCAGCAGGGCACCGCTCAGGTCGACGCGCTCGAGGACGATCTCCACCGTGCGCCGTTCGTCGTCGGCGAGGTCGATCCACTTCGCCAGCGTCTTCCACCCCACCTTCTTCACCTCGACGTTGTGACGCCCGGCGGGCACCTCGAAGCTGTTCGGCAGCGTGCCCCGGGGAACTCCGTCGATCGAGACGTCGGCGCCCACCGCGCCGCTGTCGCCGCCGGCGACGATCTCGAGGCGTGCCGGCAGGGCCGCCTTCTCCATCGTGACCAGCAACGTCTCCGGCTTCGTGACGTCAATGTCACGCTCCTGGGTTCGGAAGCCCTTCAGCTCGATGACGACGCGAACGTTGCCGCGCGGGACCACCAGCGTGAGGGGGGTATAGCCCGCGATGCCGTAGTCGCGCGGCGCGGGTGTCGACGAGGAGTCCCAGTAGACGACGGCCTGCTGGGGCGAGCTGTCGATCTTCAGCTTGTAGGCGCGGCCTCGAATCCGCGGCCGCTGGCGAGGCGCGGACGCGGCGGGCGCGATCGGGGCGAGGGCGCCGGGGGCCGTCTGCGCGAGCGCGGTGCCCGCTTCGAAGCCGGGCGAAAAGCCGAGGAGGGCAAGGGTCGATAGGCAAACGAGGCGCTTCATCTTTGGGGAACCTCCACGGCGCGCGACCATACGGAAAGCTAGGCGCCACAAGGGTAATGAGGGAGTCACCAGGCGGTCAACTATCGTTGTGGCCCGGGCATCTTAGGAGAACCGGCGGACCTGGACCGACGCGCCCGCTGCAAGGCGTTCCACGCCCGCGGGGACACGCGCCAGGCCGTCGGCCCGCAGCACGTTGGTTATCGCCGCCGACCCCCCCGGGACGACCTCAGCCCAGAGGTCGCCGTCGCGATCTTCCAGCCGCACGCGCAGGTGATCCTCGCGGCTCGCGGGCTTCGTGTAGGGCTGGGCCAGGCGCGCGCGTCCCCAGGCAGACCATTCATCGAGCACGGCTTCTCCGCAAAGGCGCGCCAGCATCGGCCGGATGAGCGCCTCGAACACGACCATCGACGACGTCGGGTAGCCCGGCATCCCGACCACGGGCTTGTCGCCCAGGCGCGCGAACACCGTGGGTTTCCCCGGGCGAATGTCGACGCCGTGAAAGAGGACGCCTGGCGCGCCCAGCGCCCCCAGAACGCGGCCCGTCAGATCCCGTGGCCCCACCGACGAGCCCCCCGACAAGATCACGGCGTCGTGTTCGGCGCTGAGCCGCGCCACCGCCGCGAGCAAGGCGTCGTAGTCATCGCCGATGATTCCGCCCTGGACGGACGTGCCGCCCACCGCCTCGATCTCGGCCGCGAGCACGTATTGATTCGAGTCGCGGACCTGTCCTGGCCCCGGCGTCTCACCGACCGGGCAGAGCTCGCTGCCAGTCGCCAGCACCGCGACGCGCGGTCGGCGAAACACCGGCACCGCGACCACGCCGAACGCGGCCAGGGCCGAGAGGTCACGCGCGCCCAGGCGGCGACCCGACTGCAGCAACACCGCACCGGCCCTCACGTCCTCGCCTCGCTCGACCAGGTTCGCCGCCCGCGCGACGGGCCTCGTCACCCGCACGAATCCCCCGGGCGCGACGTACCGCCGGCCCTCGGCCTCGGGCGCATGCGCGAGCTCTCCGGCTGACGCGGGTTCGGTCGACTCGACCATCACGACCGCGTCGGCGCCGTCGGGAATGGCGGCCCCCGTCGCGATGGAGATGGCCTCGCTGGCGCCCAACCGGCCCACGAAGCCGCCCCCAGCGGCCAGCGCGCCGATCACGCGCAGGACGGCACCCGGTCCCGGCCCCGTCGAGGAATCCGTGAACGCGCCGTCGAGATCCGCCGCGCGGATCGCGTACCCGTCCATCGCCGAGCGACGCTCGGGGGGCAGATCGTGGGTCGCCACCAGCGGTTCGGCCAGCACCCGACCAGCGGCGGCCCCGAGCGGCACCCGCTCGCTCCCCCGGACCGGCGGCGTGCGCAGCAACACGCGGCGCGCCTCGTCCGCCGAGATGAGGCTCCAGGTGTCCATGTTTCAGACCGGCAGCACCGCGCGACGGCGCTCGTAACCGACCACCCGCTTGCCTGCCGCCATCGCGAACCGGCGGGCGAGCTCCACGCGCAGGTCGTCCCCCGGCACCACGGCGTCCACGTGCAGATTGGACGCCAGCTTCACGAGGTCGATGTCCTCGCGGTATTCGCGGCGCAGCTCCTCGACATAGGCCGCGCGCTCGGCCTCGGGCTGCGCGGCGATCTTGTTCGCGAAGACGGCGTTCACAGCCGCCTCGGCCCCCATCACGGCGATCATGGCCTGCGGCAGCGCCAGCGTGGCGTCGGGCTCGAAGCCCGGGCCACACATCGCGTACAGCCCCGCGCCATACGCCTTGCGCAGCACCACGCAGATCTTGGGAACCGTCGCGTCCGCGACGGCGGAGATCATCTTGGCTCCGTGCCGGATGATGCCCTGCCGCTCGACGGTCTTGCCGATCATGAACCCGGGGACGTCCGCAAGGAAGACGAGCGGAATCCCGAACGCGTCGCAGAGCCAGATGAACCGCGCTGCCTTGTCGGCGCTGTCGACGAACAGGACGCCCCCCTTCCACTTCGGCTGGCTCGCCACGATGCCTATGGGCCGCCCGTCGAGACGCGCCAACCCCGTGACCAGCTCCCGCGCGAACAGCCGCTTGATCTCGAAGAAGCTGCCCTCGTCGGTGAGGGCGTCGATGACGGCGTAGATGTCGAACGCCTGGTTCTGATTGACGGGAAGGATGTCATCAATCCGGCGCGCGCCCGGACGCGGTGGACGCGGGGCCACCACGGGCGCCGCCTCGCCGGCGCGCGCCGGCATGAACGCCAGGTAAGCGCGGGCCGTCTCCAGGCAAGTCTTCTCGTCGGGCGCCAGCAGATCGCCGCAGCCCGAGACCTCGCAGTGCATGCGCGCACCGCCCATCTCCTCGAGCGTGACCTTCTCGCCGATGACCATCTCCGCCATGCGCGGCGACCCGAGATACATCGACGCGTTCTTATCGACCATGAACACCACGTCGCAGAAGGCGGGGATGTAAGCGCCCCCCGCCGCCGACGGTCCGAACAGCAGGCAGATTTGCGGGATGGCCCCGGACAGCCGGACCTGGTTCTGGAAGATGCGCCCCGCGTGCCGCCGCCCCGGGAACATGTCTATCTGGTCGGTGATGCGCGCGCCCGCCGAGTCGACCAGGTAGACGAGCGGGATCCGCAAGCGGCCCGCCGTCTCCTGGATGCGGATGATCTTCTCGACGGTGCGCGCCCCCCACGAGCCAGCCTTCACCGTCGAGTCGTTCGCCATGATCGCCACCGGTCGGCCGTGGACCCGCCCCACCCCAGTCACGACGCCGTCGGCGGGCAGATCTCCCGCCGTCGCGTTGGCGAGCAAGCCGTCCTCGACGAACTCCTTGCCGGCGTCGTCACAGAGCAACGCGATTCGTTCACGACAGAACAGCTTCCCGGCGGCGGCGTTGGCCTCGTGGTACTTCGGCGCGCCCCCCAGACGCGCCTTCGCCGCCAGGGCCTCGAAATCATCGGTGCGTGACATTCATGGTCCTCGCTTCGCTGCTGGGGTTCGGGGTCATTTTCCCTGAAACACGGGCGCGCGCTTTTCGGCGAACGCAGCCAGACCTTCGTCGCGGTCGCCGGTCGTCAGAACGGCCTCGTAGTGGCGTCGCTCCGCGGCGAGGCCGGCGGCGAGCGGCCCGTCGATCCCTTCGTCGATGGCCGCCTTGGCCGCCGCCACGGCGAGCGGGCCGGACGCGGCGATACCCGCAGCCAGGCGCGCGGCGGCGGCGTGCAGCTCGTCGGGCGGGACCACCTCCTCGACCAGCCCGATGGCGCGGGCGGCGGCGGCGTCGAGCCGGCGCCCGGTGAAGATCAGCTGCTTGGCGCGCGCGACGCCGACCAGCCGGGCGAGCCGCTGGGTTCCCCCGGCGCCGGGGATGATCCCGAGCCGCGTCTCGACCAGTCCCATCAGCGCGCCCTCGGCGGCCAGGCGGAGATCGCAGGCGAGCGCCAGCTCCAGCCCACCCCCGAACGCGGCGCCGTTGATGGCGGCGATGACGGGACACGGCAGCGCCGCCAGCTCGCGAAGGGCCGCCCCGAGCAGGTCCAGGAACGCGCGCGTGTCGTCGTGGGTGAAGCCTCGGCGTTCCTTCAGATCGGCGCCGGCGCAGAACGCCTTGCCCGCGCCGGTCACGACCACGGCGCGCACCGCGCGATCGCCCGCCAGCGCGCCCACGGCCCGCCGCAGCTCGCTGACCAGAGCGCTCGACAGGGCGTTGGCCGCCTCCGGACGGGACATCACGAGCCAGACGGTGTCACCCCGTCTGTCGACGATCAGGGTTGGCGCTGGCTCGACACCGCTCACGCCGCAACGGTATCACGCCCGCGAGCCGACGCGCGGTGGCGCAATCGTGCGATGGCGCCGTTTGGTTGGAGGATGCCCGTGCTTTGGTAGCATCCCCCCCGGAGCGGCCGAGATGGAAACTTTTCTTCGAGCGCGAGCGAACCGAGCGGTGCCCGGCGGCCGGCACGGGACGAGCCTTGCGCGGCGTCGCCGTCCCGCGGGAACTCCAAAGGACCCTCTCAGGGTCCTTTTGATAGTAACCATCTGCTGGCTGTCACCGTTCGACCACTTCGGCAACGGGGCGGGGCAGGCGCACGCGCGTACGGCTAGGCCGGTGCATGCCGCTGGCGAGTCGGGCGCTGTCCCGGCGCGCGCGCATGGCCGGCGCAAGCGCAGCAAGCGCCGTGCGAAGTCGGATGGCCACGGGACCAGCAAACGACACCGTCACCAGCACGCCGGTCGAGGCCTTGCAGGCGCAGACGCGAAGCCCACCCGACTCGCCCTGGCGCCCGGCCCCGGGCGCACGCCCGAGGCCGAGCGCGCGATGGATCGCGCCCGGCGGCTGCAGATCGAGCGCGCCGCGAACGCCGCGCGGCGCGAGAACCTCGCCGACCGCTGGCAGACGGTCCTCTTCCTCATGAGCGGTGTGGACGAACAGCGCTATCCCGACGCCGGCTTCTGGAAAGTGCTGGCGCTCTACCGGCGTGGGCGCATCAGCGAAGCCGACGCGACGAGGCAGCGCTGCCGCCTGTCGTCGGCGGACGGGCGCGCCCTCGACGGCGAGCGCTCCGTCGCGACGATGCTGGCGGCGCAGCACCCGGCGCCGCGCGTGCAGAACGCCGCCTACGGATTCACGCCACCGACAGGCGCCGAGGGCGTCAACAACGATGCCGCTTATAACGGCCCCGATCCCTCGTCGACGCTATGAGCGGCTGCGGCCGCGCCGCGCGCGGAAGGTGCGCCGGCGCGTTCACCCCGTGAGCTCGCCGAGCTCGGCCAGGATGCGGCCGGCGCCCCGCGCGAGCAAGCGGTCCGCGAGCCGCCGCCCGATCTCCGCGGCGTCGGCGGCTGGCCCCGACTGCTCGTCGGTCAAGATCTCGCTGGCGTCGGGCCGGCCGACCAGTCCCTTCAACGTGACCACGTCCCCGTCGAGCGTCGCGTGCCCAGCGACCGGCGTCCGACAGCCCGCCCCGAGCGCCGCGAGCAGCGACCGCTCGGCTGCCACCGTTACCTCGGCGGCGTGATCGGCGAGCGACCGGCAGAGCGACCGCACCGCCTCGTCATCGGCCCGCGTCTCGATCGCCAGGGCCCCCTGACCGATGGCGGGCAACATGTCGCGCTCGGACAGCCGCTCGGTGATGCGCGCCGCGAAGCCCAGCCTGTCGAGCCCCGCCGCGGCCAGCACGGCCGCGTCAACGACCCCCTCGGCGACCTTGCGCAGGCGGGTGTCGACGTTCCCGCGCAGCAGCTCGACGTGCAGATCCGATCGCAGCGCGCGCACCTGACACACCCGGCGCAGACTCGACGTGCCGACGCGGCTGCCCGGCGCCAGCTCGCGCAACCTGCGCCCGTCGCGGCTCACCAGCACGTCGCGCGGGTCGGCCCGCGGCGGAATCGCCGCCAGCACCAGTCCGGGCGCCAGCGCCGCGGGCACGTCCTTCAGGCTGTGGACGGCGAGATCGATGGCGCCTGCGAGCAGCGCCGCCTCGATCTCCTTCACCCACACACCCTTGCCCCCGCGCTCGATCACCGGCCCCGTCTGAAATCGATCGCCCTCCGTGACGATGATCTGCTGCGTGATCTCCAGGCCGGGGAAGGTTCGCGCCAGCTCGGCGCCGATGTGATCGGCCTGCCAGCGCGCGAGCGCGCTGCCCCGGGTCCCGATGACGACGCGACGGCGAGTGATCATCACGAGCTCGCCGCCTTCCCGGAGCTCCGGTCCGCCGACGTGGAGTCCTCCGACGGCACCCCGCGGTCCTCGGCGTCCCCGGGTGCGTCGGACGACGTCCCCGAGCCCGCGCCGAGCCCTGCTCCCCCCTCGGGCACCTCGAGATCGAACAGGCGCTGCACCGCCGAGAGCAGCGACGCGCCGTCCACCGGATCTCCCCCACCCTTCTTCAACGCGACCTGGGGCCGGTGAAGCAGCTTCTTGGCGATCGCGTCCGCCAGCTCGAACATGGCCCGCTTCTCGCGATCGCCCAAGCCCGAGATCCCGGCGACGGTGCGTTCGGCCTCCGCGCGCGCCAGCTCGATGACCCGATCGCGCAGCGCCGTGATGGTGGGCCCCACGCGCCGCCCGCGGAACGCCTCCAGGAAACGCGCCACCTCCTGCTCGACCATCGCCTCGGCGCGGTCCGCCTGACCCCGGCGACCGTCGCGGTGCTCGTCCGCCAGCTTCTGCAGGTCGTCGATGTCCGCGAGGAAGACGTTGGAGATCTCGGCGGCCTCCGGCTCGACGTCACGCGGGACGGCGATGTCGATGAGGAACAGCAGGCGCCCGCGGCGCTTCTTCTGCGCGGCCTCGATCAGGGCGCGCGTCAACACCGGTCGCCGCGCCCCCGTCGAGGCGATGACGATGTCGGCCTTGACGAGCGCGCCCGTCAGATCGTCGAAGGGGTGGGCCTCTCCGCCGATGCGCGCCGCCAGCTCCTCGGCGCGCGCGGGGGTGCGATTCGTCACCAGGATGCGGGCGCCGTGCCCGCGCAGCGCGCGCGCGGCCAGGTCGGCCATCTTGCCGGCCCCCACGATCAGCACGACCCGCCCCTCGAAGCCGTCGAAGATCTTGCGCGCGAACTCGATCGAGACCGAGCTGATGGACACCGGGTTGCGCGCGATGTCGGTCTCGCGGCGGATCCGGCGCGCGATGCGAAACGCCCCCGAGAAACAGGCGCCCAGCACCGCGCCGGCCGTCCGCTCGGCCATCGCCGTGTCGTGCGCCTGCTTCACCTGGCCGAGGATCTGAGGTTCGCCGATGACCAACGAATCCAGGCTGGCGGCCACGCGAAACAGGTGATGAACCGCGTCGACATCCACGCGCGCGTACAGGTGCTGGGCGATGTCGACCTCGCTGATCCCTGCCCGCTCGGCCAGGTGTCGGCGCAGCGCCGCGATGGCCGCGTCGGGATCCGGTGACGCCAGATAGACCTCCACGCGATTGCACGTGGACAGCAGCGCCACCTCGCGGACGGAGTCGAGCCGGGCGAAAGCTTGCAGCGCCTCGCCGATCTGCTCGGGCGGCGACGCCAACCGCTCGCGCACGTCGAGCGGCGCCGTCTTGTGCGACAGCCCGAGAACCAGAAAGTCGATCCCTCCCGGCATGTGTCAGCTCAATGACCGCAGGACATACAGCAAGAGGACGCCAACTAACCCCGCGAACCCGCCCAGCGTCAACCAGGCGGCGCGGCGGCCCCTCCAGCCGGCGCCGAATCGCGCCAGCAACAGGACGCCGAAGGCCGACCATGCCAGGACCGCGATGAGGTATTCGGGGCGGCGCGCCTCCGAAGCGGACAGCCCCCCTAGGCGCGCGATCCAGACCGCCCCCGTGACGAGCGCCAGCGTGAACACCGGGAAACCCACGGCGATGCAGCGGAGTCCGAGCCGGTCGAGCGTCGCGAGGGGGGCCTCGTCGGCGAGACGATCGAAGCGCTTTTGCCGGAGCCGCCTCTCCTCGCGCAGGTAGAGCGCGGCCAGGACGGCTGCGAACGCGAACACGGCCACCCCGATGGTCGCCAGAAAGACATGCGTGAGCCCGAGCGCTCCCATCCGGGGGGCCCCCGGCTCGGCGGGGACCACGCGCGCAAGCACGAGCAAAGTCAGCGACGCCGGTACGGCGAAGGCGCCGGCCGTCGACAGGCGGTAGCGAACGCCAGCGAGCAGAAACCCGCCAGCGATCAAGAAGCCGACGAACCCGACCGCCTCCGGGGTCGACGAAACCGGATTCTGCCCGGCCAGGCACCGCAGCCCGATGTCCACGAGTTGCAGCAGGAACGCGGCCAGCAGGCACGCGCGCGCGACCCGCGTCGCGGAAGGACGCGCGGTCAACAGATGCCCGAGGAACAGCGCCGACGCCAGGGCGTAGGCCAGTATCTCCACCGCGGTGAGCGTGGCCACGAACGATTATGTACCACGACCGGCGGGCTGGCGCGGTCGGGGGCTCGTCGGCGGAGCGGAGGCGGGCGGCCGCGGCCGACCTCGTTCGACGGTGCCGCCGTGGACCCGCCGGGACCGCGCGGGACAGACTTCATGACAGGACCGTGACCTCGTGCTAAGCAACGCAATCATGGCCAGCGCGAACGTTCTCGAGGTCACCGACACCAACTTCGACACCGAGGTCTTGAAGTCAACGACACCGGTCCTCATCGACTTCTGGGCCGCGTGGTGCGCGCCCTGTCGGGCCATCGCTCCTCACGTCGAGGCGCTCGCCAACGAGTACACCGGCAAGCTCCGCGTCGGCAAGCTCGACATCGACTCGAACCAGAACGTCCCGCAGAAGTACGACATCCGCAGCATCCCGACGCTGCTCGTCTTCAAGGACGGCAAGGTCGTCGGCCAGCTGGTGGGGGCCGTGCCGCGAGCGAAGATCGAGGAGATGGTGAAGAAGGCGCTCTAGCGGCTTCGTCGCCGCAAGGGGCCTCGAAGTCCCCCTGCGAGACCCCCTCGGAGTTGCTCAACCTCGTCGCCGGTCCAGCAACCGGGGTACCCACGCAGGTCCACCTGCGGTGCGGTGGAGCCATGCTGGCCCTCCCACCGCTTGGATTCACGGCGCGATCGTCCGAGATGCGGGACGACGCATCAACAAGGGCTCGAAACGGCTACGCAGCTTTGCGCACGAGCGTCAGGCCTCCGGGCGGACCGTGAGGGACTCGCGAAGGCCCTGCACCGGGGCGGAGATCGGCGGGGACAGGACCTGATACGAGGGGGGCGGCACGACGGCCGTGGACCGGCCCCGTCGCCCGAACAGGCCCTTCACGGTGGCGCCGAAGTTGCCCTGCCACAGCGACAGCCAGCCCACGTACGCGAAGCCGCACAAGAACAGCGCCAGGAACGGCAGCGAGACGTAGTGGCCGTTGCGGAACGCGAACACGACCGCGACGACGAAGTAGCCCGCCAGGGCCAGCTCGAAGAGCGGGGTCAGCGACCGCGCCGCGTGATACTTCTTCCCTGACCACGACTCGAGGCGCCCGCGGATGCCGTGCTTCGGCGTACGCACGAACTCCGTTTCGCGGCCGAGCAGGGCCTCCATCACGGCGCGCGTCTGATTCACGCACAGCCCGATGCCGAGCGACATCACCAGGGGCAAGCGCTTCAACACCGACCACTGAATGCGGCGGCGGCGGCCCGGGTGCATCATCTTCTCGATCTCGCGCTCGGACGCCAGGTAGAACGACGCGATGCTGAGCGTGGTGCCGAAGAACAGCGGCAAATCGATGGTCAACACCTCGCGGATGCCGTGCTGCGTGCGAAACGCCAGGTTCGGCAGCAGCAACAGTGACAGCACCAGCAACAGCGGATACGACAGGTTGTTCGTCAGGTGGAAGAACGCCTCCGCCTTTTGGGCGAACGTGGCGTTCGAGCGCAAGATCGTCGGCAGCAACTTTCGCCCGACCTGAATCGACCCCTTGGCCCAGCGGAACTGTTGCGACTTGAACGACGACATCTCGACGGGCAGCTCGGCCGGGGCGGCGACCTCGGGCAGGTAGACGAATCGCCAGCCGCGCAGCTGGGCGCGGTAGGACAGATCCATGTCCTCGGTCAGCGTGTCGTGCTGCCATCCCCCCGCGTCCGCGATCGCGGAGCGGCGCCAGATCCCCGCCGTGCCGTTGAAGTTGAAGAACCGCCCCGAGCGGTTGCGCCCGGCGTGCTCCATCACGAAGTGGCCGTCCAACATCAGCGCCTGGACCTCCGTCAGCGCCGAGAAGTCCCGGTTGACATGATCCCAGCGACATTGCACCACGGCCACCTTCGGGTCGACGAAATGATCGATAGTTCGCTCGAGGACGTCGGGCTGGGGAAGGAAGTCCGCGTCGAAGATCAGCACGAATTCGCCCTTCGCCGAGCGCAGTCCGGCGTCGAGCGCGCCCGCCTTGAATCCGGAACGATCGACCCGATGCACGTACTCGACGTCGAGGTCGGGGAACCTGAGCGCCAGCTCGTCGATCTTGCGCTGACAGATCTGGCGGGTCTCATCCGTGGAGTCGTCCAGCACCTGGATTTGAAACCGATCGCGCGGGTACCGGATGCCCGCGACGGCGTCGAGCAGTCGCTCGACCACGTACATCTCGTTGAACAACGGCAACTGGACCGTCACCGCAGGCAAGTCGGCGAAGGTCCCGGCCGGCTTGGGCTTGTTGTGACGGTGCCGGTAGTAGAGAAACACCAGCACCGAGCGATGAAAACCGTAAAACGCCAAAACCAGCAGGACCGCGAGGTAAGTTCCGACGAGAAAGCTCGACAATTCCATGAACTGCAGGATACGAAGCCAATTGTCATCCAATTGTCATTCGTTGTGATTCTTTGTAGGCCGTTGCCCACATCCGCCCGCGCCCCGCGGGCCCATTCAATGTCCGGACTTCGTGACGCCGCTCGGCGACTTCGTCGTCAGGACCTGCCGTAAACGGGGACCACCGTGCCTGACGCGATCCGATTCGCGGGCGAGGCGAGCCACACGATCACGTCCGCGATCTCGGCCGGTGACACGAAATGCGACGGGTCTAAACCCGCCATGGCGCTTCGGTTGGCGGGGGTATCGATGGTCCCAGGCGCGACGGCGTTGACCAGAATGGCCTCGGTCTTCAGCTCCTCCGCCAGCTCCAGCGTCAATGCCACCACCGCGGCCTTGGCCAGCGTGTAAGCGGCCTTGCCCCCTTCTGGCCGAACAGCAGCGCGCGACGCGACGTTGACGATTCGCCCACCTCCCCCGCCCGGGCGCGACCGAAACCGGCGCACCGCCTCCCGGCAACAAAGAAATGCGGAGACCAGATTGATGTCGAGCTGCGCCCGTAGATCGCCGAGCGTGGTCTCGGCGATCCCGGCCATCGCGAAGCCACCGGCGAGGTGAACAGACCCCCATGGCTCGCCGGGCAGGCCCGCGTAGAACCCCGCGACAGCCGACTCGTCGGTCAGATCGACGCCCGCCGTATAGCGGGCACGCGGGTCGGAGGCCGCGGGCAACTTCCCACGAACGGGCACGTGCACGATCGCGCCCGCGCGCGCGAACGCATCGACCACCGCCTGCCCGAGCGCCCCCGCCCCGCCCGTGACGACGACATCGCGCCCTTCGAAAGACGGCTCGAATCCGCTCGGCATGATGTCCGTAATATATCCTGCGAGGAGGCCACCATGTCGCTGCCCGCCGAGATTCCCCTGTTTCAGGTCGACGCGTTCACGAACCGCGTCTTCGCGGGAAATCCCGCGGCGGTCTGCCCGCTCCGCGCGTGGCTGCCCGAACCCTTGATGCAGGCCATCGCCGCCGAGAACAACCTGTCCGAAACGGCGTTCTTCGTACCGGAGGGCGACGGGTTCGCGCTGCGGTGGTTCACCCCGACGACCGAGGTCGACCTGTGCGGACACGCGACGCTTGCCACGGCGTTCGTGCTGATGACGGAGCTGTCCCCGGAACGAACCCAGGTGGTCTTCTCGACGCGGAGCGGGCCGCTCGCCGTGAGCAAGGCCGACACCGCGCCCCGCCCCTCCTTCATCATGGACTTCCCTGCGCGACCGCCGGTCCCGTCGGCGGCCCCACCTGCCGGGCTGGCGGCGGCGCTCGGACAGGCGCCAGCGGCTGTCTGGCAGGGGCAATCCCTCGTGGCGATATTCGAAGACGCGGCGGCGGTGCGGGGGCTTCGCCCGGACTTCGCGCGGATCGCGGCCCTCGACACCTACGGCGTCATCGCCACGGCGCCTGGGACGGGGCCGGACGCCGACACCGACTTCGTCTCACGCTTCTTCGCACCTCGGCAGGGCGTGCCGGAGGATCCCGTGACGGGCTCTGCCCATTGCGCGCTGACGCCGTATTGGGCCGGGCGGCTCGGTCGCATGCGGCTTCGCGCCCGTCAGGTCAGCGCCCGCGGCGGCGAGATCGACTGCCAGCTTCGTGGCGAGCGCGTGTCGCTCGGCGGTCAAGCGGTGCTCGTCCTGCGAGGGTCGTTTCGCCTTTGACCCCTTGGATGAGGGATCGGCGCGCATTTCACCGCCGGCCTCGAAGGCCCGCCATTCCAGAAATTCACTCGCAAAGTTAAGAGTTGCCTCGATTGGCGGGTCGGGGATAAAACCTGACCCTTGGCGGTGGTGAGTCGGATCCTGGCGCCAGCGTCCGTGGCTCGCTTGAGCCGTCGGCTCACCAGTTGATTCCCTTCAATCGATCTATCAATCAATCTATCAATCCTTGGACTGGAGAATGGCGATGCGCGACCCCCGCAAAGAGGCGAATTCTGTTCGACCGGGAAAGCTTCAGCTTCTTCTCGCCCCCCTCGCGGCGGCCGCGTTGCTGGTCGGTTATCAGGCCTGTGGCGGCGGGGGCTCCTCGAATCCGGACGGCGGTGAAGACGCTCCCAGCGCCGGAGGCAAAGGCGGCACCGTGGTCGGAACCGGCGGCAAGGGAACCGGGGGTTCTGCGACCGGCGGAATGATCGGCACGGGCGGGGCGGCCGCGGGCGGCGCGGGCGGCAATGGCGGCACGGTCGGCACGGGGGGCGCAGGGGGCGGCGGCGCAGGCGGAACCGGCGGAGCCGCCGGCGGGGCGACGGGTGGCGCCGCGGGCTCATTCGGCGGAGCGGCCGGCGGCAAGGCGGGAGCGGCAGGTGGCTCACACGGGGGAGCGGCGGGCGGCTCTCGTGGCGGCGCGGGCGGGGCCGGAGGTCGTGGAGGCGCTGGCGGCTCTGGCGGCACGGCCGGAGCTGGGGGGCGCGGAGGGATGGGAGGTGCTGGTGGCCTCGGCGGGAGGGCGGGCGCCGGCGGTGTCGGCGGTGTCGGCGGGCGCGGTGGGGTCGGCGGAGCGGGTGGCGCCGGTGGCGTCGCCGGCTCGTGCGGCCACGCGAATCAGTCCTGCTGCGGAACGACGGGCAGCTTCAGCTGTGTCGCGGGCCTCGGCTGCCAGGGCACGGCCAACCCCACCTGCACGACCTGCGGCGGAGTCAATAGCATGTGCTGCTCCGGAACGAGCTACTGCCAAGGAATGCTGAGCACGCCGCCGTCTGTCATTTGCGGCAACAATGTCTGCTCCCCCTGCGGAGCGTCGAGCCAGATATGCTGCGGCGGTAACCTGTGCGCCACGGGATTCGGCTGTGATCTCAGCGTAACGCCCGGTTTCTGCAAGGCTTGTGGTGCAGCGAGCACGAATTGCTGCCCCGGGGGCACGTGTCAGGTGGGTTCTGTCTGCACCGGAAGGACCACGGGCGGGGGCGGTGCGGGCGGCGCAGGCATGCCAGGAACCTGCCAGCTTTGCGGTGGCCCGGGGTTGACCTGCTGCGGTGGCTCGTTGTGCAATCCCGGCCTGAGCTGCAACGGCGCGAACGTCTGCATCTGACCCCTGGCACATTCGAACCCAAGGTCGAGCCTCTTTGGTCTCGACCTTGGGTTTCGTGTCGAAGCGGTGCCTGGAACTCGCCCGACAGAGCGGTCCGGCTTCGTTCTTCCGCACAGCCGATAGCTCGGCGATGCGGACGGTCGCAGCCTGACCCTACGGGACCGGCGTCATCCAGCCGTGCGTATCGGGGATGCGCCCGTACTGAACGTCGGTGATGGCCTTGAAGAGGCGCTTCGCGAGCTCGCCGGGCTGACCGCCGTTGATGGACAGGGTCTCGCCCTTCCAGCCGAGCTCCCCCACGGGGGTGATGACGGCGGCCGTTCCGCAACCGAACACCTCGCGCAGGTTGCCGTCCCGGTGTGCGGCCAGCAGCTCGTCGATGGTGAGCTGGCGCTCGCTGGCCGGGACTCCCCACTCGCGACACAGCGTCAACACCGAGTCGCGGGTGACGCCGCCCAGGATCGTCCCGTCGAGCGCGGGCGTGATCAGCTCGTCGCCGATCACGGCGCACAGGTTCATGGTGCCCACCTCCTCGAGGTGGCGGTGCCCCACGGCGTCCGTCCACAGCACCTGGTCGTACCCGCGCTTCTTGGCTTCCTCGGCGGCCATCAAGCTGGCGGCATAGTTCGCGCCCGCCTTCACCGCGCCCAGGCCGCCGGCGGCCGCGCGAACGAAACGATCCTCGACCCAGATTCGGGCGGGGCTGAAGGCCGCACCGTGGTAGGCGCCCACAGGGGACGCGATGATGAAGAAGGTGTACTTCTTCGAGGGCCGCACCCCGAGAAACGGCTCGGTCGCGATCAACGTCGGCCGGATGTAGAGCGACGTCCCCGGCGATGCCGGCACCCAGTCTCGGTCGGCCCCCACCAGGCCCAGCAACAGGTCCAGCGTCAACTGGATGTCCACGGGCGGCATGCAAAGCCGCGGCGCGCCCTCGGCCAGCCGCCGGCAATGCCGATCGGCGCGAAACAGCTGCACCCTCCCGTCGACCGCGCGGTAGGCCTTCAACCCGTCGAAGATCTCCTGGCCGTAGTGAAAGACCGCCGACGCCGGATCCAGCGAGAAATTGCCGTAGGGAACGATCCGCGGATCGACCCATCCATGTTCCTCGGTCCAGTCGACGACCGCCATGTGATCGGTGAACACACGGCCGAACACGAGGTCTGCGTCGAGCGGACGGACCCGGCGAGACGACGCGAGCTCCTTGCGAATGGCCGTGCGCGCGCCTACGGACGTGGTCGAGCTGCCCAGGGTCCTCATCTCGCTTGCCGGCGGTGTCATGGCAACCGAAAGGATATCCCGGGCCGTCCTCGGCTGCCAGGCGCCAAGGCCGGAGGCTGTTATGCTGCCGGGATGATGCTGGTCAGGAAGGCCGGGGAGCGCGGCCACACGGACTTCGGCTGGCTGGATAGCCGGCACACGTTCTCGTTCGGGGACTACCACGACGCCGAGGCGATGGGATTTCGTACGCTTAGGGTCATCAATGACGACCGCGTCGCCGCCGGCGGCGGGTTCCCCACGCACGCCCACCGTGACATGGAGATCATCAGCTACGTGGTCGACGGCGCCCTCGAGCACCGCGACAGCCTGGGAACCGGATCGATCATCCGCCCCGGCGACGTGCAGCGCATGACCGCCGGGACTGGCGTCCGCCATAGCGAGTTCAATGCCTCGAAGTCCGCGCCGGTGCGCTTCCTGCAGATCTGGATCCTGCCCGAGCGGGTAGGCCTCGCGCCCGGCTACGAGCAAAAGACCTTCCAGGAGGCCGAGCGCGCGAACCGGCTGCGGCTCGTCGCCTCCCGCGACGGCCGGGACGGATCCGTGACCGTCCACCAGGACGTCGCCATCCATGGAACGACGCTGGGGGCCGCCAAGCAGGTCGACTTCGCGCTTGCGGGCGGGCGATTCGCCTGGGTGCAGATCGCGCGCGGAGAGGCGACCGTGAACGGCGAACACCTCGAGGAGGGCGACGGCGCGGCGATCACGGAGGTCGAGGCCGTGACGATGCGGGCGGGCCAAGCCGGCTGCGAGCTGCTGCTGTTCGATCTCGCGTGAGCGACCGCATGCGCGGCCCGATCGTTGCGATATGCTGCGACCGATGGCGACCCGGTATTGGCTTCTCAAGAGCGAGCCCGAAAGCTTTTCCATTGACGACCTGGCGCGCGCGCCCAAGCAGACGACATTCTGGAATGGCGTTCGCAACTACCAGGCCCGCAACCTCCTGCGCGACGACCTGAGCGTCGGCGACGGTGTGATCTTCTATCATTCCAACGCGGACCCCGCCGCGGCGGCCGGGCTGGCCGAGGTGGTGCGCGCCGGCTATCCGGACGCCACCCAGTTCGACCCGAAGTCCGATTACTACGACCCTGACGCCACCCCCGACGCCCCCCGGTGGTTCATGGTCGACATCAAGTTCAAGGAGAAGTTCGTCCGCCCGCTGCCGCTCGCGGTCCTGCGCGAGGTGCCGGCGCTCGCGGACATGGTGCTCCTGCGCCGCGGATCGCGGCTGTCGGTCCAGCCGGTGGCCGCCGCGGAGTGGAAGGCCATCGTGGCGCTCGGCCGCCGCCGCGGGTGAAGGCCGCGGCGCGAGCGACACCGCAACGTGACAGAAGGGCCGAGCTCGAGGACATGAAGGGCATCCACCATTTCGCGATCCAGGTACGCGACCTCATCGCGGCAGAGCGCTTTTACGGCGGCGTGCTTGGCCTCGAGGTGCGCCGCCGCTGGCCGGCGCCGGGTGGCGGAGAACGATCATTGTGGCTGGCTACGGGCGGGCCATCGGAGACTTTCATTGCCCTCGAGTCCGTCGCTGGCGGGGAGCCCATCGCCGCCGAGGACCCTCCACGGGCGGCGCGCCCCGGACACCATCTGCTGGCGCTGGCGATTGACCGTGCCGCACGCCCCGTCTGGGAGGCGCGGCTCGCGGCCGCGGGCGTCCGCGTCACCCACCGCACGGCGTTCACGATCTATTTTTGCGACCCAGAAGGCAACCGCCTCGGGCTATCCCACTACCCCGACGCGACGGAGGTGGCGTGATGGCGCGCGTGACGTATCGCCCCTCGGGGGTCGTCGCGACCGGTCAGCCGGGCGAGTCGCTGTTCGAGATCGGCCGACGTTCGGGCGTGGCCATCAGCACCTCATGCAACGGCAAGGCGAGCTGCGGGCTCTGTCGCGTCGTCATTGCGGGCGGCGAGGAGTGGCTGACGCCGCTCGGTCCGCTCGAGCGCCGCCACCTCGGCAATGTCTACTTCATCACGAAGCAAAGGCTGTCGTGCCAGGCCAGATTGTGCGATGGCGCAACCGAGGTGACGATCGACGTGCCTTAGCAGCAGGTGGTCGCGTGACAAACCGCCGGGATTGCTCCAAAGTCCCCTCCCCTTCCGGAGAAAACCATCCATGCATCAACTTCTCGACCTCTTTCACCGCATCTACGACGTCCAGGGCATCGTCCGCTGGGGCGGCCTGCTCGCGCTGGTGGCGATCATCTTCTCCGAGACGGGCTTGCTCGTCGGATTCTTTCTGCCGGGCGACTCGCTCCTCGTGACCGCGGGACTGTTTTGCACCAGCGCCGTCCCCGGAGAGGCGCCTTTGCTGAACATCGTCACCGTCAACCTGGCGGTGATGGCCGCGGCGATCGTGGGGGACACCGTGGGCTACTGGATCGGCGCGAAGTCGGGTCCTCGGTTGTTCACCCGCGAGCAGTCGCTGCTGTTCTCGCGCAAGCACCTGCTGCGGACGAAGGAGTTCTACGATCGCCACGGCGGCAAGACGATCATCATCGCGCGCTTCATGCCGTTCGTCCGCACCTTCGCGCCCGTCGTGGCAGGGATTGGCCGCATGAACTACCGGCGCTTCGTCTCGTTCAACATCGTCGGTGGCGTCGCCTGGACGCTGTCCATGACCCTGCTCGGGTTCACCATGGGCAAGGTTTACCCGCCGATCACCAAGCAGATCGACAAGGTCATCATCGTCATCATCGCCGTCTCGCTGATCCCCGGCGCCATCGGCTGGCTCTCGAACCGCAAGAAAGCAAAGGGCCCGGCGGTCGCGGCGTGATGGGGCCGAAATCGTCGAAGCCCACCAGGTCGGGCAAGCCCAAGAAAGCAGACACGCGGGCTGAAACGCGGGCTGACACGAAGGCCGCCGCCATCAAGGCAGACAGCAAGCCTGGCCGTGCCAAAGTTCCCTTCCCGAGGAAGAATCATCCACCCACCGAGGCGGAGTTCTTGGCGCGGCTGCCGCTGCCGGTCGGCAAGAAATTCGAGGCCGTTCGGGTCTTTCTGAAGAAGCAGGCCAGCGTGGTCGAGGACCTTTACTTCTACGGTCCGAAGACCGGCTGGGCGTTTCGCTACCGCCGTGGTCCTCATTCACTGGCCACGGTGACGATTCACGGCGACCGCCTGGTCGGTATCGTGGCTCTGGACGCCGCGGCGCAGGGCGAGGTCGACTTCACCTCGCTCTCCGAGATCGGGGAGCAAGCGCGGCGTTTCGCCTCGGGGAGCCCGTCGCTCGTCTGGTTGGACCTGCCGCTCGATGGACCGGGCGCCGGCGACTTCAAGTTGTTGCTGAAGGCGAAGTTGAAGACGCTGCCCTCGGCCATGGCGCCGCCGGCGCCCCTGCCGGGGCCTCCCCCTCCGCCGCCGCCCAGACGTGCGGGCCGCTCCAGGTGATGGTCACCCTGCTCCCTGGGGCCGAGCCCGGACCGACGGCTCGCCCCCTTTGTGCTAGTGTGACGCGGCGGGTTCGGCGCCCCGGCGACTCCGTTCATTCTGTCGACGCGGTCAACCTTCCCGTGGAAACGAGAGTGTAAGCATGGCGGCATTCGGGACCCTGACGCTCCTCATCGCGCTCGTCGTTGCGACCTACGCGGGCACAGCCTCGCTGGTGGGAATCCGCCGGGGCAGTCGGCGGCTCATCGAATCGGGGCGCAGCGCCGTCTATGCCCTGGCGGCCGTCCTGGGGTTGTCGTCCGTGGCGATCTGGTACGCGTTCCTGACCCACGACTATTCCATCAAGTACGTCCACCGCTACTCCGACGCCGCCTCGCCCCTCTTCTATCAAATCACCGCGTACTGGGGCGGGCTCGATGGGTCCATCCTGTGGTGGGTGTTCCTGCTGTCCGTGTTCTCGGCCATCGCCGTCTACACCAACCGCAATCGCCACCGCGAGTTGTTGCCGTACGCCATCACGGTGTTGATGACGATCGCCGACTTCTTCCTGTACGTCATCATCTTCCACAAGAACCCCTTCTCGACCTACATGGGCGAGATCCCCACCACGGGCAAGGGCCTCAACCCCTTGCTGCAGAACGCCTACATGGTGACGCACCCGCCGTCGCTCTACACGGGGTTCGTCGGGATGAGCATACCGTTCGCATTCGGGCTGGGCGCCCTCATCTCCGGTCAGCTCGACGACGCCTGGATCGCGTCCGTGCGTCGCTGGACGCTCGGGGCGTGGTTCTTCCTGTCGATGGGACTGACGCTGGGGATGTTGTGGGCCTACGAAGAGCTCGGCTGGGGGGGGTTCTGGGCCTGGGACCCCGTCGAGAACGCGGGGTTCGTACCCTGGTTGACCGCCACAGCGTTCCTGCACTCGATCATGATCCAGGAACGCCGCGGGATGCTGAAGATCTGGAACGTCACGCTCATCATCCTGACGTTCTTCTTGACCATCTTCGGCACGTTCATGACCCGCTCGGGCGTTGTTCAGTCGGTCCACGCCTTCGGGCAGGACACGCAGCTCGCCTGGATCTTCACGATCTTCATGGCGATCATCCTGATCGTCAGCTTCGGGTTCGTCATCAAGCGGATCCCCGAGCTGCGCTCGCGCGCGACCTTCGAATCCTGGCTGTCGCGCGAGGCGGCGTTCACGCTCAACAACTGGATCCTGCTGTGCGCGGCCTTCTTCGTGCTGTTCGCGACCATGTTCCCGACCATCTCCGAGGCGCTGGTGGGCGAGCGCATCACCGTGGGGCCGCCCTTCTTCAACAGGTGGATGGTGCCGATCGGGTTGATCTTGCTGTTCCTCACCGGCGTGGGGCCGCTCATGGCGTGGCGGAAGGCCTCCGCCAGCCACTTGAGGTATCAGTTCGCGCTTCCCTTCGGCGTGGCGATCGTGACCGGGGGCATCTGCGTGGCGGTCGGCCTCGGATCGTCGTGGGCGGCCGTGGTCAACTTCGCGCTGTGCGGGATGGTGACGACCACCATCGCTCAGGAGTTCGTGCGGAACCTGGCCATTCGAAAGAAAAACACCGGGGGCGACACGGTGTCGTCGGCGATCGGCATGGTGCTGCGCAACCGGCGCCGTTACGGGGGATACGTCGTCCACCTGGGGATCATGCTGATGTTCCTGGGCTTCGCGGGGACGGCCTACAAGCGCGAGGACGAGGCGCGCCTCGAGCCGGGACAAGAGAAGGTCATCGGGAAGTACAGGCTGCACTTCGATCGTCTCGCCCACGAGGAGGACCGGCAGAAGGAGATGGTGACCGGCGAGGTCAGCGTGTTCGTCGACGGCAAGCTCCTCGATCGCCTCCGCCCCGCGCGCTGGTTCTTCCATGGGCATGAGAGCGAGCCGACCACCGAGGTGGCCATGCATCGCGCGCCCTCGGAGGACCTGTATCTGACCCTCGGCAACTACGATCTGGCGGACGGGACCGTCATGTTGAAGCTGGTGGTGAACCCGCTGGTCGATTGGATCTGGTGCGGCTTCATGTTGCTGGCGTTCGGCACGGGCATCGCGCTCTTGCCGGAGGCCCTGCTCGAACGGATGACGAGCAGCGCACCCCAGCGGGCGGGCTCGCGCGCGACAGGACCGGCGGCGCTGGCGCTGATCGCGGGGCTGGGATTGTTGCTGGGCGCGGCCTCCGGCGCCCGCGCGGACGACATGGTGGTCGCGCCCGGCGAGCCGCCCTCGCCGCAGGGCGCGGACGAGAACTGGCTGGTTCGCAACATCATCTGCCAGTGCGGGAGCTGTCGCCACAACCTGCTCGAGTGCGCCTCGGAGAATTGCGGCCACGCCGCGCAGGACCGCATCGAAATCCATGGCCTGCTCGGCCAGGGCAAGACACGGGAGGACGTCGTGCAGTACTTCATTCAGAAGTACGGCAGTCAGGTGGCCCTGGCGTCCCCGATCGACAAGGGGTTCAACCGGCTGGCGTGGGCCCTGCCCTACGGTCTCGGGGTGGGTGGCGTGGCGGTGCTGGCGTACGGGGCGTTCCGCCTGTCGCGGCGCGGGGCAGGCGCCTCTGCCACGCCCGCGCTTCCGGGCGTGGGTGCGCCGGCGGATCCCGAGCTTCGAGATCAACTCGAAGACGAGCTGCAAAACCTCGACTGACCACGCGACGACCGCCTTGGCGACGAATCCGACTCCCTCCGCACCTGTTCCCCCGGCACCCGCCGCGACCGCCGCGCCGCGAGGGCGCGCCGCGGAAGCCGACCGCGCCTCGGACCCCGTCGCGCCGCGCGGTCGCCGGCGTGTTCCGCCGATCGTCGTGGGTTCGGTGGGCGCGATCATCGCGGCCGGGTATGCCCATTTCGCGCTCGGAATGCGGCTCGGGCCGCCCCTGGTGATGACCGGCCTCGGAGGGCTGACGCTGGTGCTGACGGCTTACGCGCTCTGGCGCGTCGTCGATCCTCTGACTCGTGACGAGGTCCGCGCCGCCCCCGGGAAACGCGCGCCGGCCAGGCTCCACGAGCGCGAGCTCGAGCGGGAGAAGCAGGCCGTCCTGAAGGCGATCAAGGAGATCGAGCTCGACTACCAGATGAAGAAGATCGGCGAGACCGACTATCGCGAGATGGTCGAGCGCTATCGCGCCCGCGCCCTGCGCGTGATGAGGGAGCTGGCCGCCGGAGACGACTACCGCGCGCTCATCGAGCGCGAGCTCAAGGGCCGGCTGGCCGCGATCCGGGCGACGACGGCCGCGGCAGTCTCCGCGAGCAGCGCAGCGGCAGCGGCGCCCGCGGCACCCGCGCCTGCTTCCTCCCCGCAGTTCGCCGCCGTCGAGCCGACGGAAAAGATCGTGGCCGTCACCACGTGCGTCGCGTGCGGGCTGGCAAACGATCCCGACGCTCGTTTCTGCAAGCGCTGTGGCGCCGCGCTCGGGGCGGCGCCCGCCTCTTCGTCGGGCGGCCTTCCGGAGTGAGCGTGCGTCGGGGGCTCGTCATCGCCATCCTGGCCGGCCTGGGCTCTATCCTGGCCGTGCGCCGCGACATCCACGCCCAGCCCATGGCGGGTGGCGGCATGCCGAATCTTCGCGCCATCGCCGGGAAGCCCCTGCCCGACCGGGGGATGCCCGCCGGAATGGTCACCGTCCGCGTCGCGCGCAAGGTGCCATCGGTTCCCGTGCCCGGCGTGGAGATCACGGCGCTCATCGAGGGCCCCGGCGGCGACATGCGCAAGCGGACCGCCAAGACAGACGCAGAGGGGCGCGGCTCGTTCGAGGGCGTCCCTGCCGGGCATCGCTTTCAAGCCGAGGTCGTGGTCGACCAGGAGAAGCTGACGACCGACACCTTCCCCATGCCCGACGCGGGCGGCGTGCGGACGATGCTGATTTCGGGCCTACCGGCGCAAGGCCCAGGCGACGACGGCGCCTCCGAGGGCGCGGACGGGGCCGGGGACAAGCCATTCTCCCTGGGGCTCGTCGCCGGGAGCGTGCGGCTCGATCCGTCCCTCCCCACGGGCACCGTCGAGGTGCTGGCGCTGGACGAGGCAGGGCGCCCACTGGCGAACAAGACGATTGAGCTCGGCAAGGTCACCACGGGGCAGAGCGTGCAGGTGACCCAGCAGGTCACGGGCGCGGACGGCCGGGCCCGATTCTCCGACCTGACCAGCGGTCAGGCGGCGGGTGGCGCTGGCGGCCCGGCTGCCGCCGTGGTCATGGAACAGGGGGGACTGCGGCTCGGCAGTGATGGATTTCAGCTCCCGCAATCGGGGGGCGGCGTCGCCGTCGAGCTGCGCGCGCCTCAAAAGAGCGCCGACCCGGCCCTCATCACCGTCGGCGCCGGCGGCCGTATCGTGCTCCAGCTCAGGGAGGACGGCCTCGCTTTCATCGAGACGCTGCCGCTCGAGAACCGAACCGACAAGCTGTTCGACCCCGGCGCGGGCGGCCTGGAGATCCCCCTGCCGAAGGAAGCCGTGGGGACTGAAGCCGCGGAGGGGGTTCACAAGACTGACATCCGAAAGGGCGTCGGCCTCGCCGTACGGGGCCCCATCCCGCCCCGGCGCCCCGAGGCGCAGAACCCCAACCAGAAGTCGCCCGACGAGGTGACGCTCGGGTTCCTGTTGCCCGCCCACGGCTCCGTGCGCGAGTTCGAGCAGCGGTTCCCGAACGGCATGGGCGAGTACACCTTCGTGACCGATCAGGTCGACGGCCTCGTCATCGAAAGCGCTCAGATCACGGGCAAGCAGGCGCGCGAGGTGCAAGGGAAGAAGTACTGGCTGATGCACGGCGAGCCGATCGCCCCCGGCGGGGTGCTGCAATTCACGGTGCGGGGCCTGCCCGCGCCCGACAACACGGGGCGAATCATCTCGGGCGTCCTCGCCCTGTCGCTCGTGGGCGGCGCGATTGCGTTCGGGCGCAAGCCCCCGGGAGCCGCCGCGTCGAAGGATCAGTCCGAGCGAGAGCGATTGGTTCAAAGGCGAGAGAAGCTGTTCGCCGAGCTCGTGACCGTGGAGGGTCGCCGCTCGGGCGATGGCGCCGCAGGCGTGCCGTCATCGGCGGCGACGAAGCTCGAACGCGACGATCTGGTGCGGAAGCTGGAGGGGGTCTATCGCGAGCTCGCCGCCGTCGACGAGCGGCGCGCGGTGTGAGCTCGCTGGAAATCCCCTTGGTCGCTGGAGAGCTCCTCTTGACGAGAAAGACAGATGCTCCCCCGATCGCCCCGCTGCAGGTGGCGAACGTCGGCAAGATCTTCGGACGGCGGCGCGCCCTCGTGGGTGTGTCCACGACCATGAACCCGGGCGAGATCACCACCATCCTCGGCCCGAACGGCGCTGGCAAGAGCACGCTCCTGTCCGTCCTGTCCACGCTGTTGACCCCGACCTCAGGGTCCGTGCGCTGGGGTGACGTGGAGCTCTGCCGGGGAACGCCGGCGCGGGCGGCGCTCGGCTACGTGGGCCACGACCCCGGTGTGTACATGGATCTTGGCGCGCTGCCGAACCTGATGCTGTTCGCGTCGCTCTACGGCGTGAGCGACGGCGCGGCCCGGGCGCGGCACCTGCTCTCGCGCGTCGGGTTGGACGACGCCCCGATCGACACCCCCGTGCGAACGTTCTCTCGCGGGATGCTCCAGCGCCTCGGCCTCGCGCGGGCGCTCGTTCACGAGCCGGCCATCCTGCTCTTCGACGAGCCGAGCGCGGCGCTCGATCCCGCCGGCGTGGCCTGGCTCGGCGCCGAGCTGCAGCGCGAACGGGACAGCGGTCGCGTGGTCGTGCTGGTCACTCACGATCTGGACGCCGCCGCCACGCTCGCCGAACACGTCGTGATCCTGCGACGAGGGCGCCTGGTGCGCGACGAACGGCGCGCAGGGCCCTGGGGCGCGGCGGCGCTCCGCGCGGCCTACGAGGAGAGCTGTCGTGCCTGAGGCTCAGGCGTCGCCTGCCCACGATCGGACCCAAGTTCCGGGGTTCTGGGCTCAGGCGGCGCGCATCGCCGCGAAGGACCTCGCCATCGAGTGGAAGAGCCGCGAGATCCTGGCGACGAGCGCCTTCCTGGCCGTGGTGATCGTCCTGGTTTTCAGCTTCGCCTTCGTGGTCGGAGGGACCGCCCCGGCGCCCACCGTCGTGGCGGGCATCCTCTGGGTGGCCATCCTCGTGTCAGGTGTCGTCGGACTCGGGCGGACGTTCGATCGCGAACGGGACGGGGACGCGATTCGCGCGCTGCTGCTCTCCCCGGTGCCCCGCGCCGCCATCTACGTGGGCAAGCTGGCGGCGACCGTGGGCCTCATGCTGGGCGTCGAGTCGGCGGTGGCGGTGCTGGTGGCCGTTTTCTTCAACGCTCGCGTCGGCGACAACGCGGGCCGGATCGCGCTGCTGCTGGCGCTCGGCACCGTGGGCTTCGCGGCCGTCGGCTCCGTGTTCTCCGCGGCGCTGCTGCGCTCGAAGAGCCGCGATGTCTTGCTGTCGACGCTGCTTTACCCGATCGTGGTCCCGTTGCTCATCGCCGGCGCGCGCGGCACCGCCCACCTGCTGGATGCAAGCCCCGACGTCGATGCGGCCGTGTTCTGGACCGAGTTCATGGTGGTCGTCGACGTCGTGTTCCTGGTCGTGGGGCTGTGGGCCTTCGAGCCCATGGTGGCGGGCGACTGAAGCCCCGCTGACCCGCTGCGACACAAACCGTCGAACCCAAAAAATAGTTGGGCGGAAACCGTGTGGATTCGCTCACTCTATTCTCGGGCGGTGGCTTCCCGCACTCCCACATCGGCGGCCCTGTCGGTGTTCGAATACAAGGTGAGCCTGGTAGGCAGAATGCGCCGGCCCAGTATCCATTTGAAACGCTTCGCAAAATCCTCAAGAGAACCTTGCCGGGGGCAGGAGAAAGCAGTTATCTTGACAGAGCAAGCAGTCGACCTTTTCCGGAGGCACATGATGGGACGTTCGTTGTCGCTCGTTTCGGTTTTGGTCGTTTCCGCCCTATCGGCGGGCTGCACCTTCTCGAAGGCCAGTCAGTCCGAGATCTTCAAGGACGGCTCCGCTCCCCTCGACCTGAACCTCCCCGACCTGACGGGAACTGACTCCGGGGGCTTCATGTCGGACGCGCACGTGACCTGCGTCGACGCGAATCCGCAGACGATGAACGTGCCGCCCGACATCCTGATGGTCTTCGACCGGTCCGGGTCCATGAACGACGACCTCAACGACGTCCCCTGTGCAGGGGGGTGCGGCCTCACTTCGAAGTGGTCAGTCGCGACGACGACCATCGAGGCGTTCCTGCCGACGGCCGAGACCATCGTGAACTGGGGCCTCAAGTTGTTCGCCTCGGGCAACGCTTGCCAGGTCAACAACATGGCCGATGTCGCCCCCGCCGCCATGAACGCCGCCGCGATCACCGCGCGTCTCGGAACGACGATGCCGGGCAGCCAGACGCCCACCACGAACGCGATGTTGGCCGCGGCGACGTATCTGAGCACGCTGAACGATGGCAATCAGAAGTTCATTCTCCTGGCGACGGATGGCATTCCCACCTGCGGCAAATCCGCGTGCGCCCCTGGGGTGAACGGCGGCAACAATCAGTGCGACGACGCGAACGCGATCGCCGCCGTGAAGACCGTGCATGACATGGGGATTCCGACCTTCGTGCTCGGCATCGGCACGGCGAACTCTCCTGGAGACGCCACGCTCAGCCAGATGGCGGTCAACGGTGGATTCCCGCGCAACGACACGCCGTCGTACTACCCGATTGGCAACGCGAACGATCTCACGACGGCGTTCATGAACATCACCCAGATGGTCGGGCAGTGCTTCTTCAGCGTGAGGCCCGCGCTGACGGTGGGCCAGAAGATCGCCGGGGTGGCCATCGACGGCGGTGGCTCGATTCCCGCCGATCCGGCCAATGGGTATACCGCCGTCGGCCAGAACGGTGTACAGCTGAACGGGCAGGCCTGCTCGGACTT
Organism: uncultured Myxococcales bacterium; assembly: GCA_964443975.1. Lineage (GTDB taxonomy): Bacteria > Myxococcota_A > Polyangia > Fen-1088 > Fen-1088 > DASYCK01. Next base: position 31,543 of record CAYUFS010000010.1, on the reverse strand, counting down.
CATGAGCGGGAAGATCACTGGCGTCAAGGTCTTGGTCGACTGCAACGGCTAGCCGGGGCTCCAGCAAGGACAATGGGGGCGAAACGTCGCCTCGCGGTGGGTTCGGCGGATTCCCTGTCGGGCCAGGAATCAAGGAACGGGCTCTCTCGGCGCGGAGGGGTGTGATGCAGCGACATTTGGCGATCTTTTCCGAGTTCGTGCTGACGATGGCCGTCGTCCTCTCGGGGGGGTGCACGTTCAAGAAGGCCACCCCGGGCCAGATCAATCCACCGGAGCCGGCCGATGGCGCGATGGACATCGTCTTTGAGCGTCCGGATCTGAACCTTCCTCCGATGGTGGACGCCCCGGCCTTCGAGGCGGACGTGACCCTGAACTGCATCGAGGCGAACCCGCAGACCACGAACATCCCCCCGGATATCCTGATGGTGTTCGACCGCTCGGGCTCGATGAACAACGACCTCACCGACATGACCTGTATGGGCGGGTGCGGCATGAATTCGAAGTGGTCGATCGCGACGACGACGGTCGAGGCGTTTCTGCCGATGGTCGAGACGACCGTGAACTGGGGCCTGAAGCTGTTTGCCTCGTCGGGCAATTGCAACGTCTCCGCCACCGCGGACGTCGCCCCCGGCCCCATGAACGCCGCCGCGATAACCACGCAGCTCGGTCAAACGATGCCGTCCAGCCAGACGCCGACCACCCTGGCCATCATGGCCGCCGCCACCTATCTGAACGGGCTCAACGATGGCAGTCCCAAGTTCATTCTTCTGGCGACGGACGGGATTCCGACCTGCGGCAGCTCCGCGTGTGCCCCGGGGGTGAACGGCGGCAACAACCAGTGCGACGACGCCAACGCCATCGCCGCGGTCCAGACCGTGCACGACACGATGGGAATTCCCACCTTCGTGCTGGGCATCGGCACCGCCAACTCCCCCGGCGACGCCACCTTGAGCATGATGGCCGTGAACGGCGGATTTCCCCGCAACGACACCCCGTCGTACTACCCGATTGGCAACGCCAATGACCTCACGGCGGCTTTCGCGACGATCACCAAGATGGTGGGTCAATGCTATTTCGCGGTCACCCCGGTGCCCAAGGACCAGAAGAGCATCACCGGCGTCACGGGCGACGGCAACCCGATCCCGCAGGACCCCACCGACGGCTGGACGTTCGTGACGATGGGCGCCACCGCGGGGGTCCAGCTCAATGGGAAGTCTTGCGACGACTACAAGAGCAAGGTCATCCAGACCGTGAAGGTCGACCTTCCCTGCATCGAGCCGTGAGCGCCGCCGCGGGTCAGCGGACCGGCGAGCCTGTCAGGATCGCCCTGTTGACCGCGACGAGCGGGCGCAAGAGCCCCCGAACCGCCTCGCGGGCAACTTCGGAGCGGCCGACCAGCGCCGCGAGCGGGGGCGCTGTTTCGCCATACAAGACGGCCGCGAGCCTCGCCACGCCAAAGCGCGCCGCGGCCCGATCGCGCGCGCGCCTCAGCAGGGCGACCTCCGGAGCGAGGTCGGAGCCGTACGCCGCCGTAGCGATCACGCAGCCGGACAGCCGCTTGTAGGCGACGCTCCCGGTGATCACCCGCGCGAACGTCGGGTTCGACCAGCCGCAGGCGCCCCGGGCGCGCAGCCCCACCGCGTAGTCCGTATCGGGTCCCAGCGAGTCGAGCGTGACTTCTGTGACCGTGCCCGGCGTCGCCACCGGCGGCGCGTCAGCTGGCGTCCACCTCGCGAAGCCGCTCTCGTCGACGGGCTGCAGGAACGAGCTCCCCACCGGCGCGTAGCGCAGCTCGTAGGCGATGACCCGGCCTCCCCCGTCGCTGACCTGCTTGAAGGAAAATCGCGCCGAGGTGCCCGGTTGGATCCCCGGCGGGGCATCGATCGGCGGCTGTTCGGGTGGGCCGCCTTGCGCGCAATCCCTGGGGGCGCAAGCGACCTCCCCCAGGTGAAGTCGGCCAGACCCACCGGGTCCGTCGGACGCGCGAAGCCGCCCTTCGCCACTTCCGGGATCGACGCTGATGGTCGCGTCCATGGGGGACAGAGCGCCACTGTCCCCCGTCCAGTCACCGTAGCCCCAGGCGACGGACGTGGCGGTCGCGGCGAGCGGCGTCGCCGAAAGGTGAAAGGGAATTCGATACACCACGGAGGGCTGACCGACGTTGTCATCGAACCCGTACTGACTGTAGTAGACGGTCTCGTAGGGGCTGAGATACGACGAGTGCATGTAGGGGGCGTTCGCGTCGAATTCCTTGCCGACCTCGACCATGAACGCATAGTCGCCGCCCGCGAGCGTCGATGGAATCGCCCAGGTCCCTGTGAAGCCCTGATCGTATCTGGGGGTGGCCGCCGCGATCGCGTCGGTGTCGTTCAACAACCCGAACTGGCGTGCGTCCCCGTAGTCGCAGGCGGTTCCCGCCGCGCTTACGAGCGGGACGCAGAGGTCCGCCCAGTCGATCAGGTCGCCGCGGGGCGGGTAATAGGACATCGAACCGGCCGGGTCGAAGATCCCCTTGGCGCTTCGAAACAGACCGCTCGCGCAGGTGATGGCATCGACGATCTCGGTCTGCAACATCGGCCGGCAAAAGTGGGGCTCCGGAGACGACACCTCTGCGTGGGCGCCGATGCTGTCATCGAAGCCGTCGTTCATGACGAGGGACGGATAAAGCACGCCCCGTCGGTGGGCCCACACGGGCAGCGCCATGGGCCGCCGCCCGTACCCATAGCGCGGGCCCGAGCGAAAATCCCACCGGCCAGGGCGGTTGCCGATCCCGTAAAGCGCCACCGCGTTCGTCACCATCACGGTGTCGACGAACGTGCTGCCGTCGGCGGCTTCGACCCAGACGGCGATCTGGGGTCCGAAGTCCGGGTGCCCGAGATCGAACTGGCACCTTCCCGTCGCGTCGCGAACGAAGCAATCCGGTTCGAACGAATATTGAAGCGTGCGACACCCCGTGGCGGCCCACGTGGACCGGCCCGTCATCGCACCCGCGACGGCCGCGACGAAGATGATTCCGCGCAACCCAGCCGTCGTCACACCGATGGTTCTCCGGAACCCGATCCGCACAGCAAGAAGACTATGAGAGACGTCGCCTCACGGCCGCACAAATGACGCGGGAAGCTCGAGCGCAATTGTCCTCGGACACGCTTCGGGACCGCGCGACCGAGACCGCGCGCACACTTGGCACTCGGCGGGCCCGTCGCGTCAAGTTTCGGTCGCCTGTCGACGATGAGATGGGTTGATCCCGTGTGGTCGAAGGTGGAGGTCATGATGCAACGAAACTTGATGCTGGTGCCTGCGATGCTCGCCGTGGGCGGGCTCGCCGCCGCACTGGCGAGCGGCTGCGCCTTTCAGAAGGCGGACGCCTCCTTGATCAACGGTCCTGCCGAGGACGCGGGGGTCGAGAGCGCGGGATCCGACCTGTTCCTGCGCAGCGACGACGGCGCGACGTTCGTTTCGGAGACGAGCACCGATGTGTTCTGCGACGCGATCACCGCCACCCCCACGAGGTTGCCGCCCGACATCCTCATCCTCCTCGATCGCTCGGGGTCGATGAAGAACGACATCACGGACCAGGGATGCGGCTCGTCCGGCACGCTCGACTGCGGCGCCGCCTCGAAGTGGGCCCAGATGACGGCGGCCATCAATCAGGCCGTCGAGAGCAGCGACACCAGCGTGCGCTGGGGTTTGAAGTTCTTCGGCAACGGCGGCGACAACACCTGCGACATCGCCAGCGGCGCCGCCGGCACCGCCGTCTCCCCGGCGCTGTCCACCTCCGCGGCCATCGCGTCGGCGATCGCCGCCACCCGCCCTGCGACCGGCACGCCCACCGCGAACGCCGAGACCAGCGCGGCCGCGTACCTGCAGTCGCTCACCGAGCCCAACCCGAAGTTCATCCTCCTGGCCACCGACGGGAAGCCGACCTGCGCCGGGGGCAGCATCCTCGCCGATGACTCAGCCGCCGCGATCGCGTCGGTCGCGAGCGTCGCAGCCACCGGGCTCAAGACCTTCGTCGTCGGCATCGCGACGACCGGGATGGGCACGGCCGACACCACCCTCAACCAGATGGCGGACATGGGCGGCGAACCGCAGTCCGGCCCCACGCACTATTATCCGGTCGCGAGCACCGCTGAGCTGGTCGCCGCCATCCAGAAGATTCAAGTGATCGCGGCGTTGACCTGCACCTACGACCTCGGGGGCCAGCCCCCGGACACGAACGGCGTCAAGGTGGTGGTCGACGGGACGCAGCTCGACCCGGGCCCGGACACCTGGACGTTCAAGAACGACGACAAGACCATCGAGCTGACCGGCGCAACCTGTGCCAGCGTGATGAGCTCGACGGTCAAGCAGGTCCAGATCTTCCTGCCCTGCGGCATCGTGATCATGTAGCCGACGCCGCGCCGATCATCTCGGCGAGCCGGTCGCAGGCGGTCTCGAGCGTCGCCAGCGAGGGTCCGAACGAGAAGCGCACGTGCGCGCGAAACCGAGACGAGCGCTGGCTGCGGCGCTTGCCCGGATTCACGTCGAAGAACTCCCCGGGCACCGTGATCACCTTCCGGGCGAGCGCCGCGCGGAAGAAGCCCATGCCGTCCGACAGGGGCGGCGGCAAGCCGTCGACCCGCCCCCAGACGTAGAACGTCCCCTCGGGCGCCCGATCCGTCCGGATGCCGAGGCGCTCGAGCCGCGACAGCAGGCGGTCGCGCTTCTCGCGAAACACCCGCTGGATGGCCTCCGTCTCGGCCACCACATGCGCGTCCTCGAGCAGCGGAATGGCGGCGCGCTGCAGCGGCTTCGAGCCCCCGCCGTCGAGGAACGATCCGGCGCTGGACACCGCCTCGATCACCTTCTTGGGGCCGACCGTCCAGGTGACACGCCACCCCGGGTAACGCCAGTTCTTGGTGAGGCCGTCGAACAACACCACGGGATCGCGATCGACGTCCTCGACGTAGCGGGCGGCGCTCTCCACCGGCAGTTGCCCCGGGCGCCCCGCCCAGATGTAGTGCGAGTAGAACTCGTCGATGAGGAGCGCGGCGTCCTCCTCGCGCGCGACGCCGACCCAGCGGCCGAGCTCTTCGCCCTGGATCAGCTTGCCGGTCGGATTGCACGGATTCGACAGCAGCAGCGCCGACAGGCCGCGCCCGTGAACCTCGCGCCGCAGATCCTCCACCGAGAATCCGTAGCCACGCTCACCCTCGAGCAGGATGGGGATCGCGGTGAACGCCTTGAAGATGTCGAGCAGCTCCTCGTAGGCGGTGTAGTCGGGGAGGAAGTGCCCGAGGTTCACGTGCCCGAGGCTGGCCGCCGCGCGCGTCAGCGATGCCCGACCGCCCCCCGAGACGCTGACGTTCTCCATCGAATACTGCGTGCGGAGGCCGCGCCGGTAGAGGCGGTTGTAGAGGCCCGCGATCGCGTCGCGCAGCTCGGCGATCCCGGGCACGGGCGCGTACTCCTGATCGTCGACGTCGATGGCGACCTTCTCCACGCGGGCGGGCGCCCCGGGCAACGGGCCCGTCTCGGGCTGCCCCTGCCCGAGGTTGCACCAGTCGGCGGCCCCCGTGCGGTACCCGAGGCGCGCCGCCTCGGTGGTGACGTAGATGACCCCGGTGCGGGGAACGGTGCGAAACGCGTGGATGGTGTTGTCGTCGGACATGGGGGCCTTTTGTGGATAGTATAGGGCAACCATGAGCACTGTCGGCCGAGGCCTCGCCGTCGCCGTAGTCGTCGCGGGCGTGGGGTTCTTGATGGTCCCCCTCCTCATCGTGTCGGCGCCCATAGAACCCGTGATGGGCGTCGTCCAGAAGATCTTCTACTTTCACGTGCCCTGCGCGATCATGATGTTCGTCTCGACGTTCACCGCCGCCGGGGGCAGCATCGCCTACCTCTTCCGGGGCTCGGAGCGCGGTGACCGGATCGCGCACGCGGCAGGGGAGCTCGGCGTGCTGTTCGGCGCGTGCGTGCTGGTCACCGGCCCGCTGTGGGGCCGCAAGGCCTGGGGCGTCTGGTGGCAGTGGGACGCGCGGCTGACCAGCTGCCTGTTGCTGTTTCTCATCCTGAACGGCTACCTGCTGGCGCGCCGTTATGGTGGTCCGGCCGGGAAGAAGCTTGCGGCGGCGCTGGCGCTGTTCGCCGCGGTGGACGTGCCGCTCGTGTACAAGAGCGTCGACATCTGGCGGACGGTCCACCCTCAGACGACCGTCGTGCCCTCGCTCGATCCGAGGATGCGTCCGGCGTTCTGGGCGGCGTTCGCGCTCATCACGCTGGTGTGGGGGATTCTGCTGACCTTGCGCGTGCGGCTCGAGGACCTGCGCGCCACCGTCGATGACCTCGACCTGTTGACCGACGACCTCGCGGAGAATCGCCCATGACCATCAGAACCGCCCTGCACGCCGCCCGCCGCGCGACGACGGCTTCCGCCCTTGCCTGCGCGCTGCTGTCGCTGGCTCCGGCCACGGCCCGGGCGCAAGAGTTCGTGAAGGTCGAGAACGCCGTCCGCGAGCAGCTCCCGGCGCCTCAGTTCGTGGCGGCTGCCTACGGGTTCATCTGGCTGGCGATCCTGACGTATGTGGTCGTCGTCGCGCGGGGCCTCGGCCGGACCCGGCGGGACATCGAAGAGCTCCGGCGGCGCGTCGAGCGGGCCAGCGGCGGCGACAAGCGAACGTAAGGCGCTGGAGCGCAGCGTGCACGCCCCTCCGTCATCACACTTCATCTTCATCCCGGTCGTGCTCATCCTCGGCATCGTCCTCGGATTCGTGCTGGGCGCGCGCGCCACCCGCGACGCCATCGCCCTCGAGCAGCGCCGCCACGCCGACCGCGAGGCCCGCCGCGCGGCGCGCGCCGCCACCAAGGCGGGCGAGCCGCCCGCGGAATCGTGAACACCGTCTCCCTCGCGACCACCCACAACGGAAGGACGCCGCCATGGCAAGCTTCGACTACACCGACGAACAGCAGGCCCTGATCCAGACCGCCCGCGAGTTCACGAAGAAGGAGATCGTCCCGGTGGCGGGACACCTCGACGAGACGGGGACCTTCCCGCGCGAGATCTGCGAGAAGGCGTGGGAGACGGGCCTCATGAACTGCGAGATCCCCGAGGACGTGGGCGGCCTTGGGCTCTCGTGCCTGTCGCACTGTCTGTTGATGGAGGAGATCTCGTACGGCTGCATGGGCATCAACACCACGATCGCGGGAAACATGCTGGCGTCGATGCCGCTCATCCTGGCGGGCAGCGAGGCCCAGCAGCAGGCTTATCTCGGGCGGCTGCTGGCGAAGCCCATCTTCGCGGCCTATTGCTGCTCCGAGCCTGACGCCGGCTCGGACGTCGCGGGCATGAAGTCGCGCTACCGGAGGACGGGCAATGAGATCGTCCTCAACGGCCAGAAGCGCTGGATCACGAACGGTGGCGTGGCGGACTTTTACACGGTCTTCGCCCGCGTCGAGGGGACCGAGCGGCACAAGGGCATCACCTGCTTCGTCGTCGACCGCGCGACGCCGGGCGTGTCCGTGGGCAAGAAAGAGAACAAGATGGGCCAGCGGGCGTCGAACACGACGGATGTCCTGTTCGAGGACGTCAAGCTCGGCCCCGAGAACATCGTCGGGCCCGAGGGAGAGGGCTTCAAGATCGCGATGCGCACATTCGATCGCACGCGGCCCTGGATCGCGGCGGGCGCGAGCGGCGTCATCCGCCGGGCGCTGGAGGAGTCGCGCGCCTACGCGCTCGACCGCAAGACCTTCGGCGTGCCCATCGCGCAACATCAGGCCGTCCAGTTCATGCTGGCGGACATGGCCATCGCCTACGAATCGACGCGCCTGCTGTGCCACAAGGCTGCGTGGGCCATCGACGTCGGCCAACTCGACAGCATCGTGTCCAGCTACGCGAAGGCCTACGGCGCCGATGCGGCGATGCGCGTGACGACCGACGCCGTGCAGATCTTCGGCGGCTACGGGTACACCAAGGAGTATCCCGTAGAGAAGCTGATGCGGGACGCGAAGCTGCTGCAGATCTACGAGGGAACGAGCCAGATCCAGCGGATGGTGATCGCGCGAAACCTGCTGGGCGGACGGTAGCGCGGCCATAGACTGGGGGAGCGATGGCGGCCGGATCAGCTTCTCAGGCAGGCGCGGCGGGGGACGCGGGCACGGGCGCTGCCCCGCCGCCGCCCGCCTCGGCCGCGCGGATGCGGCTCGACAAGTGGCTGTGGGCGGCGCGCTTCTTCAAGACACGGTCCGCGGCCGCGGCCGCGGTCGACGGCGGCAAGGTCGACGTCGCGGGGGACCGGGCCAAGCGCGCGCGCCTGTTGCAGGTCGGCGAGACGGTGACCATCCGGCGGCCGCCCTACGAGCAACACGTGGTCGTGCGCGGCCTCGCCGAGCTGCGCGGGCCCGCGGTGGTCGCCGCCAAGCTGTGGGAGGAGACGGCCGAGAGCAAGCAGGTGCGCGAGCGACTGGCGTTTCAATTGAAGAACGCCCCGACGCTGACCTTCACCGGCGGGGGCCGGCCCACGAAGCGTGACCGGCGCGAGATCCAGAAGGTCAAGGAGAAGTGGTGACGTGGTGACGCCCGTTCGCATCGTGACCGTCGAAGGGTCGCCGCTGTCCGTGCCGCTGCGCGACCCCTTCGTCATCGCCAGCGGCCGCATCGACGTGACGCGCGCCGTGCTGGTCCGGGCCGTCGTCGAGGATGCCGTCGGACGCCAGGCCGTGGGCCTGGGTGAGGCGGCGGCGCTGCCGCCCGTGACGCACGAAGATCAGCCCGACTTGTTGGCCGCGATCGCGCGCGTCGGGGCGGTGTTGGCTGGCGCCGAGGCGGTGGGCTTCGAGGACCTCGAGCGGCGCCTCGCTGCGGCCCTGCCCGAATCCCCGGTCGCGCGCGCGGGCGTCGAGGGCGCCGTGCTCGACGCGTGGGCGCGGCTGGGGGGAGTCTCGATGGCGCGCCTGCTCGGCGCCACGACCTGCGAGGCGCTGACGACCGACATCACGCTGCCGATATCGACGCCGACGACGATGGCCGCGCTGGCGACGCGGCACCGCGCCAACGGATTCTCCTGCTTCAAGGTCAAGGTGGGCCGTGATTGGCGCGCCGACCACGAGGCGTTGCGCGCCGTGGCCACCGCCGTACCTGACGCCCGCTTCCGCCTCGACGCCAACGGCGGCTTCGACGCGGGCGACGCCCTGGCGCTGCTGGATGCGGTGACGGCGGCAGGGCTCTTGGTCGAGTGCTACGAGCAGCCCTGCGCCCGCGAGGATCTGCGAGGCATGGCCGACGTCACGTCCCGATCTGCGGTCCCCGTCGTCGCGGACGAATCGTTTCGCGATGAATCCGACCTGGCGGCGATCGTCGGAGCGCGGGCCGCCCACGCGGTCAACCTGAAGCTCGTCAAGCTCGGCGGTCCCCTGCGCGCGCTGGCGCTCGGCCGACGGGCCCGGCAGGCGGGGCTGCGCCTGATGGCCGGCGCCATGGTCGAGACGCGCGTCGGCCTGCTGGCGATGGCCCACGTCGTCGCGGCGCTGGGCGGCGTGGACTGGGTCGACCTCGACACGGCGTTCCTGCTCGCCGAGGATCCCTTCGAAGGCGGCTGGACCGTCGCCGGCCCCCGCATCGAGCTCACCGGAGGCCCCGGCCTGGACGTGAGGCTCGCGCGGGCGGGCTGATGCACGCGGCGGAGGGCCGTGCGCGGCCCGCGCACCCATCACCCCAGCAGCCGTGCGGAGGCTGCGGCCAGGTTCTCGAAGATCTCGTCCGCCGCGTCGAAGTGTCCGCCGGACGTGAGGCCAGAGGGAACAATCCAGCAAGTCAGGCCGGCGGCCTTGGCGGCGATGAGACCCCGCTCGGAGTCCTCGATGACGAGGCATCGCTCGGGAGCGAGGCCCATGCGCTCGACCGCGCGCTGGTAGGGCTCGGGCGCCGGCTTCGCATTCAGATAATCGGAGCGCGTCAGCACCAGCTCGAAGTGGCCGAGCAAGCCCGTGCGCGCGTGGATCCGCGCGAAGGGCTCCGCCTCCGAGCTGGTCACGATCGCCAGGCGATAGCGCCGCGCCAGGGCCGCGACAAGGTCCGCGACCCCCGGAATCAGCACCTCCGCGGCGTCGAGGAGCTGCAAGTAACGATGATCGCGCGCCGCGCGCATCGCCTCGATTGAGGCGGGCGCGTGGCCACGCGCCGCCGCCAGGTGCCACGCTCCCACACCCTGGCGAAGAAACAGCTCAACGTAGTCGGCGTCGCCCAGAGCAACCCCGACGCCGGCCAACACCTCGCGCGTGGCCTGAAAGTACAGCCCCTCGGTGTCGACCAGGACCCCGTCGTTGTCGAACAGGATCGCGTCGAAGGGCTGCTCCCCTCGTGATGGGAGGTGGGCGCTCATTGCACCGTGCCCAAGGTCGCCCCGGACGCCCTCATCGCGTGTCCAATCGCTTGCGGTACCCGTCTGCCTTCCTCGCGTCACGTTGCTGGTAGTACGCCAGCAACGCCGTCAGGGCGGCCCAGTCCCGTGGGTTCAGCTCGAGCGACCTCTCCCAGGCGCTCGCGCCCTCGTCCCGGCGACCAAGCCCGTCGAGGACGAGGGCGAGGTTGTGATACGCGGGGGCGTAGGCAGGATTGACGGCCAGCTCCTTGCGCAGCTCGTCCTCGGCCTCCGGAAGCCGGCCATGCGCCATGAAGATGACCGCAAGGTTGTTATGCGCCACGGGCTCCTCGGGATCCTCGGCGAGGGCCGCCTGGTACTCGCGCGCGGCGGCGTCCTCATCTCCCCGCTGGTGGTACCCGAGGCCCAGAAACCGGTGCGCGAGTGAGGAGTGCGGCGAGGCCCGGACCGCGGACTCGAAGAACGTCACCCGATCGTTGAAATCGCCGAGACGGAGGGACGACACGACGGACAGCGCTCCGATGGCCGCACCGGCGAGGCCGAGCTTGGTGCGCGACGACAATGCCATGGCGCCGCCGACCTCGCTGATCCACATCACGAAGGCCACCGCCGGAAGGTAGAGGCGATTCTCCAGGATCAGGACCCGCGACGCCGGCAGCGCCGGCGCCGCGAAGAGCACGAAGCACCCGAGCGCAAACAGCAGGCGCGTGCGGACCTGCCGGAGCCCCGGCGCGATGAGGGTCGTCACCGCCATTCCACTCGCGAGAACCCCGGGCCAGATTGGCGTATCCAGGCGCGTCGCCACCACCGAGAGGTGAGCGGGCACCGCCAGCTTGCCGAAGCTGGTGAGTATCCACGACGAATTCGCGAGCAGGTCGGTGATCGACAGTCGCGCGACGCCGATGGTGTCACCGACGACGACGGTGCGCGCGGCGAAATACACGCCCAGACCTCCGAGCCAGACCGCGAGACGGCGGGGACCGATGACACGTCTCCACGGCTGACGCTGCAGCCAGACCTGGTGAGCGGAGAAGGCGGCCGGCAAGACGATGGCGGCCTCCTTCGAGAGCAGGGCCAGCAACCAAGCCGAACCGTGACCGAGCGTCGACCAGAGCGCCCGCCTGGTGTTCGGGGCGGGCCGCCGAAAGCGCTGAAGAAAGAGGAGCCAGGCCGAGAGCCCGAAGACGACCAGCAACACGTCACTTCGGCCCGGGATCCAGGCGACCGCTTCAGTCAGGCCCGGATGGACCGCGAACACCAGCCCGCCAAACAACGCCACGCGATCGCCGTGGCCGAGCGCCCGGAGCAGGACGAGCAGAAGCGCCGCCGCCAGCGCGTGAAGCATCACGCTCGTGAGGTGGTAGCCAAAGGGCTTCACGCCGCTCCAGCGGGCGTCCAGCGCGAGTGACGCATTCATGACGGGGCGATAGTAGGCGTGATCGCGCCCCGCCGAAGGGAGATAGGTCCGGCCGAAAGACCGCCACACGCTGGACGGCTGCGACAAGAAGGCCTGCTGGTCCAGGACAAGCGCGTCGTCGTCCAGATAGGAAAATCCGAACGACAGCGCGCGCCCGTAGAGGGCGAAGACGACGGCGACGACGAGCACGAGATGCCAACGCCCGTCCACGTCGCGTATCACCCGCCCGGCGGCTATTTCAGGTCGGAGGGCTACTTGACGAACGCGACATCGTCCACCCAAACCTCGTAGTCGTTGGCCGTCGGCGGCATCGTGCTGTGGTCGGTGTTTATCTGAATCGCCATCCCCATGAGCTGCGCGACATCGAGCTTGTTGCCAGGGGAAGGCTGTCCAGGATTTCCCCGGTCCTGTTTCGTCTCCGAGAAGAGCACGACGAACTGTCTCCAGGTGTCGTCGATCTTGTCGTTCACGTGACCTGGATAGTCGGCGGTGACGTTGGTGAGGTCATCCCCGGTGTAGCCGTAACCAAACTTGACCAGGTATGGACTGCAATTCTTGGCGGTCATCGCAGGATCCATGGGATTGGTCGAATAGGCGCAGGTCTGGTTCGCCGGCAAGATGCTCGGGATCCCCGTGTAGGGATCCAGCAAAGAAACCTGCACGAACTTGATCGCGCTGCCCGCAGCAGCCTTTGCCCAGAATGAAATACCGCGGTACTTCGACGCATCGTAGGTCCCTTTGACCCCAGCTCCCGCGTCGTTGACCACCGAGGGAACGAAGTCGACCCCCATCGCCGACCCCCAATCCGTGAAGCCCATCGCGGTCACGTGCAAGGAACCCGGGCCCGAGCACTTGGTGTTGCCGACGTTGGAATCCGGCGTGGCCGCGCCCCCCTGGGGAGGGCTGAGGGTTCCCCGGCCAGACGAGTCGCCATAGGTGTACCAGCCCCCTTGGCGGCCATCCACCTGATGGACCCCGTTGTCGCTCGTGAAGTCCGAGATCAGCTCGTCCGAGCCCGGGCAACTCGGAACACCCGCTCCTCCGGATCCCGAACTGCCACCGGATCCTGAACCACCCCCGGTGCCGCTGGCGCTTTGAGAGGAGCTACAACCCACCACGAACGGGAGCGCTGCAATGCCAGCAAGAAGGATGAGGCGAGACTGTGTCGTCTTCATTTGATGAATCCCACGATGAAGGAGTGCAAGGACGGCAGTGTCGAGACCGAAACGAGCCGTCTCACTGCACCTCCGCCGTGAAGTTCGTGACCGACAACCCCGACGCGGAGCTGCCCGTCCAGATCTCGAACCCGAAGAAGATATCCGTCACGAACCACGAGCTGGGAATGCCGTGCGACGCGGCGTCCATCAAGATGGGCTTGAGATCGAACGTTCGACTGAGGACGGCCGGGTTCGCCACGTATGAAACCACCGGCCGATTTGGGTTCGTTCCGGTGCCACGGGGCCCGACGTAGACGTCGTAGCTGTTCCCGTCGATCACGACCCCCGTCTTCGTGGGCGACCCTCCGATGGGTGTCCGGCCGCTTGGCTTGTACAACCACACCATGACGAAGCCATCGTACGCGTCGCTGTAGAAAGCGCCGGACGGAGGCGTCGGGGGTGCCGCCATCCAGATGTCGTAGGTGGCATTGTAGTCGCCGCCCATCTTGTTGTAGGCGGCCGTCGTCTTGATGCTGGCCAGCGAGCTCACGGCCTTCGGCAGATTGTCGCTCGGTCGTGTCGTGTACGGTCCCTTGGGGGGATCGTTCGCCACCGTCGCCGTCTGATTGCCATTCGCTCCGATGAAGATCGACGGGAAAGATGCCGGCACCCCGTTTGACGTGACGTTGCCGGTCGTGCTCATGACGGTGAATGAGTTGCCCGAGTAACTGATGGTCTGATCCGTGGACGCCGGAGAGCCCCAGTTGTTGTTCTGAATGATGTACTGCTTTCCCCCTGCCCCGGGCGCCGCGACCTTCGCGCGCTGGAAATCGAGGTCGGTTCCGGGCGCGGGCTCGGGACCGCCGAGCGTCCCCGCGATGACGGGATACGGGCTCGGTGTGTAGGCAGGCGCGGCCGAGGCGTCATTGCCTGTGGCGAAGCCCCCGATGCAATACGCGAACGGCGTGGGGACCAAGGTGCCGGGCACGCTGAAGACGATCGCGTCGATGTTGTTCTTCGTTGGATCGAAGTTCGTGCCCGTCTGGTCCCAGCACTTCGTGTTGAAGCGGTTGAACGGCGCGAAGATAGGGCCCTGCGGTTCGGTGATGGTGTAGCACCAGCGATCGTTCTGACCGGTGGTCAACCCACCATTCTTGTCCTGAATCTGGATACGCAGAATCGACCCGACGGTCCTCGTGAAGGAGACCGCGATCCCGGTCCCGGTCATCGTGACCTCCGGCGGACCGATCGCCGTGGGATCCGCGGGCTTGTAGGCACACTGGGTCGCGGAGCCCGTCGAGGTCTCGTTGAGGTTGAACCCCAGCAAGGCGACACCGTTGTAACCCGGATCCGGCGTCACCGTTCCGGACACGCAATAGGGGGCCTTCGGATCCGTCTTGCTGACGAAGTCCTGCGGCATGTTCTTCGTGGGCGTGGCCGAGTTCAGCACGTCGATTCCCGTCCAAGAGCACCCATGCCAGCTCCCCGAGGTCCACCAGCCGGGTGGCGTCCCGCCGTTGGTCCCGCCGGCGCCGCCACTGCCCGTGCCCGTGCCGCCGGTCCCCGTTCCTGACCCTCCGGTGGCGCTGCCTCCGGTTCCCGTGCCGGTCCCGCCGCTCGCCGTTCCCGAGCCACCCGTGCTCGTGCCGGACCCGCCGGTCCCCGCGCCGCTTCCCCCGCTGGCAGTCCCCGAGCCGCCGCTGGCGGTTCCCGAGCCGCCGCTGCCCGCCCCAGAACCGCCGCTGCCGGCTGTGTGGCCGCCAGTGGCGCTGCCGTTGCTGCCGCCGCTGCTGGCCTGGCTCCCACCGCTGCCCTTGCCACCCGTTCCGTTGCCCCCGCCGCTGCCGGTGCCGTTTCCATTCCCGCCGCTGCCGCTGCCCGAGCCGCCGCTGCCGTCGTTGCTGGCGGAAGGGGTGCAACCGACCGTGAGGCCGATTCCGAAGAGGGCCATCGCCAGCATGGACGTTGGCTTCGAATGAAGTGGGGTGAAACGCATACGGGGGCCTCCTTGAAACACGAAAATCACGCGGATCGGCTGTTCAGGACTGTTCTACGGGAACCGCCCGAGGTTCGGGAAACCCCGCGGCCGCCCCGCGAGGTGGAATTCATACAACAAAGGGCCCCCCGAAGCGCCAAAAAAGGGGCGCCAAAAAAGGGGCCCGAAAAAAGGGGCCCGAAAAAAGGGGCGCCGAAAAAAGGGCGCCGAAAAATGCCCCCCGACGGCCGCGCCAAAAAAAAACCGTACCACCCCCCGCGGGTCGCGTAGATTTTTGGTGGGCGATGGGGCAAGCTTTGCGCGCTCCGAGGGTGGTGGGGTCGCAAAAGGTCGAAATCCCGGCTAAGCGTCGAAATCCCGGCCAAGACCTGAGAAGAAAGACCTGACGAATCGTCCCCCTCCCCTGGGCTCTTGCCCCGTTTTGCTTGCGCCTTTTTCCTTGCGCGTTCTTCCTTGCGCTTTCTTGGCCCCTTTTCTCGAAGGAGGTTCCGGCCCGAGATGAACAGTGCTCGTCGCTTCGTTGTCCCCCAGCGGTACGCGGGGGTGTCGCGATTGATCGCCTTCCTCACGGGGTGCGCCGCCCTGGGCGCCCCGAACGCGGGATGTCGTCCCCAGCCCATCGCCGGGTACGGATCTGGCGGCAACGCCGCATCCGCGAGCGGCGGTTCCAGCACCGGCGGCGCGGCCTCGGGCGGCAAGACGGGTAGCGGCGGCATCGCCTCGAGCGGCGGCGCGTCCTCGGGCGGCGCGCCCGGGACCGGCGGCGCGGCGACCGGCGGCGCGACGGGCTCAGGCGGTGGCGCCGGCACGGGCGGAAACGGGAATGACGCCGCGACCGGCGACGCGCCCGACGCGACCGCCGTCGATCTTCCCCCGGCCTGCTCGACGCCGCGCGGTCCGGCGGCCAAGCAGACCGCCATGAGCTTTCCGTTTCCCCAGAACCGCCAGAGCAGCCGCTGTAGTTATCCCGTCGCCTACTGCAACGACGACGTCATGGCCGCGTACAATCAGTGGAAGACCGACACCGTGACCAAGGACGGCGCCCCAGCCGGGCGGCGCGTGAAGCGCCCGAATGAACCGGGCCTGGAGAAGAACTCGACGGTGTCCGAGGGGATCGGATACGGGATGCTCCTGGCGGTCTACATGAACGACCAGTCCCTGTTCGACGATCTCTGGCTCTACGAGCAGAAGTTCGTCGACGGCAACACGGGCCTGATGAACTGGTACATCAAGCCCGACGGCAGCGGCCTCGAAGCGAGCCCGAGCGGCGCCGGTCCGGCCACCGACGCCGACGAGGACATGGCGTTCGCGCTGATCATGGCGGACAAGCAATGGGGTGGCAAAGGCGCGCTCGCCAAGAACTACATCGACATCGCCAAGGAGACCATCGGCAACATCTGGTCTCACGAGATCTGGGACTATCATTACATCCGCCCCGGCGCCTGGGGCGACTCGGGCGCCATCAATCCGTCGTACTTCGCGCCCGCCTACTACAAGCTGTTCGCGAAGATCGACACGGCGAACGCGACGAACTGGATGACCGTCGTGGACACGATGTACGACGTGCTCAACAACAAGGCGGTCAGCGCCTCGAATGGAAACCAGTCGAACGGGCTGGTGCCGGCCTGGTGTGACTCCGGCGGCAAGCCGAATGGCGGCGCGTTCGGCGCCAGCGGGCCCTCACCCACGAACTATCAATACGACTCGTGCCGGACGCCGTTTCGCGTCGGGCTCGACTGGTGCTGGAACGGTGACACCCGCGCCCAGACTTACGTGAAGCTGACGAGCGACTTCTTCAGCGGGAAGACGGTCGCCAAGATCGTCGACGGGTACGACCTGAACGGAAACGACCACCCGCAGTTCCAGACCGGCAACAACGCCCAGGTTCAGTCCGCCGCGTTCATCGGACCGGCGGGGGTGGGCGCGATGCACGACCCGAAATATCAGACGTTCGTGAACGACGCGTACGCCACCGTGGCCAGGCGCCAGGCGCTGGTCGGCGGCACTTACTACGATGATTCCTGGACGGTCATGTCGCTCTTGATGATGACCGGGAACTTCCTGGACTACACCACGTATTGAAAGTCGATCGGCGGCGCGGGAGCGGGGCAGGAAGGAGACCGGGACGTACCGACTTGCATCGGCGCGCCGAGCGGGGGGCCGGGCATTCGCCGCCGCCGACGCGCGCCGGCCGGCACAGCCGACGGCTGCGGGCCGCCGTCGCGGGTGGCGTCGTCCTCGCCGTCGCGCTGGCGTTCGCGATCCGGCTCGCGGCACCCTGGTCCACGGTGTTCGCCGGATCGTCGGGCGTGCGGCTCTTCGACACCGACTCGTACTATCACCTGCGCCACGCGCGCTACGCAGCCGCGCACTTTCCCCACTTGCAGGCGTGGGACCCCGGCATCTACCCGGATGGACAGCCGCGCCGCTATGCCGGGTTGTTCGACGTCGCCATCGCCGCAGGGGCCCTGGTCGCGGGCGCGGGACATCCCAGCGAGGCGCTCCTGGCGCGCGCCGCCGCGTTCATGCCCGCGGTGCTCGGCACGGTGGCGGTCGGGGCCCTGTTCTGGTTGGGCGCGCTGACGCTGGGCCGCCTGGGCGGGCTGGTCGCGCTCGCGTTGCTGACGCTCTACCCGGGAACGTTCGTCCACCGATCGCTGCTCGGGGCCGTCGACCATCACGTCGCCGAGGTGGTCCTCGCCATCTTCACCGGCGTCGGCCTATCTCGAAGCTTGCGGGCCACGCGAGCGGCGGCGGCGCCAGCGTCAGCGTCATCGCCCCCGCCATCGGCGTCGTCGGGTTGGCGAGGCTGGCTGCCGGACTTCGCGGCCGCCGCGCCGCTCGCGATCTTCTTCTTCACCTGGTTCGGCGCGCCGATCTACCTGGTCCTGGTGGCGGTCACGTACCTCGGCGTGGGGACGGTCGCGCTCGCGCGCGGGGACGACACGGCGCGCATCGCGCGGGCGGCGTTTCGTTACGGGTCGGCGCTGCTGATCCTGTTGCTCGCGGTGCGGGTCGTGGCTCCGGAGCTCGTGATGGAGGCACGGTATTTCAAGGAAGCGCTGCTCGCGACCGCCCTGTTTGCCGCCGGCCTGCCCGCCTATTTCGCCACGCTGCGCGCGGTCGCGCGGCGGTCCACGTCCGCTTCACCGCGGCGAGCCGGCGCGACCACGATCGTCGCGGTTCTGGGCGTCGTCGCCCTCGCGGGGCTGGCCGTGGTGGGCGCGCGCGTCCTTCCTGGCGCCGGGCAACTCGGCGAAGAGCTGCTGGGCGTCAAGACCAACCTCGTCAAGGAGCAGGCTGCCCTCTCGATCGGAAAGGTGGCCTTCCTCGGCGGCGCGCCGGCGTTCATCGCGCTGGCGGCGCTCCCACTGGCGATCGCCGGCGCCTGGCGCGGCCGCCGCGCGGCGGAGCTGGACGTGCCCCGTCTCGCGGTGCTGCTGTTCTCGACGCTGATCGTCCTCCTGTGGCTACGAACCCGCGACTACGGTTACGTCGCGCCGCCGTTTCTCGCGCTGCTGTCGGCCGACGTTCTCCAGCGCGCCTGGCGACGGCTCCGCCCAGGCCGGGCCCGGACGGCCAGCGCCGTCGTGGTCGCGCTCGCGCTGGTGATTCCGGTCTGGCCGGCGGGAGCCACCTCGCCGATCGTCCCCGACCGCGCCACGCTCGCGGAGTTCATGGTGCTTCGCCCCGGCTGGGAGCAGGCCCTCGCGTGGATGAGGGACCACACGCCCCCCCTCGCGGTCCCGCTCGACGCCCCGGTCAGGACCGCCGCAAAGTACCGGCATCCCGCCGGCAACTACGGCGTCCTGGCGTTCTGGGACTTCGGCCACTACGTCGCCGAGCTGGGGCGGCGTCCGCCGGTCGCCAGCGGCGGCATCTCCGTGTCCACGGCGCGCTGGTTTTTGCTCGACGACGAGGACCAGGCCGTGCGCGCCCTATCGGACAGGCTTCGTCCCGGCGAGGCCGTCCGCTACTGCGTGGTGGATGCCCAGACCGCGGGCGACTACGCGCTCTCGGGGATCCAGATGGCGGGCGCGTCGGTCGCGGACTTCGTGGAGATCTTCCCGTCCGCCGCGCTCGAGGGGAAGCGTCTGATGCGCTACTCCGCGCGGTTCTCGCGCAGCATGTCGTCTCGCCTCTACGAGCGTGACGGCGACGACCTCGGACACTTTCGCCTCGTCTATGCGAGCCCCGACAGGACCCTCCTCGCCTACCACGCGCCCCGCGGCGACGGCCTGATCGTCCGCAACGCCACTCGCCTCACCGACGACGACGACGAAGCCCGGTGGCGGCGAGCGCTCGGGGACGGCAAGCCGCTGGTTCTCCCCGACGAGGTGGTCTACGAGGGCGAGATCGGCCCGTCAGTCAAGATTTTCGAGGAGGTCCCCGGCGCTCGACTCGTCGGGACCGCGCCCGCCGGCGCGGTCGTCGAAGCGAGGCTGACGCTGCTGGCCCGCTCGGCGGCCACCCGCGTCGCCTACCACCGCGCGGTCGCGGCCGACATCACCGGCCGGTTCGAGGTGGTCGTCCCCTACCCGACCGCGCCCGAGGGCGACGACCACTCCGACGTGTTCGCGCAGGGCCCTTACGAGGTCGTCGTGCATGACGCCGCCCAGCCCGCGGAGGTGCGTAGCATCGGTCAGGCCCGCGTCGCCGCGAGCGCCGTCGAAGCCGGCCTGCGTGTGCCGGTCGCGCCGGCGGGCTCGCCCTGAACCCCGCGAACCCCCGACGTCGCGTCAGCCGTCCCCGGCGAAGAGGGGCAGCGCCTCGCGCTTCCAGCCGTCCTCCCAGCTCTCGGCCGCCAGGCGATCCACGCCGCGACGGAGCTCAGCGAGCCGCGGCGCGCGCCCGGGAAACCCTCGCAGAACCTCGCAGAGCTGGTGTCCCAGCTCGGCCCCCGTCGAAAACAGCATCCCGTTTTCGCCCACCCGCACCAGCTCGGACACCACCGGGCCATAAGCGAGCGCGCACACCGGGATGCCGGCTCCGAACATGTCCGCGATCTTCATGGGCAGGTCCACCCCGGAGGCCGATCGGTGCAAGGACACGCCGAGCGCCGCCGCGCCGAGCACGCGCGGGTAATCCGCCGCGCTCACCCACAGCGCGTGGGTGCGCACGTGCTTCAACCCGAGCGCCTCGATGCGCCGTTCCCAGTGGCGCCGCAGGGGGCCTTCACCGGTCATCACGAAGAGCATCCGCGGCAGACCGTCGCCGCGCGCGAGGGCGGCATCGCAACACGCCATCGCTTCCAGCAGCAAGGAGAAGTCCTCGTCGGCCGTCCAGCTGGATGAGGTCACGATGACGGCCAGGCGTTCAGGGCTCTCGTCGCCGGCGCTCGCCGGGGGCAGCGGCGACACGGGAATCCCGAGGCGCTCGAACAGGCGCGCGCGCTCCGCCGGCGGGGTGCGGCCGAGGCGCCTCGCCGGGCGATCCCGCAACACGCGCGCCGCGCCGACGCCCCACTCCGTCGCCAACGCGAGCCGCATGGCCTCGGAGACGCACAGGTGGCCGGCCGCGCGACGACCGAGCAGGCGCTCCGCCGCGCACGCCAGCCGCACGAGCGGATGGCCGCGTCCGAGCCGCAGCGCCAGCATGTGCCCGCCGAAGTTGTGCCAGTCGATCACCCAGCGCGCACCCCGCGCCCACGCGACGACCGGCGCGACCATCGCGGTCGGGAACGTCGGCGGATTCTGCGTCAACAGAACGTCCGGCCGCGGAACATCCGCCAGCACGGACGCCAGCGCCGCCGCCTGGACGGCGACGTCCACGGTGGCGACCGGAACGAAGAGCCACCGCGGCGCGCGCTGCCGCCACGGCGCCGTCAACAGGTGGATCCGGATTCGAGGATGCGCGGCCACGTCGTCATCCGGAGGGCGCCCCGCGTACCCGATGAGGTCCACGTCGAACCCGGCGTTGCCGAGCGCGCGCGCGTGGCACTGCATGCGCGGGCTGCGCCCCAGATCGCCGAGCACGACCACCGCCACGCGTCCCCGTGACGTGCCGGCGGCGGGGCTCCCGTCCGCTCCGGTGATGCTCATTTCCTGATCAGCAGGTAGAGCGCGTACCCGCAGGCCAGGGCCTGGATCGCGTACAGCGCCCAGGCGACCGTGCGCTGGCCGAGCCCGACCCGCAGCAGGCGATGGTGAATGTGGTCTCGGTCGGGCTGAAACACACGGATCAGCCCGGCCAGGTGCGAGCGGAGGCTGCCCATCGCCAGCCCTTGAAAGTACCGCCGACGAATGGCGAACAACGTGTCGCCCACGGGCAACGCCACGATCAAGAGGGTCCCGATGGTGATGGCGCCGGTGCTCTCCTTCGCGCGCGCGTAGGTGGAGAGCACCGCGATGGCGAAGCCCAGGAACAAGCTCCCCGCGTCGCCCAGGAAGATCGACGCAGGGTGGACGTTGAACACCAGGAAGCCGACGCACGCCCCCGCCAGCGCGACCGCGAACGCCGACACCGTCGGGTACCCGAAGCCGCGCGCGATGATCGCGATGGTCAAGAGCGCGATCGCGGACGTGCCCGCGGCGAGCCCGTCGATGCCGTCGATCAAATTGACGGCGTTCGTGACCAGGACGATCCACACGACGGTGACGGGGATGGAGGCGGCGCCCAAGAACAGCGCACCCCTTCCCGGGAGGGAGATGCCCGCGATGCGGCACCTGCCGGCGAGGACCACCACCAGCGCCGCCGCGATCTCCACCGCCAGCTTCACGTGGGGTCGCAAGGCACGAAAGTCGTCGACCGCGCCCACCCCGACCACCATCAGCGAGCCGATCAAGAAGGCCACGCCGACGGGCGGCGCCTGCCCGAGCGAGATCTGCCCCAACGCCGCGAACACGCCGAGCGCCATCACCGCCGCCAGGAATACCGCCACGCCGCCCAGGCGCGGTGTAGGCACCGTCAGCACGCGGCGCGCATCGGGAACATCCACGGCCCCGCCGCCCAGCGCCACCCACTTGACCACGGGAACCAGCAGCGCCGATCCCAGCGCCGACACGCCGGACAAGGCAGCCGCTGTCCGAAATTCCATTCGAACGTCGTAACTAACACCGCCGGTGACGGGGCGCGAGCGCAAGCGTCACGATCTCCGTGGCGATGCGATCCGCAGCACGCGGCCGTGCCAGCCGGGCCATGCGCGCTCCCAGGTCCTGCAACCGGGCGTCGTCGCGCAGCAGCGCCTCGACCTCGTCGGTGAGTGCATCACCGAGGCGCTCCTCGGCGTGAACGAGGCCCCCCTCGGCCCGGATGGCGGCGGCGTTTTGCAGCTGATGATCCTCGCTGACGTTTCTATCGGGCACGACGATCGCCGGCTTGCCGAGGCAGGTCAGCTCGGCCAGCGTCATCGCGCCGGCCCCCGCCACCACCAGATCCGCCGCCGCGTAGGCGCTCGGCATGTCGTCCAGGAACCCGACCACCCGGATGTTCGCCCCCCCGCCGCCGAGCCGCGCCCGACAGCCAGCGGCGTGCGCCGCGCCCGCCTGCCACAGCACCTGGAACGGGCCGTCCGCGAGGCGCTGCGATGCGCCGAGCATCCATTCATTCAGCCGCGAGGCGCCGAGGCTGCCGCCCATGACGAGGAGCGTGCGGCGCTCGGGCTCGAGGCCGAGGCCGAGACGCAGGCGCGCCTCTCGCGACGACCCGGCCGTCGCGTCGGACAGCTCGGCGCGCACCGGGTTGCCGCTCGGCACCACCCGGCGCCGGCCGCCGTTGGCCCGAAACGCCACCGCCGCCTCCTCCATGCCCACGCACACCACGTCCGCGCCCCGCGCCAGCACCTTGTTCGCGATGCCGGGGCGGGCGTTGGCCTCGTGAATCAGCACCGGAACTCCCAGCGCGGCCGCCACGGCGAGGGAGGGGAAGCTGACGTAAGCCCCCACCCCGACGACGACGTCGGGCCCGAACCGGCGCATGATCAGGCGCGCCTGCAGCAGACTGACCCCAAGCTTGAGGGGCAACGCGAGGCTCCGCAGGATGGCCCCCGGCGAGAGCCTGCGCTCGAGCCCGTCGAGCCAGACCGTGTCGACCGGGAAGCCGGCGGCGCGCGCGATGGGCAACTCCATCCCGCCCCGCGCGCCCACCAGCGACACGCGCGTGCCCGGACGCACGCGCTGCAAGGCGCCCGCGATGGCCAGGGCGCAGAAGATGTGCCCGCCCGTGAAGCCACCAGCGATGAGCACGCGCAACGGCCGCTCCGGCGCCGCCTGCGACGCGATCATCACGTCATCGCGCGACCACGCGCGCCCATGTACGCGCGGTAGAACTTCGACGGCATCTCATGGCCCACCAGCGTCGATGCGAGCTGCGACGCCAGCACGAGCTTGTCGATGTCGACGCCCGTCCGCACCCCCATGCCCTCCAGCATGTAGATGACGTCCTCGGTGGCCACGTTGCCAGACGCCCCCGGCGCGTACGGGCACCCGCCGAGGCCCCCGAGCGCGGAGTCCACGGTCGTGACGCCCATCTCGACGCCGACGAGGATGTTCGCCAGGGCCGTGCCGCGCGTGTCGTGGAAGTGCACGGCCACGTCCGAGATCGGCAGCTCGGCGAACACGCGCGACAACACGTCGCGCACCTGGCGCGGATTCGCCACCCCGATGGTGTCGCCGAGCGAGATCTGGTAACAGCCGAGCGCGCGCAGCGCGAGGCAGAGCTCGACCGACTTGTTGGGATCGACGGCGCCTTCATAGGGGCACCCGTACACGGTCGAGACGTAGGCGCGCACCTTCAGCCCGGCTGCCAGCGCCGGGGGCACGGTCTCCTCGAACGCGCGCAGGGTGGCTGCGATGGTCTTGTTCACGTTCTTTTTGTTGTGCGTCTCCGAGGCGGACATGAACACCGCCACCTCCTTCATGCCAGCGGCGATCGCCGTGTCGAGGCCCTGGCGGTTCGGCACCAGCGCCGAGTAGACGATGCCCGGCCGCCGGGTGATCCGCCGCGCCACCTCGGCGGCGTCCGCGAGCTGCGGGATCCACTTCGGGTTCACGAAGCTCGTGATCTCGATGGCGGCGAGGCCGGTCGCCGAGAGCGCGTCGATGAACGCGACCTTGTCGTCCGTCGCGATCAGGCGTGCCTCGTTCTGCAGGCCGTCCCGGGGGCCAACCTCGTAGATCCTGACGTCGGGGGGTAGGTGGTCGAACACGATTGCGTGGTCGATTTTACCACGCTGGTCAGGCCAGCCCCGGTCGCCGCGGTCAGACGGCGGCGATCAGCCGGGCGCACAGGTCGTCGGTGACCTCCGCCAGCGTGTCGACGACGATGTCGGCGGGTGACAGATCGTAGCCCACGAAATTCCCGGCTCGAACGGCGATCACGCGCGCGCCAGCCGCCCGGCCCGACAGGATGCCGGGGGTGGCGTCCTCGATGACGATGCAGCGCGCGGCGAGCGCGCGCACGCCCAGCTTGTCCATCGCCAGCAGATAGGGATCGGGCGCGGGTTTGCCGTGCGCGTAGTCCTCCGCCCCCAGCACGACCTGGAAATAGTCCGCGATGCCGATGCCCTCGATGGCGTCGCGGACCTCCACGCGGCTCGCCCCCGAGGCGATCGCCAGCGGGGATCGTCGCGCCAGGCGGTGCACCGTCGCCACGGCGTCCGGCAGCGCGCGGTGCCCGGTGACCGCCAGCAGCGCGCGCTTTTCGTCGACCGCGCGAGCGATCAACGCGTCCATGCCTATCGTGATCCCATGCCGGGCGACGATGCGCGCATGAATCTCGTTCCACGAATGCCCGACCACGAATCGTTGCTCGTCGGCGGAGAGCTCCACGTCGAGGCCCCGGCAGGCGAGCACCACGGACTCCACGTTCGCGCGCTCGGAGTCGACCAAGGTCCCGTCGAGATCGAACAGGATCGCGGCGGGCGCCGTTGGCGAGGATGCGGCCGTTTCCAAGCTCACCCGGCCTTCCTACCGGGCTATCATTGATGCGTCCAGTCGCGAACGAAGGGGCCAGCCCGTAACACGCGCCCACGAAAACAATGGACTTGCGGCGAAACTTGCGCGAAATTCCCGCCCCACCCCGAGTGTCCGGCCCCACCCCCAATCCGATGCGGACGAGATGTGATCTGCATCTCCATTCGTCGGCCTCCATGACAGACGCCGAATGGTACGGCCGGTATTTCAATTGTCCCGAGAGCTACGTGGATCCGTTGGCGCAGTACGACCTGTGCAAGGCCCGCGGCATGGACCTCGTCACTCTCACCGACCATGACACGCTGGCGGGGGGCTTGAAATTGCTCGAAAAGCCGGACTTCTTCCTTTCGGAGGAGGTGACCGCGAGATTTCCCGAAAATGGCTGTGTCATGCACGTGCTGGCGTGGAACATCAATCCGGATCAGCACGGCGCCATTCAAGAGCGGCGGCACAACGTCTATTCGCTGACCGACTACTTGCAAGATCAGGGAATTGCCTACGGGCTGGCGCATCCGTTGTTGAGCCCGAACTGGCGGCTGGATCGGGAGACGTTCGAGAAGGTCTTGTTGTTGTTCCCCACGTTCGAGGTCGCGAACGGCCTGACCGACGCGCGCATCGAAGAAGATCTGGTCGAATTGATGGCCAGCGTCGACGAGCGTGTCATTGCTCGATTGTCCGCGAAGCACGGGCTGCGCGCGAACGGCCCCAGGCCGCACGTGAAGGCCGAGACGGGCGGGTCCGACGATCACGTGCACCGCCGCAACGGGACCGTGTACACCGAGGTGGCGGCCCAGGGACTCGACGCCCAGCAATTCCTGGCGCGCGTCATGGATGGCGATGCACGTGTGGTCGGTCACAACGCCGATCTGAACGCCATGGCGGCGGGCGCCCAGCAAACGACGTCGGCGTTCCTGAGGCGACGCGACGGCGGGCCCGCCCGGACCGGCGGCGATCCCGTCAGCGATCTGATGGAGGCGGCGTTCGGCTGCCGCCCCAGCGACAAGGGAGCGAGCTTTCTGGCGCCTTTGCTCGCGCGCGTGGCCGCGAAGACGTTCCCCGCCGCCGCTGACGCCCCCAAGTCCGAGCGGTTGCCGCCGCTTTCGGCGGCGGAGGCCGACGACCAGGACTCCGGTATGGTGGAGGCCGCGGCGCACGCGTTCGACACCAGCGCCGCCGCCGCCCTCGACGGCCTGATCGCCGCCTTCTCGGTCCTCGACTTCTACCGAATCCTCGACGGCCTCCACGACCTCGCCGCCGCCGCCGCGGCCGCCGCGCCCTTCTTCTTCGCCGCGAACCACTTCGGCAAGCAGAACGCGCAGGCGCTGGCGGTGCGACGGGACTGGACCGCTTCCCCGGTGAGCGAGCGGCGCAAGCGCCTCGCCGTGTTCTCCGATTCGCTCGAGCAGGTGGACGGCGTCTCGACCTGGTGCGAGCGCTTCAGCACCGAGGCGCGCGCGTCCGGCTGCGACGTCCTCATCCCCTTCTGCGGCGATCGCGCCCGCCACCCCGACGGGGAACGATTTCACGCGCTGCCGCCGGTGAAGACGCTGAGCCTGCCGTTCTATTCCCAAATTCGTCTCTACATCCCTTCGCTGGTCAGCACCGTCGACTGGATGTGGCGGCAGCGCGTCTCCAACGTCGAGCTGTCGACCCCCGGACCGATGGGGCTGATCGGCCTGCTGGCTGCGAAGATCCTGCGCCTGCCGGTGACGGCCACCTACCACACCGAGATCCCGGGGTTGGTGTCGATCCTGGGCGGCGATCCAATGCTCGGCGCCGCGGCCGGCCGCTATCTCACCTGGTTCTACAACCGCGCGGACGCGGCCTTCGTGTTCTCGAAGAAGGCGCGCGACGGGCTGGTCGCCCTCGGCGTCGACGAGTCCCGGATCGAGGTCCTGCCCGTCACGGTGAACCCCGCTCACTTCAATCCGCAGCTCGGCTCCCCGTCGATCTTCCGCGAGCTTGGCATCGAGCTCGAAGGCAGGCCGGTGGTCCTCAGCGTCGGCCGCCTCTCCGAGGAGAAGAACATTCCCCTCATCATAGAGGCGGTCCGCCGCCTCCAGCACGAGAGCTATCGTCCCATGCTGGTCGTGGTCGGCGAGGGGCCCGAGCTGCCGTCGCTCGAGGCGCGGTTCGCCCGGGAGCCCTACGTCCGCTTCGTCGGGCTCCAGCGCGGCGAGCGCCTGCGCCGGCTCTACGCCTCCGCGCACGCGTTCGCGTTCGCGAGCCAGGTGGATACCCTCGGGCTCGTGAACCTGGAGGCGATGGCCAGCGGCGTGCCGGTCTTGCTCCCGTCCGACGCGAGCGCGGTCGACATGGCGACGGACGGTGTCTCGGCGGAGTTTTATCCCTTCGGCGTCGACGGGCTGGTCGGCGCGATCCGGCGCGTGCTCGGGGATCCCGCGTACGCGGGGCTGCTGGCGACGAACGCACGCCTCGCGATGGTCAACCGCTGGACCCGACATCCGTTCAGCGCGCTCTGGGAATCCTTCACGCGTCCCCCGACCTAGCTTGGGTGTCGGCGCATGCTCCCGGCCCGCGAACACTCCCCGGCGCTGCTCGCGTCGGTTCACGATGTCTCGCCGCTGACGCTGTCGGCCTGCCAGGAGGCGGTCGCGCTGCTGCACGCGGCGGCGGGCCTGCGGCCCGAGGAGCTGACCTTCCTGGTGATCCCGTTTCACGAGGGCAAGGTGCGCGTGGACCGCGATCCGGCCACGATCACCTGGCTGCGCGCCATGGCCGACGCCGGCGCCACGCTGGTGCTGCACGGCCTCACGCACCGGATGCCGCGCCCCTCTCCGGGCTTCAACCCCGCGAACCCGGCGCACTTGCTCGCGGGATACGGCTTCGCGCGCGGGCAGGGGGAGCTCTACGGACTCGACGACGTCGAGACGGCGCGCCGGCTCCACGAAGGTCGGGACATCCTCGCCCGGGCGGGGCTCGGTCAGGCGACGACCTGCTTCATCCCCCCCGCCTGGCTGCTGTCGCCCTCCGGCAGGCGCGCCGTCGACGCCGCGGGCTTCGACTGGATAGAGCTCTACGACGGGCTGCACGCGGCGACCGGGGCCCGCGCGCTCCGTCTGATCGGGTGGGGCTCCCTCAACCCGCTCGAGGCCGCGGCCACCACTGCCTTTGCGTTCCTGCAGCGCCGGCGTGCGCCCAGCGACACACGGCTCGTGGTGCATCCGGCCGACATGCGGCGGGCCGGGGTGCGCCGATCGATCGAGACCACCGCGCGACGGCTGCGTCGCGAGCTCACGCCCTCGGCCTACGGCGGCTACGTGGCGCGAAATCCGCTGCGACCGGCCGCTTGATCTTGCGCGGCTCGCGGGCGCGTTCCTGAACGCGCCGCGGGAATGGTTGGGCGGCCTCAGGTCGGGACCGGCTTCTGACGATGACCGTGGCGATGGGCCCTATCCCGGTCACCGGCAGCCGGCACCCCGACCGCGGGCGCGCCCGTCATGCGTCGGGCCCGCGCCGCGCCCGGGACGCAGGCGCCGCGGCGCTGGAGCTCGCGATGTTGCTGCCGATGCTGGCGATGTTGTTGCTGGGGATGTTCGACTACGGGAAGTACATGTGGGTCGCCATCTACGCGACGCAGGCCGCCCGGGAGGGTGCGCGCGAGCTGTCGCAGACGTCCGTTGGCAACTGCGCCACCACCGCCAAGGTCACCCCCGCCATCACGCTGGAGCAGGGGAGCACGGGCGCCGCCAAGCTCTACATGAACCAGATCGGCCTGTCGACGGCGACAACCGTGACGGCGACCTGCGTGACCTCGCCCGTCGATCCCACCTGGCAGGTCGCGCTGCAGGTCGATTTCCCGCCGCTCATCGGCTACATGACCACCAAGAACCTGATGCCGAAGGGCACGGGCACCACGGCGCGCGTGAAGTCGAAGTTCCTGATGCGCGGGTATTGACGCGGCGACGCGGCGGTCACTCCACGGAGGTCAGCGACGTGCCGGCCACGCTGATCGTCGCCGACGGGAACACGAACGCGAGCTTCCGGGTGAACGTGTACGTCGTCCAGACGTGGACGTCGTCGCCGGACTTCCGCGCCGTGAAGGCCGTCGCGCCGGCGTTGATCTGGACGTTGACGTTCGCGGCGACCAGCCCGATCAGCGACGCCGACGCCGCCACGGCGTTCTGCACGTCCGTCACCGCCGCGGTCCCGCGCAGCGAGGCCACGCGCCCGCCGCGAGCGACGGCGTAGGACACCATCCACCGCGCCATCATCAGGCGCCCGCCGTCGATGATTCCGAACACCAGCGCCAGGAACAGCGGCAACACCAGCGCGAACTCCACCGCCACCGACCCCCGCTCGCGCCCGCGGCGCGCGCGCGTTACCGGTTGGGGAATGCAGGCCATCGCACCGGGACATCGTCGGATTCCGGGCGAGGCTTGAGCGCCGCCCGACGGCGACGCCGGCGCGGCGCTCGGCCGCGGGCTGCCTTTTTTCCTCGTTCTTCCCTATCTCTCCTTGTCGTGCGCGTGCGTGATGGCGTTGCGCAGGCTGACGTCCACCGCGGCGAGGTCGAGGATGACCTTCTGATCGTGCACGGCCTTGATGGCGTGCGGCAGCACCACGAAGTCCCCGGCGTTCTCGACGTACACGACGATCTGAGGGCGATGGCCCCTCACCACGTCGCGCACCGCGCCGAACTCCTCGCCGCCCTCCTTCGCGAACACCTGATAGCCGACCTGGATGGTATCGATCATGGTGCCGAACCATAGCGCGGCCCCGGCGGACGCGCGACCCCGGCCAGCCGACTCCCCGCCCGACGCCCGCGATTCGCGATGAATCGGCGCCGCGCCTGCGTTAGGGTATTGCGCCCATGCGCCAGACGACCACCTCATCCCATCGCTCGGTCACCCGACCGCTCCTCCTCGCCGTGCTCCTGATCGTCGCAGGCGGCGGCTGTGTCACCACCGGCACGTACAACCAGAAGGTCGCCGAGCTGGAGAAGACACGCGCCGACCATGATCGCGCCGCCGCCGAGCGCGAGAAGACGGACGCGGAGCGCATGCACGTCCTCGAGGCCCAGCTCAAGGACCGCGTCGCCCGCATCGCCGCGCTGACCACCGAGCGGGACGCCCTGCGCAAGCAACTCGACGACACCACCGCGCTCGCCGGCGAGCTGAAGGCGCGGCTCGAGAAGCTGGGCCAGAACGTCGACAAGCTGACCAGCGAGAAGGGTCAGCTCGCGAGCGCCCTCGAGGAGCTCCGGCGGCAAAAGCAAGCGGCCGAGGCGCGCGCTGCCACGTTCCGCGATCTGGTGGCGCGCCTGCGCTCGATGATCGACGCCGGGCAATTGAAGGTCGTGATCCGCGACGGGCGGATGCTGATCGCGCTGCCCAACGACGTGTTGTTCGATTCGGGCAAGACGAACATCAAGACCGATGGGCAGGCGGCCCTGGTGAAGGTGGCCCAGGTCCTCGCGACGATCCCCGACCGGCGCTTCCTCGTCGCGGGGCACACCGACGACGTCCCCATCCACACGGCCCGTTTCCCGTCGAACTGGGAGCTCGCCACCGCGCGCGCGGTCGAGGTGACCCGGTTCCTGGTCGGCAACGGCATGCGCCCGCAGACCCTGGCCGCGGCAGGCTACGGCGAGTTCGATCCCATCGTCGCCAACGACAGCCCCGAGCACCGCGGTCAGAACCGGCGCATCGAGATCGTGCTCGAGCCGAACCTGTCGGATCTGCCGTCGCTCGACGACGTGAAACCCGCGCCGTGAACGTTGGTTTCGCGGCGCCGACGGTCATTCGGCGAACTACCCACCCGCGCCCCTGACGGGAAGGCCAACGCCGCGGCGGGACCGCGTGCGTCCGGACCCGCGGGCGTGGCGCGCGCGATGCACGTCGACGACGGGTGAAGTCGCGCGCGCCGGTCGTCATCTTGCTGTCGTTGAGCCTCTCGTCGTATTCGGCCGCGGCGGCGCTTGGCGCGAGCGAGCTCGACGACGCCGCCCCCGCGCAACCGTCCGCTGGCGTCGTCAGCGCGACGGGGCGGGTGGGTGAGTTGCCCCCCGCGAAGGGTCACCCGAACGCGCGACTCAAGCTGTCCTTGGAGGGTTTCTCGATTGCCACCACCTTGGGGATGACGGTGTGGCTGACGGGGCTTCACCTCGAGGCCTATCCCTTGTCTCGTCCCTGGCTGCGCGGTGGCGTCGGTCTGACAGGCGGCGCCGGCCACGCGAAGCTGGACGACGCGCACGCCAGCCTGGTCTACGGGCTCCTTGGCGTCAGCGTGGGAGCGCAATATCCGGCGCGAATCACGCCGTTCGTCGAGGGGCATCTCTCGGGAGGCTTCATGACGGCGACACTCGACCGAGCGACGGTGATCAACGGCGTCGCCATCGACTCCGCGTCCGGCACCACCTGGCTCGTCACGCGCGGGCTGGACGCTGGCGCCGAGATCTACACGTTTGGGCGCGCGTACGTATCGACCGCGATTGGCTGGATGCGCACCACGTGGGCCAGCCCGGCATATGACACAAGCATGCCAAATTCCTCAGGAAGCTTCCGGATCGTGTCGGTCACGGGCGACAGCCTGCTGTGGAAGATCGGCGTGGGCATTTAGTGCCCCGGCAACAGTGAGAAGCGGGCGCGCCAAGGTGCGAGTCGGGGGGAGAAAATCGTACTAAATTTGGGTGCTATGTATTACGCTTACACACCGAGGTGACCGCTAGTTTAGAAATGGACGCT
>CAYUFS010000009.1:0-153245 GCA_964443975.1 uncultured Myxococcales bacterium | reverse complement strand
GGGTTCACGCCCGCGCGATTGCGCTCGGCGGGCGCGTGGCTCGGCGTGGCCCTCCCGCGGGGAACTTACTTCCGGGGCGCTGTACTGGGAGGGTCCTCCTAATCCCCCGCGGGACGGCGCGACTACGGCTGGCAGACCAGCTTGACGTTCAGCGCGACACAGTTGGCCACGTTCATGACCGTGAAGCCTCCGTTCAGCAGCCACGTGGATTGCATCGGGGCCGTCACGGAACAGGCCAGAGTCCCGTAACAGCCGCTCGGGTCACAACCGTCGTCGTCCCCGACCCAGAGTTGCCAGCGCGCAGTGGGCGACAGCAGGGTCGCACCCGAGATCGTCGCGCCAGGTGGAGTCACGGTTTCGTTCCAGGTCGCCGTGAAGCTGTCGGTCACGGTCGTGGTCGTTTCGGCCCCGGTGTCCACCACGTCGGCGGTCGTTTCGAACTGGCAGAAGGGATCCGGGTTGTGTCCCCCGATCTCCCCGTTGCCGGGATCCCAATTGTTTCCTCCGGAGGGAGGATTGGTCGTCAGCTGGGCCGAGGAACAGACGATGGTCCAGCGTGAGGCGGGATCGACCGCGCAGGCGCCACTCGGCCCGCACGTCTGGCATCCGCCGCATGCCTTGCACGCGACACCCCCGGTGCCGCAAGCGCTCTTGGTTCGTTGGGTGATGCATTGTCCTTGAGCGCAACAGCCGTTCGGGCATGTGCTGGCCGAGCAGACACTGGCGGCGCCGCCCGCGCCGCCGCCCCCCACGGCTCCCCCACGCCCCCCCGCTCCAACCGCCGCCGCGCCAGCCGTTCCCGCACGTCCGCCGCTTGCGCCTCCGCCGCCTGCGCCGCCCGCGCTCGCGCCGCCCGTGTTCGCGGCTCCCGTCCCAAACGCACCGCCCACACCACCACCGCCCACATTGCTTCCTCCAGTCCCCATTCCACCGGTAGCTGCGCCCCCCACCGCCGCGCCCCCGATGCTCGACGCCCCGCCGGCGCCGGTGACCCCTGTCGCCCCACCGCCGGCGGTCGAGGGCTGGCCGCCGTTACCCGCCGCGACCCCGCCGCCGTTTCCCAGCCCCGCCCCACCCGTGTTCTCTCCCGAGGCGCCACCGGCGGTGGCGTCGCCGCCGCCCCTCCCCCCCGAGGCAACAGGCGCGTCCGCCACGTGCATCATGCCGCCGCCGTCTCGCGCGGGAACCGCGGAATCGAATACGACCGCCCCGTCGCCACCCGACAAGCCATCGCGATTGACGCCGCACGCCCACATACCAAGCAGGCCGAGCGACGCGATCCGACCCATCGAAGGCTTGAGCTGCACCGCCGCCATTCTAGGCCAAGACGGCCCCCAGGCCGAATACGATGGAGCGCATCCCGATCACGACATCCTGGCGCTCGGCTCCGAACCCGAGTTTCTCGAGCACGCGAATAGAGACTGCGTTCTCTGGATGGACGAAAGCGCCGAGCCGGGCAAGGTGCAGGGGGCCAAATGCAGCCGCCACCCACGCGGATGCCGCCTCCGTCGCCAAACCCTGGCCCCAGGACGACACCGACAGCCGGAAACCCAGGTCAATCCATCCAAGCTCGGGGATTTGAAGCAGACCCGCGTCGCCTATCGGCATTCCGGAAGCGCGCTCGGTGATCAACCACTTGCTGAATCCGTGCGTGGTCTGGTGCGCCTCGTATCCGGCCAGCCTCGCCCGCGTCTTGTCGACGGAATCGTCGACGCCGGTCGGCGTGTACTTCATGACCAGCGGATCGCCGAACCACCGGTGAGCCACCCCCGCGTCGGCGGGTCCGAACGGGCGCATCACCAACCGCCTCGTCTCGATGACGTTCATGGGCTACTCGGCGAGCGCGGGCGCGGCGGGGACCGTGAACCAGAACGTGGCTCCCTTGCCCGGGTCGCTGCGCACCCCGATCTCGCCGCCGTGGGCCTGGACCAGGCCCTTGCTGATGAACAGTCCCAGCCCCGAGCCGCCTCGCGGGCTGCCCGGCACGCGAAAGAACTTCTCGAACAGGCCGGCCTGGTGCTGCGCCGCGATTCCCGGCCCGCCGTCGACGATCTCGAACCTGACGTTCGGCTCGGACAGCCGATGCGCCGTGTGCACCCCGGCGTCGTCGCGGTGCGCCCGAATGAACACCTCGCCGCCGGCCGGCGAATACCGGATCGCGTTGCTGAGCAGGTTGCCGAAAACCAATTGCAGGCGATCGGGATCGACGAAGACGTCGGGCAGTCCGGGGGAAATCTCCGTCTTCAGCGTGACCTGCGCCTGCTCCGCGGCCGCCCGATGCACGTCGACAGCAAGCTCGACCAGCTCCGCGGGATTCGCCCGGCGACGATGCAGGTCGATGTGCCCTGATTCGATGCGCGACAGGTTCAGCAGGTCGTCGACGATCAGCCGCAAGCGGTCGCAGTCCTCGCGCGCCGCGAACAACAGATCCGCTTGCTTCGGCGTCAGCGGCCCCACCACCTCCTCCGTGCAAAGGTGGAGCGCCATCTGGATCGACGTCAGCGGCGTCCGAAACTCGTGGGCCACGGTCGCGACGAGATCGTTCTTGAGCTCGTCGAAGCGAAACAGGCGCGTCGCGTCCTGCAACACCAGCGCCGCTCCGGCCACGGAGCCGGTCTCGCCGTAGATGGGCGTGGCGCGCGGTAGGAACACCTTCTCACCGTCGACCGTGGTCACCCGAACCGCGTCCTCGAAGCCGCGTGGCACGTAGGCGCCCTTGCCGCCGAGGACGTGGGTCCGCAGCCGATCGATCGCCGACCTCACCCCCGGATCCGCGCCTGCGAAGGCCTCCGCGGACGGTCGCTCCGGATCGATGCCGAGCAGCCGCGCAGCGGCGCTGTTCGCGCCCCGCAGCTCGCCGTTGGCGTCGAGCAACAGCACCGGATCCGGGAGGCCATCGATGGCCGCTTGCGCGGCCTGCTGGGCTTGCAGCAACTCGCCGAGCGAGCTGACTCGGTAGCGCTCCAGCCTCTCCGCCATGCGGTTGAACTCCGCGGCGACCGCGGCGATCTCGTCGCTCCCCACGATCCCGGCGCGCGCGCGCAGGTCGCCTTCGCCGAACCGCCGGACCGCGGCGCTGACCACGCCGAGCGGACGCAAGATCCGGGTGGTCAGCAAGATCGAGAACAGCAGCCCCAGGCCGAGCGCGATGATGACCGCCGCCACGACGGTGTGCTCGAACGCGCGCGCGCGCTCCTCGGCCCGATCGCTCTTCCGGACCATGGCGTCCTGGTTGACGGCGAGGATCTCGTCCGCGGCCACCTTCACGCGCAGGAACGCGGGCTGCAGCGTCGAGAAGTAGAGCGACGCCCTGCTCGCGTTGTCCGCCAGCGTCTCGAAGCGGGCGATCTGTCGCCGGTACTCGTCCCACGCTTGCCGCAGGCGCACGGTGATCTCGGGCTCCCCGGCCTCGGTGATGTTGCCCTCCTGGACCACCAGCTCCTTCTCGAACAGGTCTCGGTGGTTGGCGAAGGTCGGCTGTGGCGCGACCTCATGGCCGGTGAGCAGGACCAGCGCGTGGCTGTCGATCCGCTCGAGAGACTCCTTCATCCGCTGCGCCGCCAGCACACTGCGGTAGTTGTCCGCGAGGATCAGGCGGGACCGCTCGCCGAGGCGGGTGGTGACCACCGCGGACACGACCCCCACGATGACGAGCGCGATCGCAAGCGGCGACTGCGCGAGCACCAGCTTGCCCCGCAAGGTCATGGCGCCGCCTCCTCCTCGTCGGTGGCGACCACATGAACGTCGATGCCGCTCGCGTCGCGGACCAGGCGCAGCGGGACCGTCCGGCCGAGCAGCTGCCGCAGCGTCGGTTGGTGGGAGCGGCCGACGACGATGTGACCGACGCTGTGCGAGCGGGCGAAGTCCAGGATGGCGTCCACCGGATCGCGCGCCTTGAGACGGACGACCTCGGCCCCCATCTCGCCGGCGAGCTCGATGTTCGTCATCAGGCGGCGCTGGGTCTCGGCGTCGATCAGCTCGGGGGCCTCGCGCGGCGTCTCCACGAAGACGACGAACCAGTCGGTGTTCAGCCGGCCGGCCAGGCGCGAGCCCTTGCGCACCAGGGTGGCGGCACGGGGCGACGAGGAGGACAGGCACACCACGATGCGCGACCCGCTGGCATGCGCCGGCTTCGCCTCGTCGGTGCCGCCGAGGATCGGCCGCGCTGACGCCGCACGCTCGACGCTCTCGGCGACCTCGCGCAGGGCGAGCTCGCGCAGGTGCTGGAGGTTCCGATCCTTGAAGAAGTGCTCGAGGGCCCACGGCACGCGGTCGGCCGAATAGATCTTTCCCGCGTGCAGGCGCTCCTGCAGATCCTCC
Organism: uncultured Myxococcales bacterium; assembly: GCA_964443975.1. Lineage (GTDB taxonomy): Bacteria > Myxococcota_A > Polyangia > Fen-1088 > Fen-1088 > DASYCK01. The sequence continues at coordinate 148,925 of CAYUFS010000009.1, read as the reverse complement.
ACGGCCAGATCCAGGTTCACGACCTGGTCGGCTTGCTTGAGAAAGCTGTCCGGAATCGTCTCGCGGATGGGAACCCCCGCCACCCGCTCCACCACGTCCTTGAGGCTCTCCAGGTGCTGAACGTTGAAGGCGCCGATGACATTGATGCCGGCGTCGAGGAGCTCGATGACGTCCTGGTAGCGCTTGCGGTTGCGGCTCCCCGGGACGTTCGTATGTGCCAGCTCGTCCACCACCGCGACGGCGGGTTTGCGCTTGAGCACGTTGTTGAGGCTCATCTCCTCGATCTCGACCGCGCGATACTCGACCCGACGTCGGGGCACCACCTCCAGCCCAGCCACCAGCGCCTCTGTCTCGACGCGGCCATGGGTCTCGACGAAGCCGATGACCACGTCGACCCCTCGGCGCCGGAGCGCGTGCGCCTCCTCGAGCATCCGGTACGTCTTGCCGACCCCCGCCGCGAACCCGAGGTACAGCTTCAACCGTCCCCGCTTCCCCCGCTCCACGAGCTCGAGAAAATCCTCGGGCCGACGTTTTGCAGGTGAGGTTGGCGGCGAGCTGGACATGAGGAATCGAGGGCGACGTTACGCTTCTCGGCGAGGTCCCATCAAGACCCGTGCCGTCGACGAGGGCCCCGCATCATTTTTTGCGATCCCGATTCGCGTGGTCGAGGCGCCCCTCCACGCGGACGGTGGCGCCGCCGAGGCTGGCCTGGGGCGTGCATTTCTTGCGCCGCCGATGTTGAGGTTGGTCCGTCCGGATGAGCCGCCGCCGGGCGAGCAGAAACCGATCGTTCATCGGCGACGCTTGCGGCGGGCCGCGCTTCCTTTGGGACTGGTGGCCGCCATCGGCGGGCTCTGGCTCTGGTGGTGGTCGGCGACTGCCGACGTGCGGGCGCTGCGGGCGTTGCCCGAAGCACAGCGGCTGGCGCTGCTCAAGGGAGCTGTCGACAACCTCAAGAACGTCTGTGACCCCGCGGCGTCGGTCGCGCTCCGGGATTTCTGCCGGCGGCAAGCGGAGCTCGCCGTCAAGTTCGAGGAGTGCGAGCGAGACGGCGAGTGCCAGCAACTGGCGCGGCGTCATCTCTACCAGCCGCACCGCTGACCCCGGCCCGCCGCTCGAGCCCTGCGAAGTGCAATTCACCTCCCCGCACGGGATGCAGTTCGCAGGCGGTCCCGAACCCGCCTAAGGTGCTGAGCGGCGCGAGCGGCGAGGCGGATCCCTCGGGGCCTCGTGGCACGGTCGATGCTCAGCTCGACGTTCAGTGCGCGACGACGCGCCCGGTTCACTGCCTTTTCAACCAACTCTGCAACCCTGCAACCGTGCGGCTCTGTACCGCTGCACTGACCCAACCCGACACCTGGGAGGACCGTTCCAATGAAAGATATCGTGTTCGTGGTTGTCACGGCGGCCTTCTTCGCCGCTGGCTGGCTCTACGCCAAATCCTTCGACCGCCTCTAGGAGCGCCCCATGACCATCGACTATGCCGTCGGCGCCGCGCTGGCCGCGCTGCTCACCATCTATCTCGTCTATGCCCTGGTTCGTCCCGAGAAGTTTTGATCTGAGGAGACACATCACATGACCGCTATCGGCTGGATCCAAGTGTTGGTCTTCGTCGCGGCAATCGTCGCCGTCACGAAGCCCCTGGGCGTCTACATGTTCCGGGTGTTCGAGAGCGACCGTCCGCCCCTGCCGCGCTCGCTCGGCGCCCTGGAGCGCATGATTTACCGGCTATCCGGCATCGATCCCAAGCAGGGACAGGACTGGAAGCAGTACACCTTCGCGCTGCTCCTGTTCAGCCTGATCGGCGTGCTGGTGACCTACCTCATCCAGCGCCTGCAGCACGTGCTGCCCTTCAACCCGCAGAATTTTCCGGCCGTCGGAACCGACCTCGCGTTCAACACCGCGGCCAGCTTCACCACGAACACCAACTGGCAGTCGTATTCCGGCGAATCGACGATGAGCTACTTCACCCAGATGGCCGGCCTGGCCTGGCACAACTTCACCTCGGCCGGAGCGGGGCTGGGGGTGGCGCTGGCCCTCGCCCGCGGGTTCACGAAGCGCGGCGGTCCCGACGGCGACAGGTCGCTCGGCAACTTCTGGGTCGACATGACTCGGTCGATTGTCTACATCCTGCTGCCGCTCAGCATCGTGTTCGCGCTGCTGCTCGTCTCGCAGGGGGTCATCCAGAACCTGAAGCCGTACCTCGACGTCGCGACGCTCGAAGGCGGCAAGCAAACGATCGCGCTCGGCCCCGTGGCGTCGCAGGAGGCGATCAAGCAACTGGGAACGAACGGCGGCGGCTTCTTCAACGCGAACGCCGCCCACCCGTTCGAGAACCCGACGCCGTTCACGAACTTCCTGTCGCTGTTCATGATCTTCGCGATTCCATCCGCGCTGACCTACACGTACGGGCGGATGGCGCGCAGCGCGAAGCAGGGTTGGGCCATCTGGGCGGCGATGGGGGTGTTGTTCCTGGCGGGCGTCGCCGTTTGCTACGGGGCCGAGGCGCACGCCAACCCCGCCTACGCCAGCCTCGGCGTGGAGCAGCACATCGGCAACATGGAGGGCAAGGAGGCCCGCTTCGGCGTCGCCGCCTCCGCGCTCTACGCCACGGTCACCACCGACGCCTCATGCGGCGCCGTGAACGCCATGCACGACAGCTTCACACCGCTCGGCGGCCTGGTCCCGCTCGTGAACATCCAACTCGGCGAGCTGATCTTCGGCGGCGTCGGCGCGGGGCTCTACGCCATCCTCGTCTACGTCGTGCTGACGGTCTTCATCGCCGGTCTCATGGTGGGACGAACGCCCGAGTACCTCGGGAAGAAGATCGAAGGGAAGGAGATGAAGCTCAGCATGCTGTACGTGCTGATCTTCCCCCTCATCATCCTTGGCTTCTGCGCCTGGGCGGCGGTTTCGCCCTCCGGCACCTCGTCGCTCAACAACGCCGGCCCGCACGGCCTCACCGAGATGCTGTACGCGTTCTCCAGCGGGGCGGGCAACAACGGCTCGGCCTTCGCCGGGTTGAACGCGAACACCCCGTGGTGGAACTCCACGCTCGGGCTCACCATGCTGGGCGGCCGGTTCCTGATGATCATCCCGGTCCTCGGCATCGCGGGCTCGATGGTCGGCAAGAAGGTGGTGCCCCCCAGCTCGGGCACCTTCCCGACGACCGGATGGTTGTTCACGGCGCTGCTCGTCGGGGTCATCGTGATCGTCGGCGCCCTCACCTTCTTCCCGGCCCTGTCGCTCGGGCCAGTGATCGAGCACTTCCAAGCGCTTCAAGGAAAGGTCTTCTAGCCATGTTTCGCCCCAAAGCTCAGTCTCTGTCCCTCTTCGACGGGAAGATCATTCGCACCGCGATCGGCGAGAGCCTGCGCAAGCTGGCCCCCCGCCACGTCGCGAAGAATCCCGTGATGTTCGTGGTGGAGGTCGGCAGCGTACTGACCACGCTGGTCCTCATCCGGGACACCCTGCACCGAACCTCGGCGACGACGCCCCTGTGGTTCACCGCGGCGGTGACGGTGTGGCTGTGGTTCACGGTCATCTTTGCCAACTTCGCCGAGGCCGTCGCCGAAGGGCGCGGGAAGGCGCAGGCGGACACCTTGCGGAAGATGCGCAAGGAGACGACCGCGCGGAGGCTGGTGAACGGCAAGGGCGGCGGCAGCGGCGGCGAGGTCACGGAGACCGTGGCCTCGTCCGCGCTCCGCAAGGGCGATCGCGTCGTCGTCGAGGCCGGTCAGATGATCCCCGGGGACGGGGAGATCATCGAGGGCATCGCCTCTGTCGATGAATCGGCGATCACGGGTGAGTCCGCGCCGGTCATCCGCGAGAGCGGCGGCGACCGCTCCGCGGTCACGGGGGGGACGAAGGTGCTATCGGACAAGATCATCGTCCGCATCGTCGCCGATCCCGGCGAGTCGTTCCTCGACCGCATGATTCGCCTCGTCGAAGGGGCCGCACGCCAGAAGACACCGAACGAGATCGCGCTGCACATCCTGCTGGTCGGGTTGACGGTCATCTTCCTGTTCGCGTGCGTCACGCTCGTGCCGCTCGCGAAGTACTCGGGCATCGCGCTGTCGGCCACCGTCATCGTCGCCCTGCTGGTGTGCCTGATTCCGACGACCATCGGCGGCTTGCTGTCGGCCATCGGCATCGCCGGGATGGATCGGCTGCTCCGCAAGAACGTCATCGCCACCAGCGGCCGGGCCGTCGAGGCCTCCGGCGACGTCGATACGCTGCTGCTCGACAAGACCGGCACCATCACCCACGGCAACCGCATGGCGACCGAGCTCTTGCCCCTGCCCGGCGTCCGCCTCGAGGACCTGGCCGGCGCGGCGGCGCTCGCCAGCATGGCCGACGAGACACCCGAGGGGCGCTCCGTCGTGACCCTGGTGACGGAGAAGCTGCACATCCCCGCCGCCGACACCCGCGGCGGCACGTTCGTCCCCTTCACCGCGCAGACGCGCATGAGCGGGCTCGATCTGCCCGGCCGCACCATCCGCAAGGGGGCCGTCGACGCGGTCATCGCGTACGTCAAGGAACAGGGCGGCGTCGTCTCCGAAGAGCTCCGGGTCATCGCCAATCGAATCGGCGACTCGGGCGGCACGCCGCTCGCCGTGGCCGAGGGGAATCGCCTGCTCGGCATCATCCATCTGAAGGACATCGTGAAGGCTGGCATCAAGGACCGGTTCGATCGATTCCGGGCCATGGGGATCCGCACGGTGATGATCACCGGCGACAACCCGCGCACCGCCGCCGCCATCGCCAAGGAGGCGGGCGTGGACGACTTCCTCGCCGAGGCGACGCCCGAGGCCAAGATGCGCCTCATCAAGGAGGAACAGGCGAAGGGGAAGCTGGTGGCGATGACCGGCGACGGCACGAACGACGCCCCGGCGCTGGCCCAGGCGGACGTCGGGGTCGCCATGAACAGCGGCACCCAGGCCGCCAAGGAGGCCGGCAACATGGTCGACCTCGATTCGAACCCCACCAAGCTGCTCGAGATCGTCGAGGTCGGCAAGCAGCTGCTCATGACCCGCGGGACGCTGACGACGTTCTCGATCGCCAACGACGTGGCGAAGTACTTCGCCATCCTGCCGGCCATGTTCATGGGCGCGTTCCCGGAGATCGCGCCCCTCAACGTCATGCACCTGGCGTCGCCCTCCAGCGCCATCCTGTCGGCGGTCATCTTCAACGCGATCATCATCGTGCTGCTGATTCCGCTGGCGTTGCGAGGGGTGAAGTATCGCCCGCTAGGCGCCGCCGCAATCTTGCGCCGATCCTTGCTCATCTACGGGCTGGGTGGCGTGGTGGCGCCGTTCATCGGGATCAAGCTGATCGATCTCGTCCTTGAAGCCTTGCATTTCGTCTGAAACGTTCGAACGAGGAGACTCACCATGCGCCGCGAATTCATCATCGCCCTCCGGCTTACGCTGATCACGCTCATCCTGACCGGAGTCATCTACCCCCTCGCCGTCACTGGCGTCGCACAGACCTTGTGGTCGAACAAGGCAAACGGCAGCCTCGCCCACGACGGGAAGGGGACGGTCGTCGGATCGCAGCTGATCGGCCAGTCCTTCGCCACCGCGGCCTACCTCCAGGGGCGACCGTCGGCCGCCGGTAACGGCTACGACGCCACCGCGTCGTCGGGCTCGAACCTAGGCCCGACCTCGAAGAAGCTGCAGGACCGGGTCATCGCCGATCTCGCGCGCCTCCGAAAGGAGAATCCCGACGCTCCCGCGCCGGTGCCAAACGACCTCGTCACCTCGTCGGCCAGCGGTCTCGATCCCGAGATCTCGCCGCAGGCGGCCGAGTGGCAGATCCCCCGCATCGCCCGCGCGCGGCAGGTCGCGCCCGAGCGCATCGCCGACGTCATCTCGTCGCGCGTCGAAGGCCGGGACCTCGGCGTCTTCGGCGAGCCCCGCGTGAACGTGCTCGGCGTCAACCTCGCGCTCGATCAGAAATTCGGTCGGCCCACGGCCCCCGGCCCGGCCCCGGGTGGAGCGAGTACCGCCGCGCGGTAGACTCACTCCATCATGCCCCGCCTCTCCGTCCTGATAGTCGACGACGAAAAGAACATTCGACAGACGCTGAGGGTCTGCCTGGAGGCGATGGATGCGGACGTCGCGGAGGCGATGTCCTCGCAGTCCGCGCTGGAGGCGCTGGCGCGGTCGGCGTTCGACGTGGTGTTCGTCGACCTGAAGCTGGGCCCCCAGAGCGGGCTGGACCTGATCCCGCAGTTGCTCGCCGAGAACCCCAACATGGTGGTCATCGTGGTCACCGCGTACGCCACCATCGAGACGGCGGTGGAGGCCATTCGTCGCGGGGCCTGGGACTATCTGCCCAAGCCGTTCACGCCGGCGCAGATTCGCCACCTGATACAGAAGGCGCAGGTGCAGCGCTCGCTGTCGGCGCGCGTGGCCGATCTGCAGGCGCAGCTCAGCGACGAGGCGCCAGAGGTCGATCTCGGCTCGGACGCCCCCAGCATGCGGATGGTGCTCGAGGTGGTGGGGCGCGCCGCGCAGGCCGACGTGTCGGTGCTGTTCAAGGGCGAGAGCGGCACCGGCAAGAGCGTGTTCGCGCGCGCGATGCACCTGCAGAGCAAGCGCCGCGACCGCCCGTTCGTCACCATCAACTGTCCGACGCTGACCGAGGAGCTGCTGGCGAGCGAGCTGTTCGGCCACGCGAAGGGCGCCTTCACGGGCGCCATCCGCGACCAGCCCGGGCGCGTCGAGACCGCGGAGGGCGGCACGTTGTTCCTCGACGAGATCGGGGATCTGCCCGCGGGTCTGCAGGCCAAGCTGCTGCGCTTCCTGCAAGAGCGCTGCTTCGAGCGGGTGGGGGAGACCCGGACTCGCAAGGCCAACGTGCGGGTCGTCGCCGCGAGCAACCGCGACCTCGACGCGGACGTGAAGACGGGGCGCTTTCGCGAGGATCTGATGTTCCGCCTGAACGTGATCGAGATTCGCGTCCCCTCGCTGCGGGAACGACGCGAAGACATCTTGCCGATGGCGCGTCGGTTCCTCGCCTTCTTTGCGCGGGCGGTGGCGCGGCCGGTGCCCGAGCTCTCGCCCGAGGCCGCGCGCGTCCTCGCCGACTATGACTGGCCCGGCAACGTCCGCGAGCTGCGCAATGCCATCGAGCGCGCGGTCATCTTGTGGCCCTCGCCCGTGATCGATCCGCGCGCCTTCCCCGACCGAATCGCCGGCGCCCGCGGGCAGAGCCCCAGCGTGGGCGGCCCGTTCACGCTGGACGAGATCGAGCGGGCCCACATCTCGGCGATCATCGCCCACGCGAAGACGATGGAGGAGGCGGCCGAGGTGCTGGGGATCGACGACTCGACGCTGTGGCGAAAGCGCAAGCGTTACGAGGAGGTCGATCTCGCCCGCGGGCAGGTGCCCAAACCGACGAATTCCTAGTGGCCCGCGGCGAGGCGCCCCGCGTCCGCTGCCGGCGCGGTACACTGGAAGGCGGTGCCAACCGCGCTCCCGACGCTTCGCTTGGACCTGGAGTTTCTGCCCTCGCCCCTGCCCGACCGACCGGGCCTCCTGGTCCGCGATCCGCTGCGCTACTCGGAGCACACCGTCATCATCCCGCCGTTGCTCACCCGGTGCTTGGGACTGCTCGACGGCGTCCACACGGACATCGATCTACGGGAGCTGCTGTTCCGCCTCACCGGGCGGCTCGACATCGGCGACACCATCGAACAAATGGTGGAAGCGCTCTCCAGGGCGGGGTTCTTGGACGACGAGCCGTTTCGAGCGATGCGGGCGGGGCGCCGCCAGGAGTTCACCGACGCTCCGGTCCGCTCCGCGGCCCACGCCGGAGGTGGTTACCCCGCCGATGAGGCCTCGCTGCGCGACATCATGTCGGGGTGGATGAGCAACGGAGGTTCCCCACCAGGCGAAGCTGGGCCGCCGGGAAGGGTGGTGGCCATCGCGGCCCCGCACGTCACGCCGTCGGGGGCGCCCGCGACCTACGCCGCCGCTTACGGCGCCCTGCCCATGCAGGACGAGGCGGCGGCGGCCCGGACGTTCGTCGTCCTCGGGACCTCGCACTACGGGGCGCCGGGAAAGTTCGGGCTCACCCGGAAGCCATTTCAAACACCGCTCGGCGTCGCCGCCACCGACGTCGCGCTGGTGGACACGCTCGCGGCCGCTGACCCGGACGGGTTCGCCGCCGAGGACTATTGTCACGCCGTCGAGCATTCGATCGAGTTCCAGATCCTGTTCCTCCAAAATCGATTCGGACCGACGGTGCGAATTCTGCCGATTCTGTGCGGGCCGCTCTTCGCGCGGCGCCCCGAGGACGACCTCCACGTCGCGCGTGCGCTTGGTGCGCTCGGCGAGCTGAACGCGAGGCACGGCGACCGGCTGACGTGGGTGCTGGGGGTCGACATGGCGCACATGGGGCGCCGTTACGGCGACGACTGGCGCGCGCGTGCCCACGAAGGGGCGATGGTGGAGGTGGCAGCCCGCGAGCGTGCTCGCCTCGATCGCATCGTGGCCGGCGACGCGGACGGCTTCTGGGACCTCGTGCAAGCCGACGACGGCGGCGACGCCGACCCGCTGAAGTGGTGTGGGGCAGCGCCGATCTATTCGTTCCTGCGCGCGGTGCCGGAGGTCCGGGGTGACGTCCTCGCCTACGATCACTGGAACATCGACGATGACAGCGTCGTCAGCTTCGCCGCGCTCTCGTTCACGCGTCCGTGAGCCTGTCCGTCAACCGAACGTATCGCCGTCCCAGCCCCAGTGATGGGGGCGCACCTCGGCGAACATGATGTAGATTCTGCCCGCCTCGACACCAAACGCCGCGGCCAGCCGCTCCGTGAGAGCCGCGCTCAGGCGCTTCGTCAGCTCGCTGGACAGGCTGCCGACGTTCTTCACCTCGACGTAGCAGGCCGGCGCGGCGGTGCCGGCGAACGTCATCTTCGCGGGCGGCTCGAGGCAGGTCATCACGTACGCCTCGGGCTTTCCCAGCTCGCGGGCGAGCAGGGCGGACAGATCGCGGAGGAGGGGCTCCGCCGAGGCGAGCGTCGCGGCCGAGCTGACGATGCGAACGAGCGGCATGGCCTCGCATCATACCGAAAACCTCCGGTGGGCGGACCCAGGCCGCACCGCGCCCGCCCATTATCGGCCGCACGAATCCTCTCCGAAACCTCCCTGACCCCGAAATTTGACGGACCGCCCACGACGGCTGCGCTATGTTGTGTTCGTTGTTGGCTGGTCGAGGGATCGGGGAAAGGGGGGCCATGAATAGCGACCGTTCGGGGCAGGTTGATTGGCGGGGTGGTTGGACGCGAAGCGTGGCTGTGCTGGCGGGCGTATTCGTGGTGAGTTTGACCATGGGCCCAGGTTGCTCGGCGCCCGCCACCTACACGGCCGGCGACGCCGCCGCTTCTGACGCGCCGGGGGCCAGCGGCGGTGCTTCAGCGTCGGGCGGCCGCGCTGGGAACTCGAGCGGAACGGGTGGTATCAGCGTCGGTGCCGGAACGGGCGGCGATGCCACGCCGAGCGGCTCGGGCGGCGCGGCGGGGAACACCTCCTCGCCGCCGGGCACTGGCGGCGGCAGCGGCCTCCCCGGGACCGGAGGCGCCACCGGCGCGGGAGGACGGAGCGCGGCGGGCGACGGAGGGGCCGGAGGAGCCAGAGGACCCTCGGCGGGCACGGGTGGAAGCGGGGCGGGCGGGACGAACGTGGGCCCCGGCGGCGTGAAGGGCGCGGGTGGCGCGACTGGCGGTACTGCAGGGAGCTCCCAGGTTGCCGGCCGCGGCGGCGTCGGCGGCGTCGTCGGCGGTGGCGTTGGCGGCGTTGGCGGCGTTGGCGGCGTTGGCGGCGCCCGGACCATGCCTCGGGTGATCGTCGGTCCCGCCCAGCGCCTCTTGCTTTTGGATTAGATGCCTCGACTTCTCGTCAACTGCACTCACACGCAACAGGAGCAAGCCATGTCATCGAGATTCAGGAAAGTGATTGCCACCGTCGCAACCGGAGTCCTCCTCCTCTTGTCGTCTCCTCCGGCGGCCAAGGCGTCGGGCGCCACCGGCCAGATCGTCAGCATCATCATCGTCGGGACCAACTTCGCATTGGTGACCATCACGAACCCGACCGGCACCTCGACGTGCACCAGCCCGGCGGGGCAATACGCCTTCGACATCTCGACAGCCAAGGGAAAGGCGCTCCTCAGTGTCCTCGAGGGCGCGCAGCTGGCCGGCAAGACGGTCGGTGCCGGGGGCGAAGCGTGTCTCACAATTGTGGCCGGAACCACGGCGGAGACCCTGGGCATCCTGACCGTCTTCACGAATTGACCCAACCCAGGAGGGCTGCCTGAACGAGCTCGCGCCCGGGTCGTAGAAAACGCTGCAGGCGGCGTTGGCTTAGAATTCCGCGCACATGGACACGAACGACGCTGAACGAGCCCTGTCCGACGTCGAGGTAGTCGCCTGCCTGCAAGCGACGCTTCCCGAGGCGAAGGAGCTGCGCGATGCCTGCCTGGCCGCGGAGATTCCGGTCCTGCTGGATCGGGCCGCCTGCTGCGGCAGCAGCGGCTGCGGGTGCGCCCTGAAGATTCAACTGTTCGCGCGCGCCGAGGACCTTTCGCGCGTCAACTACCTCGTCCACGAGCGCTGGCGCGCTCTCGCCCTGCGCGAAGGGACGATCACGCCGCGCCACCCCGCCGTCGCCGCCGCCGAAAAGGACGATCCCCCCTGTCCCGCCTGCGGGACCGCGGCTCCGCTCGTTGGCGGCGCCTGCACCGACTGCGGCCTCCAGCTCGAGTGAGGCCACGTTATTTCTGATCTCGCCCGACAATGACCCCGGCGGCGGCCGCGGCAACCTGGACGCCCCGGCGGCACCCCCATCCACACGGCGGCTTCGGTCGCTGGCCTGGCCCGAGGGTGCTAAGGTCAGCCGAGAATGGTCAGGGTGGTTCCTCCTCCGTTCGCGGATCCGGGGCGTCCCCGTCCGGCCGAGTTGCGCCGGTGGCAGGCCGGTTATGCCCGCGTCGCGTCGCGCCAGCGGGAATTGGTCCGGCAGGGCGGCGTGGATCGTGAACGAGCCGTTGAGATCTCTCGCGACATGATCGACGCGGCGCTGGCGCCTGGAAATCGGACCGTTCTGAAGGACGCCGTCCGCCTCCGAGGCGAGGCTTCCGTGCGCCGGATCTGGCGGCGACTTCGTTCGCGCCATTTGCCGTGACGGTGGCGAAGGCGAAGCGACGACCTTCAAACCGTTTCGCGAGCGCGCTGCGGGCCCTTCGACGATCCCTGGATGGGGTTGGAATCCCGTCCGCCGTCATTGGAGGAATAGCCATGAACGCGAACGGCATCGCGCGCTTCACGGAAGACGTGGACGCGACGATCCCTGGTGCAGGGCTGGACCTCGATACCCTCGTGCGGACGTTCGCAAAGAACCGCATCGCGGCGCGCACGCCGGACGTCGTGGCGTTCGCTCGCCAGAACCAGGTACTGCTCCTGCGGCACGGACCAAGCGGCATTGATTTGGACGTCAGCCTGGCCTGGATCCCGTTCGAGCTCGAAGCCATCCAGCAAGCCGCCGATCTCCGCTTCGGGACAGTTGGGATCCGAGCCGCTCGTCCCGAGGACCTGCTCATCTACAAGCTCATCGCCAACCGTCCCCAGGATCAATGGGACGCAGAGCGGCTGCTTCTGCTGTTTCTTGCGACCATCGATCTCGATCGCGTCCGGCGCGTTCTGGGCGAGATTGCCGAGCATCTGGAAGGCCCGGATCGCGCCGCGGTCCTGAAACGTATCCTCGGCGGGATTCGGCGCTCGTCCCGCAGGGCGACGACGAAGGCCCCGCGCCCGAAGCAGAGGCCGTAGGGCTCAGCGCTTCTCGGAGGGCGCGAGATCGCGATGGACGATCCCCCCTGTGGCGCCTCGCAGCTACGGAACGACCGCGAACCGCTTCCGCAGCACCACCTTCAGCTGCCGCGTCCGCGCGAAGTCCTCCTTGGTCGGAGGCGTGGCGGAGACGACCAGGTACACGGCGCCGTTCATCTTGAGGTCGGTGTTGACGGCGAAGGTTTCGGGCAAGCGCTCGAGCGGCATGCGAACCGACGAGATGGTCGTCGACGTCGCCTCATCGACGAACGTGACCGACACGATCCGGTTGGTGAAGTTGAACATCTGGCGACGGCGCTGGCGGCGGAGCTTACACGCCCGCCGCCGCGATCGCGCCGCGGTTCAGCTATTGCCGTAGGGAACGACGCGAACGCGCAGGGCGTCGCAGCGAAACGAGTGCTGGAAGATCCCCATCCCGAGCGCGGACAGCCCCGGCAGCACGACCTCCAAGGTCCCGTCCCGGCGCGTGGTCGGGTCAGCCGAGGCGAGCTGACTTAGCAATTCTTGTTTGGTGGGGGTGGGCAGGCCAGCCCCGGCGAGCCGAAGGCCATGAAGCCACTCGGAAATCCTGGTCTTGGCGGTCGCAATGGACTCGGGGTGCACCGGTATCATGCCCCCTGCTTCGGCGGTTCGGGCCAAAGCTTGAGCCCTTCTTGTGGGTAGAATCGCCCCATGGCGAAGCCCCCCACCCCGCCGCGGTCCGCCGCGTCTCGCAACGGACCGCCCGTGCCCAACATCCGCGCCATCGGCCGTCCGTGGGAGCCCCAGAAGGACATCTACCACTTCCTCCTACGCCGTTCCTGGGCGGGGTTCTTCGTGATGGTCAGCCTCGGGTTCCTGGGCGCGAACGCGATGTTCGCGCTGCTCTACGTGGCGCAGCCGGGGGGCATCGTGAACGCGCGGCCGGGCTCGTTCGAGGACGCGTTCTTCTTCAGCGTGCAGACGCTGGCCACCATCGGGTACGGGGGCATGTCGCCCGCGACCCGGTACACCCACGTCGTCGTGACGATCGAGGCGCTGGTCGGGATCCTCAGCGTCGCGCTGGTCACCGGCATCACGTTCTCCAAGTTCTCGCGACCGACGGCGCGCATCGTGTTCTCGAACCGGATGGTCGTGACGAATCGGAACGGCATCCCGCACCTGATGTTCCGGCTGGCCAACTGGCGCCACAACCAGGTGCTGGAGGCGCAGCTTCGCCTCGTGCTGTTGCTGACCGAGACGACAGCCGAGGGCGAGACGCTGCGCCGGCCGCAGGAGCTGCTGCTGACGCGCGACCGCAACCCGCTGTTCAGCCTGACCTGGCTGGCGATGCACAAGATCGACGAGTCGAGCCCGTTTCATCCGCCGGGCGCGCTCGACCGGATGCGCGCGCAGAGCGCGCAGCTGTTCGTCACCCTCTACGGCGTCGACGAGACCGTGGGACAGAACATCCATGCGCGCCACCGCTACGAGCTGGACGACATCGTCTGGGGTGGCCGCTTCCGCGATCTGCTCACGGACCTCGAGGACGGCTCGCGCCGCCTCGACTACCGCGTGTTCCACGACATCGACGCCCCGTCGACCGAATCGGGCCGCGTGCTGGCGGACGAGGCGTCCTAGGAAAAAGGCATTCGAACCCGAGATCGGTCGTGGTCAGTAGTTTCGACTTCAGCGCGGCCGCCCACCCAGATCCCCGCGCTGCGCTGGCGCGGGCGGCGATCGGAGCGCCGGGGCTGGCCGGCGCTCGCCAGTCAGCTCTTTGGTCACCCTCGCGCGGAGGGTCTCGTAGCTGGGTCTCGCCTGAAACAAAGCCAATGTCCTCACCCGCCCGGCTTCGTAGAAATCGAGGTAGTACGAGCGATCGCCCTTCCCAATTTGCCCGAGCTCCCTGCCGATCTGCACCTCGAGCTCATTGCTGCCGAAGGCGATGTAGGCCTGCTCGGCATCGGTGAGGGCGTCGACCAGAGAGAATCGCAACACGACCCCACGCTCGCCGCTCGGTTCGAAATACTCGAAGACCAACACCTTGTGGCCCCCGACCGAGAACTGTTCCCGGCAGTACCTCTCCGCGTGGCGGACGGCTGGATCCTTCGAAGTCCTGCGTAGATCATAGAGCTCGCTGATCGTCGCATCGCGTTCCTTCAGATGATTGAGGGCCTGGTGCTCCTGCACGATCTTCGCGATCACACGCCAATCTCCGGGCTGCAGCTTCCGGTACTGGCGCCAGTAGCCCAGCGCTTTTGCGTGCCTATCCAGGGCGGCGCTGACAAGCCCCAGGTTCCACAGCACGTTCGGGACGTCGGGGAAAGCTGCGTCGGTCCGTTCCAGCAGCGGCAGGGCGTCGGCGTAGCGACCCTGGCTCGCGAGGGTGACGGCCATCTTGAAGGCTGCCTCCGGGGTCGGGCCGTCCCCGCTGCGCGTGTCCGTCGGCGTCCCGCCTGCCAAAAGAACCCAGAGCAGCACCGCCTGCGCATCCATGTGACCCCCTTGCATCTCGACCACGGGACTGCTCCTGACAGTCTCTGAGTTGAATCGTAGCTACAAAATCGTGAACGACCGGAGGGTCCGGCCGATCTTGGCGCGGTAGGTGCGGAAGTCCCCACGGTCTATCGTGAACACCTTCGTCGTCCGCAAAGATTCGGCGGCCGCCACGAGGGAGGCGTCGCCTAGATTCATGGGTTGGTCGGCGTAGTCGTCCATCAAACGAAATGCGCGATGGAGTGACCGATCCGACATCCACCACAACTCCAGACCGCGCTGAACGACAAAGCGCCGCAGCGACTGGGCACCTTGGCTGGAAGGGTCGAGGAGGTGAAAGGCCTCGGTCAACACCGGGACCGTCGTGACAAGCCGGTCCGCAAGACCCGCAAGCGTCTTCTTGGCGCCGAGGTGCGACCCATCAAGCGGATCAAAGAGGGCCACGAGAGGTCCGGTGTCAACGAGGATCACCGCTGATGCTTCCGCCGGATGAGCCCAGCCAAAGCCGCCTTGGCCTGCCGCGCGGGAGCCCGTGCGTACCCTCCCGGACCAAGGTCCAGCTTTCGGTAGATCTCGAAAGGATGAGAGGGCGGCTTGCGACGGAGGCCTTTCGCCAGGGCAACGACCCCCCGTTGCAAGACCTCCGACGGGGATGAGCCCGTGGAGTCGCATACCAACGCCAGCGCCGCCTCGGCCTCGTCGTCGAATCGAACGCTATGAAGAGGCATGTAATACGTATGTATCACATGGCGCGACAGTCTGCCAGCCCCTGAGCCCTCGCCGTGATCTCGACACGCGAACCGGCACAGCGAACTGCCCGAATCCAAGGTTTCAGAACGGTCAAGGACCATCCGCCCCAGCTCTTTCCATCGTCCACCCCCCAGCACCGCGGCGCTGCGCCCCCATCAGGCGGAGGGTGTGGTCGCTATCGCCACCCAAGAGTACGATGTGACCGGCCTCTGCGGTCAGTATATCCTGCCGCCAGAAGCTATCAGTGCCATACACCATCCAGATCCTGTCGAACGGAATGGCGACCCCATGAACGGAACACAGGGCACATCGACGCTCATCATCTACGGAGATCTGCCTGCGTTTCGCGGAACGGGACCCGGTGGAATGCCAGGCCCGCTGGTCTTCGATGGCAAGCTGACTCACCACAACCGGCAGTCATTCGAACGTCTGCTCGTCCGAGAACTTGGCGGGCTCATGGAAAGGAGCCTTCACGGCGCCACCGTCAAACAGGTGAAGGCGCTCTTCGAGTTGCAACGGCTGCTGCGAGGACGTGCGTTCTCGACTGTGATCTTCTACGGACACACGATCACCCTCACGTCCAGCGGCCCTGTCGCGGCCCAACAGGAACTGGCACTGGCGGGGAACAACGAGTTTCTAAGCTCGCGAGATTTCGCCAACACCCTTAAAGCCGCCGGGGTCCGCGAAACTTTCATTGCTGGCTGCTCTTCGGTCAGCTTCGCGGCAGGCGTCTTCTCGGTGACACCCTCGATTCGCGCGGGCGGACTGTACTTCGACCGTACCGACGATGCGAAGGGCAACGCAAATTCCGTCATTGACTTGCGGATTCAAAAGCAGCCCATCAAGTGGTGGGCCGTGCCAGGCAGCCGATGAGGCTCGCCGGGGTCAGCGGATTCGCCTTCGCCGTCCTGCAAGCAGCGACCAGTCTCGCAGCGCCGAAGCTCACGACGATTCCGATCGAGGGCAGATGTGGCCTCCTGTCCCAGATCATGAATTTCAAGATCGAGGTACATCCAGGAGTCTTCCGGCTGGCGCCCTTGGCCGATGAAACGATCCGCCGCCTCGCCTATTGGAGAGGCAAGCCGCTCGTTTGTGCCTATGGCCACACACCAGATCGCAAGGACGAGCTGCCCGTCTTTTCTCCAACGGAGACGTGCGAGGACTTCACAATCCTCCATCCCGAAGCCAAGCGGGCCACCGACAGTCCGGAAGCTTGCGTTGGGGTTGCCTTGAGCTCTGCTGGGGCCGACCGGATTCGTTTCTTCGTGACGATCACTGCGATCAAGTTCTCGCCGGGCTATCGGGCCGGATACGGGCGGGGTACCGGGTACGCTCCCGTGGAGGGCATCGCGAGGCGCCACGGTAAGCAATGGGAACTGAAACAGCTCTTCAAACCGAAGCCATCGCCGAGTCCTGCCGCTCGGTGACCCCTCGCCGGCGCCAACGCGACCAGAGACTCAAGGCCTCTCGAGCGACGGATCGATGACGGCCGCCGTGGCGACGATGTCGCGGGCGCCGAGGCCGCGGGCGCGCGCGAGCTGGAACACCTCGCGGATCGCCGCCGTGCCCGGCAGTGGCGTGCCGTAGGTGTCGCCGAGCTGCAGGGCCAGCGTCAGATCTTTGTGCATCAGGTCGATGCTGAAGTGGGTGGAGAAGTCTCGCGCGGCGAGCGCCTTGCCCTTGAAGTCCCAGTACGGCGACGCGTAGCCGGAGCTCTGCACGACCTCGAGGACCTTCTCGATGGGAATGCCCGCGCCCGCGGCAAGCGTGGCCCCTTCCGACAGCGCCTCCATCATGTGCGCGATCATCAGGTTGCCGACCAGCTTCATCTGCGCGGCCTGCGCCACGTCGCCGACGAGGATGGCCTTGGCGCCGACGGCCCCCAGGATGGGTTGTGCCGCAGCGAAGGTCTCGGGGCTGCCGCCGCACATCAACAGCAACGTCCCGGCGGCGGCGGCGTTCTTCGAACCGGTCACGGGCGACGCGAGAAAACGCGCGCCGCGGGTCCGGCAGGCGTCGTCCAGCGCGCGCACGGCCGCGGGGCCCACCGTCGAGAAGTCGATGACCAGCGAGGCCGGCGACAGCCCTGACAGGAAGCCGTCGCGGCCCGCCGAGACGTCCGCCAAGGCCGCGGGATCCGCGACGCAGGTACAGACGACTTCACACGCCGCCGCGAGCGCGCGCGGGCTTTCGGCCCAGGCGGCGCCCGCGGCGCGCAAGGCGGCGGCTCGCTCCGGCGTCCGGTTCCAGACCGTCAGCGTGTGCCCTTTCGCGAGCAGGTTGCTCGCCATGCCCTGGCCCATGATGCCGAGGCCGATGAACCCGACGCGCATGGGCGACCGGGCTACGACTTCTGGTCGGACTTGGTGGCGCTCTTGCTGCCGTCCTTCTTGGCGGTCGCAGCACCCTGATCGCCCTTGTCGGCCTTCTCGTGGCCCTTCATGCCGTCGCACGCATGAGCCGCCGCCGAAAATCCGAACGCCACCGTCACGAACGCGAGAATGAGCTTCTTCATGTGAGCCTCCAGGTCACCACCTACCATGCCCGGCGGGGCACGGCCACGAAGCCCCGCCCGAAACCCTGGCCAACCTCTTTTAACCCCGGGCCATTGTCGGTATCCTGCCGCCCGCATGGAGAACGCCCAACCGGTCATGGCCAGGCGAGCGCCAGTTCCGTCGCTGCTCCTGGCTCTCTCGTTCCCGTTGTTTGGCCTCTTGTCGACGGCCTGCACCGGCAAGTACATCCGGCCGACGTCCGCGGAGAAGTTCGAGGCCACCCCGGAGCGCCTGCAGCGTGGCCAGTACCTCGTCAACCAGCTCATGGGCTGTGGGGGTTGCCACACCTCGCGGCCGACCGGGAACCTGTTCCTCGAGGGCGAGCAGACGGACCTCTTCCTGGCGGGGGGCAACGTCCTCGACGCGCCGGGTGCAGGCCGCTTTTACGTTCCGAACCTGACGCCCGATCCAGATGGGCTCGCGACCTGGACGGACGACGAGATCCTGCGCGCCGTCCGCGACGGCGTGCACAAGGACGGGCGCTTCCTCGCGCCCATGATGCCGTACGACAACTATCAGCACCTGTCGGACGAGGACGGCAAGTCCCTGGTCGTCTACCTGCGCTCGATCCCAGCCGCGAAGGCCCCGCGCGCACGCTTCGCGCCCGAGCTGAAGCTCATCCCCAAGCTGCTGTTCACCGTCATTGGCGTGCAGATGCACCGGCCCAGCGTCAACGTGCCCGCCCCCGAGCACACCGACCGCCTCGCGTACGGTCACTACCTGGCGCGCGTCGCGGGCTGCACGGACTGCCACTCGATGACCGCCAAGGGCCCGCGAAAGGAAGACGATCCCCTGTTCATGGCGGGCAGCGATTTTCCCTTCGAGGACGCGCGCCTCGGCAAGGTCTACGCCCGGAACTTGACGCCCGACCCCGAGACGGGCCTCGGCAAGTACAAGCCCGACCAGATCAAGGCCGCGCTTCGAAACGGGAAGCGCCTCGACGGCAAGCGCATGGCCCCACCGATGTCGGTGATGATTCCGCACTATTCTGGAATCACCGACGACGACCTGGACGCGCTCGTTGGCTACCTCGGCAGCTTGCCGCCCGCGAAGCACGCCGTCACCGAGCCGGCCCTGACCGCCGAAGCCCAAAAATTCCTCGCCCCTTGAACCCCAGGAGCCGCGACCCATGAACGTCGGCATTCCCACGGAAGTCACTCCCCTCGAGCGGCGGGTCGCGGCGTCGCCGGACTCGATTCAGCGCCTGCGCAAGCTCGGGCTGGTAGTCCTGGTCGAGGCAGGCGCTGGCGTGGCCTCGGGGTTCTCCGACGAGGCGTTCAGCGAGGCGGGCGCGCGCATCGTGCCCGACGCGGCGTCGTTGTTCGCCGAGGCCGACGTGATCCTGAAGGTGCGGCCGCCGACGCCCGCCGAGGCGGACGCGCTGAAGCCGGGCGCCACCCTGGTGGGGTTCTTCTGGCCGGCGCAGAACAAGGCGCTGATCGAGCGGCTGGCCGCGCGCAAGGCGACGGTTCTGGCGATGGACGCGGTCCCTCGCATCACGCGCGCGCAACGCATGGACGCCCTGTCGGCGATGGCGAACATCGCGGGCTACCGCGCGGTGCTGGAGGCGGCGAATCACTACGACCGGTTCATCCCCGGGCAGATCACGGCCGCCGGGCGCGCGAAGCCGGCGCGCGTGCTGGTGCTGGGCGCCGGCGTGGCGGGCCTGGCGGCGATCGCCGCGGCCCGGAGCCTGGGCGCCGTGGTCAAGGCGTTCGACACGCGCGTCGCGGTCCGCGAGCAGGTGGCCAGCCTTGGCGCGACGTTCATCCCGTTCGACTTCAAGGAAGAGGGGGAAGGCCAGGGCGGCTACGCCAAGGAGATGAGCGCGGCCTACCTCGCCGCCGAGCAGGCCCTCATCGCGACGCACGCGGAGGACTCCGACATCGTCATCTCGACCGCGCTCATCCCGGGCAAGCCCGCCCCCCAGCTCATCACCTCCGGAGCGGTGGTGTCGATGCCAGAGGGCTCCGTCATCGTCGACATGGCGGCGGAGCAAGGCGGCAACTGCCCGCTGACGGAGCGCGACGCGGTCGTGAAGCGGCACGGCGTCACCATCATCGGCTACACCGACCTGCCCAGTCACATGGCGCGGCAATCGAGCGAGCTCTACGCCACGACGGTCGTCAACCTGGTCGAGTCGCTGTTCGACAAGGAGCAACGCTTCTTCGTCGACGTCGACGACGAGATTCACCGCGGCGCCCTGGTGCTGAAGGCGGGGGAGCTGATGTGGCCGCCGCCGGCGCGGCCGAAGCCGCCCGCCGCCGCCCCAGCGGCGCAAGGCGCGCCGCCAGCGGGAGCGGCGCACGGAGCCCAGAATGGGGGCAAAAATGGCGGCAAGAAGCCGGGCGTGGGCGGACGCATCGCCGGCGCGGCGGTGATCGCGCTGCTGACCGCCGCCGGGCTGGCCGGCCCTCCGGACTTCCTGCAGCACCTGACCGTCTTCCTGCTCGCGTGCGTGATCGGCTGGCACGTCGTCTGGAGCGTGACCCCCGCGCTGCACACCCCCCTCATGAGCGTCACCAACGCCATCAGCGGCATCATCTTGGTGGGTGGCATGGTGGCGCTGGGGAACCACGCGGGTATCGCGGCCAACGTGCTCTCGGCCGTGGCGATTCTCCTGGCCGCGATCAACGTCGCCGGTGGGTTCCTGGTGACCCAGCGCATGCTGCGCATGTTCCGCAAGTGATCATGATGAACGAAGCGACCGAGGCGAACGAAGCGGCGATGACGGGCGCACCACGATGACCATCGAATTCCTGGGGACGTTACGAGGGCTCGCCTACCTGGCGGCAGCCATGCTTTTCATCTTGAGCTTGCGGGGCCTGTCGACGCAGGAGTCGGCGCGCCATGGGAACCTGCTGGGCATCATCGGCATGGGCCTGGCCGTGGTCATCACGGCGCTCGTGTTCCTGGCCAACGTGACCGGCGGTCCGGGCGGCGCCGACGCAGCGATGGCCACGACCGCGGGCGAGTCCGGCAGCACGACCATCGCCCTGCTGGCGGCGGCGCTGATCGGCGGCGGCGCGGTCGGCGCGCTCTTGGCTTCGCGGGTGGCGATGACCTCGATGCCCGAGCTGGTCGCGGTGCTGCACAGCTTCGTCGGCGCGGCGGCGGTGCTGGTCGGCGTCGCCACCTACCTGCAGCCGGGGGACATCGAGGCGCACCGGAACATTCACCTCGTCGAGATCTACGTGGGCATCCTGGTGGGCGCCGTGACGTTCAGCGGCTCGATCATCGCGTTCACGAAGCTGCGCGGCATCGTGGGCAGCCGGCCGCTCATGCTCCCGGGGCGGCACGCGTTGAACGCCCTGCTGGCGCTGGGCGCGATCGCGCTGGGGGCGGCGTTCCTGCGAGCGCCAGGCGCGGAGGGCCTGCCCGTGCTGCTCGGCATGACGGTCATCGCGCTGCTGCTCGGCGTGCACCTGGTGATGGCCATCGGCGGCGGAGACATGCCCGTGGTGGTGTCGCTGCTGAACAGCTACTCGGGCTGGGCGGCGGCCGCGGCGGGGTTCATGTTGTCGAACGATCTGCTGATCGTCACCGGCGCGCTGGTCGGCAGCTCGGGCGCGATCCTGAGCATCATCATGTGCCGCGCCATGAACCGGTCGATCTGGAACGTCGTCTTTGGCGGCTTCGGCGCCGCGCCCAAGAAGCCCGCGGCGGGGGGAGAGGCGGCGCCAGCCGGCAAGGTGAACGAGACCTCGGTGAAGGAGGTCGCCGAGCAGCTGGTGGCCGCCCGCAGCGTAATCATCGTCCCCGGATACGGCATGGCGGTGGCGCAGGCCCAGCACGCCGTGAAGGAGATCTCGTCGCTGTTGATCGAGAAGGGCGTGAACGTCCGCTACGCCATCCACCCGGTCGCCGGCCGCCTCCCCGGCCACATGAACGTGCTGCTGGCCGAGGCGAACGTCTCGTACGAGATCGTCAAGGAGATGGAGGAGATCAACGAGGACTTCGCCCACACCGACATGGTGCTGGTGATCGGCGCGAACGACATCGTGAACCCCAGCGCGCTCGACGACGCCTCCAGCCCCATCTACGGCATGCCGGTGCTGGAGGTCTGGAAGGCCGCGCGCGTCGTCATGCTGAAGCGAAGCATGTCGGCAGGCTACGCGGGCATCGACAACCCGCTCGCCTACCGCGACAACACCTTCATGCTGTTCGGCGACGCGCGCAAGAGCGTCACGAATCTGTTGACCGCGCTGCGGTCCTGAGCTTTCTCAATACGAGCCTACGGCCCGCGGGGGCAGGTGATCGCTGGGGTTCGGTTCGAAGCCGGGCAAGGCCGCTGGCGCGGCGGCGCTGAGGTCATAGACATGGACCAGCGGCACCTTCTGGGACGCGTCGGGCAAGAACACCTTCCTCGTCGTGGGATCGACGACCGCGGCGCCGAGGTCGCCGGCGGCGCCGCTGGCCAGCTTCGCCGAGACGCCACTTGCCAGCGCGACCGCGTAGAACGCGTCGTCGCTGCCCGCGCTTCCGGTGGTCGGGTCCGGGAAGGCACCTTGCGTTCCGACGAAGGCGACGTCGTTGTAGACGGACGCATAAAAGAAGTTGATGGGGCTCTGCCCCAGCATCCCCGCCGGCACCATGCGGGCGACGACCGGCGTCGTCCCTGACAGATCGATCTCGACGAGCGCCGACTGATCGAGCTGGCTGGCCTCTCCGTACGCGCCGCCGCACGCCACGTAGAGCTTCTTCTGCGAATCGAGATAGGTCATGCCCGAGCAATCCTTCGTGTTCGGCAGGTCGATCGTCCCGGTGACGGTGTCGGTCGTGGGATCGATGACGACGACGCGGCCCGGGCCCGTGGCCGTGAAGTCGGCGCTGATGCTGTCGAGGGTCACGTACACGAGCCCTCCCGCCAGCACCGCGCGATCCGGGCGCGCCTGGGTGGTCACGCCGGTGGCGCTCGGCGCGGCGAAGGTGGACAGCGCGATCCGTCCGGTCACGGTCAACAGCGTGGGATCGACGATCAACACGTCGTCGCCGTCGTCGAAGTCAGCGGGATCCGGCGTCGCGTTCGCGTTCGTCTCGTACCGCGTGACGTACGCCTTCGTCGACGACAGGGTCACCACGTCGTGGGGGTGCGCGACGAACCCTCCGGTGGAGACGGAGAGCTGCGCGGTCACGGCGCAGCTCGCTGGGTTCACGAAGGTCAGGACGGCAGATTTGCCGTCGATGAGCACCAGCTGGCCCCCCTGTTGCGCCTGCGTGGGCAGGGTGACGTCCCCCGACAGCGGCATCACCAGCGTGGGGCTGGTGACGCCGCTCTTGACGCACCCGTCGATGAGCTTTCCGGTCGCGGGATCGTAGAGCGACACGCTGGTGACGGCGTAGTCACTGCTGATCACCGCCAGGGCCGGCGAGGGAATTCCGGTGGCCGCGGGGCCGTCAGCGCCCGCGTCCGCGCCGCCGTCCGCGCTGGCGCCGCTGCTGCCGCATCCGGCGGCCAAGGACGCGGCCACAAGCACGGCACAGAGCGCCTTGCGAGCGGAAGACGGTTGTTCGAAAGACGACTGATTCTTCACCATCGATAACCTGGACATGCTCGCTCTCCTCTGGGTCAATTGGGGACCGCGGACGTCGCGACGCTGGACCAGCCCAGCGTCACGAACAAGGAGCGGCCCGGCAACGGATAGTCTTGGAAGTCCTGGGTGCGCGCGTCGGTGAGGTTGGCGGCGCTGGCCACCAGCCGCAGCCCGCTCGGCGCGTGCGCGAGCGAGACCCCGGCGCCCACGAACGCCCGCGGCGGGATCGCCCCCAGGCGCGGTGTTCGGTTGTTGCCGGCGGTGGCGTCGACGTCGGCGTAGACGCCCGCCAACCAGCGCCCCGCGGCGAGCGGCTGACTCCACTCGGCCCGGCCGTAGCCGCGGTAGCGTGGGTGGAAGACCAGCTGCTGGCCGTGATTGGCCAGAACGTCACTCTCGTCGCGGGCATCGGTCAGCGTCGCTTGCCCGGTGAGCGCCAGGCGGCGCGTGCGAAGCCGCGTCTCGGTCTCGACGCCCCAGATGCGGGCGCGCCCGATGTTCTCCGCCCGGGTCTGGGTCGCGGTGGTGCGCCACTCGATGAGATCGTCGACCTGGGCGCCGAAGGCGGTCACCGCGGCGGTCCATTCGACGGCGGCCCCGCGGTGGGCGAGGGCCACGCCCAGATCGGCGTTCACGCCGCTCTCCGGCACGAGCTGCGGGTTGCCGAGGACCCCGCGCGTGTAGCCGTAGAGCTCGACGAACGACGGCAACCGCGCGTAGCGGCCGATGTTGCCGCGCAGGGTGACATCGCCCCCGAAGCTACGCACCAGCCCCAGCCGCAGCGCGGGCAACAGATGGTCGATCGGGGGTCCCGGCGGCAGCTGCGTGCCGAGCAGCAGATCGCGGCCGGTGCGAACGTCGCGGGACGCTTCCAGGCGCGCCGAAGGAATCACGTCGAGGGCGAGCGGCGAGACGCGCACGTCCAGCTCGGCGCCGGCCGAGCCGAGCAGGCGCGTCGCCGCGTGCCCGACCGGCGCGATCGCGTCGAAGTCATTGCGCGGAAGGAAATCCTCGCCGCGTCCCTCGATGAGGGTCGTGAGTCGACCCCAGGAGCCCAGCGTCTTCTCGGCGTTCGCGGTGGCCCCGACCGAGCGCGTGACGTCGTGGGTCGCCGTCGGCAAGCCGACGATCTCGTGATTCGGATCGGAGAACTCGTCGCGGGTCGCCGACGCGAACGCGACGACGCGCAGCCGGCTGTTGCAGCCGAGATCGTCGCGAGATTCGTAGTCGACGTGGCCGAGCGCGCGGGACGCCGAGGCGCGCGCCGAGGTCGCGAGGTAGATGTTCGGCGCGGGGAGCCCTTGCTCACGCCAGAGGCCGATGAGCCCGAGCCGCAGCTCGCGCCTCCCAGGGAGCGAAACGGCACCCCTCACCACGCCGTCCAGCTGCGACAGATCGGCGTTCTGCCGGGTGGGCGGCCGGTACCCCCCGGGCACCGCTGGCGGCGAGTCCGGAAAATCTCCGGCCGCGCTCAGCGCGTGCAACCCGACGTAGAGGCGCAAACCACCGACGGCGCCGCCGCCCTTCGCGTCGGCGAAGAACGTGGCGAACGAGCCCATCCCGGCGCGTCCGTCGAGCCACGCAGGCCCGCCCGGCGTCCTGGTCACGACCGAGATCACGCCTCCGAGCGCCGATTCGCCGAACCCGATCGGGGTCGAACCGCGGTAGACCTCGACGCGCTCGACATCCCCGAGCGGCAACGTCGAGAGATCGACCGCGCCACCGACGGCCTGGTTGAGCGGAACCCCGTCGACATAGATCCGCACCTCGTCAGGGTTCGAGCCGCGCAGCGAGACAGTCGTCAGCGCGCCGACCCCTCCTTGCCGGGTCACGTTGGCGCCTGGCACCTCCAGCAAGAGGGCACCGAGATCGTCGCGCGCGCGCGGGCTCTCCGCGGGCAGCAGGACCGACGACGCGGCGGCCGCGTCCTCACGCGCGGCGCGGGGCCGGCTGCGCGTCGCCACGACGACGGACTCGACCTTCGACTGCTGCGGCGGCAACGGCGATGGCGGCGCCGCCGCCGACGGTACGACCGTGGACGCCGCGGCCGGGGCTGGTGCCGGACCACCGCCATCGACGACCGTCGTCCCGGCGTCAATCGACGGACCCGGGTCAGGGCCTTCGTCCGCTCGCGCGACGGCGGCTCCACCCCAGAGCGCCGCACCAACGCCCGCAATCCCGATCGCGATCCACACCCGCGGGGCGACCCGCGGCATCGCGCGCGCGCGCCTGGCGACGCGCGTCGATGGAAATGTGGTGTCTTCGGCCCCGCGTCCTGCGCGCGTGGCCTTGCGAAACGGCATGAAAGAACCCCTCGCTCCGCGGCGGGAACGAAGGGTCGTCGTGTCCAATCGGACAGGGCGCCCTTCGTCGGCCGCGAAGGTCAGAAAGCTTTGCCGTGGGTAGGTCTCCTGGCTCGTGACTCTTCCCTCCCCTTCCCCGGCGTGAGAAATCACCGAGTGGGATTCGAGGGCCGTTGGTGCGTCACTTACAGTGGCGGGACCGCGCCGGCGTTTCACCGGACTTCCCTGTTACGCCCGAATGGGCACCCAAAGCGTCGATTCAGTTGTCAGCGAACGGAAACGGACTTCCTACGCTCGCCGCGCGCGGGGTGTCAAGCGTCCACACGCCATGCGCGCTGCATCCTGGCAATGGCGGGCATCTCCCGATAGGCTGAACGACTCGCCTGACCGGCGAAGGAGGTCGCCCCATGTGCAGCAGGAATGCCCTTCGGCTCGGCGTGGCGCTGGCGTTCGCGCTCGTTCTCCCGGCAACTGGCTGTCAATCGAGCGGGGCGAATGGATCGGGTGGCGCTGATGGGCTGCCGTCCGACGCCGCAGGGGACGTGAACTCTCCGTCGGCATCGAGCGGCGGCCATGCGGGCAGCGCCACGGATGCCGCCACCGAGGTCTCGCCTCCCGCTGACGCCAACCCGTCGGTGGACCTGTCGTCCGCCGACGTTAGCCCGCCCGAGGCCGGTGGCGCCGGTGGCGCGACTCCGCCGTCCGACGGCGGCACCCCGACACAAGGTGGCCAGGGCGGCCAGCAGCATCAAGGCGGCGGGGGTGGTGAGGGGGGAAGCCCACGGATGTCCATGGGCGGAGCGCCAGGCGGCACCGGCGGCGCCGGGACCGGTGGCGCGACCGGCGGTGGCGTCGCCGCTACCGGTGGGGCGGGCGCCGGCGGCGCGCCGGGGGGTGACTACGCATGCACGTTGATGATCGGCATCCAGGCGACCTGGGAGTGGTGGGAGGTCGGGTTCGAGAACATGGTGGACAACGCGAAGTGGGAGCTGATCTGGGTGCACAGCGGCTTCGTCGAACTGTGGGCCGATCCCGCCGACCCCGTCTGGTCCACCGCCGTGACCTCCCCGTGCGCGCAGAACCCCGGCAAGCCGGATCGGGTCATCTTCCTGGCCCTCAACTTCGACTACACGACGGCCGCCGAATGGGATCCCGTGGTCATCAGCGCCGTGAACAACATCAAGACCAAGTACCCCAGCGCCAGGCGCATCGAGCTCATGTCCTTCATCCGCGCGCCCGGCGACAACGCGTGCCCGCAAGCGCCCGCGAAGCGCTCGGCCATAACGCCGGCGCAGGACGACGCGATGGCGATGGCGGCGGCGGCCAACCCGGGGCTGGTGTTCGTTGCCCCGAAGTTCGAGGCCAAGACGTGCAGCGAGTTCAACTCGAATCCACCGCACCCGAGCCCGGCCGGCGCCACGGCGTGGGCCACGATGATGGCCAACTACTACCGTTGACGCGCAAGGTGCCAGACAGAACAGCGTCGCGCGTGGACGCCGTGACTGTCCCTCCATCGTCGACGTGCCGATTGACGTCGAGCGCGGGGACGGAAAGTCGCGACATGAGTAGCCTGGGAGTGGGACGAGTGGGGAGGACCCGGACGAAAATTGCTCGGCAACGGATCGATCCGAAGGAGAGCGCCGCCGAAGCCAGTTCCAGGGACCTCCTTCAGCCTGGTCAGTTCCCTCACCCTGGCCCTCTCCCACATTCGTGGGAGAGGGGACCGGAACTGGCTTACGGGGAACTTGGCAAGTCAGCTTCCGCCCAATGCCCAGGGCCGCTCACCCTTGCCGCGCTGATCGCGCTCGCGCTCACGGTCGCGCCGGCCGCGCCCGGGTTCGCCCAGACGGACGCGCCTGACTCGCCGCCATCGGCGGATCCGGCCACCCCTGACGGGCCCACGCCCGCGGCGCCGCCCGCCTCGGTGCCCTCGGTCCCCGCGGTGCCGCCCACGCAGGCGCAGGCCAGCGACCAGAAGAAGCTGCTGCGGGCGCCCGGGGCGCCGCCGCGCACGTCGATCGACGAACAGGTCGGCTCCGCCGGCGAGTCGCAGTACTTCTTCCTGCACGACGACAACTTCTTCACGTTCCAGGTGAACGGCGGGAGCCCCCCGCGCGCGAAGTTTCAGTTCTCGTTGCGGTTCGACATCGCCAGCCTGCGCGACATCCACAACTGGGGCTTCAACGTCGCGTTCACGCAGAAGTCGTTCTGGGACATGCTCGACTTCAACCACTCATCGCCGTTCATCGAGAGCAACTACCGCCCCGAGGCGTTCTTCAGCTATCGGCCCAAGCGGCTCGAACGCTTCCGGGAGCTGCAGCTCGGCGTCCTGCACGAATCGAACGGGCTCGGCGCCGTGGGAAACGTCGATCAGACCGCCCTGTCGCGTGGCTGGAACTACGTCTTCTTCGACGCGCGCTGGGGCATCAACCGGCTCGCGAACGGGGCGCCCTGGTTCTTCTTCACGCCTG
Organism: uncultured Myxococcales bacterium; assembly: GCA_964443975.1. Taxonomy (GTDB): domain Bacteria; phylum Myxococcota_A; class Polyangia; order Fen-1088; family Fen-1088; genus DASYCK01. The sequence continues at coordinate 121,001 of CAYUFS010000009.1, read as the reverse complement.
GCCTGCGGGTGTGGTACCCGTTCGACGCAAGCTCCCGCGCGTTGATCCACGCGGAGGGTTACTTCGTCGCCTACGTCGACCTCGACGTGAAGATCCCATCGTTGCCGCAGGCCAGCCGTGTCTCGGCGCGCGTGAAGGTGCGGCGGCACAGCGTCGAGGGGAACGTCTACTATCCGCTGCTGTCGCTGACGACGAGCGGCGCCGTGCGCGCCTGGCTCTTCGGACAGTTCTTCAGGGGCGAGGCCGAGCGCCTGATCACTTTCGACGAGCGGGTCACGCACGTCTACGCCGGCATCGCCTTCCAGTGAGCCACGGGTGAACCGCGCGCGCGGCGCTTCCGCGGACGGAGAAGCCGCGTATGCTGGGGGTCGCATGCGGCTCCTCCTGGTCACGCCCCCCATGACGCAGTTGAACACGCCCTACCCGGCCACGGCGTATTTGACGGGGTGTCTGCGCGCGCACGCGGTGGGCGCCGTCACGGTGACGCAGGCGGATTTTTCGATCGAGCTGTTCCTGCGTCTGTTCTCGCGCGCCGGGCTGGGGCTCGTGCGCGACGAGCTCGCCGCGCGGGTCCGCGGCGGGGGCTCGCGGGGAGCGCGGCGCACGGCGCAGGCCGCCCCCCCTGCGTCGATCTCCCATTTTCTGGCGCACGCCGACGCGTACCTCGCGCTCGTCGAGCCGGTGATCGGGTTTCTGCAGGGACTCGACCCGACGCTGGCCGGCCGCATCGCCGGGCGGCGCTTCCTGCCGGAGGGTCCGCGCTTCGCGGCGCTCCCGGACGATGGCGATGACGGCGGCGACGGGGACGGTGCGCCGGACGGGCTCGCGTGGGCGTTCGGCCAGCTCGGCACGACCGATCGCGCCCGCCACCTCGGCAGCCTCTTCATCGATGATCTGGCGGACGTGGTGCGCGACGGCATCGATCAGCGGTTCGAGCTGTCACGCTATGGCGAGCAGCTCGCGTCCAGCGTCGCGACCTTCGATGCGCTCCACGACGCCCTCGGCGCAGCGCCCACCCTCGTGGACACGATGCTCGACGACCTCACCCGCGAGCGGCTGCGCGATTGCGCCCCCGATGTGGTCGGGCTGACCCTGCCCTTCCCGGGCAACGTCTACGGCGCGCTGCGGATCGCGCGCGTCATCAAGGCCGAGCGCCCGGGAACGAAGATCATCCTCGGCGGCGGCTACGTCAACACCGAGCTGCGCGAGCTGTCCGATCCACGCGTGTTCGACGCCTGCGACTTCATCACCCTCGACGACGGCGAACGGCCCCTGCTGGCCCTGCTCGAGCACCTGCGCGACCCCCAGCGGCCGCTGTTTCGTACGTTCATCCGAGAGCGGGGGCGCGTGGTCTTCAAGACGACGACGGAGCTGACCGACCTGCATCACCGCGACACCGGCACGCCGACCTACGACGGCCTGCCCCTGCCCCGCTACGTGTCGCTGTTCGAGATGCTGAACCCTATGCACCGCCTGTGGGCGGACGGACGCTGGAACAAGCTCACGGTCGCGCGCGGTTGCTACTGGAAGAAGTGCACGTTCTGCGACGTGTCGCTCGACTACATCGCGCGCTTCGAGACGGCCTCGGCCGACTTGACGGTCGACCGCATCGAGGCGCTGGTTCGCGAGACGGGGCAGACGGGGTTTCACTTCGTCGACGAGGCCGCCCCGCCGGCGGCGCTGCGCGCGATCGCGGAGCGGCTGATCGCGCGCCAGGTCGCCATCACGTGGTGGGGCAACATCCGCTTCGAGAAGAGCTTCACGCCGGCCCTGGTGGACGTGCTCGCGCGCTCGGGGTGCGTGGCGGTCAGCGGCGGTCTCGAGGTCGCCTCCGATCGGCTGCTGACCCTGATGAAGAAGGGCGTCACCGTCGCGCAGGTGGCGCGCGTGGCGCGCGCGTTCAGCGACGCGGGGATCCTGGTGCACGCGTATCTGATGTACGGCTTTCCCACCGAGACCGAACAGGACACCATCGATGCGCTCGAGCGCGTGCGGCAGCTGTTCGCCGAGGGGTGCATTCAATCGGGCTTCTGGCACCGCTTCGCGGCGACGGCCCACAGCCCGATTGGCCTGACCCCGGAGCTGTTCGGCATCCGCCTGGCGCGCGCGCCCGCCGCAAAACCAGGGACGGTGTTCGCGCGCAACGAGGTTCCGTTCGTCGATCCCACTGGCTGCGACCACGATCGCCTGGGCGTCGGTCTGCGCAAGGCGCTCTACAACTTCATGCACGGCGTCGGGCTGGACGACGACGTCCGGGGCTGGTTCGACGATCCCGTCGCAACGCGGGCGACCCAGCGCCGGGGCCGCGGCGCGCGCTCGACACGCGGCGTGCCCGCGCCAGGCGTCGCGCCGAACCTGATTCGGCGCGCGCTGGCGCAGGCCGCGACCCGCTGAGAGGTCCGGGCATCAGCGGAGCGCGAGGCCGCCGCCCGCGTACAGCTCGTACAGCAACCCGAGCGTGCGCTCGTCGGCGATGGCATCGCGCGCCAGCGGCAAGACGATCGCGCGCTCTGCGAAGAGCCGCCGGAAGAACGGCATCGACGTCCGGCCGATCGCGCGGGCGTCGCCGTTGACGAACAGCCGACCCATGTGAATGAGCCCCCGCGTGGGCAGCGCCAGCGTCAGCCGTCCCCGCCTTCCGGTCAAGCGGCGCGCGAAGGCCTCCATCGGCAACGGACGGCGGGGCGCCGTGAACACCATGCGGGGCTTGGGGCGCGTCAAGAAGCGACCGAGGAAGTCGGCGACGTCCGCCTCGTCCCAGCGGATGTCGCCCACCACCGCCGCGACCCGATTTATCATGGCGGCTCCAAGGTCGAGCGCGCGCACCGGGACCCTCAGGTCCGGGTCCTCATAACGACGCGTCGGATCCGTCGCCGCGGCCCTCGCCGCTCCCAGATATCCCAAGAAATTCTCCACCAGCTCGGCGTGAGTGGGCGCCAGGAAGCCGATCGAGTACGTGAAGCACGGCCCCTCGGCGAGCCCCAGGTGCGCCACGCCCGGGGGAAGGTAGAGCATGTCGCCCGGCTCGAGGAGCCATTCCTCCTCCGGGACGAAGGACTTCAGCACCTTGATGGCCGCGTCGGGATCCACGGCGCGATCGCCGCCGGTGCTGATCTGCCAGCGCCGCCGGCCCGGGCCCTGCAGCAGGAACACATCGTACAGATCGTCGTGCGGGCCCACCGACCCGCCATCCGCTGCGTAGCTGACCATCAGATCGTCGACCCGCGCCGCCGGAATGAAGGAAAACGCGTTCAGGATCTCCCACCCCCCCGGCACCAGACTCTCGACGCTGTTCACGAGCAACGTCCAGTGGCGCTTGGGCAGCATGCCCGCCTCCAGTCCGCCGAACGGCCCGTCGTGCCGCTCCCAGCGCCCTCGCCGCCGGCCCGGATGCTGAATCACGAGCCGGGACGTCGCGTCGGCGCGCGTCGCCAACTCGAGGAACGCGTCCCTGCCGATGATGCCGCCGAACCGCGGGAAGGCCTGACGAACGAGGAGCGGCCGCCGCTGCCAGTGCGCGCGCAGGAAGTCCGCGGGGCGCAGGCCGCCGAGGATCGAGCCAGTCGTCGTCCCGCGCCGGGGCCCTCCCGGGCTCAGGGCAGCTGCTCCAGCTGCAGCCGGTTGACGGAGAACCGGTCGTCCGCCGCGAGACCAGCTTGATAGAAGTGCCGGGCGTCGTTGAAGTCACCTCGCTCCTGGGCGATCTGCCCGCGCAGCGAGGCAACGACCGCGGTTCGGTAGCGCGCGATGGCGGCCAGCCTCGCCGCGCCCGCGTCCCCCCGCAGCCGGAGCGGCAGCGGTGCCTGTTCGCCCTCGTCGAGGACGCGTTCGAGCGTGGCAAAAGCTTCGCCACCTCCGGACTGGGCGGCCAGGCGCTCGACGGAAGGTCGATCGTCGGTGGCAACGGGGGCGTCACCCGCCAGACGCAACAGGGTCGCCCGGTCGGCCACGAAGCCGCCGAACAGCTCTTCGGGTTGCTCGAGGAGCGTGCCGGCAAGCAAATCCTGCATTCGCTCCGCGCCGAGGCGCGCGATGAGCTCGTCGCCGTCGAGCACGAGCGCGTCCGAGGCATTCTGGCCGTCGGTCGCCGCGTTCGCTCCCACGAGCCCGAGCACGGGCCCGCGGGGATTGAAGTACGCGAGCAAGGCCTCGCTCTGCTCGAAGACGTTCAAGAACGTTGCCGCGAGGGACGCGAACGCGTCCGGCGACAGCTCGTGCAGGGGCACCCATTGTACGAAGATGCCCCCCGGAGCCAGGGCCGCCCGGATCGCCGCGAAGTGCTCGCGCGTGTAGAGGCCACCCGCACCCGACCGTTGCGGATGGAACAGATCGCCGATCGCGACGTCGAACTTCTCGCTCGCGATCGCCGCGCCCCTGACGAAGGCGCGCGCGTCCGCGCGCCGGAGGTGCGCGTTCGGTCGCGAGAGCACGCCGTCGTTGGCCCGCGAAAACAACGACAAGAACGTGAGCACCTCGCCGGACAGCTCGACCCCCTCCACGTCGACCACGTCGGGATGCTGTGCGACCGCGCCCAGGGTCGTTCCGGTGCCGACGCCGAGCACCAGCACACGACGGGGCGAGGGATGCAGCAACAGCGGGATGCATCCCTGGCGCCGCTCTCCAAACCTTGCTTCGTCCCCTCCGTCGAGGAAGCGGCTCCCGGTGCGGAGGCGCCGGGCGCCCGAGGCGGATTCCTCGACCGCGATCACGCCATCCACCGCATCGCGAACGAAGATCCGCCGGTCGTCCGGAGCGCGGACCCATGGAAACAGCCGCGCCGGGCCCTTGCTCGCCCATCCGATCGCCAGGCCAGCGACGATGAGCGCGAGGGGAAGTCCAAGTCCCACCCAGGCCTTGCGCTGGCGTTCGCCGTCGGGAAGTCCCGTCAACACCGCACCCAGCCCCAGCGCCACCACGGCCCCCAACAAGGGCGCCGGCGTGCCGAACACAGGCAGGAGCAACAGTCCCGCGAGAAGAGGAGCCGCCGCCGCGCCCGCCGAGCTGAACGTCACGACGCGCGCCAGGCTCTCGGGGTCGGCCGCCGCGATGCCGAGGATGCTCACGAACAGAAACGCGGTGAGCGCCGCGGCCGGCCCTACGAGGAGCAGCGCCGTGATGATCTCCGCGGCCCGATCGCCGGCAGGCGACGTCGCGCCGAAGAACGCCAGCAGCTGGCCGGTGGCGCCGAGGCCGTACGCGCCGAGCGCCAGGCCCACCGCTGCGAGCGCGAACGCGATCGGAAGCCGCCCGGGCCGGGGTGCGACGAGCTTTCCGCACGCGGCGCCGCACGCGCCGCCCACGAGCTGCGCCGCCACGACCGTCCCGAAAGCGGACGCGGTGCCATCGAAGGCGGTCGTGAGCACACGAATGGCCACGATCTCGAAGAAGATCGCGGCCGCGCCGGCGGACGCCGCTGCGTAGAGAAGCGCGGCACGCACGGGCCGAGCGCCTCCGCCGTCCCTGGCCCGCTGCGCGATCGGTCGCCTCGCTGGCCCTTCCCGTCGTTCGAGCATCCGCGCGAACAGCGCGGCGCCTCCCCCGATGATCGCCGCGGCAATCAGCGTGATTCGAACGCCCAGGACGGGCAGCAGGCCAAACGTTGCCAGCAGCGTGCCCGCCACCGCACCGCCCGTGTTCCACGCCTGCAGACCGGCCAGCAGGCGCCTCCGTTTGCGGTCCTCGGTCTGCGCGGAGGCCGTGAGCAGGCCTCTGCCGAGGACTGCGAAGGCGCCGCCCATGAAGATCGTGGCCGGCGCAAACACCACGGCGGCAAACGCCAGCGCGATCGCGGTGTGGGCCACGCTGGCGTCGCCGGACGACAGCCGCGGGAGCAGCACCCGCCCGAGTGGAACCGCGAGCAAGGAAAGCAGGATCCCCGCCGCCGCGCCTCCCCACAGCCTGGTGAATTCTCCCAGCGCCGACGCACCAGCGGCGACCCGGCGTTCGGCGCGGCGGCCGAGGGTCCAGGCGCCGACGGCGTTCCCCAGGAAGAAGGCGCTCAGCACCGCCTGGATCGACGTGCCATCTGCGCCCACCAGCCCCACGACCAGCGGCAACCAGGCGGTCTCTGCGATCAGAGCGGACGAACCGGCTGCAAACGCGAGCAGCGCCCCGAAAAGCACGGAGCGCACCTTATTCCAGATCGTATGGAGGCGCCAACGAGGGCGCCGCTCGTTCCGACCCCCTCCCGCCGCCGAAGCTGCACCACCCTGTTAGGATTCGCCCGTGTCTCAGCCCGGATCCGAGGCCGGCTTGTCCGATCCGCAAGACGCGGGGGACGCGCGCGCCACCGCGACATCGACCTTCGTGGGGCGCGCGAGCGAGCTCGGGCAGATGAACCGCGGGCTCGACGACGCGCTCGCCGGGCGCAGCCGCATGTTCCTCCTCATGGGCGAACCGGGGATCGGGAAGACGCGGCTCTGCGACGAGCTGACGGTGTTCGCCTCCGCGCGCGGCGTCCCGGTATTGTGGGGCCGTGCCTGGGAGGCAGGCGGCGCGCCCGCCTACTGGCCCTGGCTGGAGGTCCTCGGCGGCGTCACCCGCCTGCTCGACGATCAGGCCCTCGCCGAGGCGCTGGGAGATGGCGCAGCCTTGCTCGCTGAGCTGGTGCCGGAGGTTCGCCGGCGTCCCATCGTGCTGCCGGCCGTGGCGCCTCCGCCCCCCGACGAGGCGCGCTTTCGCCTCAGTCGAACGGTGGTCGCCCTGGTGCGACGGGCGGCCGCCCCGGCGGGCCTGGTGCTGGTGTTCGACGATCTGCACTCGGCCGACCAGTCGTCGCTGCTGTTGCTCTACGCGCTGGCGCGCGAGCTGCGCGCGTCACGGGTGTTGCTGATAGCGACCTGTCGCGACGTCGAGGCGCGCCTGGTTCCGGAGGCGAGCGAGATCATCGCCCGCTTCGCGCGCGAGGGCGTGACGCTTGGGCTTGCGCGGCTCGATCGGGGCGCCGTCGATAGCCTCGTCGCCCGGCGCGCGGGGCACCTGGGCGCCGGCTTCGACGCACGGATCTTCGAGAGCACGCAGGGCAATCCGCTGTTTCTCGAGGAGATGCTGCGCCTCCTCGACGACGAAGGCCCCGAGGCCATCGAGGCGGGCATCGTCCCGTCGGGCGTTCGCGACGTCATCCGACAGCGCCTCGAGCGTTTGACGGCGGAGGCTCACCCTTTCCTGGAGCTCGCGGCGGTGGCGGGCGACGAGATTCGTCCCCGCTTGCTGATCGAGGCCTCGGGCCGCGCGCCGGACTGGGCCACGGCGACGATCGCGCATGCGGTGCGCGCCGGGGTGCTGGCCGAGCGCGCCGGCCGAACGCGCTTCTCGCACGCGCTGGTGCGCGAGGTGTTGTATCGCGGCATGGCCACGGATCGCCGCCAAGCGTTGCACGACGCCGTCGGTCGAGCCCTCGAGCGGTCGAGCGCGAACCAAACATCTCCGGCGGCGCCGTCGTTGCCACTCATGGAGCTGGCCCATCACGCGCTGCTGGGCCCCGCGGCGAACCTGGCGCGCGCCGTCGACTACGCGGTCCGCGCCGCCCAGCGCGCGGTGGATCTGACCGCGCCCGAAGAGGCAATCGCGTTGCTCGAGCGCGCAGAGGGCGCGGTCGAGCAAGCCGGGAACCCTCCCGCCCTGCGCGCCCGCGTGGTGCTGGCGCTCGGCGAGACTCGCATCCGCAAGGGCGAGGCCGAGCGCGGAAAGCGGCTGTGCTGCGACGCCGCGACGTTGGCGCGGAGCCTGGGCGACGCCGAGCTGCTGGCGCGGGCGGCGTTGACCTACGGTCGGGTGTTCATGTTCGCGGTGATGGATCCCGTGCTCGTGTCGATGCTGGAGGAGGCCCTGGAGCTGCTGCCTGCCGGAGACAGCCCAACCCGGGCGAGGCTCCTGGCGCGCCTCGGCGCCGCGCTCCAGCCCGCCGCCAGCAGCGAGGAGCCGGCGGGCGTGGCGCGCGAAGCCATCGCCACCGCGCGGCGGCTCGGCGACCGCCGCGTGTTACTGGAGACGCTGCACGACGGCCTGTCCGCGTTGATGGATGTCGTCGACCCGCGCGAGCGCCGCGCCCTGAACCTGGAGGTCGAGGCGCTGGCGCTGGTGGAGAACGATCGCGAGCGCCTGCTGCGCACCCACGCACGCCTGGTCATCGATCACCTCGCGCTCGGAGAGCTCCCCGAGGCCGACGCGCGGATCGACGCCTTCGAGGCGCTGGCGACGGAGCTGCGGGCGTCGTGGACGCTGTACCTCGCGCCGCTGTTTCGCTCGATCCGCGCCGGCATGCATGGACGCTTCGCGGAGGCCGAACGGCTCGCCGACGAGGCGGCCCGGATCGGCCGGCCCGAGCAGGACCTCACCGTCAACCGGGTGCTCGTCATTCACCGCGATGGCCTGTTGCGCCTTGCCGAGCGGCACGACGAGCTGATCGCGCACGATCCCCTCACACGGCGCGAGCGGGCGACCTACCGATATGCCTCGACCTGGCAATCATTCGGCTCGGCGACGAACTTCACGCAGATCGAGGACACGGCGCGGGCCCGCATGCACCTCGAGCTCGTTCCCGCGGAGATGAGGCCGCCCAGGGCAAACGTCGGCAACCTGTTCGCCCTCTACGCCGTGGCCGATTCCGCCGCCTTCGTGGGCGACGCGGAGCTCGTGACGCAGCTTCGCGAACACCTGATCCCCTTCTCCGATCAGTACGTGATGCTGGGGATGTCGCAGATGTACTGGGGCGGCCCGGTGTCGCGGCTGCTCGCGAACCTGTCCGCGCGCCTCGGTGAATGGGACGCCGCGTGCGGCTGGTTCGACGACGCGCTCCCGCGCCTGGTCCGGCTCGACGCGCGTCCCCACCTCGCGCGGACGCGCTACGAATTCGCGCGGGTGCTTCGGTCACGGAACGACCCCGGGGATGGGGCGCGCGCCGAGGCGTTGCTGGCGGAGGCGCGCCAAGAAGCGATGACCCTGGGAATGAGTGGGCTCGTGCGCCTCATCGACCGGTACCGCGCGGGCGCCGCCGTTGGCGATCCCGAACCGGCCGCGGCCGCGACGGCCAGCGCGGTCACAGCCGCGCGGGTGCTCCCGAACAAAGCCTCCCCGCCCCCGCCGACTGGCGCGAGCTTCGCGCTGGCGCTCGAAGGCGAGTACTGGACGGTCACCACGAAGGCCGGCCGGACCTTTCGCTTGAAGGACAGCCTTGGCCTGCAATACCTGGCGCGCCTCGTGGCCGAGCCTGGTCGCGAGGTCCACGTGCTCGACCTCGTCGCGGGCGGGCGAGCCAGCGGCGACGACGCGGCCATCGATCTGGGGGATTCCGGGCAGCTCCTGGACGACGAGGCGCGCGCCGACTACCGCCGCCGGCTCGACGATCTGCGCGAGTCGCTTGCGGAGGCCGAATCGTTCGGCGACCACGCGCGCGCCTCGCGCGCGCGCGAGGAGATCGAATTCCTCGGGGCCGAGCTGGGCCGGGCGGTGGGCCTCGGCGGGCGGGCGCGCCGCTCAGGCTCCTCCGCGGAGCGCGCGCGGAGCGCCGTGCAGCGCCGGATCAAGAACGCGGTCCAACGCCTGGCCGAGGCGGCCCCCGAGCTGGGCCCGCTGCTGGCAAGCTCCGTGAGGACCGGGAACTTCTGCGTCTTCCGCCCCGTTCAGGGCGCCGGAATCAACATTCCTTCGGGCTCGACGTAGAGCTTGGTGGTGTCGAGGCCATCGAGGACTATCGCCTCCTCCAGCGAATGGACGCCGGCAGGCTGTTTTTGCTGCCAGACGAGCGCGCCGGCAGGCGTGTATTCGAGCAGCTGGACGCTGTTGTCCATGGTTCGATCGGCCTGGGAGTTCACGACGAAGAAATTGCCGTTCGGCATGACGTGGAAATCCGCGTAGAACCAGGGCGCGAGCGTCCCCGCGTTCGGCTGACCCTTGCCTCCGATCGTCGACAGCATCTTCCAGGTGCTGTCGTAGATGTTCAGCGCGGCGCCATAGCCGTTGGTGACAGCGATGTTTCCGTTGGCGAGTCGCATCGCCTTCCAGGTGTGCCGGCCGCCCGCGATCGTCGCCTGCGACAGGACCTTGCCGGTCTCGTCGCCCTCGAAGGCGAGGGTGTCGGCGGTCACCATATAGGTCCCCGTCGCGGTGGGCCGCACCATGCGGACGTAGTTGAACCCCGCGTACGTGATCTGCTTCGTCATCATGCCGGCCGCGCTCACGAACTTCAGCACGATGCCGCCACCCGCCACCGACGCGAGGATCGTGTTCCCGTCGGCGAGACGGTGGGCCGTCTGGGTGCCAGAGAATCCGTGCACGCCTCCTGCCTTGCTTCCGTCGCTGAGGAGATACTCGTCCCAGCCGTCGCCCTTCCCCAGCATCACGCGCCCGCCGCCGATGAGCTGCATGTCGCGTCCCGAGCCGGAGTTGTTCGTCCAGTTGGACGCCGGCTTTGCGTTGTTGACATAGAGCAACCGCCCGCCCGCATCGTCGTAGAGGATGAACTCCTGGTGCACGGGCGCGCCGCCGCCACCGACCGTTCCGCCCGGACCGGCGGCTCCCCCTTGCCCACCTCCTTTTCCGGCTGGCCCACCGCCGCCCACGCCCGCGCCGCCCGTCGCGGACGCCGTGCCACCACCCCCCGCGGCTCCCCCGCCCGTGCCGACGGCGCCACCGGCCGCGCCGCCCGAGGCCGCGCCGCCCGTGCCCGGCGCCACGCCCCCCGTGCTCGCCGGGGTTCCTCCGGTTCCGGACGCCATCTGGCCACCCGTGCCCGCCCCTCCCGTTCCCGCCGCCGCGCCGCCCGAGCCAGAGGCCGGCGTCCCCCCGGTCCCGCTCGAGGCCCCTCCGCTCCCATTCGCGCCACCGGTCCCGACCACGTCCGACGGGCTCGACGAACAGCCGACCGCGGCGCCCACGGAGGACAGCCAGGCCGACAGCAACACCAGCTTGGTCAACGAAACGCTCGCGCGCGAAACTTCAATCATGGGAACTCTCCTTGGAGCTTCGATTCCAGCCACCCGAGCCTTCGATTCCAGACGCCGGAGCGCTACTGCAACAGCCATTCGAGGATGGAATCGAACAGCTTGATTCCGTCGGCGTTCAGTCCTGCCGCGAGCGCTTCACGGATCGCAAAGCCGGCGCGCTTCGCCGGCGCGGCCATTCCCGACATTTGCGCGCCCTTGGCGTAGCCGAAGATCGCGGCATGAGCCGGATTCCCCGGCATGGTGGCGCCGATCAGCGCCGTCGCGGCGGGCGTCCCCCAGCCGAGCTCCCCCGCCTTGCTGGCGATCGTCACCATGCCAGTGGCCGTGCCCACGAGCGGGCTTCCCGCGCTGGCGATCACGACCTGCGACACGCCCGCGTCGTGGTTTCCCGAGGACGCCATCCCCATCATGCTGAACTCGGCGTCTTCGATGACGAACGTGGGGATCGCGATGTCCTTGAGCTTGGCCTTCAGCGGCCCCGACTCCGCGCTGCTGGAAATCACGACCAGATCGGCCCCGACCACCGACTGCGCGGTCACCGCTGCGTCGGTGACCGGCGTGACCTGCGAGAAACCATGCGCCGTGAGCCTGCCGATCATCACCATGTCCCCCGGCGTGGGGGTGCCCTTGCTGGTGATCACGATGAAGGCCTTGAGATTGCCGCCCGGTCCTCCGCCGGCGGAGCCGCCCCCTTGACCGGTGCTTCCGGCTGCGCCGCTCGCGCCCCCGCTGGTGGCAGTAGCGCCACCGTTGCCGCCCGAGCGGCCACCGTTCGCCCCGCCGACGGCCCCCCCCGAGGTACCGCCGCTCTCGCCGGCGGCGCCGCCCGTCGAGGCGCCGCCATTCGGCACCGTCCCTCCCGTGCCGCTGGTCGTCCCGCCAGTTCCCCCTCCCGTGCCGCTGCTCCCCCCGGTGGCGGCTCCCGAGCCGCCGGTGGCGAGCGTGCCTCCGGTTCCGGGCGGCTGGACGACGCCGCCCGAGCCGACCGGCGAGCCGCCCGACCCGGCGCCCGGGCCTTCCCCGCCGCTTCCGGAAGAGGCCGGGCCGTTGGACGACGAACAGCCGGCGGCAAACCCAGCCGCGGCCAGGACGGCCGCCGCCAAGGTAATTCGTGATTGTGTGATCTTCATCAAGTCTTCGATCGGGGCGGTACAGCGCGGTTTCGATCCTAACCTTGGTTGCGTACATGTCGGTCCGTGCGCGACGCGTCGTGACGTCTGACCGCACGGCGGCGACATCGGGCTGCGCGGTCGGCACGAGGGAACGGCGTTCCGCGAAAAGTCACGCCGCCTCCTCGTACGAAGAAACCAAGGAGGACGCGCCATGCTGACCCGAACGCTGAAGACTTTTGCCCTGGCCACCGCAATCGTGTGGTCGTCGCTCGCCGCATGGGCACCCGAGTCCCGGCCTCGCGCCGAAGTACGGTCCGTCATGGCCGCCGCTCGCGCTGGCGCCTCGTTCGCCAGACGAGCCCAAGAGGATGTCTGCCGCGAGATCCCGAGCGCGGCTCCCACGGCGGCGCCGGCGACGCCTTGTGCGGATCCCGCGGCAGGTGCGCCATGACCAAGGCAGAGCTGAAGGACCTCTACGAACGGAAGGCGAGCGCCATGGTCCGGAGGCCCGGGTTCGCCCGGTCGAGCGGTCAGGCGCGCGTCCGGATGGGCGCGGGCTTCGCTTGCGAGATCGACCACGGCGACCGCACGACCCGCGCCGATCAGCCGACCTCGGAGGGCGGAGACGGAACAGCCGCTCACCCCGGGCAATTGATGCGGGCGAGCCTGGGCGCGTGCCTGGCCATGGGCTACCGAACGTGGGGCGCGCGGCTCGACACCGCCATCGACGCGGTCGACGTGGAGGTCACCTGTGAGTACGACGCCCGGGGGCAGATGGGCGTGGCGCCGGACGTGGCGATCGGCTGGCAGCGCATGACGTTCGTCGTGCAGATCACCAGCAACGCTCCGGAAGCGGCCGTGCGCCGGGTCGTCGAGATCGCCGACCGCCTGAGCCCGATGCTCGCGAATCTGTCGGCGCAGATCGAGCGGGTCCACAACCTGGTCGTCCTCCCGCTCGGCGCTCCGTCCCCTTCGGGCGAAGCATCGGGCGAACCTGCCGTGGCCTCCGCGCCGGAGCTGGGCTGACGCCATGGATGCCCGGCTGTTCCGTCGCATTCAGCGTTACGGGTGGGACGCCGCCACGCCCGCCTACCATCGCGGCTGGGTTCCCCTGCTGGAAGAGCTGACGCGCGCCTGCGTGCGGCGCGCCGAGGTGGCCGCCGGGGCGCGCGTGCTCGATCTGGCGACGGGCACCGGCGTGGGCGCGTTCCACGCGGCAGAGCTCGTGGGACCGAGCGGCGCGGTGACGGGCCTCGACATCTCGGAGCAGATGGTGGCTCACGCGACCGAAACGGGCGAACGACTGGGGACCGCGAACGTCCGGTTCGAACGCCGGGACATGGAGGACACCGGCGTCGACGAGGGCGCGGTCGACGCCGTGACCGTCGCGTTCGGCCTGATGTACGCCGCGGATCGGGGCGCCGCGGTCGCCGAGATGGCCCGCGTCCTGAAGCCTGGTGGACGCGTGTCGGCGTGCGTGTGGGGGCGGCGGGCCGCCTGCGGCTGGGCGGAGGTGTTTCCCATCGTCGACGCCCACGTGGAGAGCGAGGTGTGCCCGCTCTTCTTTTCCCTCGGGGGTCCGGGCGCCCTCACCTTCGCGCTGTCGCGGGCGGGCCTCGTCGGCGCCTGCGAGGAGCGCTTGCCCGTGACGCTGTCCTGGAAATCGGCGGACGACGCGGTGGGCGCGATGCTGGAAGGAGGCCCGGTGGCGCTCGCCTGGAAGCGGTTTTCACCCGCGACCCGCGACGAAGTCCGCACGGCGTACCTCGAATCGCTGGCGCCGTTCCGCAGCGGCGCGGGCTACGCGGTCCCTTCCGAGATCGTCTTCGCGACCGCGCGCAAGCCCTGACGCGAGCTTCGCGGAACGCGCCGTTCCCCCGTTCGTCACGCGTCGAGCTCGCAACACGAAGACGGGCCGCCGCGCAGGCGCCCTCACGAACCGAAAGGAAACGACCATGACCACGCACACTCGCAGCACCGTCCGATCGAGAGCCCTTCCCATCATCGCCTTCATGTCCGTGCTCGGCACGGCCGGCCTCGCGTCAGCGGCCGGCGCGGCCGAGGCGACGAAGGGTAACGCTGGCGCGGCCGCCGCCGAGGCCGCCCGCGCCGACATCCAGAAGACGCTCGGGTTCGTGCCGCAGTTCTTCCTCAAGTTCCCGACCCTGGCGCTCCCCGGGGCATGGGACGAGATGAAGTCCTTGCAGCTAAATCCCGCCACCACGCTGCCCGGGCGCACGAAGGAGCTGGTGGGGCTGGCCGTCTCCGCGCAGATCCCCTGCCGCTACTGCATCTACGCCCACACCGCGTTCGCGAAGCTGAACAGCGCCAGCGACGAAGAGGTCGGCGAGGCCGTCGCGATGGCGGCCATGACGCGCCACTGGAGCACATACCTGAACGGCATCCAGACCGACGAGACGAAGTTCAGGACCGAGATCGCGAGGCTGGTCGCGAACGCCAAGCGGGCGGTCGCCACCCACGCGCCCGCGCCGACCCCGATCACCGTCGTCGACGGGCAGACGGCGTTGCAGGACATCATGCAGACGCTGGGGTACGTCCCCGACTTCCTCCGCAAGTTCCCTGACGCGTCCCGCGCGGGCGCCTGGCGGCAGTTCCGCGACGTGCAGCTCAACCCGGCGAGCGCGCTCTCCGGCAAGGCCAAGGAGCTGCTGGGGCTCGGCGTCGCTTCCCAGATCCCCTGCCGCTTCTGCATCATCGCTCACACGGAGTTCGCCAAGCTGAACGGCGCCACCGACGCCGAGATCAACGAGGCCATCGCGATGGCCTCGCTGACGCGCGACCTCAGCACGTTGCTGAACGGCATGCAGGTCGACGAGCCGCAGTTCCGCAAGGACATCGACCGCGTCGTCAAGGGCGCGACGGCCGCGGCCTCGGCCGCCGCGAAGCACGCGACCACCGCGGCCCGCTGAGGCGGGGCGTGGCTCGCTCCCGTCCTCGTCGGCGCGGCAAGGCTGCGAAGGGCCGAGCGAGGGCGGGATGGGAACGCGCCGCGCAGCCCCGTGCCTCGGGTCGCAGAATCACCACTCGGCGCGAAGATCAAGGGAAACGGTCGGTCGGCGCGTCGAAGATCCTGAAGATCCTGCATCGCCTCCCTTGTTCGGCGTCGCGCGCGCGAGTAGTTTTAGCCGTCATGGCAACGCAGGCGGTCGGGGAGGACATCGAAGCGCTCTGCGGCAAGTGCGGCGAGGTCTGGCACGTGGTGATGGCGAAGGTGGGCCAGCGCATCGCGAAGGTGGTCTGCAAGCGTTGTGGCGGGCATCACCTGTACCGCACCACGGCCAGCGTGGCGGCGGCCGCCGCCGCGGCGGAGAGCGGAGCGCGCAACGGTGGCGCGCGCCGGGCGTCGCGGGCGCGGGTGGCTGAGGCTCCCGCGGAGCTGCCCTTGCCCGCGTTCGATCCCAGCAAGCCACCGCGCCCCTACACACCAGGTGAATCGTTCGCCACTGGCGATCGCGTCTCGCACCCGAAGTTCGGGACCGGAGTGGTCGCGGGGGCGCCGGGGCCCGGCAAGGTGGAGATCGCCTTCCCCACCGGCAGGCGCGTGCTGGCCAGCGCCAAGGTCGCGTCCACGCTCGAGCGGCCCACGCTGGCCCGCCACGTTCCGATCGCCGATCGACCGCCCGAGAAGGCGTCGACCTGAGGCGACCGCACCCGCCCGGGCCGCTGCCAGCGACGAACCAGCCCGCTCTCCCCAAGGTCCGCCTGCGGAAGAACCTGGCGAGGTCGATCCACGCCGGGCACCCCTGGCTCTTCCGCGATGCCCTCGCGCCGGGTGTCGACCTTCCCGACGGCGCGATCGTCCTGGTCACGACGGCCGAGGGGCGTGCCCTCGGCCGCGGGTTCTGGTCGAGGACGACGCCGATCGCCGTCCGGATGCTGACGACGCTCGCCGGGGAAGACATCGCGGCCCTCGTGCGCACGCGCCTCGGCGCGGCGCTCGACCGCCGCCTGGAGCTCATCGATCGCGCGCGCACGAACGCGTTTCGCTGGGTGAACGGGGAAGCGGATCTGCTGCCGGGCCTGCACCTCGACGTCTACGCGCACGTCGCCGCCGTCCGCTTCGACGGCCCGGGCGCACGCGCCTTCTATCGCGGGCTTGGACCCGGCGTGATCGAGGCCGGCGCGCGCCTTGGCCTCGGCGCCGTGATCGAGCGCCATCGCGGGCAGGCGCGCGCGAGCGACGGCCACGAAGGTCCGCACGAATCGGCGGTGCTGGCGGGCGCGACGCCGCCGCACGACGAGCTCGAGGTGCTCGAGAACGGCGTTCGCTTCGGGGTGGACGTGGTGCGCGGACAGAAGGGCGGTCTGTTCCTGGATCAACGGGACAATCGCGCGCGCGTGGCCGCGATGGCGCGCGGGTTGCGCGTGTTGAACCTGTTCGGCTACACGGGCGGATTCTCGGTCCACGCTGCCGTGGCAGGCGCCCGCGCCACGACGACCGTCGACGTCGCGGCGGGCGCGATCGCGTCCGCGACGCGCAACTTCGAGCGCAACGGGCTGTCGCTCGCGGGCCACGAGCAGGTCGTCGCCGACGCCTTCGACTTTCTTCGCGAGGCTGCCCGCGCCGGCCGCGTCTGGGACCTGGTCATCTCCGACCCACCGAGCTTCGCGCCCAGCCGGCGAGCGCTGCCCGCCGCCCTCGAGGCCTACCAGCGGCTTCACCGGCTGTGCGCCGCGGTCGTCGCGCCGGACGGGATCCTGTGCGCCGCCTCCTGCTCGAGCCACGTCGACGAGGAGGCCTTTCTCCGCACCGTCGCGGACGGCGTGAGCGACGTCGGCCGGCGCTTCTCCCTGCGCGAGATCCACGGCGCCGGCCCCGACCATCCGGTGGCCCCTTTCTTTCGCGAGGGCCGGTACCTGAAGTTCGCAATTGGCACCGTGAAGTTGCGCGCCTGACGCCGACCAAACGTTACCTTCGGCAGGGTGAGCACGACACGTTCGCGTTTCACGGCGTACAAATGGGCGACGGGGCTTGGCGCCGGATTGGCGCAGTCCCTGGTTTACTTCGCGATCGGCAACGCGCGCTTCGATCGCTCCACCGAGCTGCTCCGCACGCGGCTGGATGATGCGATTCCCTTCATTCCCGCCACGGCCTGGCTGTACCTGCCGTTCTACGCGGCCATCTTCATCATCGCGATCGCCGGGTTCCGGACCAGCGCCCACTTCAACCGCGGGCTCGTGGGCGTGGGCACCATCCTCCTCGTCGGGCTCGCCTGCCATCGCCTCATCCCGGCGACCTATCCCCGTCCCCTCCTCCATCCGCCCTATCCCGACGTCTCTTACGCGTTCATGGCGTGGGTTCAGGCCGTGGATCCCCCGGGGAACGTGTTTCCGTCGTTGCACGTCGCGCACACCTTCTCGCTGGCGCTCATCCTTCACCACGAGAATCCGCCGCTCGGGCGCGTGACGCTGGTGATGGCGGCGCTGCTGGCGCTGTCCACGCTGACGACGAAGCAGCACTTCGTGGCGGACGTGGTGTCGGGGATCTTGCTGGCGGCGTGCGTCCGGCTGGCCGTCCTGCGGACGCTGGAGCCCGCTCGTGCTACCGCGCTCGCGCCGGAATCGCGTGCCGCGCCATCGCGCTGATGGGCGCGCGGGCGTCGACCCGCTCGAAGGACAGCTTCGCTCGCGCTAGCTGCGGGGCGATGACATCGCCGCGGCCGACGATCACGATCGCCAGATCGTCGGGATCGAGCCACTTCTTCGCGGCAGCGTCGGCCGCCGCCAGGTCGACCGCCGCCAGGCGCAGGGCCAACCCGCGCACGTATTCGACGCCCAGGCCGTGCAGATCGGCGGCCACCAGCGCCCGCGCCAGACCACCGGCGCTCTCCAGCGTGAAAGGGGTGCTGCCCGCGTAGTAGCCCTTCGCCTTCGCGAGCTCGCCCTCGTTCGGGCCCGCGCCCTTCATCTTGCGAAGCTCGTCGATCGTCACCGACAGCGCCTCCCAGGTGGACTCGTTGCGCGTCGACGCGGAGACCCGGAAGGCGCCCTGGTACAGCCCCGCGCCGAAGGATGAGCCAATTCCGTAGGTCAGACCTCGCTTGGACCTGACCTCGGCCATCAGTCGCGAGGAGAAGTCCGAGCCACCGAGGACATAGTTGACCAGCGTCACCGCGTACCAGTCAGGATCGCCGTGGCGAATCCCGGCGTGGCCGAACATCAGCGTGGCCTGCGAGAGCTCGGGCTTGTCGACCAGGGTCACGCGGATCCCATGCGACGGGGGAATCTCGAACGGCGGGCGCTTCGGCGTGGCGGCCGCGGCCCACGCGCCGAAGGCCCGGGCGATCCGCGCCTTCATGGCCGGAACGTCGATGGCGCCCGCGACGGCCAGGATCGCGTTGTTGGGCCGATAGAAAGCCCGCCAGAACGCCACCAGCTTGTCGCGGGTGATGCCGCGGACGTGCTCGGGCGTCAGCACCCAACCCTCGGGGTGCGCTTCCCCGAACAGCAGGTTGTCGAAGTGTTCGGCCGCCAGCAGATGCGGATCGTCCTCGCGTCCCGCCAGCGACGCCAGCACCTGATCGCGGATCTGCCCCATCTCGCTCTCGGGGAACGTCGGGCGCAACAGGACGTCCGCCAGCAGCGTCAGGCAGGTGTCGGCGCGCGAAGCCAGCGCGGAGCAGCTCACCACCGTGCTCTCGGCGTCGGAGGCGGCGTCGAGCGCGCCGCCGACCGCGTCTATCGTGTCGGCGATCTGCTCGGCGGTGCGCCTGCCCGCCCCGTGGCGCAGCATCCCGGCGGTGAAATCCGCCACGCCCTGCGTGCGATCCTTCTGCTCGTCATAGGACCCAGCCTTGATGGCGAGCGAGAAGCTGACGATCGGCAACCCCGCGCGCGGAACCGCGACGACGTCCAGCCCGTTCGCGAGGCGCCAGCGCGCCACGCCAGGCAACGGAAGCTCCGCCGGCGCAGGCGGCGGCGGCGACGCGATCAGGTCCTTGCGCCCCTGCCAGTACGTCAGGTCGACCACGTCGGGCCGTTCGCCGGCGACGACCACCACGCCAGGGCCCGCGCCGCCACGGCCCCCGGCTCCCGTCGCGGCCACCCCGGCGTGCGAAGCAGGACCCGGCGCGGGCGTCGAGCCGGGTCCGTGCGCGCAGGTCGCCGCGGACAGCGCGCACGACCCCAGCATGGCGAGCCGAGCCAGTGACGGTCGACGCTCGTTCGTCGTGCTGCTGGTCATTGTCCGGCTCCCGGTGCGGGGCCTGGCGGCAGCGGCTTCAACGTCACGAACGTCAGATTCGAATCGACGAGATACTTGGCCGCCACCCGCATCACGTCGGCGGCGGTCACCCTGTCGTAGCGCGCCGACGCGTCGATGAAGCGATGCCAGTCACCCTCGACCAGCTCGGCGAGGCCGAGCTCCCGCGCGACGCCCTCGACCGACTCGAGGCCGAAGATGTAGCCGGCCGAGAGCTGGTTCTTGGCCTTCGCGAGCTCGGCCGCGGTGACCGGAACGCTGCGCGCGCGCGCCACCTCGCCGAGCAACGTCTTGCGAATCTTGTCCTGGTCGCGATCGGGCAGGTGGGCCGCGTAGACGAGAAACAGCCCCGACTGCTCCATGGCCTCGGCGAAGCCACCGGCCGCCACCGCCAGTTGCTCCTGCCGCACCAGCCGCCGGTACATCCGGGACGACTCTCCCGCCGAGAGGATGGCCGCCAGCACCTGCAGCGCGGGCACGTCGGGGTCGCGCGCCGCCGGGATGTGGTAGCCGCCGATCACGACTGGCAGGGCGACGTTCAGCGACAACGTCGCGTCCCGTTCCACTGTTTGCGTTGGCTCCTGTGGGTAGGTGCGGGGCTGTGCGGGACCGCGCGCGACCCCGCCAAAGTGGGTGATGATCGACCGGCGTACGGCGGCCTCATCCAGATCACCGACGACGATCAGCGTCGCGTTGTTGGGCCGGTAATGCAGGTCGTAGAACGCCTGACAGTCCGCCGGGCGCACCTGTTCGAGATCCGCGATGACACCCGCCGCGGTCCATTGATAAGGATGCTTCGTATAGGCGAGCTCCCGGAAGCGCTCGATCGCCTGACCGATCGGGTTGTTGTCGATGCGCAGGCGCCGCTCTTCTTCCACTACTTTTCGTTCGGAGTCCACGGTCGCCGCGAACAGCCGCAGGCCGCGCATGCGCTCCGCCTCCAAACGGAGCGCGAAGTCCACGTACGACGGCGGGACCGTCTGATGGTAGGCCGTGACGTCCTCGGTGGTGAACGCGTTGACCTGACCGCCCACCTCTTTCAAGAGACGGGCGTGGGCCTCCGGGGGAACATGCTCGCTGCCCTTGAACATCAGGTGCTCGAACATGTGGGCCACTCCGCGGTTGCCGACGTGCTCGTCCTTTGAACCAACGTGGTAGAAAATCTGCACCGTCGCGACGGGCGCCTCGTGATTCGCCAGGAACAACACCTTGAGTCCGTTTTCGAGCTCCCACGAGCGCACGTCGAGCCGCGGGCCGGCGGACGGCACGGCGCGAGCCGACGGCGCCGCCGCCATTGCCGCGGCAGCGACGGGTGCCAGGCCCACGACGAGAACCGTCCGCAAGCGGGCCCGCAGATGGGCATGAAGGATTCGGGATGAGCGGCGTTCGGGCACGGTGGTGCGGGCGAATATGCCACAGGGTTCGCGTCCCGTGACAGACGAGTCGGCCGTTCCCGTTCCCGTCGGCACCGAGGCGAGCGCCGCGACCATCAAGCAGCGTCCGCACTGGCGCCGGGCGATCGTGCTGCTGTGGCTGGGACAGATCATCTCTCATCTGGGCGACTCGCTGTACCTGGTCGGCATCGTGTGGCTGGTCCTGGATCTGACCGGCTCGAAGTCACTGACCGGCTGGCTGGTGGGCATGAACTTCGCGCCCGCGCTGGTCCTGGGGCTGTTCGCGGGCGCCATCATCGACCGACACGATCGTCGCCTGATGATGATCGGCGCCGACGGGCTGCGCTTCATGGCCGTGGGCGCGATCCCGGTGCTGGCGGCGACGCACCACCTGAACGCGCCGATCCTCGGGGTCTTGCTGCTCGCGCTCGCCACCGGGACCACGTTCTTCAACCCCGCGATCAAGGCGCTGATCCCCGAGATCACGCCGTCGGCGCAGCTCGCGACGGCGGTGGCGGTGTTCCAGTTCTCCGAGCAGCTCGCGTTCGTCGGTGGACCGCTGCTCGGCCAGCCCGCGACGAAGCTGTTCGGCTTCGTCCACCTGTTCACGGTCGACGCGGCGACGTTCCTGTTCTCGGCCATCTGTCTGCTCGCGCTGCCGCGACGGGGGCGCCGGCAATCCCACGCGGCCGCGACGCAGACACTGCCGCCGCTGACCGTGCGCTCGATCCTCGGTGAGACGGCGGCCGTCGTGCGCACCGTCCTGGCGTCGCCCATCCTGCGGCCCCTCCTGCTGCTGACCGCGCTCGACAATCTGTTCATCATGGGGCCCGGCTACATCGCCACTCCGGTGCTGGTGAAGGAGACCTTGCACCTCGGCCCGGAGGGCTACATGAGCGCGATGATCTTCTTCTTCGTGGGGCTGACCTTCGGAACCGGCGCGGCCTGGCTCGCCGCGCGACGTGTCCCAAAGGGCAGACTGATCCTGCTGGGAATCGTGCTCGACGCGCTGACCTGCATCCCGTTCTTTTTTTGCCACGCGCTGCCGCAGATCAGGGCGGCGCTGTTCGTGCACGCGTTCGTGATTCCGCTCATCATCGTCCCGCGCACGGTGCTGATGCAGCAGGCGGTCCCCGGAAGGTTGCACGGCCGGCTGTTCGCGCTGGTGAACGTGACCGTCTTCGGGATGACGGGGATCTCGGCCGGCCTCACCGGCCTGGCGGTCGAGCGGCTGGCCCCGGGAACGCTGTTTCTGCTGGTCGGCGTCGCGGGCACGCTCGCCGGTGCGTTCGGGTTTCGCGTGACCGCGCTCCGTACGGCGCGCTGAGTCCTCCTCGAAACCTGAACACCCAGGCCCAGCCGACATACTCATGTCAGCCTGGTAGGGCCCCACTCTCAGGGAGGCATAGAACCCCGCGAGCTTGACTGGCCTGGCCAGTTAGCTAAGATTAGTCCATGCGCCAGATCAACGTGCACGAGGCCAAGACCCAGCTGTCCCGGCTGCTCGAAGCGGTGGAAGCCGGCGAGCGTGTGGTGATTGCACGTGCAGGAGTTCCCGTTGCTGTGCTGAGCCCCTATCGCGCCGCGGTG
Source organism: uncultured Myxococcales bacterium (assembly GCA_964443975.1). GTDB lineage: Bacteria > Myxococcota_A > Polyangia > Fen-1088 > Fen-1088 > DASYCK01. Next base: position 98,740 of record CAYUFS010000009.1, on the reverse strand, counting down.
AAACGCAGGCGCTTGGGATTGTTCGCGGGCCAAGCCAGGCTGCAGCCTGATTTCGACGAGCTGCCGGCGGACATCGCCGCGGCGTTTGGCGTTCAGACATGAAGCTCTTGCTGGATACGCACGTCTTGCTTTGGGCTGCCACCGCCCCAGACGAGCTTGGCACCCAAGCCCGCGATATGATTGAGGACGGGACGCAGGAGGTCCTGGTGAGCGTGGTGTCGGCGTGGGAGATCGCAATCAAGCAGTCGCTTGGTAACCTCGAGCTGCCCAGCACCGCGGAACAGTGGTTGCCCGTTGTGCTCCGCCGTTCCGGCTTCGATCTCGCCGAAGTCGGACTGGCGGCAGCCTTGAAGGTTCGTGCTCTACCTTGGCATCACCGTGACCCCTTCGATCGCTTGCTCGTGGCTCAAGCTCTGGAAGACGGCTACACGCTCGTCACGCGCGACGAGGTCCTGGCCACATATGGCGTGCAAATCCTCAAGGCGTGAGTACGCTCCGCTGGCACGCGTCGTTGGATCGCCTTGCCAGATGTACATCTTGACGTACACTGTGGACATGGCGAAGAGCTACTCGGTCGCTGACGCACGCGCGCATCTGCCGGACATCCTCGATGACGTGGAAGATGGGAAGGAGGTGCAACTGACGCGTCGCGGACGGCCGATTGCCGTCGTCCTCTCTCAGGAACGATACGATGCCCTTCGACGAAAGCAGTCGAAGTTCGGCGACGCTTACCGAGCGTTCATCGAGCGCCACGCACCCGGGGACATCGGTCTTGACCCCGACTTCTTCGACTCGGTCCGAGATCGTTCCCCAGGACGAGGGGTCCGTCTATGACGCTGAACTTCCTTCTGGACACGACGATTGTCTCGGCTCCGATAGCCAAGCAACCAAACCGACGGGTCGTCAAGAAGCTCGAACAGCAGAGCGTTCACTGCGCGATTGCGGCTCCGGTTTGGCACGAGTTGGTATACGGTGTGACGCGGCTCCCAGCCGGCAAGCGACGGATCGGCCTGGAAGAGTACCTCCACGCGGTCGTGGGCCCATCGTTCCCAATCCTCGCGTACGACGATGCGGCGGCGGAATGGCACGCGAAAGAAAGGGCCCGGCTGGAGGAAGCCGGCAGAACACCTGCTTTCGTCGATGGCCAGATCGCGGCCATCGCTTTCACCCAAGGACTCACTCTGGTGACCGCGAATTTGAAAGACTTCCGCCCGTTCTCGGACTTGGCAACAGCGGACTGGAGCACCTGATCGGTCGCCTTGTCGTGGGGCCGGCGCGGGCTCGACCGCCGGAGCGAGACGCTGGGGTAGCGGGCGCGGCGGGAACAGCGGGCGCTCGCCCTCGCAGCCCCGCCTGACGAGTGACGAAAGACACTGATCGCGACTCGACGCGTCCGGGCGACGCGACCCGCCGTCACGTCGATTCCGCGGTCCTCCCTTGTGAGGGCTCGTTCCAGGAGTTAGGTTATTCGTCACTGGCCGCTAACCTGCGGTCCGGCGCCCAAACCTTCGGCCAAGTCGAGCGGATGGATCGGGCGCCTGGGACCGTTCCCCCCTGAGTCAGCGAGAACCACACATGAATCAATCCCCTGCGTTCCGTCGCTCGTGGCTCTTGTTGCCGATCACCGCGATGCTGGCCGCCGGTTGCGGCAGCAGTTCGGGAACCGACATCCCGGGCTCCGGAGGCAGCCCGGGGACGGGTGGAAGCGGCACAGGAGGCGCGAGCACTGGTGGAATTTTCGGAGGCGCGAGCGGAGGCGCCAGCAGCGGCGGCGCACCCGGAACGGGCGGCGCAGCTGCGACCGGCGGCGCACCCGGGACGGGCGGCACCGCTCCCAGCACCGGAGGCACGGTCGGCACGGGCGGTGTCTCGGCGACCGGCGGCGCGGGCGGCGAGACGGCTACCGGCGGCACCGCGAGCGGCGGGGGCAAGACCGGCGCGGGCGGCATCGTCGGTGGGGGCGGAAAGGGAACCGGCGGCAACGCGGGTGCGGGCGCCGGGGCCAACGGAGGCGCGGTGGGCGGAACCGGCACTGGAGGAGTGCCCAGCAACTGTAACCTGTCCACGCCGGTCAGCTTCAAGAAGGACGTCGAGCCCATCCTGGCGGCTTCGTGCGGCAAGAACACCAGCAGTGGTTGTCACGTCGTCGACAACTCGTCGACGCTGGGATCGCTGTGCCCCGACGGCACGAAGACCTGCGGCTCGGACCACGCGTACGACTGGATCACCGCCGGTTCGCACGCGTCGTCCTGCCCCGAGACTCCGAACCCCAAGCGCTTCCAGGTCGTCCTGGACGTCATCCACGGGGCGAACCCTGCGTCTTGCTCGAAGTCAGGGATAATGCCTCCGCCTCCCACCGCTGCCCTCACGGCTTGCCAGATCGCCGCCTTCCAGGCCTGGCTGGCGGAGCCCTTGACCATGCCGCAGCTGCATCGCACGGACGACTCGTCGCCGACGACGCCGTACCAGATGCCGCCGTACAACTGACGGTGACGGTCGACCGCTGACTCGAGAGACGTCCGGCTCGGGTCAGTCGACCTTGACCGCGGATGGCGTGATGATCTTCTTGTTTCCCGCTTCGCTGATCCGCCCCGTGACGGTCGCGTGCGCCGAGCCGCCGCACACTTTCTCGTGGCTGTCCTCGGCGATGTCGTTCCTGGCCAGGTAGTACTTCACGGTCTTGCCGCCCAGGTCCTTGACCAGCAGCACGTTCTGGCAAGACGTGGATTCATGGAGCCCGCACTTGGCGCACGTCAGCTCGCCGGTCAGCGTCGTCTCGCCGGCGGGCCCCCCCGGGGCGGCCGTGCTCGGCGCCGGCGGCTTTGCCGGAGCCGAGGCCGCCTTGTCCGCCTTGGCCGGCGCTGGATCGGCTTGGCTGGGGCCGGCGCTAGCCAGTGACAGGGCGAGGACGAGGATCGACGCAAAGGCGGCCTTGATGGTCATGTCGGTATCTTTAGCTCGTTTGCCCTCGCGAATCACCGGGCCCGTGCAGCTCGCTCGTGCGGGGCCGGCGCGCGTTGCGGCCGTGCGGTGGGCCGGGGTAGAACGCGCTCATGGAACGACAGGCGGGGTGGAAGGGCGTTCGAATGGTCGTCGCGCTGGGCATCGCCCTCGGCGCGGGGACGGTGCGGGCGGCCGACGGCGGGGCGGTTCCACCGACCGGGCATGCCGGGGCCGGCGGAGCGACGCCCGAACGACGTTCGGTCAAGGAGAACATCAAGGACTTCGGAGCGCAGGCGACGGATCCCAGCAGCTTGAAGCGCATCAAGGCCCACGAGCAGGAGCTCGAGAAGCGGATCAACGAGACCCGCGATCGCCAGCGGGCCGAGCACGGACAATTCAAGGCTCACGATGCCGTGGAGCTCGTGAAGAGCCCGGCGCCTGCCGAAGCGGAAGCGAAGCCAGGGGCCGGCGCAAAGCCGAAGTCGGGTGAACCTCGAAAGGCAAAGCCCGACAGCGCAGAGCCGAAACGTTCGAAGGCCGACAGTGTCAAGCACGCGGCCGGCGCTGGGGGCGCGGCCGTCCCGGCCCCGACGGGTGCGACGCCCGTGAAGTGAAGGCCCCCGTCGGCGCACGAGCCGGGCGCTCGAGTCGTGTCAGCGAACGCATCTGACGTTGGCGGTGGGGAAGTAGTTCCATGCGCCCAGGGCCCCGACGTTCCAGCCGGTGAAACCGTCGCAGTAGCTGAGGCCCCAGGCGGTCCCACCGACCTTCGACGCCTCGGCGGCCCAGAACCAGTACTCGGGCGCCTTGCAGCCGTTCGGGTTGCCGGGAAACGCCGTGCGATTGATGGCGCCACCCACCAACGCCTCGTTCACGGTCGATGCGAGCTCGGTCAGCGTCGGGACCCGCCATCCCGCGTGGCCGTTCAGGTTCAGCGCCGCGCAGTACGCAGGGGCGTCCGTCCATGCCACCGTCGCGGGCGAGAATCCTTGTTGCCACGTCAGGCCCGTGTAGTTGTCCGTGACCTCCCCATCGGGAGCGGTGCCGCTGATGGTGTAGTGATTGGGGGGTTCCTTGGCGAATTCGTTGGCTGCCTCCCCGGGACCGTTTCCACGAACGCACCGGGCCACGTTGTTCGTGCCCGTCATGGACACCGCGTTGCTAGTGAAGCCATTGGCGCCGTAGCCAAAGTGGAAGCCGCTGGTGCTCTGCCCGGTGATCGTCTCGTACCACCACGACGCCGTGTCGTAATAGCCGGAGGTCACCGTGAAGAGGGTCGGGAAGCCCTTCGCCCCCAAGGTGACGTCGGTTATCGACGCCATTTCCACGCGCGTTGGCAATCGCCAGTCGCCGAAGCCGGCGTAGCTCTGGGTGGCGAGCGCGGCACAGCGATCGAAGCTGTCCTGCCAGGTTCCTGGCGTCGCCGGGTTGGACTTCTCCCACGTGAGGCAAGTGATGTTGTCCTTGACGGCGCCGTTGCCGAGATCGGTGTAGCTCTGATGATTCGGAACAGAGGCGGGGCTGCTCGAGGGCGTGGGCATCTTCCAGCACGCCCACTTGTGCGAGCCGCAGGTCGATTCGACGCAGCTCCCGCTCGCGCCACCGCCCCCTGAGACCGCCCCGCCCGTTCCGTTCGTCCCGCCGGTCCCTGCGGCGCCACCGCTGCCCACAGCACCGCCGCTTCCGGGAGCGCCACCGCTGCCGGGACCGCCGCCGGTGCCGGGCGCGCCACCGCCACCGGTCGCGCCACCGCTGCCAGGGACCCCACCGCTGCCAGGCGCGCCGCCGGTGGCCGGGACCCCGGCCCCGCCGACCGCGCCGCCGCTGCCTCTCGTGCCACCGCTGGCCGCGCTGCCGCCGATCCCGTTGCTGCCGCCCGTTCGCGCGGGACCGCCACCGGTGCCGGTCCGGCCCCCAGTCGCCGTGGTTCCACCCGTACCCGAACGCCCGCCCGAACCGGGTGCGCCGCCGCTCGCGATCCCACCGCTCGAGCCGGCCGCTCCTCCGGCGGGAGATGACACGCCGCCACAGGCGAAGCCCGACGCGGCGAGAAGCCCCAGCACGAGCAGCGGCGGTCGGCAACGATTCGGCTCTTGCATGGACGTCGTCTCCTCGATGTGGACCCAACTGTCCCGCCGCCGGAACGCAAGGGCTCCCGGTCCCCGCGTTGGAGCTCAAGCTTAACCGAAGCCGTCGGCGGCACCCGACAAAGATGACGGGCTCGGCCCCGCCGCCCCCCGCCCGATTGTAACAACCGGCTGACAATTCTCGCCGGCGCTGATCTGGGCACGAATTTCCGGTAGCGTCGCGGGCGAAACTGGGTGCGGAGCCCTCGGGTGGTCCACGGGGGGCTTCCTGATGCGACGACAACGACACGAGGAGGAGGGGTTCATGACAACGGGACATTCGAGGCATTTGGTTCTTGCGGGCGGCATCGCGGCGGCGCTCGCGGTCGCGACGCCGGTGACGGCGGCTCCGGGGGTGGGAACGATCACCCCCTTCACGGGCAACATCTCGGCCACGGCGTGCGTCAACCCCGAGGGGCTCACCATCGATCTCCTCGGGAATTTCTATATCGGCTCGGCCGCGACGCTGCCGACGGGCACCATTTGCCAGCTGAGCCCGCACGGGGCGATCAAGAAGACGATCTCCATTCCCCCGGGGCCAGGCCAGCTCGTATCGCTGCTGGGGCTGCACTTCGAGGGCACACGCACCGTGTTCGCGCTCGACTTCGCCGACACGCTGGCGCACCCCGGAGCGACCAATGGTCGCGTGCTCGCCGTCGACGCCGTCAGCGGGGTCGTGAAGACGCTCGCGAGCGGGTTCTCCTTCCCGAACGGCATCGCCGAGGATCTCCAGGGCAACCTGTACGTGACCGACTCGTTTCAGGGAACGATCACCCGATTGGCCCAGGACGGCTCGCACAAGACGGTCTGGTCGTCGGACCCCTTGCTGGCGGGAAATCCGGCCGCGCCGCTTCCCATTGGGGCGAACGGGATCGCCTTCGATCTCTTCTTCCAGAACGTCTACGTCGCCGTCACCAGCCAGCGCCGCATCGTTCGCATCCCGGTGGGCCCCGGCGGCGGCGCCGGCGCGGCGCAGGTCGTCGCCGACGGCCCGACCATCGACGCGAGCCAACACACGACGAACGCGCTGCTCGGCGCGGACGGGATCGCCTTCGATCTCGCCGGCAATCTCTACGTCGCGGCGAACGCGAACGCCGAGATTCAGGTGCTGTCACCCTCGGCGCACCTCGTCGCCCGGTACACGGACCCGAGCCTGCCCATCGACGTCCCGGCGTCGCCATTGTTCGTGGGCAACGAGCTCTTCTTCACCAACCTGTCGCTGTTCGACGGGGGCGTGAACTCATCGGTGGCGGTCCTTCGCACACCCCTGCCCGGTCTCCCCCCGCTCTGAGTCGGGCCGCTCGGCGTCGCTCGCCCGGAACCTCGGGCGAGCGAGACCACTCAATCGCTCTCGCTCACACCTCGAGCAGGATTCGCTCGGGGGTCTCGACGCAGTCCTTGACGCGTACGAGGAACTGCACCGCCTCCCGACCATCGACAAGGCGGTGATCGTAGGAAAGCGCGACGTACATCATGGGTCGCACGACCACGGCGTCGTCGACGACGATGGCTCGCTTCTGGATGGCGTGCAGGCCCAGGATGCCGCTCTGGGGCGGGTTCAGGATCGGGGTCGACATCATCGAGCCGTAGATGCCCCCGTTCGAGATGGTGAACGTACCACCCTCGAGCTCGGGCATCTGCAGCTTGTTCTCCTTGGCGCGCACCGCCAGGGCCCCGATGGTCTTCTCCAGCTCGGCGAACGACATCCGGTCGGCCTCGCGGACCACCGGCACCACCAGGCCCTTGCCGCCGCCGACGGCGACGCCGATGTCGTAGTGATCCTTGTAGACGATGTCGGTGCCCCGAATCTCGGCGTTCACCGACGGAAACGCCCGCAGGGCCTCGATGGCCGCCTTCACGAAGAACGACATGAAGCCCAGCTTGATGCCGTGCTGCTTGGTGAACCGCTCCTGATACCGCTCGCGCAGCGCCAGCACGTTCGACATGTCGATCTCGTTGAACGTCGTCAACATCGCGGCGGTGTTCTTCGCCTCCACGAGGCGCCGCGCGATGGTCTTGCGCAGGGGGGTCATGGGAACGATGCGCTCCTGGCCCTCGTCGACGGCGGACGGCAGCGACGCCCGCGTCACCACCGGCTCCGGCTTCCGTTCGTCGAGGGTGCGCACCACGTCCTGCGTCTGAATGCGCCCCCCGCGACCGGAGCCCTTGACGTCGTCCGGGGACAACCCCGTCTCGGACATCAACCGGCGCGCCGAGGGCGGCGCCCGCAGCGCCCCGTCGGCGCCGACGGCCGGCGCGCTCGCCTCCTCGGGCATGGCCGGCGCGGCGGGCTTGGCCTGACCTGGGTTCTTCTCCTTCGCCGGCGGCTTGTCCGCGGGCTTGTCGGACGCCTTGGCGGTTTCGTCGATCTCCGCCAGCGCCTCACCGATGGTGACGGTGTCCCCCTGCTTGTGGAGGATCTTCTTCAGCAGGCCGGCGCCCGGAGACGGGACCTCGAGCGTGGCCTTCTCGCTCTCGATCTCCACGAGGGGCTCGTCCATCGCGACGAAGTCCCCTTCGGCCTTCTTCCACAGCCCCACCGTCGCCTCCTGGATCGACTCACCGATTCCAGGCACCTTCAACGTCAAGGACATCAGTCCGTCCCTTTCCCGAACGCGTCTTCTATCAGCTTGGCCTGTTCGGCCTTGTGTCGCTTCTCGGACCCGGCGGCGGGGCTGGCCGACAGCGGCCGGCTGACGCACGACCAGGGGAACGTCCCCAGCAACAGGCCTGGTAGCTCGCGGTTCATATAAGGCCACGCTCCCATGTTCTTCGGCTCTTCCTGCACCCAGATCAGACGGGTGCCGTCACGATAGCTTCGCAGGGCCTCCAGCAGATCGTCCTTGTGGAACGGGTACAGCTGCTCGATGCGAATGATGGCGATGTCGTCGCGCCGCTGCTCCTGGCGCGCGGCGATGAGGTCGTAATAGACCTTCCCTGTGCAAAGCAGGACGCGCGCGACCTTGGCGGGATCGGGGCGCAGGGGGTCCGGGATGACGTACTGAAATCCCCCGGCGGTGAAGTCTTCGATGGTCGACACGGCCTGCGGGTGCCGGAGCAGACTCTTCGGTGTCATGATGATGAGCGGCTTGCGGTACGGACGGAGCACCTGCCGGCGCAACACGTGGAACAGCTGCGCTGGCGTGGTCAGGTTGCAGACCTGAATGTTGTCGTTGACGCTCATGTTCAAGAAGCGCTCCAGGCGACCGCTCGAGTGCTCGGGGCCCTGGCCTTCCATGCCGTGGGGCAACAACATCACCAGCCCGCTGACCCGATTCCACTTGGCCTCCGACGAGACGATGAACTGGTCGATGATGACCTGCGCGCCGTTCACGAAGTCGCCGAACTGGGCCTCCCATATGGTCAGGCCGCCTGGCATGTCCAGGCTATATCCATAGTCGAACCCGAGGACACCCGCCTCCGACAGCGGGCTGTCGCGCACCTCGAACGGCCCCTGGGTGCCGCCCACGAAGTCGCCGATGTGCGACAGCGGCGTGAAGCGGGAGGCGTTCTCGTAGTCGACGAGCACGCTATGCCGGTGGCTGAACGTGCCCCTGCGCGCGTCCTGCCCGGAGAGCCGCACCGTCACGCCTTGCGCCAGCAGCGACCCGAGCGCGAGGGCCTCGCCCATCCCCCAGTTGATCGGGCGCTCACCCGCCGCCATCGCCGCGCGATCCTTGAGCACGGTCAACTTCGGATGCAGCGTGAAGCCCGGCGGCACGGTCACGAGGCCTCGCGAGACGTTCGCGAACATCTCCGCGGAGATGTTCGTGGGCACGAGCGGCACGGACGAGTCGGCCCCGCCCTTGATGCGCGACCACGCGCCCAGGTACTGCGCCTGCTTGACCTCGGTGTCGAGCTTCGTCGCCGCCTCGAGCTGGCCGTCCAGGTGGCGCCTGCGCACCGACGCGATCTCCTCCGCGTCATTCTCCGTCAGCTCCTGGGGCTCGGTGAACGTGCGCCCGCGGAACGCCGCCAGAAACGCCGAGCGCGCGGAGCCCTTGGCCTTGATCACCTTGTACATGAGGGGCTGGGTGAACTCGGGCTCGTCTCCCTCGTTGTGTCCCCACTTCCGGTAGCACCACACCTCGATCAGGACGTCGCGGTGAAACCGCTGCCGGAAGTCGACCGCCAGATCGACCACCTGGGCGATCGCCTCGGGATCCTCGCTGTTCACGTGAAAGATGGGGATCTGCAGCATGCGCGCGACGTCGGTCGCGTAGGTGGTGGAGTAACCGTTCTCTGGCGCCGTCGTGAAGCCCACCTGGTTGTTGATCACGACGTGAACCGTGCCGCCGACGCGGTAGCCGTGCAGCTCGGACATGTTCAGCGACTCCGCCACCACGCCTTGACCCGCGAAGGCCGCGTCACCGTGAATGAGGATGGGCAAGCAACGTTCGCGGACGGTGTCGCCGATGCGATCCTGCTTCGCGCGCACGCGCCCCTGCACCACCGTGTTCACGAACTCGAGGTGGCTCGGATTGAAGGACAGCGACAGGTGGACACGGGCGCTGCTGCCGTTCGCCTCGTACACGCGGTCCACGGAGTAGCCGAGGTGATACTTGACGTCGCCGCTCCCGTTGTGGCCGCTCGAGGCGGTCCCCAGATCCATGAACTCCGCGAAGATCTGCGCCGCCGGCTTCTCCATCAGGTTCGCCAGCACGTTCAGGCGGCCGCGATGGGCCATGCCGATGACGATCTCGCTCACACCCTGGTGCGCCGCCCGCTCGACCAGCCGATCGAGCAGGGGGATGACGCTCTCGCCGCCCTCCAGCGAGAAGCGCTTCTTGCCCACGAACTTCGCGTGCAGGAACTGCTCGAACACCTCGGCGTCGATGACCTTCTCCAGCATCCGCCGCCGCTCCGCGTAGCTCAGATCCAGGCGATTCCGGGTGCTCTCCATGCGGTGAAGGAGCCACGTGCGCAGCTCCGTATCGTGAAGGTGCGCCAGCTCGACCCCGACGTGCCGGCAGTAGGTCTCACGCAGGAGCGCGATCAAGTCGGCCAGCGTCGTTCGATCGGGACCCGCCACGTTCTCGGAGCTGAAGACGTTGCCGAGATCGGACTCGCTGAGCCCGAACGCCTCCAGGTCCAGGCTGGCGCCGGCGTTCCGCTTCACCATCCCGAGCGGATCCAGGTCCGCCGACAGGTGCCCCATCTCGCGGTACCCCTCGATCAACCGCTGGACGCGCTCGGCGCTGACGGAAGAGGTCTTCCGGATGAGAGGTGCCGCCGCGGCCAGCAGGGCGGCGACCGCCTGCCCGTTGCTGCTGCCGTTGTTGCCGGGACTGGCGTGGCCGGGCGTCGCGTCGGCGATCTTGACCACTGACGGCGAGGTCTGGTGTTTGGCCGGGCCGCTCCGCCGGGGCCGCGAGAAGATGCTGCGCGAAAAGGACTGCGGCGGGGTCGCCTCAGGGCCGCCGAGCGTCTCGAAGTACGTTCGCCACGTCGGCTCGACGGACGCCGGATCGCGCGAGAATTGAAAGTAGAGCTCTTCGAGAAAGGCCAGGTTCGCCGGGTTGACCGTCGCATCGAATTCGAGCGGCGCCGGGCGCGCGTCTCGTTCTTCAGGGACGGCCCGGGTGGCCACCGCGATCTGTCTGGGGGTTTGGCTCATGTCCTCGTACCACGCGAAGCTAGGAAGGTAGCAGATTAGCGCGGCGGCGGCCCTGGGAGGGGGGGCGGCCGCGGACAATCTCCGCGGTCCCGTCGCAGCGCGAACGCCGACGTTTACTTCTTTTACTTCACCAGCGCCAGAACGCAGGTGGCACGGCTGGCGCGACCGCGGCGCCCGTGCCCCTTTCCGCGCGCAGCGAAGCTCTGCTTTTCCTCGTACATCGCCCGATCGGCCGTCTCGATGAGGCCCGGGGCATCCACGCCATCCGTGGGCCACGTGGCGGCCCCCACGCTGATGCTGATGTCGATGGGCGCGTCCCGGCGCGCCGACGCGCGGATCACGGCGGTCCTCAGGCGCGCCATGACCAACCGAGCCCCGGCGACATCGGTTTCGGGCAGCAGGATCATGAATTCGTCGCCCCCGGTGCGGCAGCAAACGTCCGCTGCTCGAAGCGCGCCGCGCAGCACCCGCGCGGTCTCCCGCAGGGCAGCGTCGCCCGCCGCGTGACCGTGGCGATCGTTGACGCCCTTGAGGTCATTCATGTCGACGATCAACAACGACCCCGGCCGTCCCGGCTCACGCCGCGAGCGAGACAGCTCCTCGGTCAGACGCTCCTCACACAGCCGCCGGTTGGGCAGCCCGGTCAGCTCGTCGCGCTCGGCGAGGCGACGCAACCGGCGGAGCTCCCGAAGCTCGCGCGTCAGCCGAACGTTCTCGTCGAGCAAGCGCCGCAGCAGGCGGTGGCCGGTGACGGGCGTGTCGCTGTCGAGAGCCCGCCGGAGCGGCGGCCTCTTCAACGCGGGTGAACGACGGACCATGGGCGTTGTGGTGACTCCTCATGGTGCTTCGGATCGGCCGCGCGATTCGATAAGGGCCCGATCGGAAATAAACGGAGGATGGGCCCCCGAGTCGCCTCTCCAAAAAAAAACGCGCCGGTCGGGATCGTCATGATCCCGCCGGCGCGTCAGAAGTCCGTCACCCGAAGGTACGCGGGCTGATGGTGCTAGGCGACCGCGTCCTTGGCCGCCTTGATGGGGCGGGCGCGCACGATCTTGCGGGCAGGCTTGGCCTTGAAAACGGTGGGCTCGCCGGTGAAAGGGTTGACCCCCTTGCGGGCCTTCGTCGCGGGCTTCTTGATGACCACGAATTTCGCGAAGCCGGGGACCAGGAACACGCCGGTCTTCTTGAGCTCCTTGTAGCCGACGCTGGCCAATGACTCGAGCACACCCTTAACATCCTTGCGGGTCAGCTTGTCAGAGTGCTCGTCAGCGAGTTTCGAGATGAGCTCGGACTTGGACATCACCTTGGCCATCAGATCTCCTTTTTCCGGCAAAAGCCGGCGTCGTGGTTCTAGTGGCGAGAGACTGTACGGGACAAAGCGCGGCCTGGGAAGAACAAAAATGCGCATTTCTCCGGGTATTTCCGCATTGGCGGCCATGCCGCACCCTCATTTCACGTCTCGCGGGACCGGCCGCTCCTCGCGACGTTTGACGCTGCTGACCGCCGCGCTCTTGGCGTGCGCCGGGGCCTCCGGGCTCTGATAGCCCGGAAACCGGGACGCCTCCGTCTCCGGCACCAGGTGAACCGACAGGCTGTTGTCGCGCTCGGTGAACACGCGGGTGTGGAGCGTCAAGAAACCCGGCGCGCGAAGCACGAGGTCGAGCGGGCCGCTTCCCCGCGGTCGCCGCAGCTCGAGCGGGGCCAGACCGAAGTCCTTCGCGCCCCAAAAAACGTGGGCGCGCTTCGGCGGCTCGACCAGCAGGCGGATCGTCACGAGGTCGACGTGCGCGGCGGCAGCCGCGAACGGCAGGGGCCGGGCGGAGGCGTCGCGACGAGCCGGCTGCGCCGACGGTGCCGAGGGCGGTGGAGGTGGGAGGGAAGTGGTCGAGGGCGAGACCCCGAGCGCGGCATCGACGCGGACGTCCGCGGATCGGGGACCGGGCGCCTTCTCCCCGACCAAGGTCGGTTCGTTCGCGTTATCGCGGCGGCGGTCGATGGAACAAGCAGCGACGACCGCGAAGGCGACGGCGACCGCGGTGATGGTCGATGCGGCCACAGCCGTCGCCACGCGCCGCCTGCCGCCCTCACCTCGACGCGCGGGACGGGTCATGGATCAGCAATTCCTGGCTTCGCCTCGCCGCCCGCCTTGCTGTCGGGCGTCTCGGCGAGGGCGGGTGGTTTCGCCGCCGCGTAGTGGATCCCTGGCTTCGGCACGTAGCCCAGGATGGGCGTCTTCTGCTGCCCGCGGACGCGGCCCTCCAGCGTCTCGACGGGGACGGGGGGATCGAGCTCGAAGTAGAAACCTCGGTTGGGCAGGCGTATGTCGAAGAGCTCGCCCTTCCACCAGAATGTGCGGCGGTAGTCGAGCGCGAGGGGACCGAGCGTCCGGTAGCGATGGTGCCCGAGCACGAAGCTGAACAGGCGCACGGCCAGGTTGTTGTAGAGCCGGTGGCAACCGTGCGAGAAGCGGCCGCGCAACGAAAGGTAGTCGCCCGAGCCGTGCGTGCGAATGCCGTTGTCGGCGAACATCGCACCGTTCGGGCCCTTTCGGAGCTGCTCGTGGATGGCGGCCACGAGCCCGTACGCCGACAGGTAGCCCGGGCCCGTCTCGTCGTAGTTCGTGGCCTTGATGAATGCGCCATTCGCGCGCTTCTCCTTCACCATCGATCCGAGCGGCGAGGACGGAGGTGGAATCCAGACGGGCGCGACGACGAGGTGGCGCCACACCCGCGGTCCCACGTCGGAGGACTTGTAGGCGTAGTACTCCTGCCCGTCGGAGGCGAGCTCGGCACGCCACCCGCCGATGGTGGTCCGCCAGCGACAAAGGGGAACCCGCTCGCCACGCCACTTCACGAACAACGTGAACGAGGGAAAGCGCTCCCGGGGCTGGGGCAACCGGTTCCCCTTCGCGTCGAACGGGAAGTCGTACCAGATGTCGCCCCGGTCGATCTCGCCCGAGAGCTCCATGGGCCTCCCCGCCTCGTAGTAGGCGGGACGCTCGGGGAAGCGCACGGCGACCCGCATGCTCTGGAAGTCGGCCGCGGCGTGCCCGCGAAAGAACGCAAGCGCGTCGCCCGGGGTCTCCAGATCGAGCGCGAGCATCAACCGATCGGTCGCTTCACCGACCAGGTTGGGGACGGCGTGCCGCTGGCCGTCCGCGCCCTCGTAGGTTGCGGCGCCACCGTCCGGCGTGACGGCGGTTCCGTCCTCGATCATGGCGCCAGCGTGCGCGGCCCGCTCGGTCAGCACCCGCCGCAACGCCGCGAAGTCCAGCGTCAGCGGAGGCCTGGTCAGCGCCTCGAGGGTGGCCCGGTCGAGGTCCCCCTGGGCCATGACCGCATGCTTCTGCTGGAAATCGAGGACCGCGGCGCGCAACGCGGTGTCGTAGTGACCCGGCTTATGGCGCGCCGGATCCATCAGACCCTCGCAGGCAATTCGCTTCTCGACCTCGGCGAACGCCGCCTGCTCCCGGAGGGCGCGGGCGTGCGCTTTCACGTCGCGCGCCAGCTTCGGGTCGGAGGACGCGAGGGCCTCGAGATCGCCCACCGCCGCCTTCTGGCGAGCCTCTTCGAGGCGCTTGCCGCGCGCGTCGTGGCGGGCCTGCTGCTTCCGCTCGGTCGTCGCACCAAACGTGGGAATATCGTCCACCGCGAGCAGCTTCGTCAGGTCGATGTTCGGGCAGGTCCGTCCGGCGTCCGCGAGAAACCGCCCGCGCAGCACCGACAGCGACGGCGGGACGCCCAGGAGCTCGAGGTAGTTCCGTTCGCCCGGAGCGAGCGGTTGGCCATCGCCGTCGGTGAGGTCGTTGCCGAGGCCCACGAACACTGAGCGATAGCGGTTCGGCAAGGCAGCGCCGTCGGCGGCCTTGCCGTCGGCGAAGATGAGCGGCGCCCAATCGTCGGAGAGATCGACCAGCGTCAGGCCCGCGGCCCGCGCGGCGTCGGCGTCCACCACGCGCTGCGCTCCGGCCACGAACTGGACTGCACGGCGCCCCTCGGGTAGGTCGGGGGGCGCGGCGGGCAGGGCGTCGGGATTGGGACGGGGGGCGCGGCGCGCCTGCGGCGGAGCGGCGGCGCCGCCCTGCCCGCCCACCGAGCCCGCGGCGGCGGGGCGACCTTCGACGGAGCCTGGAGACGATGAATTCGAGGATCGGCCGCAGCCCGCGACGGCGAGGGTGGCCGTCACCAGGCCTCCCAACATGGCGAGTGAAGGAGGCCGCCACCGCCTCCCAACAAGACCGGCCGAGGTCGAGGCTACGTAGTCAATCATGATCGAGGGGACCCGGACCGTAGTATGCGGCAAGCGAACAGCACCGGACAAAAAACGGGGCCGCCCTTTCGGTCGCGTCAACTGGGCGTACTATTGTCCCCCATGCGACGAAAATTGATCATCACGACGCTGGCGATGCTCGTCAGCGTCGGCGCCAGCCGCACCTCGCACGCCACGGAGGTCGGGTACGGACGAAATTTCGGCTTGGGCTTCGAGGTGGGTGATCCGACGGGGATCGTGGGCAAGTACTGGGTCAGCAAGACCAACGCGCTCGACTTCGGAATGGGGTTCTGGGGGTATTCCTGGGGATACTGCGACAACAACCACCCGTGCAACGCGGGCATCCAGAACTACAGCTTCCACATGGACTACCTGTGGCAATCGAACCTGGTGAAGAGCACGGTTCAGCTGGATTGGCACATCGGCGTGGGCGGGCGGGCCATCGTCTGGAACGGCGGTGGGAGTAACGTGGCGATCGGCGGGCGCATGCCGGTCGGGCTCGATCTCATGTTCACCAACCCCAACTTCGTCGAGATCTTCTTCGAGATCGCGCCGGCTATCTACGTGCCGTTCGGCTTCAACATCGAAGCCGGTCTGGGCGCACGCTTCTACTTCTGACGCCTCACGGCTCGTCGACGAGCGCGGTGTCCCCGATCTCGAGCTCGCCGGTGCTGTCGTTGGCGGGGGTTTCGTCGCCGGAGATTCCCGTGGGAATTCCGGCGTCCTCCGGCAGCGCTGCAGCTGAATCCACCGCCCCGGGGCGGCGGACCTTCCAGCGTTGAAGGGCTCTCTCCAATTCTTCGTAGGCGATCATAAGACCTCGAGATTACCGAAGACCCGGCCCCGGGGACAGTCCCCGGTCAGTGAATCAACTTCTTGTAGCGAATGCGGTGCGGTTGCTCCGCCGCCGCCCCGAGGCGGCGCTTTCGATCCGCCTCGTAGTCCTGATAGTTGCCCTCGAACCACACCGCCTGGCTGTCGCCCTCGAACGCCAGGATGTGCGTCGCGATGCGATCGAGGAACCAGCGATCGTGGCTGATGACCACGACGCAGCCCGCGAACTGCAGGACGGCATCCTCCAGCGAGCGCAGCGTGTCGACGTCCAGGTCGTTGGTGGGCTCATCGAGCAGCAAGACGTTCCCGCCCGACCTCAGCACCTTCGCCAGGTGGACGCGGTTGCGCTCGCCGCCCGACAGATCCTTCACCCGCTTCTGTTGATCGGTCCCGCGAAAGTTGAAGCCAGACACGTACGCGCGCGCCGGGATCTTGCGCTTGCCGATCTCCAGGAACTCGGCGCCCTGTGCGATCTCGTCGAACACCGTCTTGTCGCCGGACAGCGTGTCCCGGCTCTGGTCGACGTAAGCGAACTTGACGGTGTCGCCGATGCGCAGCGTGCCCGCGTCGGGCTTCTCCTGGCCGACCAGCATGCGGAACATGGTGGTCTTGCCGGCGCCGTTCGGGCCGATCACGCCCACGATCCCGCCGCGCGGCAGGTTGAACGACAGGTTCTCGATCAGCAGACGCTCGCCGAAGGATTTCGTCAGGCCCTCCGCCTTCACGACCAGCTCCCCGAGGCGCGGCCCGGGCGGAATGCTGATCTCGACGTTGTCCTCCCGCTTCTGGGTCTCGTCCGCCAGCATCTGCTCGTAGGCCGCCAGGCGCGCCTTGCTCTTCGCCTGACGCGCGCGCGGCGAGGCCTGCACCCACTCTAGCTCGCGAGCCAGCGTCCGCTGGCGAGCCGACTCCGCCTTCTCCTCGGACTGGAGGCGCTTGCGCTTCTGGTCCAGCCAGGACGAGTAGTTCCCTTCCCAGGGAATGCCGGCGCCGCGATCGAGCTCCAGGATCCAGCCCGCAACGTTGTCGAGGAAGTAGCGATCGTGCGTGACCGCGACGATCGTTCCCGGGTACTCGTGCAGGTGATGCTCGAGCCAGGCGACGCTCTCGGCGTCGAGGTGGTTCGTGGGCTCGTCGAGCAGCAGGAGGTCTGGGCGCTCGAGCAGGACCTTGCACAGCGCCACGCGGCGGCGCTCGCCGCCCGACAGCTTCGTCACGTCCGCGTCAGGCGGCGGTAACCGCAGCGCGTCCATGGCGATCTCGAGGGTGCGGTCGAGATCCCAGCCGTTCGCCGCCTCGATGGCGTCCTGGAGCTTGCCCTGCTCCTCGAGCAGCTTGTCCATGGCGGCGGGGTCGAGGTCCGGATCGCCGAGCTTCCCGTTCACCTCGTCGAAGCGGGTGAGCAGGCCCTTGGTGGCCGCGACCGCCTGCTCGACGTTCTGGAGCACGGTCTTCGTGGGGTCGAGCCCGGGCTCCTGTTGCAGGAAGCCGATGCGGATGCCGTCCGCCGGCTTGGCGTCGCCGAAGAAGTCCTTGTCGATGCCCGCCATGATCCGCAGCAGCGTCGACTTCCCGGCCCCGTTGCTGCCGAGCACGCCGATCTTCGCGCCCGGGTAAAACGAGAGGTAGATCCCCTTCAAGACCTCCTTGTTGGGCGGGTGCACCCGCCGGAGGTTCTGCATCGTGAAGATGTATTGATGAGCCATGATGCGGCGAGCTTAGCAAAGCGTCGCCCGGCGGGAGACGACCACGAGCGTCGGCGCCGTTGACAGAGTCGGCCACGCTGTCTCATTCTCGCGGGCCATGTGTCGCCCTGATGTGGAGCGCGTTCGCCTGGCCCCTGCTCTGGCTCTGGCTCTAGCTCTGACTTTCGGGTCTGCTGCCACCTTGCCGGCGTGCGGAAGCAAGGGCGCGTCCGCGGATGGGGGGATCGACGCCGGCGGTGGCGACCACAACGTTGTCGACCTCGGTCCGGTTCATAGCTCGTGTCCCACCAATCTTTCCGGTCCCGCGCTGGTGCGCGTCGGGTGGAGCGGGGGCGTCGCGTTCTGCATCGACAGCACCGAGGTCACAAACGCGGCCTATCAGGCGTTCCTGACGGCGGCGACGACGACGCCTCCGCGGCAGGCAACCCGGTGCGCGTGGAACACGTCGTTCGCGCCGATGACGACGGGCGCCGGCTGCCCGACCTTCGATCCGGTCGGCCGGGCGAACTATCCGGTGGTGTGCGTCGATTGGTGCGACGCCGATGCCTACTGCCGCTCCGTCGGAAAGTATCTCTGCCGGGCCGGCAGCCTCGACGGAAACGACCCCGGGCCGGTGACCAATCCGCTGGCCCCGGGCGGCAGCCAGTGGGTGATCGCGTGTTCGGACGACGACAGCAAGCACACTTATCCGTACGGAACCGACGCCATGCCGGGGGTGTGCGTGGACAAGAAGTACCTGTCCGCGACCCCGGGCGTTCAACCGGTGATGTCGGCGGTCGGCTGCGTTGGCGGTGTGGCCGGGCTCTACGACATGTCCGGCAATGCCTCGGAGTGGCAGAACGATTGCGTCGAGGCGGTCTCCTCCGCGGACGGCAAGGAGGACGAGTGTGACGCCTACGGGGGCGCGCAGTCGTCGGACTATGCCGACACCGCGTGCACGGCGGCCGCCGCGGCCACGGACGTCGCGGCGCACTTCACGCGCGCCGCGTTCGCCTCCGACAACGGCTTCCGGTGTTGCGCCGACGCCGTGTTTTTCTAGAAAACGACCCTGAGGGTCCTGAGAGCCGCACCCGAAAATTGGACCTGCCCCATCTGACCGTCGCGCCATGACCGACACCTGAACGCGGTCGATTCAGCTAGTGCACCCAAATTTCAGCGTTCGCGACCCGGGTCGAGGATGCGCACCTCAGTGACGCGCCGAAAATCGCGGTCGTGCGTGGCGAGGGCACGACAACCCGCAAGGACGCACGCGGCGAGTTGGAACGCATCCGGAAGCTTCAGGCGGTAACGAACGCGGAATCGCGCGGCCAACACCGCCGCGTCGTCATCCAGGGGTACGAACGTGAGACCTGGTGCCGAGGTCATGGCGATTCGATACTGCTCGACTTGTGTTTCGCGAGCCGCTCGCAGGGGACCGGCCACGACTTCCGCCACCGTTATTGGCGTGACGAAGAGACGGAGATCTCCCGCCTCCGCGCTTTCGAACAGCGGTGCGAAGATCGCGGCCAACGGATGGCCGTCGAGGACGTACGCGATCGGCGCGCTGTCGATCAGTACGCCGCTGCCCCGCGGGAGATCGGTGAGGCCCCTCAGCCCCATTCTTTGCGGCCGCGGGAGATCGTCCTCCCGGGATGCTTCCCCCACAGACCTCGGCCCGAACCACGCAGAGACAGCAGCGAGGGCCCCCGTACGTCTGAACGTGCGCCGGCCTCGAACGGCACCACGGCCGCCACGGGTCGGCCGCGCCTCGTGACAACGGTCGTTTCGCCTTTGGCCGCACGTTCGAGGATAGCGGGAAGGTTTTGTCGCGCCGCTTCCGATCCGACCGGCTTGCCCATGACTGAACTGTACGATCCGTACGGTTGAATGGCAACGGGATCATGGATGAAGGAGGGGCCCGCGCCGGGGGTACGGAGGTCCGGCGTGGGTGCCGGCTGAATACGGTCGATTGCCGACCGCTCTCTGATGGAACGTGTCCGGGCGCGGTCCACCGCCGCAAGGGAGGGCGGGCAAAGTGCGGCGACTTTCGCCCTGGGCTGCTAAGCTGCCGGACCCATGAAACTGCGCAGATTCGGCCGGCTCGGTTGGCAGGTCAGTGAAATTGGCTACGGCATGTGGGGCGCGGTGGCCTGGAGCGGGGGAGACCGCGGCGCCGTCAGCACGTCCCTGCAGCGGGCGGTCGACCTCGGCTGCAACTTCTTCGACACGGCGTACGCCTACGGAGACGGCGCGAGCGAGAGCTTGCTCGGCGCATTGGTGCGGGCGAACCCACGCACCCGCCTCTACACAGCCACGAAGATTCCGCCCAAGAGCCGGCGCTGGCCGAGCCGCCGCGGCGACACGCTGGATGACAGCTACCCGCCCGACTACATCGAGGCCCAGGTGCGCCTGAGCCTGAAGAACGCGGGGCTGCCGAGCTTCGACCTGATCCAGTTCCACACCTGGGAGGACGCCTGGCTGCAGGATCGCAGGTGGTTGGACAAGCTGCACGCCCTGCGGTCCGAGGGTCTCTTCACCGGCATCGGCATCAGCATCAATCGCTGGGAGCCGTGGAATGGCGTCGAGGCGGTGCGGGCCGGGGTCGTCGACGCGGTCCAGGTCATCTACAACATCTTCGACCAGAACCCCGAGGACCAGCTGTTCCCGGCGTGCGCCGCTCACGACGTCGGCGTGATCGCGCGGGTGCCGTTCGACGAAGGGACCCTGACCGGCACGCTGACCAAGCAGACGCGCTTTCCACCGGACGACTGGCGCAGCACGTACTTCGTGCGCGAGAACCTCGAGGCCAGCGTCGACCGCGCGGAGGCGCTCCGCCCCTTGCTCCCCGCGAACACGCCCATGGCAGAGGTGGCCCTGCGCTTCATCCTGGCGAATCCCACCGTCGCCACGATCATCGCCGGCATGCGAACCCCGGGCCACGTTGAGGCCAACATCGCCTGCAGCGACCGTGGGCCCGTGCCGGAGGCCCTACAGCAGGCGTTGCGCGCCCACCGCTGGGATCGCGCACCGACGCGCTGGTCTCAATGAGCTCGAACGACCTGCACGTGCGACGGCTCAGGGAACCAGCAGACGCCGCTGGAGATCCTGGTTGAAAGCGTCGGTGGACTGGGAGGCGAGCGACAGGCCGGACGCCCGCGCCAGGATGTAGACCAGACCCGCCGTGACGAGGACCGATATGGCGGCCCCCTGCTCGACGTCCAAAGCCGCCCGCGAAGCGCCGGTGGCGTGCTCGCCGTCGAGGTGAATCAACCACAGGACGGAGCCCACGCCAGCGCCGGCGCTGATGGCGCTCAGCACGGCCAGAAACCCGGCCTTGTCGCCCTCGGTGCCCGTGTACAAGGTTCCCGCGCCCGCGATCGGGCACAACGCCTCCAAGGTCAACGCGAGGGCGGGGCTCTTGCGGCCGCGCTCGTATTGCTGCTGCGCGGACAGCGGCTGCAACGACGGGACGGCGGGCGGCGGCGCCGTCTGGGCGCTCGCCGGGCCCACGGCCAGCATCAGGAGCAAGACGGCGGTGACCACGGCGCGCATGCGCTCAATTTAGTACCTCCTTCCCGAGTTGCCATCCAGCCTCGCTCAGCGCGACAGCAGGACGACCCCGGCGCAGACCATCGCCGCCCCGGCCAGCAGCGGTCTCGGCGGGCGCTCGCCTAGGATGAGCCACGCGTAAAGCACCGTGAACGCCGAAGACAGGCCGGCCAGGGGCGAAACGACCGCCACGGGCGCCCGCGCGACGCCGATGGAGATCCAGACGAAGCCCAGGGTCTCGAACAGCCCCGCTGCCGCCACTGCCGGCCACTCACGACGCGCGGGCGGCCGCAGGCTCAGCTTCGCGACCAACGCCAGCGGCAGACCGAGGACGAGGTCGGCGAGGAACACGCAGGGGATCGTCCCCAGGGAGCCCAGCGTCGGGGCGAGGCGATCGATCGCGGGGATCAACACGCCAAACCCGAGCGCCGTGCAGACGGACGCCGCCAACGCCTGGCGCCCGCGCACGCCGGCCCCGCCCGACGCCTCGTCGGCGGCGTCGCGCTGCGAGAATCGAGCGACGATCAAGACTCCCCCGACCACCGTGACGGCGCCGGCGAGCTGGTTGCCGCGCACGTGCTGGTGAAGGACGCCTATCGAGATCGCGGCCGCGATCACCGACCAGCTGGACATCACCGGGACCACGGTGGACAGGCGCCCGCGCTCCATCGCATAGAACATCGACGAATACGCCACCACGGCGGACACCGCGGCGATGGCGATCCAGCCGAGCAAGGACGCGGGGACGGCGCCGGCCCGGTGATCGAGGGCCCAGGCGAACGGCAACAAGGCCACGCCCCCCGCCATCTGAGCCCACGCGAGCGCGCGGAATGGCCCGAGCGCGCGGCTGGCCCGCTGGATGAAGACGTTGGCGGCCGCCCAGCTCGCGCTTGCCAGCAAGCCCATGAAGATTCCGAAGCCCAGCACGACGCGGCGAGGATAGCGCCTCGACCCGCCCGATCTGGTAAGAACGCGCGACTCGATGCCACGTGATCGTCCCTTGGTGATCGTCAACCCGAAGGCGGGCGGCGGCTTCAGCGAGCGAAAGGCGGCCCGGATGATCGGTGCCGTGTCCGAGGGCCTTGGCGAGGTGGAGCTGGCGTTCACGAAGTCGCCACGCCACGCGACCGAGCTGGCGCGCGCGGCGGCCATCGATGGCCGTGCCCTGGTTGTCGCGTTCGGCGGCGACGGCACGGTGTCGGAGGTGGTCGCCGGTCTGCTGGCGGCAGGCGACGGGGCCGCGAGCGCGACCGAGCTTGGCATCATCCCCCGCGGGACCGGCGGCGACTTTCGCCGGACCCTCGAGCTTCCGCACGACATCGCGGAGGCGGCCCGCCACATTCGCGACCGGCGCGCGCGCGTCATCGACGTGGGCCGGGTCACCTATATGACGCCGGAGGGCCAGCTGGAGACGCGGCCGTTCGTGAACGTCGCCTCGTTCGGGTTTTCGAGCGCCGTGGCGGCGCGCGCCAACGCGTCGTCGAAGGCGCTCGGTCCGAAGGTGGCGTTCCTCGGCGCGGTGGTGCGGACGCTGCTGGCCCACGCGCACGCGGACGTCGTGCTCGAGCTCGACGGGGGGCCGCCGATCCGCCGCACGATGATGCTGGGCGCGGTGGGCAACGGCCGGTACTTCGGCGGTGGGATGAAGATCTGTCCCGACGCGACGCTCGATGACGGCGTCCTGTCTTTCGTCACGGTCGGCGACCTGGGCAAGCTCCAGACGCTGGGAAACATGCCCCGCCTGTTCGCGGGAACGCACCTCACGATGAAGGAGGTGCACGCCACCCCCGTTCACACGTTGCGGGTCACCCCCGCCGAGGCGACCGCGCGCATCCCCGTCGAGCTCGACGGTGAGACGCCGGGCTTTCTGCCAGCGTTCTTCGAGGTGGTGCCGAGCGTCCTGCGTGTGCGCTTCTGACCCGGCTCCGGCCCCGCCTCACTGGGCCGAGACGTGACCGTCTTCGGGGGGAAGGATGTGGAACTCGACGCGTCGGTTGTTTCGGCGTCCCGTCGCGGTGTCGTTGGCGTCAATGGGGTTGTCGGAACCCACGCCGGCGCTGCTGAGGCGCTCGGCGGCGATGCCATGGACGACCAGCCACTTCACGACCGCGCTGGCGCGCCCGGCGCTGAGCCTGCGGTTGTCGGCGGCACTGCCCACGCTGTCGGTATGACCTTCGACGAGGACGTTCTTCACGTCGACGTTGTCGATCAGGATCTGGCGAACGGCCATCAACGTCTCCTCGCTGGCCTGATTGCCCGGGCCGCGGCTCGAGATGGTGGCGCTGTTGGTGCGGAACTTGACCTGATCGAGGATCTTGATCTGCCCGGCCGCCACGAACGCCTTGGGGCAACCGTTTCGCTTCGCATCTGGGCTGGATGGACCGGCATCGTCGGGGCAGGCGTCCTCGGTGTTGGCGACCCCATCGTGATCGCGATCGGGATCGGGGCACCCGTTCGTGGCGGGTTCAGCGCTGGCGATTCCCGCGACCTCGGGACACGCGTCGATGGCGTCGGCGATGCCGTCGCGGTCGCGGTCGGGCGGACAGCCGTTGGCCTTCGCGTCGCTCGCGGCGACGCCCGCAACGTCGGGGCAAGCGTCGTCATTGTCGGCGATGGTGTCGCCATCGCGGTCAGGCGGCGGGGGCGGGCAGCCATTGGCCTTCGCGTCGCTCGCGGCGACACCCGCAACCTCTGGACAGGCGTCCGTGGCGTCGGCGATGCCATCGCCATCGCGGTCGAGTGGTGCGGCCGGCGGGGGCGCGGCCGGGCAACCGTTGGCCTTCACGTCGCTGGCGGCAAGGCCGGGGGTGTCCGGGCACGCGTCGGTGGCATCGACGATGCCGTCATTGTCGCGGTCAGACGAGCGGACGCCCGGGGCCCATTCGAAGGCGAGGAGGCCGCGCAAGGTCGGGTTTCCAATGCCGCCGCTGAGGCCAGTCGCGATGCCCGCGCTGGCCCGCCAGTCGGCGAGGATCGTGTAGTGGGCGCCCAGCATCGCCTCGATGGGCGTGGCGCGCGCATCGAGGAACGCGCCGCCGACGAGCACCGAACGTCCGAACAGCTCGGGACCGATGAGTAGCCGCTCCCGGGCCAGGCGGACGCCGGCGGCGGCGCTGAGGAACAGGTCACTGCCGACCGAAGTGTCGGCGAAGGCGGTCCGGCGACGAACGGTGCCTCCGACCTGGGCGGCATAAACGATGAGCCCGGACTGCCCCGCCAGGAGCGCGGACGGAGCCACCCCGGCGCCGCTGTCACCTGCGTACGAAGCGGTATCGCCGCTGGGAAGGAAGCCGGTCAGCGCCACCGCTCCTGTCAGTGGCCCCCCGCGGTCGCCGAACACTCGCAACGTCGCGTTGAGGCGGATGTCGCCGAGGCTCGAGCTGCTGGCGGGCCCCATATAGGTGACGCCATCGATGGTGGTGTTGTTGCCGTCTCCGAAGATCTGGACGGGAATATCGACGCCGAACCGTACTCGGCTCCACATCACCACGCTGCCACCGACGTGGGTAATCTCCTGGTTCGTCATCACCGACATCCGGTAGCTGCCGTCGGGGCTGGTGAGCACGAGGGGCCGGTAGGACCAGGAGCTCGACACCCCGACCGCGGGCCGAAGATTGCCGTGGATGTCGAGCGAATCGAGCACGAACCACTCGCTGCCGCGCTGGGACGGGTTGAACTGGTCGAGCGCGAACCCCGCGCTCTGGGCGCGCGCGGGCGACGACGTCACGAGCCCCAGGACGCCGCCGACGATCAGGATGGACCACAACCGGCGCACCCACCGCGGACCGCCCGAGCGGCCAGGGCCGCTCGGGCCGGCGGATCCGCGCCGGCGCCGCCGCCGGTTGGCCAGCAACAGCCCGAACACGGCCAGCACGAACCCCGCGATGTGCCCGCCGGCGCAGCCGCTCCCCGCTCCCGGCTCCGCCACCGTGCACGCACCTGCTCCGCCCCGGATATTGGCCGCATGGGATGCGCTCGCCAGCGTCACCGGGATGCTGAGCTCGGCGGTGTTGCCGAGCGAGTCCACCACCCGGACCACGTCCGTGCCGGCGTGTGGGCCGGCGGTATAGGCCCCCGTTGTCGGATCGACAGTGCCGCCCGAGCCGGCACTGGCGATGGTCCACCGCAGTCCCGAGCCGCTGCCGCCAGTCGCGGAGAGGAGCATGGTCTGCCCCGTCCGCACCGACCCGGTGACCGCCGCGACGCTGAGCCCGGGGCCGATCCGGACGGTGATGGTCACCGTGGCGTTGTTGGCGTCGCGCACCGTCACGAGATCGGTGGTGGAGCCCTGCGAGCCGGCCGTATAGGCGCCCGTGGCAGGATTGATGCTGCCGCCGGACGCGTTGGTGGTGAGCGTGTAGCTCAGCATGGGCGCTCCGCCCGTGACCGTGATGGCCACGGTGCCGTGCGGCGGCGACGTGAGGATCGCGGCCGCCGTTGACAGGGCCGCGCTGACATGGATGTCGACGGTGGCGGTGTTGCCGAGGGAGTCGGTGACCGTGACGACGTCGGTGCCGCCGCCGAGCGCGCCCGCGGTGTAGGCCCCCGTGACGGGATCAATGGCCCCATGGGAGTCGTTTCCAGCCAGCGTGAAGCCGTACCCCTCGCCGCTGCCACCGCTCGCCGTGAAGGTCAGCTGCGCGAGTGGCGCCGCCGCCACCGTGGAAGGCGCGACGTGGAGTCCGTCCCCGACCGCCACGGTGACGTGAGCCGTGTTACCGAGGGAGTCGGTCACGGTGACGATGTCGCCAACATTCCCGATCGTGCCGGCGGTGTACTGGCCAGTGGTCGGATCGACGGTGCCCCCCGAGGCGTTCGTGGTGAGCGCGAAGCTGAAACCCTTCCCGCTGCCACCGGCGGCGGTGAGGAGCACGCCTTCATGCGGAGCCACCATCGGCAGCGCGGCGTTCACGGTCAGGGCGCCGCCGACCGCGATGGTGGCGCTCGCGGCGTTGCCGAGCGAGTCGCTCACCTCGATGGCGTCCAGCACGTCGGTGGTGCTGCCGGCCGTGTACATGCCGGTGGCGCCGTCGAGCGTGCCGCCGGAGGCGTTCGCGGTGAACTTGTAGCGGTATCCGTTGCCACTCCCTCCCGCGGCCACCAGGGCCAGCGTGCCGCGCGGCGGAGCCGACAGGGCGGCGGGCGTGATGGTGATGCCGGGGCCGACCATGATCGTCAGCGTCGTCCTGCTCCCGAAGGGGTCGGACACCTCGATCACGTCGGTCGAGTTGGCCGCGTCACCCGCCGTGTAAACGCCCGTGGTGCTCACGATGTTTCCCCCCGAGCCATTGGAGCGGACGGTGAAGGTGTAGCCCCCGCCAACCCCTCCGACAGCGGTGAACGTCGTGGTGCCACGGGGGGGGACGAGCCGCGCGGCCGCCGTCACGATCAACCCCCGACCGACGTTGATGGTGACGGTGTCGGTGTTGCCGAGCGAGTCGGTCACGGTCACGACGTCGACGGCGTCACCGACGGCCCCAGCGTTGTAGACGCCGCTCGCGCTGACACTGCCCATGGAGGCGTTGGTGATGAGGGCGAAGCGGTATCCGGTGCCACTGCCGGCGCGGCTCTTCAGAGAGATGGTGCCGTGCGGGGCCGTGCTGGCCGAGTCGGGCACGACCGTCAAACCAGGTCCGACGTTGATGGTCGTGATGGCGGTGTTGCCGAGCGAGTCGGTCAGCGTGAGGACGTCGGCGGCGTTCGGAACGGCACCCGCGACGTACGCCCCTGTCGTCGCATTGACGGTTCCCTGCGAGGCGTTGGTCTCGAACGCGAAGACATAGCCGGCGCCGCTGCCCGCCACCGCAACCAGCGCGAGGCTCTCGCGTGGAGCGACGAAGGGGTTGGCGGGCCCGAGCACCAGGCGTCCACCCACGGCGACCGACACGGAGTTGGTGTTGCCGAGCGAGTCGGTGACGGTGACGAGATCCGCGACATCGCCCGTGGGGCCGGCGGTGTACGCGCCGGTCAAGGCGACGATGGAGCCCCCCGATTTGTTGTCTTCGAGAGTGAAGACGTATCCGGTGCCGCTCCCGTTGACGCCGCCGAAGGCCACCGTGCCGCGGGGCGGAACGCTCGGCTGGTCCGGGACGATCCCCACGCCCGGACCAACGTTGACGATCACGTTCGTGATCGCCCCGTTGCGGTCCTCTATGCTGATGACGTCTGTGCTGTCGGGTTTGGCCCCTGCGGTATACGCGCCTGAGCTCGGATCGATGCTGCCACCCGAGCCGTTGCCCGAGATGGAGAAGGCGTAGCCGGGGGCGCCACCCGTGACGTTGACGGCGAGGCTCGCCCGCGGCGCCGCCGACAGGGTATCGGCCGTGACCGTGAGCGCCGCGGTCACCGTGATGGTGGCGGTGGCGGTATTCCCGAGGTCATCGCGGGCGGTGACTACATCGACCTCGGCCCCCGTCGCGCCAGCGGTGTACTCGCCGGTCAGCGAATCGATGGCCCCTCCCGAGTGGTTGGACGAGAGCACAAACGTGTATCCATTGCCACTCCCCCCCAAGACCGTGATCGTCTGCTGACCGAGCGGCGCCAGGGTGACGGCGGTCGGAGCGACGGCCACGCCCTTCCCCACGGTGATCGCGACCGTGGCCTGGTTGCCGAGCGAATCGACGACCGAGAGCTCGTCCATCGTCGAGCCGGTTGCGCCCGCCGTGTAGCCGCCGCCGGCGGTGATCATGCCCCCCGAGGCGTGGCTCGGCAGCGTGAAGGCATAGCCCAAGCCGCTGCCGCCGCTTGCGCTGAACGCTTGCGAGCCACGAGGTGGTGTCGTCAGAGACGAGGGGCTGACATGAATGCCGCCGCCGACCGAGACGCTGGTGGTTCCGGTGTTGCCGAGCGAGTCGGTGACCGTCACGAGATCGCTGGTATTGCCCGTTGCCCCCGCCATGTACACGCCGCTCGCGGGGTTCGCGATGACGCCCGAGGCGCTTCCGCCGAGGGCGAACCGGTATCCCGTGCCGCTGCCGCCGCTCGCGGACAGGGTGATGGTGCCGAGGGGAGGGATCGACGGTGAGTCGGGGTTGACGCTGACGCCATCGCCCACGGCGATGTTCACGCTGGCGGTGTTGCCGAGGTCATCGGTCGCCGTCACCACGTCGATCACATGGAACACGCTGCCCGCGACGTAGGCGCCGGAGGCGGAGTCGATCGTGGCCCCGGACGGGTTGGCGCCGAGCCCGTAGGTGAAGTTGGCGGAGCCACCCGAGGCGGCGAACGACAGCGCGCCGCGCGGCGGTGTGTTGGTGGCGCTGGCTGCCAGGGTGACGCCCGGGCCGACATCGATGGTCGCCGTCGCGCTGTTGCCGAGCGAGTCGGTCACCAGGACGATGTCGGTCTCGTTGTCGTTCTCGCCGGCCACATAGTTCCCGTTCGCGTCGATTGTGCCGCTCGAGTGGTTGGCCACGATCGTGAAGGTGAGCCCGGTCTTGCTGCCCCCCGTCGTCGTGAACACCGCCCCACCCCGCGGTGGCACCTTGCCGAGATTCGACGCCAGCGCGAGCGCGGCGCCCACGCTGATGGTGGCGGTAGCGATGTGGCTCTGACTGTCCGTGACCGTGATGATGTCGCTCACGAGGGCGACCGCGCCCGCGGTATAGACGCCCGTCGAGGCGTTGATGTCGCCGCCAGAGGGAGCGGTCTGCACGGCGAAGACATAACCGGTCCCGCTACCCCCGGTCGCGACGAAGGTGACGGACCCGCGCGGGGCCACGGCCGCCTCGGCCGGGCTCAGAGCCAGCGGGAGCTGGTTGGTCAACCCGAAGGAGACCGCGGGGGCCCCGGCGACCGATGCCGCCACGGTGTAGGTGCCCGCGCTCGCATTGGCCGTGGCGAGCACGGTAGCCAGTCCGGACGAGTTGGTTGCGACGGTGGCGCTGGAGAGCGTGGCCGACGCACCCGTGCCGGGAGAGGCCGTCGCCGTGAAGGCGACGGCCGCCGCAACCACGGGGTTCCCGCTGCCATCGACAACCCGGACGCTGAGTGGGGAAGCGAACGCCGCCCCGGTCAGCGCGATCTGTCCGCCCCCGGCGGTGATCGTGAGCATGGCGGGGGGCCCGGCCGTGTTGGTGAGGGTCGCGCTGGCGCTGGCCGTGCCGCTGCCCCCGAGCGCGATCGAGGCCGACACGGTGTAGCTGCCCGCGGCCGTGTTGGCTGCGACGATGGTCTGGGCAAGGCCGAGGGCGTTGGTGGTGGGCGTCGGCATGCCGAGAGTGCCCGAGGCGCCGCTCGCTGGCGCGGCGAAGGTGACGGTGGCGCCCAGGACCGGGTTCCCGAACGCGTCGGTCACGCGCGCCACGATGGGTGAGCCGAACGCCGCGCCCACGGTCGCCGTCTGGACGCCACCGCTCGTGAGCGTGATGGTCGCCGCGGCGCCCGCGAGGTTGGTGAGCGCGAACGTGGCGCGGGCACTGACTGCCGGTGCCGAGGCCGTCACGTTGTAGCTCCCGGCGATGGTATTGGCCGTGGCGGTGATGCTCGCCAGCCCGGAGGCGTTCGTGGTGACGGACGTCGCGCTCAGCCCCGCGGAGGCGCCGCCCGCCGCTGGTGCCGCGAACGTGACCGTGATGTTCGGCAGGGCGAACGCGGTGCTGTCACGTACCACCGCCACGAGGGGCATCCCGAAGTCGCCTTGCACGACGGCGACCTGGCTGCCGCCGGTGACCACCGTGATCGTGCTCGGCGCGCCGAGGTTGCGCAGTGTGAAGTTGGTCGACGCGGAGGTCCCGCTGACGGTCGCGGTGACGGTGTAGCTACCAGCCGTGGCGTTGGCGGTAGCGGTGACGCTGGCGATCCCAGACGCGTTCGTGGTTGTCGGCGCGCCGAGTGTCGCCGAGGCGCCCGCGCCGGGAGCCGCGAACACGACGGATCTTCCCGAGAGCGGGGCGCCGCCGCTGTCAGTCACCAGCACGGCCAGCCCGATGGCGAACGCCGCCCCGGTGGCGGCGTTCTGATTGTTGCCGGCCGACACGGCGATCACGGGTGCCGCGAAGGTCACCGCAATGGTGTGATTCGCGGTGACGTTGGTGAACGTGTAGGTGGTCACCGCCCCCACCGAGGCTCCATCGACCAGGACGCCGGCGACGGTGTAGTTCGCGTTCGGGGTGATGGTAAAGGCCTGCGACTGTCCCTGCTGGAAGGAGTTCACACCCGTCGGTGAGATGGTGCCATTCGCTCCCGCGGAGGCAGTGATGGTGTAGTTGGGGAGGCTCGAGACGGTCAGGCTCTTGGGGCCAGAGACCTGAGGGGAGGGGTCGCCGGCCGTGCCGCCGTACTCGACGACGTACGCCAGTCCCTGGGAGCCATTCAGATCATTCCAAAGGCCGCCGACGTAAAACTGCGCGTAGTTTTCGCCGCCCGCGTTGTTCGGCTCGCCGCCCGCCCAGGAAGAGTATGTTTGAGTCGTACCGTTCAACCAGAACAGGGTTCCGGTGTCGGGTCCGGTCACCCAGCGCCATTGGCCCTCGACGGCGGCGTCGCTCGCGCCAATCCATCCCGTCGAGGTGAACTTGGAATTGAGGAAGGTGTTCTCGGCCGCGCTGGTGATCGTGGCCAGATAGCCCTTCAGGCCGTAATAGGTCTTCAACTCGGCGGCGGCCCTCGCGTTGGTCCAGTTCAATCCGGTGGAGACGAACTCGTAGTAGTGGCCGCCAAACGAGAGGCTCCCGGCCCCGATGGAGAACGTGACCACGCGCGCCTGGGTATTGGGCGCTGCCCCCGCGGTATTGTTGTAAGTGACGGAGCGGAGGACCGTCTGGTACGAGGCGACCGACACCGTCCCGCTGAGCGTGAGGACCCCCGTCGCGGCCGACCATGACCCCGTCACCCCCGCCTGCGGTGTGAACGCGAGGACGTCCTGGCCGCTCACGAAGCCCGTCGAGATCGAGACCTGCACGCCAGGGAGATCCGACCCATCGGAGATGGTCAAGGTGAGGTTCGGATCCACGACGATTGCGGCGCCTTGGGCCGTGAAGTTGGTCGCGCCAGGCGAGATGGTCAGGACGGGCGTCGTGCCGGTCACGACGGCGCCCTCCACCTTGGTGACGTTCCCCGCCGCGGGATCGGTTCCACGCCCGCAGGCGCCCAGCGAGAGCACGAGCGCGATGACCCCGCCGCCCCCGCGCCTGAGTACGCGCTCAAGAAATGTTACGCCGAATTGGTGGCCGGGTGTGCGAGTTGCCGTGGGGTTCATGCGTTCGTCTCTCCTGCGCGTGTGAGATGGCTTCGAGGATCGACGTTGAGCCGCAAGACCTTTCGGATCCCGGGGCGCGCTAAAGATCGGGCCAATAATGGAATCCGGCGAGCTCATGCTCGACGGAGTCGAACGTTGATGACTAGACGATTCCGGAAACGGCCACGATGGCGGCGGCACCCCCACCCCGGTAACACGATCACTCTCCCCGGCCGCCGATACCGCGCCGTGACGCCAGCCTTACAATGACGAGCTTTGGCCCTCGACTCCGCGGTTCTTCCGTATTGATTCAGTGAAGATCTGTGCGCCATGGTGGCTCCGCTTGGTCCTGGGGAGGTCTACAAACAAGCTGCCGACACACCTACGTCGGCTGTTTGTCTCCGAGCCTCGCGAGCATTTTGCTGCACTTTGCAAGCCGCCTTGCCCAGCCCGCCACATGGGGAGAACCCGAGACCGGCGAACGCGCCAGGGTCACGCGACGGGTACACGCCTCGATTCAGGTACCCACTTGGTAACTCACGGACGGACCCAATGCGCTGCCGTCAGGGGAGCTGCCAATCGACCGAGCCGGAAGCCAGCGGCCTCGCGGGCCGCGCGTCCATCCGACACGGCTCCGACGGCCGTATCGGTCGGTATGAACAAAACATCCGACGGAACGCAGACGAAATTCAATGAATTGACCGTCATTGGGCTCGAGAAGACGGGCTCTCAAATTCATTGTTCATTGTCGAAGTTCCCGCAATGATTTTCCGGATAGCGCGGACGGCACGCGCTCTGCGCCGGTCCGATCTGTCAGCGCTTCAAAGCGGCCACCGGCATCTTGTTCTGGCGGTGGACGACGCGCGCGACCCGAAACAAGACGCCCGAGGCCTTTCGAGGCTCGTACCATGCGCGGCCGGGGCGGTTCGACACACTCCTGCTCGCCCCGAGGCCCGAGGTCCCCTCGTAGGCACTAGCCGGCGCGCGATAGCGCGGCGTGTCCACCGAGGAAATTTTCGCGGATGTAACGGACGGTGTCGAAGAGCGTGTCGGTGGCGTCCCGGGCCAGGAAGCCGAGCTCGCGGGCCGCCTTGGCGCTGTCGAAGTACCAGTAGTGCGACGCCATGTCGACGGCCGCCGGCTCGACCGGAGGGCTCTTGCCCCACTGACGGTAGAGGGCAGCCTGCGCGTGCGCGGCCCACAGCGTGAGGTTGCCGCGACCGCGGAGCCGTGGCCCCGCGACCTTCGTCAACCGCTCGAGACGTCCGAAGTATTCGGCGAAGGTCCAGTTCATGCCGCCGAGCAGGTAGCGCTCGCCCGGCGTGCCGCGCTCCATCGCCGCGATGAAGGCGGCGGCGACGTCGCGCACGTCCACGAAGTTCAGGCCGCCCGGCGGGGTCATGGCGATCTCTCGCCCCAGGAACTGCAACACCGTGCGCGTCGAGCTCAGGCGATCGTCACCCGGCCCGAGCAGCAGGCTGGGGTTCAGGATCACGAGCTGCACCTTGTCACCGCAAGCGCGGCGCGCGGCCTCTTCCTGATACAGCTTGCTCGCGTAGTACGGCCAGCGGGCGATCAGCTCGACCGGCGCGGGTGAGCTCTCGTCGAGGCCCGCGTCGGCGCGCTTCGACACCGCGATGGTCCCGCTCGTCGACGACAGCACCACGCGCCCCACGCCCGCCTCGGCGGCGGCGCGGCACAGGATGCGGGTGCCATCGACGTGCAGGTGGTACATGCGGTGCGCGTCCGCCGGCTTCATCGAGACCTGACCCGCCAGGTGATAGACCCGCTCGACACCGCGCAGCGCGCGCGCCACGTCGTCGGGCGAGGTCACCGACCCGCGCACGACCTCGACGCCGAGGTCGGTGAGCCAGGCGGGCGGCGGGCTCGACTGCATCGCCCGGACGCGACCCTGCCCGCGCGCCAGCAGCTCGCGCACGAGGTGCCCGCCGAGGAAGCCCGACGCCCCCGTCACCAGGATCAGCGGCGGCGCCGGAGCGCGCGCCACCAGGGTGGTCTCGATTGCGGGTTCAGGCGTGGGAAGGTTTTCGGCCATCTCAGCGCACCGAGATCAGCTTCGGTTTGCGCGCGCCCGCCGCGCGCTGTTCGGCCGCGGGCGCGAGACGCTTGCCGTCCCAGCCGGCCCGCGCCGCCGCCAGATCCAGGCGAATCGTGACGCCGTCGCGCAGGTTCTCGACGATCCGCTGGACCAGCGCGGCGATGAGGCGCCACCCCTCCTGGTGCGGGAGGCCCGCGGTGAGCTCCCGGAGCGCGTCGATGCCCAGGAATGGACCGAACGCCACCGAGACATGCCGCGAGCGGGGAAGCGCCGCCCCCTTGGGCAGCGACTCGAAGGTCCCGTCGATGTAGGCGGGCAGCAGCCCCACCCCCGAGCGCAGGGCCAGGTACCCGAGGCTGGGCAGGAAATCCGCCATCCGCCCGTCCACCGACCGCGTGCCCTCGGGAAACACGACCATGCTCTTGCCTTGTCGCAACACCTGTTCGGCGGTGTCCATCGACTTGCGGATCGATCCGGCCCGCTCCATGGGCACCAGGTTCGTGAAGTTCGTGAAGTAGGCCCGGCGGTAGCGGTTACGGAAGAAGTAGTCCGCCGCCGCCATCGACGTGATCTCGCGCCCCGCGTCGCCGAGGGCCACCTTGATGAGGCCCATGTCGAGGTGCGAGCAGTGATTCGCCGCCACGATGAAGTTGGTGTGTAGCGGAATGTGTCCGCTGCCCTGGACGTCCGAGGCGAGCACGCGCTTGTAGAAGAAGCGCTGGGCGATCCCCAACCCGCGCTTGCCGGCGCGGGCGACCGGACCCGGGACGTACAGGTCCTCGTCCGCGCGCGCGGTCGCCTCCTTCGCGGCCGAGCCAGGACGCGGGCCGACGACCCCGCCCGCGCCCGCGCCGCGCACGAGGCGATGCAGCTCGCGCACGTTGCTCACGCCGGTGAAGTCGGTCGTCTCGGGGATGTTGATCCCGGCTGCTTCCAGCGCGGCCCCGAGCTCGGTGTACATCAGGCTGTCGAACCCGAGCGCGTCGAGGCGGCTGCCCGCGTGCAGCTCGCCGCGCGACTTGCCGCTGACCTGCGCCACGATGTCGAGCAGCCAGCCGATGCCCGCCTCCTCCGGCGAGGCCGCCGCCACCAGCGCGCCTTCACCCTCCGAGCGCTTGAGGCGCAGGATCTCGGCCACGACCTCGCGCCGCTTCACCTTGCGCGTGGCCGTCTTGGGCAGCTCACCGTCCCAGATGTGCGTCGTCTTGATGCGCTTCCAGAACGGCAAGTCCGCCGACACCTTGCGCAGGTGCTCCTCGATCTTCTTGTGCACGTCCTCCCGCGACAGCGCCGGGTCGAAGTCATAGTGAGGCGCGATCGCCGCGGTGACATGCTCGCCGGCCCCGTCGGGCACGCCGACCACCGAGATCTCCTTGATATGGGGCGACCCCCGATAGAGGTCTTCGATCTCGTCGGGGTAGACGTTCTTGCCGTTCGTGTCGACGATGATGTCCTTCGAGCGACCGACGATGTAGAGGTTGCCGTCCCCGTCGAACCGACCCAGGTCCCCGGTGTGGAACCAGCCATCGCGGATGGCCGCCGCCGTCGCCGCCTCGTCCTCCCAGTAGCCCGCCATCACGTTGCGCCCCCGCGCGATGACCTCCCCCACGCCCGTCGCCGCGTCCGGCTCGTGGATCTTCACCTCCACGCCCGGCAGCGGTTCACCAACCGACCCGAGCCGCGCCTGCTTCTTCGGCGACGTGACCGACAGCACCGGCGCCGTCTC
Organism: uncultured Myxococcales bacterium; assembly: GCA_964443975.1. Lineage (GTDB taxonomy): Bacteria > Myxococcota_A > Polyangia > Fen-1088 > Fen-1088 > DASYCK01. Next base: position 63,755 of record CAYUFS010000009.1, on the reverse strand, counting down.
GGTGAGCCCGTAGCCCTCGAAGAAGTCGAAGCCCATCCCCACGAAGCTCTTCAGGACCTCCTGGGGCAGCGCCGAGCCACCGCTGATGAGGTAGCGGATCCGGCCGCCAAAGTTCTCGTGCACCGGCAAGAAGAACAGCATCCCGAGGTCCATCCCGGTGCGCGACCGCAGCTCGTAGTTCGCGGCCATCAGGCCCTTCATGGCCGCCTCCAGCACGGGCGACTTGTCCGAGAACCGCTGCAGCACCCGACGCCGCAGGAGATCCCACAGCGCCGGCACGCCCACGATGGACGTGACGTGGCCCTTCTTCAGCGCGCTCGCGATCGCCTCGCCGGTCAGCTCGGAGAGGTAGGTGATCTGGGCGCCACGCGCCAGCGGCACCAGCAGGCCGGTCGCGAACTCGAAGGTGTGGTGCAGCGGAAGCACCGACAGCATCCCGTCGTTGACGCCGAACTCGAAGATCTTCGACAGCTCCGCCACCATGAACGTGAAGTTCCGGTGGGTCAGCATCACGCCCTTGGGCTTGCCCGTCGTCCCCGACGTGAAGATCAACGTCGCCATGGTGTCCGGGTTGACCTTCGTCAGCAGCGACGCCGCGCGCTCGCGCTCGAGCTGTTCGTCGATGATCTCGAACGCCTGCGCCAGCGGCCAGATGCGCGTGGTCAGGTTCGCCTCGCGCAGCGCCCGTGCCAGGTTGCTGCGCTTCTCGTGGAGGTCGTCGCCGATCAGGATCCCGGTCGCGCCCGAGGCGCGCGCGACGTTGACGAGCTCCGCCACCGTCGAGTCGTTCGCGACGGGGACGGCCGTGGCGCCGAGCTTGAGGATGCCGAAGTAGGCCATGCTCCACTCGGGGCCGTTCTTCGCGAACAACAGCACGCGGTCGCCCGCCGCCGCGCCCTGGCCGACCAGGAACGCGCCCACCCGGGTGGCGAGCTCCTGCAGCTCGGCGTACTTGTAGATGTCCTCGCGCTTGCCCCGCTCGATGCGCAGCGCCGTTCGCGTCGCGTGCAGCTTGGTGGTGGTGTCGAACAGCTCCAGCAGGTCGTGGTACCCGTAGACCTGCTTCGGCTTCGGCGCGTACGTCGAGTCCAGCTCGGGCAGCACCCACTTCTGCAATCCGGGGAAGTGGATGTTCATCCAGTAGTCGTACCAGTCGAGCTCCTCCGGCCCCCAGCGCAGCAGCTGCTTGTCGGCCTCGGGCATGCGGTCGCGGAGCGCGCGGATGTTGTCGGCGCGCAGCACGTAGGCGTTCTCGAGGATGAAGGGCCGGAACAGCTCGATGTTCTCCGCCGCCTCGTCGCTGATGCGCACCACCTCGTCGAGCGCCTTCTTCCCGCGATCGACGAGCTCGGTGAGCCGGCCCCCGCCCCAGCTCGGCTGCACCCGCCCGAGCGCCTTCGACGTTCGCCTGGCAACGCGGTTGACGAGCGGGATGGACGTCCTGTCGTAGTCGTCGGGCGTCACGGGCCGGAACTCCATGCGCGCGGCCAGCTCGTTGATGAAGCGGTTCCCCGTCTGCTTGTCCTGAAAGCGTTTGCGCTTGTAGAGACCGGTCAGGGTCACGATCCGCGAGATGCGCCCCGGGTTCAGGTCCCCGCTCGCGAGTTGGTGAACGAGCTTTGGCTGCTCGACGATCAGCGACGCCGCCACCATCAACATCCCCGCGCAGACGTGGTCCACCGGGACGATGTCCAGGATCAGCTTGTCGGACACCGGCAGCACGTTCTGGCCCTTCAAGGCGAGATACACGAGCGGCGCGGAGGTGGTGAAGCCTTCGTTCCAGCCCGGGAACGGATACGCCACGGCGCTCTCGACGATCGCCGGGCGCACGATCGAGCGGAACATGTTGGGCTCGCGCGCGACCAGCTGATCGCCCATGCTCTTCGTGTAGGTGTAGATGTTGGGCCAGCCCCACTGCTGGGCGCGCTCCACGCCGCGCCGGGTGGCCTCGGACCGGATCCACTCCTTCCGCTCGCGGGCGACCGCCAGCCGCAGCGCCCCCTCGTCGTCGGGGTTGCGGCTCTCCGCGCGCAGGCGTTGGCGCGCCTTCTCGCGCAGCCGGGCCAGGACCTGCGCGTCGTCGGCCTCGCCGCGGATGGCGGCGGCGATGCGCTCGCTGTCCGCCATCTCCTGCTCGACTGAGAACTTCGTGCCGGGCAGCTCCGCGTGCCGCGGGTAGTAGCCGATCAGCTCCTCGTCCTCCCACACCTCGCCCGACCGGTTGCCGGCGACGAAGCAGGTGCTCGTGTGCAGCAGCGCCGGCCGCCGCATGCGCCGGGCGAACGCGAGCACGTTCTTCGTGCCCTCGACGTTCGTGCGCAGCGCGGATTCGAGCGGTGGATTGAAGGTGACCCGCCCGGACGAGTTGATGAGGACATCGATGTCCTTCGCCACCCGCTCGGCCTCCTCCTCGGGCAGACCGAGGTTGGCGACCGAGATGTCGCCGTCGACGACCGCGATCCTTTCCTTCAAGAAGGCGGCGAGCCCCTCGGGGCCCCCGTACTTCGCCCGCAACGAGTCGAACGCCGGGGACGTGACGACGCTGGCCCAGAACCGCGCCTCGCTGCTGGTGCCGGAGCCGCGCCGGACCATGACATAGACGCGCCCGATGTCGGGAAATCTGTGCAGCAACATGCTGAGCAGCACCTTGCCCACGAACCCGGTGCTGCCGAGGATGAACACGTTTCGACCCCGGAAGATCTCGGACGGGGAGAAACGCCCGCCGGCGGGCGGCAACCGCACGAGCGAGCCCGGGCCCGCCCCCGATCCGGAGGCGTGGGAGCCTGAAGGAGAATGTCCCATTCGTAGGCGCCGTTAGATAACCCGCCGGACGGCGAATTGCCACCGGGGCGCCTCCCCGACAGCCGCCCACGAGCCCTCGTTTTGGTGGCTTTCCGGGCCCCCTGGCCTTCACATCACGTCGAGGGAGGCCCCTGCCGTCAATCCCAGCCACAAGAGCGGGGTGCGGCCGACATCCCTGCGGGGGAGGGCGAAGATTGTCGGAGGCGCAGGGATCACCTGGGCATGGATCGCGAAGAAGGGGGCGAACCGGGAGGCCGTCTCCAGGGAGACGCCGAAGGCCCCCCGAACCCCCAGCTCCACCGTGGTCCGGGTCTGCGCGCTCGCCAGCTCGACGCCCCGCTCGGAGATCACGGTGGCCCCGACGCCGAGCTCGACATAGGGCTCGAGTCTCCGCGCGCCGGACAAGACGAGCCGGGCTCCCGCGTCGGCCGGAGCACGATACTGGCGGAGCCGAACCCCCCCCACCTCGACGTCGACGGGCAAGAGCGCGCTTGCCCCCCCGGCGAACGTCCAGCGCCCGCGGCCCACGGAGACCCGCAAGGCGAGGCCAGGCTCGGCCACCCTGTTCCCGGAGTCGGTGCTGGCGTCCACGGTCGCTCCGAGCTGAAGTCGGACCGCGGCGGCGCGACCCACGACCGCCTCCGGCGCGGCGCTGGCGGCCGCCTGCGCCGAGGCTGCGGACACCGGGAGCGGTGCAGCAGGAGGGGGGAGCGGACGCGCAACGTCCGGCGCGGCTGCCTTCGCCGTCGACGCCTCCGCCAGATCGATCGCCAGGGCCACGAACACCGCGGCGACGCGCGCGCGGGCGGCGCAATCGCGGGCCTCGTCTCGGTACTCTCGTACCCGGCCGGCAGCGACGATCCGGTACGGGATACCGAGATCGAAGATCTCCACCCGCGCCCGCCCGCCGCTTCCCTGCTGGCCAAATAGTGCGTCCAGCCGGTCGAGCGGCATCAAGGTTCGCAGCTCCGCCCACACGGCCGCGGGCTGGGGGCAGGTGCTCGGCCCAACAATTCCAGGGTGAACCGCCTCGCCGGGCGGCTCCGCGGGCGAATCGCCGCTCGCGGGATTGGCGGCCTCGGTGCCGGCGCCGATTGGCTTTTCATCGACCTTGCCCGGACTGATTTGACCGGCGGCGTCCCCGGGCCGGCCACCCATCAGCACCGTCAGTCCAGCGCAGAGGGCTGCGACCCGGGTGCCCCTGTGGACCCATTCGAGCACGGCGCCAACATAACCGAACACCGATCGAATCGGCGCGACTTTCGGCCCGGTCCCGAAGTCTGCGACAATGATCTTTGCATGAAGGTTTCGCGCCGCGCTCCCCCTTGGACCTCCGTGCCACTCGGGGTGTCCCCGTCAAGTCCGCCGACCGGGGAACAGCGGTCTCCCGTGAGCGACGGACACGAATCGCGTCTAGGTGTACCCCGAGCGGACTTTCGCGCGATCTACGACGCCTGGTTCGAAGATGTCGCCCGCTGGATCCGGGCCCTCGGCGGGATCGAGGCCGATCGCGACGACATCCTCCAGGAGGTGTTCCTCGTGGTGCGACGGCGCCTCGGCGCCTTCGACGGACAGAACGTCGCCGGCTGGCTCTACCGCATCACCCGGCGCCAGGTGCGGGACTTTCGTCGGCGAACCTGGGTCAAGAACATCTTCACCAAGCTGCGCGTCGATGATCCCGACAGCCTGGCCCACGCCGGCAGCAGCCCGGCCGCCGCCCTCGAGCAGAAGGAGAGGCAGCGGGTCCTGTACGCGGTGCTGGCGAAGATGCCGTCCGACAACCGGCGCGCGGCCTTCGTGCTCTTCGAGGTGGAAGGCCTCTCCGGCGAGGAGATCGCGCGAATCCAGGGTGTGCCCCTCAACACGGTGTGGACCCGCCTTCATCACGCCCGCAAGGAATTCTTCGCCCTCGCCGCGAAATATCGGAAGAGCCATGGGTTGCAGGCCGACCAGGAGCCCGTGGCAAAATGACCCCCGCACCCGAAAAGAGCACCCTTCTCGTGAAGGTCTGGCCCCTTGAAACCCTAATCCCATCGTGCCCCTGCCGGACGCTGGGCTCACGAAGGCAATGACTAGCATGAACGAAACAGGTGGTGGCGCTGTGAAGGGTCCTCGGGCCGACGTTGAGGTCCCTGTCCGGTTGCTGGAGGATGAGGCGGCGCGGGACACCGACTGGGGCGTACAGTTGCTCCGCGCCGCGGAGCCGACCCGGGTCATGGCGGGTCGAAAGCAGCGCGTCCTGCTGGCGCTCGGACGCCCCGCTTCGCATCGGGTCCCGTTCCTGCTGCGGCCCGCGATCCTGGTGGCGGTGCTCGGCTGCGCGGCGATCGCCAGCGCGGCGTTCGGACACTGGACGGCGTGGATCGAGAAGGCGTATCGGCACGTGGCCCCCGCCCAAGACCAGGCGTTGGCCCCGAAGCGGGCGCAGCAGGGTCCCGCGCGGGTGGCCCTGCTGCCGCGCGCCTCGGGCGCATCCGACGCGTCGTCCCGCCCGCCTTCCTCGATCGCTGGCGCCGGTGTTGGCAGCGTTGGATCGGCTGACATGGAGCTCGACCTCGGAGCGGGCGGAGGGCAGGACCCCCGAGAGAAGCACGGTGCATCGACCGGCCTCGCGCGACCGAAACGCGCGCTCGTGGCCCGCGCGGGAGAGGACACCTCGGCCGTTTCCCAGGCGATGCGCGCGCTGCGGGTGGAGGGTGACCCTGTGGGCGCCCGCTCGCTCGCGATCCGCTACCTCGGGGAGCATCCCGGCGGTGCGCTCGCCGAGGAGGCGCTGGCGATCGCCATCGAGGCCGCGACCGTCCACCACGATCCAGACGCTGGGGACCTCGGTGCCCGCTATATCAGACTCTATCCATCCGGGCCGTTCCGCGACCGAGCCATGAAGGCGCGTGCGCTGAGCTCGCGGGGTTCAAGTCCTTGAGCGCCGGCGGCCCGCGCGCCGATGGCCCGCGTTGTTTTTTGACCGGTTCTTATTTGTTCCGGCCCTGACAATTCTTGAAGCTCGGAGGGCATGCCGCCCTTGAGCGCATGCACGTCTCGCCGTGCGGAGGACAAGATGAGGTCGACCATTTACCCAGTTCGCTGCTCGTCGGGGCGTCGCCTGCGAGCGATGTCGTTTTTGGGCGTAGGTGTCGCCTTCTGCGCTGCGTGCGTCGGCAGTCCCGGGTCGGTCCTGACGGGTGGCTCCGCCGGATCCGGAGCACCGAGCCCTGGGGGGGGAGCGTCGCCCGGGTCGGGAGGCTCCGGCGGCGGGAGCGGGTCACTGTCGGGCTCGGGGGGGACGTCGCAGGGTGGCGCGACCGGCGGGTCGGGCGGCGCCAACACGATCCCAGGCGCGGGCTCGGGCGGAACCACCGCGGCCTGCAACTCGGTGGATCCGGGGCGCGTGACGATTCATCGCCTGAACGACCTCGAATTCAACAACACGGTTCGCGACCTGCTGGGCGACACCACCGGCCCCGCGAGCGGATTCCCCACGGACACCGGCGGCGGCAACTTCGACAACAACGCCGACGTCCTGGCGACGAGCCCGTTGCTCTTCCAGGATCTCGAGGGGGCCGCCGACGCGCTGGCAACCGCGGCCGTGGCGGCGGGGAGCGCGTCACGGGGAAAGATCATTACCTGCGACTCCACCAAGGTCGGCGACACTGCTTGCGCGACCACGGTGTTGACGGCGTTCGCGCGCAAGGCATGGCGGCGGCCCGCCACGCCCGCCGAAATGACGCGGTTGATCTCATTCGTCCCGCTGGCGAAGGCCAACGGCGACGGGTTCGACCAGGGAATCGGCCTGGCCATCAAGGCGATCCTGCTGTCGCCCAGCTTCATGTTCCGGCCCGAGCTCGATCCCGATCCGTCGGCGACCTCGCCACGGCTGCTGAACAGCTACGAGGTCGCGAGCCGGCTCTCGTACTTCCTGTGGTCCAGCATGCCGGACGACGCCCTGGCGGCCGCCGCCGATGCGAGCTCGCTCGGAGATCTCGGTGCCCTGCAAGCCCAGGCGAGCCGCATGCTCTCCGACCCGAAGGCGTCGACGTTGATCACGAACATGGGTGGCCAGTGGTTCGGCACCTACAAGATGGCGACCGTCGCGCCCCTCGCGACGGCGTTCCCCTCGTTCGACGCCGACCTGGCGGCGGCGATGACGCAAGAGACGAACCTGTTCCTGACTGACTTCTTCCTGGGCACCGCCAGCTTCCTCGACGCGGTGGACGCGAACTGGACCTACGCCAACGCCCGCCTGGCCAAGCACTACGGCCTCTCCGGGGTCACGGGGACCGCGTTCCAGAAGGTGTCCCTTGCCGGTACGCAGCGGGGCGGCTTGATGACCCAGGCGTCAATCCTCACCACGACCTCCTTCCCGACGCGAACGTCGGTGGTCAGGCGGGGACAGTGGGCGCTGGCCAACCTGCTGTGCACGCCCCCGCCCCCGCCCCCCGACAACGTGCCACCGCTCGATCAGACGACGGTGCCGCCCGGCTCCTCGTTGCGGACTCAGCTCGAGGCTCACATCGCGAACCCACAGTGCTCGGGCTGCCACTCGTTGATGGATCCCGTCGGCTTCGCGCTCGAGCACTTCGACGGAATCGGGGCCTGGCGGGACACGGACGGGGCCGCCGCCATCGACGCCACCGGCCAGCTCCCCGACGGAACCAAGTTCGACGGCGCGCTGCAGCTGGCTGCGGCCATCAAGCAGCGCGCGGATTCGATCTCGAGCTGCGCGACGCAAAAGGTGTTCGCCTACTCGCTCGGGCGCGATCCGGTGGCCGCCGACCAGTGCCAGCTCGCCCAGCTGAAGACCGCCTTCGCCTCGGCGAACTACAACATCCGCAGCCTCGTGATGCAGACCATCGCCAGTGACACCTTTCGCATGCGGCGACCGGTCGCCGTGGGAGGAATGTGATGAGCCGATCGAAGAGCGCTAACAGGCCCGGCGCCTGGTCCGTCCCGAGGCGGACCTTCCTCCGAGGCGCGGGGGTCATGATCGGCCTCCCGATCCTGGACATCATGGGGCCGAACATCAAACGAGCGCTCGCGGCCGGGGTCCCGGCGCCGCGCCGGCTGGTGTCGTTCGGGTTCCCGGCCGGGGTGAACACCACCGCCTGGACGCCGACGGGCACCGGCGCGACGTACACGCTCTCACCGACGCTGATGCCGCTCGCCCCGCTGAAGAGCGACGTCAGCGTGCTGCTCGGCGTGAGCAACGCCTCCGCCAACGGGCCGCGCGGCCACACCTGTGGCATCGGCGCGTTCCTCACCTGCTACAAGATCCCGATGAGCGACCCGGGGGTCACCGAGAGTATCTCCGTCGACCAGGTCGCCGCCAACTACCTCGGACAGTTCACCATGATTCCGTCCATCGAGCTATCGACCCACGTCTTGAAGGAGGTCCCCAACGCGGAGACGGGCTTCTCGCCGGCCTACAAGAACGTGGTGTCGTGGAAGGACTCGACGACCTCGCTGCCGTTCGAGGTCGTCCCGCTCAACGCCTTCAACCGGCTCTTCGGTGGAGGCGTCGCGAGCGGCGCCGGGGGCTCGGGGGCCGCCACTGATCAGGCTGCCGCCAAGCGGGCGCTGTACCGAAAGAGCGTCCTCGACAGCGTCACCGCGGACATCACGACCATAGAGGGCAAGGCCAGCGCGGCGGACAAGGCCAAGATGGACCAGTACCTGACGAGCCTCGCCGAGCTGGAGAAGCAGATCCAGGCCAACCCACCCGCGGGCGGTGGCGGCGCGGGGATGTGCGCGCCGGGGACCCCGCCGGCCGCCGGGACGCCGACGGACATCCGCGCGCACGTGACCCAGTTGCTCGACCTCATGGTGCTCGCCATGCAGTGCGATGCGACGCGGGTGCTGACGTTCTATTACGAGAACACGGTCACAAGCATCGTCCACAGCTTCCTGAACGTTAACGTCGACTACCACGGCAGTGTCACCCACCACGGCGGCGATCCGACGAAGCTGGCCTACTACGCGACCGTGAACAACTGGATCGTCAGCCAGCTCGCGTACCTGTTGACCAAGATGAAGGCCATTCAAGAGCCCGACGGCACATTGCTCGACAACTCCGCGGTGTTCTTCTCGAGCGAGATCACGGACGGCAACCTGCACAACCACACGAACCTGCCGATCGTGCTGGCCGGCAAGGGGGGCGGGATGTTCAACCCAGGTCGCGCCATCCAGTTCAGCAACGGCAAGGTCTCGAACCTCTTCATCTCGCTGCTGGCGTCGGTCGGCGTCACGGTGTCGAAGTTCGGCGACGACGGGACCGCCCCGCTGGCGGGGCTCTAGAACGGCTCAGGCTCCGCGCCAAACTCATGTAGCCACGTTCTGATTCGCTACGGCGTATGACACAAAACATTCCCCTCTCCCGCCTGCGGGAGAGGGACAGGGAGAGGGCAGTCGCGGCCCGGTCCAATGGCGTCTTTCTGCGTGGTCAGTTCCCTCTCCCTGGCCCTCTCCCACATTCGTGGGAGAGGGGACCGGAAATGCTGTCGAGCCGATTTGGCGAGTTGATTTCGATCAGATGCCGTAGCCGCCGCAAGGCGTCTCGATCCGTGGGGCGGGTTAGACTCGATCGCATCCATGGTGGTGCTGTGATGGCGCGCAGGCTGCGATCGACGGGCGTCCTTGCTCCGCTCCTGCTCGCGCTGCTCGCCGTCGGTTGCGGGCAGCGCCTCGACGTCGGGTCAGACGTGCTGTGGAACGCGCGCTTCGAGACGAACGACTTCTCCGAATGGAGCAGCGTCCCGGGTGGAGCGGCGACCGCCTTTCCCGCGCCCCCGAACACCATCGTCGTCGCCAGCGAGCACGCCCACCACGGGGCGTACTCCGCGAAGCTGACGATCGACGCCGGGCCGGGCGGCGCGCAGGAGAACGCCGGCTTCCGGCTGGCCGGCGGCCTCCCGGTCGCCGCCTACTACAGCGCCTGGTACTACGTACCCGAGACCGTCACCGTGGGAGGGTTCTGGACCGTCTTCAAGTTTCGGATGCGTACCCTCGCCGACGATCCCACGAGCGACACCGAGCTCTACGACCTCGACATCGACACCGCGCCAGGCGGCGAGATGACGCTGCAACTCTACGACCACCGCGCCGGCAACATTCCGCTCGACGTGCAGGGGGTGGTGCTGCCGGTCGGGGCGTGGTTCCAGCTCGAGGCCTACTACCGCAACGCGCCCGACACCACCGGACGCGTCACCTACTGGCTCGACGGGCAGCAGATCGTCGACGTGGCGGGGCACCCCATGAGCCCCAACGCCTGGGTCGAATGGAACGCGGTCAACGTGGGCGTGAACCTGACGCCAGCCGTGGTCAACCTCTTCATCGATGACTGCGCCGTCAGCCTGACGCGCGTGGGACCGACGGGCGTCCTCGCGGAGTGACGCGCCGGAGCGCAGGGGCGCTCAGAGCACGTACTGCGAGAGATCCTCGTCCTTGAGCACGCCGTCCAGGCGCTCGCGAACGTAGGCGGCCGTGATCGGGATCGTCACGGTACCGAGACCGGGCGCCTCGAACGCCAGCTCGTCGAGGACCCGCTCCATGATCGTGTGCAGGCGGCGGGCGCCGATGTTCTCCATGCGCGCGTTCACCAGCGCCGCGATGTGGGCGATCTCGGTGACGGCGTCGGCGCGGATGTCGAGGGTCACGTTCTCCGTGGCCAAGAGCGCGATGTACTGCTTCGTGAGCGCGTTCTCGGGCTCGGTCAGGATGCGGACCAGATCGTCGTCCGACAGGGACTCGAGCTCGACGCGGATGGGGAAGCGTCCCTGCAGCTCGGGGATCAGGTCCTTCGGCTTCGACACGTGAAACGCTCCCGCCGCGATGAACAGCACGTGGTCGGTCTTGAGCGGGCCGTACTTCGTCGACACCGTGGAGCCCTCGACGATCGGGAGCAGATCCCGCTGCACGCCCTCGCGCGAGACGTCCGGACCGCCGTGGCCGCCGCCCTCGCGGCCGGCGACCTTGTCGATCTCGTCGATGAAGATGATGCCCGCCTCCTCGGCGCGCCGGATCGCCTCCTTCGTGAGCTTGTCGACGTCGATGAGCTTCGCCGCCTCCTCCTCGGTCAGGGCCTCCAGCGCCTCCGGAACGGACAGCCGGCGTCGCTTCGTCTTGCGGCCCATCTGGGGCAGCATGTCCTTGAGGTTGAGGACCATCTCCTCCATGCCTGTGCCCGAGAACACGTCGATCACGGACTGCGGCGAGTCGGCCGTATCGATCTCGACCGTTCGGTCATCGAGCTTGCCTTCGCGCAGCAGGCGCCGCAGGTTCTCGCGCGTTGCGCCCGAGCCGTCGGCCCATCCGGAAGACGCCAGCGACGAGGACGCGGACGAGGCGTCCGATTCGCCGATCGCGGGCATGGGGATCGCCGTGGCCGTCCCGCCCGCCGCCGCCCCTGACCGGGCGCGCGGGCCCGAGCCCGGCGGCAACAACACGTCGAGCAGACGATCCTCGGCGTTCTCGCGGGCATGTGGGCGCACACGCTCCCGTTCCTCCTCGCGCAACATCTGCACCGCGGTCTCGGCTAGGTCTCGGACCATCGAATCGACGTCACGCCCCACGTAGCCGACCTCGGTGAACTTCGACGCCTCGACCTTCACGAACGGGGCGCCGGCGAGCCGCGCCAGACGGCGCGCTATCTCCGTCTTGCCCACGCCGGTGGGCCCGATCAGCATGATGTTCTTTGGCGCGATCTCGTCGCGCATTGGCGGCGGCACCTGCTGGCGCCGCCAGCGGTTGCGCAGGGCAACGGCGACCGCGCGCTTGGCGGCCTTCTGGCCGACGATGTACCGATCCAGCTCCTCGACGATCGCGCGAGGGGTCAGGGATTCCACCCGGGCCCTGGAAGCGGCCGGGCTGGCCGTCGCGGACGACATCACAGCTCCTCGATGACTTGCGTGGTGTTGGTGTAGATGCAGATCTCGCCCGCGATGGTCAGGGCGCGCTCGACGACGGCACGAGCCGGAAGGTCGGTCGCGCTCAGCAACGCCCGCGCCGCCGCCAGCGCATAAGGACCGCCCGAACCGATAGAAGCGGCGTCGCCGTCGGGTTCGATCACGTCGCCTGTCCCGGACAGCAGCAGGATGCGCTCCTTGTCCGCGACCAGCAGCAGGGCCTCGAGGCGCCGCAGCAAGCGATCGGTCCGCCAGTCCTTCGCCAGCTCGACCGCGCCGCGCAGCAGGTTGCCGTTCGAGTCCTTCAGCTTTGCCTCGAACTTCTCGAACAGGGTGAGGCCGTCGGCCGCCGAGCCCGCGAACCCGGCGATCACCTTGTTGTCGTGCAGGCGCCGAACCTTGCGGGCAGTGCCCTTGACGACGGTGTTGCCCATCGTGACTTGACCGTCGCCGCCGATGACGACGGAGCCGCCCCGGCGCACGGCCAGGACGGTGGTGGAACGGATGCGTTGTGCTTTCATGGGGGGGACTCAGGCGCGCGAGCGGGGGTGGGCCTTATCGTAGACGGCCATCAGGTGATCGATGTTGACGTGAGCATAGCGCTGAGTGGTCTGAAGGCTCGCATGGCCCAGCATCTCCTGAATGGCGCGCAGATCCGCTCCCTCCCCCAGCAGGTGCGTGGCGAAGCTGTGCCGCAAGGCGTGCGGCGACGCCTGCCGCACACCGGTCGCGACCTCCCGGCTCGCCAGCAGCCGCCTCACCGTGCGGGGACCGAGCCGGCGCCCATTCGCCGCGACGAACAGGGCGGCCCGGTCGGCGCGTTTCGCCTTGGCTACCCAGGTCGCGCGGTGCGGGAGGTAGGCGGCCACCGCCGCCAGCGCCTTGCGCCCGATGGGAACGACGCGATCCTTCCGCCCCTTCCCCTGGCGGACCTTCACCTCGGCGCTCGTGCGATCGGACGAGAGGTCCTCGAGGTTCAGGTTGCACGCCTCCGACACCCGCAGCCCGGCGGCATAGATCACCTCGAACAACGCCTCGTCGCGGTGGCGGGCCGACTCGTCGGCGCCCTTGCCCCCGGGGACGCCACCACCGTCGAGCAGGCGAGTGACGTCGTCCTTGCCCAGGAACGTCGGCAAGCGCCGGGCGCGCTTGGGCGCGCGCAGCGCCGCGACCGGGCTCGCGGCGATCAGCCGCCGCCGCAACAAGAACCTGAAGAACGCGCGAAGCGACGACAGCTTGCGGCCGATGGTCACTGCGTCGTTGCGGCCGTGAAGCGAGGCCAGGTACGAGCGGCACACGATCGGGTCGAGCTCCGATGGCGTGACGGCGCGGCCCACCAGCTTGCGGGCGAAGGTGTCCAGCTCCTCCACGTCGTGGAGATAGGCCCGAACGGTGTTCTCCGACGCGCGCTTCTCCGAGCAGAGGTGGTCCCGAAACGACGCGAGCGCTCGCTGCATGCCGGGCGATCGTACCCGAAGCGTACGCGGTGGGCGACTTTGCGCGTTCCGCGGTTGCCGACGGGCGCCGCGAATGTCATGTGTTCCTCATGCCGAAATCACTCGTCACAGGAGCAAATCGCGGGATCGGGTTGGCGTTGTGCCAGCTCTTGCGCAAGCGAGGCGACGACGTCATCGCCGTCTGCCGAGGCACGAGCGAAGCGCTCGATCGCCTGGGCGCCGAGGTGGTGGCCGGCATCGACGTGAAGTCGGACGCGAGCGTGGCCGAGCTGGCGCGACGCCTCAAGGGCACCCGCCTCGATCTCCTGATCTTGAACGCGGGCATTCTCAGGGAGTCCGGCCTAGCTCGACTGGATCTCGAGGACGTCAACGAACAGCTCGCGGTCAACGCCGTCGGGCCGCTCCGTGTCACGCACGCCCTCCTGCCCAACCTTGGTCAGGGGTCGAAGGTGGCTGTCATCACCAGCCGCATGGGCTCCATGGCGGACAACGGCTCGGGCGGCTACTACGGCTACCGGATGTCGAAGGCCGCGCTCAACGCCGCCGGCGTGTCCCTGGCGGTGGACCTGCGGCCGAAGGGTATCGCGGTCGCGATCCTGCACCCGGGGTACGTCCGCACCGACATGACCGCGCACAGCGGCAGCGTCGAGCCGGCCGAAGCGGCGCGGCTACTGCTGGCGCGGATCGACCAGCTGACGCTGACGACCTCGGGGCAATTCCTGCACGCGAACGGCGAGCGGCTGCCCTGGTGATCGCCGCGGCGACGGGAACCGCGTAATCTCCGCCGCCCCCCATGCCCGGCCCACCGCCCGCCCCCCGCACCATTCTCGAGGTGGAGATCACGGCGCTCGACGACGGTGGCCGGGGCGTCGGCGTGGTGGGCGACCTGACGGTGCGCGTGCCGTTCACGCTCCCGGGCGAGCGCGTCGAGGTGACCGTCTGGCGTCGGGCGGGAAGCGAGGCAGATGCCGACCTCCGGGCGGTGCTCCGCGCGGCCTCGGAGCGCATCGCCCCTTCGTGCCCACTGTTCGGCGTCTGTGGGGGCTGTCAGTTGCAGCACCTGCCCTACGCGCGGCAACTCGACTGGAAGACCGCGCTCGTACGCGACCACCTGGCGCGCTCGGGCTTGACCGCGGACGTCGCGGCATGCGCGGGCTCACCCCGCGAATACGGCTACCGTTCCAAGATCACACCACACCACGAGAAGCCGCGCGGGGAAGCCCCACCAGCGATCGGTTTTCTGAAGGTCGGTCGAAAGCACGAGGTCGTCGACGTCGCGCGGTGCCCACTCGCGACCGATGGCATCAACCTGCGCCTGCCTGGCTTTCGCGCCGAGATCGCCGACCGCGCGGCGGCGCGACGGCGCGGCGCCACGTTCCTCGTTCGCGAGGCGGCGTCCGGCGTCACCACCGATCCCGACGCCCGGGTCACCGAGCGCGTGGGGGACCTGATCTTGGAGTTCTTCGCGCGCGAGTTCTTCCAGAACAACCCATTCCTGCTCCCGCGCTTGGTCGAGCTCGTCGCCTCGTCGGCCGCCGCTGCGGGCGCGCCCGTGCTGGTCGACACTTACTCCGGAAGTGGCCTGTTCGCCCTGGCGTCGGCGGCGCGCTTCGCGGAGGTCATCGGCGTCGAGGTCAGCGCCGGCGCCATCGTGGCGGCCCGCGAGAACGCCGCCCGCAACGGCATCACGAACGTCCGCTTCCTGCACGCCGATTCGGCCCGCATCTTCGCCGAGCTGGCGGTCCCCGCCTCCGAGGTGGCCGTCATCATCGACCCCCCGCGCAAGGGTTGCGACGGCGCGTTCCTCGCGCAGCTCACGGCGTTCGCGCCCCGGACCATCGTCTACGTCTCCTGCAATCCCGAGACACTGGCCCGCGATCTCGCGGGACTCGTCCCGGCCGGTTACGTCGTCCGCGCCGTTCAGCCGTTCGACATGTTCCCGCAGACCCGACACGTCGAGTGCGTCGCGGTGCTCGACCGCCTCGTCGGCCGGGGCGGGACGGCGCCCGGGGCCGACGCTGGCTCACGGCCGTGACGGCACTCGGCGCCTCGTTACCTCGCGGCGACAGCTCGCGCCACGGAGCCGCTGGAACCGCGCCACCGGGCCAGGCATCGAGGTTGCAGTGTGTTTCCCCTGTCGCTCCACTGGAGCAAAACCACGATGACCATCCCGAACCCCCTCGCCGTCGTCACCGGGGCCTCGTCAGGCATCGGTTTCGAGCTGGCCAAGCGTTGTGTCCAGAACGGATTCGACCTGCTGATTGCCGCGGACGAGGCGGCGATTCATCCGGCCGCCAACGAGCTTCGCACTTTCGGAGGCTCCGTGACCGCCCTCGAGGTCGATCTGGCGACGATGGAAGGGGTCGATCGGCTCTACGCCGCTGTGAACGGGCGACCCGTCGGGGCGTTGCTCGCGAACGCCTGCCGCGGCCTCGCCAGGGCGTTCGTCGACCAGGACTTCAACGACATCCGGCGGGTCATCGACACGAACGTGACCGGCACGCTGGCCCTCATCCAGAAGATCGTACGCGTCATGCAGGCGCGCGGAGAGGGGCGAATCCTCGTCGCCGGGTCGAGCGCGGGGTTCATGCCGGGGACGTATCAGGCCGTCCACAACGGCACGAAGGCGTTGCTGGATTCGTTCTCGTTCGCGCTGCGGGCGGAGCTGAGGGACAGCGGCGTCACCGTGACCTGCTTGATGCCAGGGGCCACCGAGGCGGAGTTCTTCGAGCGTCCCGACATGACGACCACGAAGGCGGGGACGGAGAAGAAGCCATCGCCCGAGGAGGTGGCTAAGCTCGGCTTCGACGCGATGATGCGCGGCGACGGCGACGTCGTGGCGGGCTGGAGCGACCAGCTACGCGCCGCCATCTCGCACGTACTCCCCTCCGGCGTGGTCGGTGAGCTACCTCGGAGGGCGACCGCGTCAGGGACGCCGTCCCGGCATTGATCCGTCGTCTATTCCTGCGTGGAGGTCGAGGCCTTAACATAGAGACGAGACGGGGCCGCCGAACCAGCGGCCCCGTCTCGTGTACCTCGAACCGGTCATCGAAGAGGAGCCGTCGTGGCAGGGCATGATGACGACAAAGATCTCAACAGCGCGCCCGGGCAATCCGACGACGAGCGACCGCGAGCGTTGCGGGCCGACCTCGCCCAAGGCGTGAAGGGCGACGAGCCCCCGCCCGAGGAGAAAGCGCCCCGCGCCGGCCGCCGCGAGACGACCGCCGCCGGCTTCACGTCGATCTGGGAGACCGTCCACCGGGGCGTCCGCGACATGGGAACGACACGCACCCTGCGGACCTTGTCGAAGCTGAACCAGAAGGACGGCTTCGATTGTCCGAGCTGCGCCTGGCCCGATCCCGACGGCGACCGGAAGCTGGCCGAGTTCTGCGAGAACGGCGCCAAGGCCGTGGCGTCCGAGGCGACGAGGGCCCGGGTGACGCCGCAGTTCTTCGCGAGCCATACCGTCACGGACCTGCTGGGCCGCAGCGATCTCTGGCTCGATCGACAGGGCCGCATCACCCAACCGATGGTGCGGCGCAGGGGCGGCGACAGCTACGAACCGATCTCGTGGAACGCCGCATTCGCCCTCGTCGCACACCACCTGAACGGGCTCGGGTCACCGGACGAGGCGGCGTTCTACACGTCGGGGCGCGCCAGCAACGAGGCGGCGTTCCTGTACGGTCTGTTCGCTCGCCAGTTCGGCACCAACAACCTGCCCGACTGCTCGAACATGTGCCACGAATCGAGCGGCCTCGGCTTGACCGAGGCGATCGGCGTCGGCAAGGCGACGGTAAAGCTCGAGGACTTCTCCCACGCGGACAGCATCTTCGTCATCGGCCAGAACCCGGGCACCTGCCATCCGCGCATGCTGACCGAGCTGCAGAAGGCGGCGAAGAACGGCTGCAAGATCGTCAGCGTCAACCCGCTACCCGAGTCGGGGATGATCCGGTTCAAGAACCCGCAACAACCGCTCGGCCTGCTGGGAGCGGGGACGCCGATCGCGTGCCTGTTCCTGCCGGTGCGCGTGAACGGGGACGTCGCATTGTTGAAGGGCATCATGAAGGAGATGTGCGAAGAGGACGCACGGCGCGGCGGCACCGTCCTCGCGCACGACTTCATCCGCACGCACACGGAGGGCTTCGCCGCCTTCCGCAGCGATCTCGAGGCCACGACGTGGGAGAGCATCGTTGGCGACAGCGGCGTGTCCCGGGATGCAATCCGTCGGGCGGCGGAGATCGCGATGGCGTCCGAGCGCATGATCTGTTGCTGGGCGATGGGCATCACCCAGCACAAGAACGGCGTCGGCAACGTGCAGAGCATCGCCAACTTCGCCCTCCTGCGCGGACAGATCGGGCGGCGCGGCGCGGGGCTCTGCCCCGTGCGCGGGCACAGCAACGTCCAGGGCGACCGCACCGTCGGCATCTGGGAGAAGATGAGCGACGCTTTCCTCGAAGCGCTGGCGAAGGAGTTCGACTTCTCGCCGCCCCCCAAGCACGGCCACGACGCCGTGCGCACGATCCAGGCCATGCACGAGGGCCGGGTGAAGGTGTTCGTGGGTCTCGGCGGCAATTTTCTCAGCGCGGCGCCCGACACGCACTACACCTCCGAGGCCCTGTCACGGTGCCGCCTCACGGTGCAGATCTCCACCAAGCTGAACCGGGGTCACCTGATCACCGGGGACGAGGCGCTGATTCTCCCCTGTCTCGGGCGCACCGAGCGCGACATGCAGGCCACCGGCGAGCAGTTCGTGACGGTCGAGGACACGACCGGCGTGATCCATCAGTCGCGCGGCGTGCTCGAGCCGGCGTCCGAGCACCTGCTGAGCGAGCCGGCCATCGTCGCCGGCATGGCGCGCGCGACGCTGGCCGGCCGCACGGCCGTGGATTGGCCGGGGCTGGCCGGCGACTACGACCGCATCCGCGAGCACATCGAGCACGTGGTCCCCGGCTTCTCCCAGTACAACCGCCGCGTCCGCGAGCCCGGGGGGTTCTACTTGCCGAACGGGCCACGCGAGGGGACCTTCACCACCCCGTCGAAGCGGGCTCACTTCACTGTGCACGCCATCCCCGAGCGGCGACTCGGCGACGGACAGCTGCTGCTGACCACACTGCGCAGCCATGATCAATTCAACACCACCATCTACGGCGAGGACGATCGCTACCGGGGCATCTCTGGCGGTCGCCGGGTGGTGTTCCTGAACGCCGCCGACATCGAGGCGCGGGGCCTGCGCAAGGACCAATGGGTCGATCTCGTCAGCCACTTCGCCGCCGAGCGCCGGCGGGCCTCTCGCTTCCGGGTGGTCCCGTACGAGATCCCGAAGGGGTGCGCCGCCGCCTACTATCCCGAGACCAACGTGCTCGTGCCCGTGAACGACGTCGCCGACGGCAGCAACCAACCGGCCTCGAAGTCGATCGTCATCACGCTCGAGGCCTGCGCCCCGGCTTGAGTCGGGATACGCGATGAGAGCCGTCGTCATCACCAACTGCTACCCCGACGACAACCGGGGCAGCGCGGCCCTGAACGACGCCGCCTGCACGATCATCAAGCAAGCCTTCCCGGGGGCGTCGATATCCATCGTCAGCGCGGCCAGAGGCGGGGCCCTTCGGTCGGCGTTCCGTCACAGTCTGGCCTCGCATCCCGAGGTCGAGGTGCTGGCGCCCTTGCTTCGAACCTCGCGAAGCGGAGGTCTGGCGGAGGCCGGGGCGGTCGGGTTGGGGCTGCTGTGGCAGCTCGCGCCGCACTGGCTCGGGTGGGGCCGGTCGATCGCGGCGATTCGCGCGGCCGACCTCGTGGTCAGCCGCGGCGGATATCTGCTCGCGGACCCGGGGGCCCTTCGCTGGTGGTTCAACCCCTATCTCATCATGCTCCCTTGCCGGCTCGCGCATCGCCTGCACAAGACCACCTGGACGATGCCGACCTCGGTGATCCCGCCCCGCTCGGCGGTCGGCCGGGTCGCGCTGCGCCACCTCGTCCGCTCGTTCGACCGGGTGGCGTTGCGGGATCCGAAGGCACGTGCGGCCGCAGTCGCCCTGGGCGCGCGGGACGTGCGGCTCTACCATGACACGGTCTTCGTCCTGCCCGCCCCGTCGGCGCCCCAGATCGACGAGACGGTCGCGCGACACGGACTCGCGGGCCGCCGGTTCGGCGTGGTGACCACGAGAGGCTCGGGCTCGTCTTTCACGGACGTCCAGAAGCTCGCCTTGCAAGCGGCGGTGATGCGTGACCTCTTGCAGGCAGGCGAGCTCGACTGCGTGCTCGCCGTGGCACAGACCGTCGGTCCCGACCTGGACGAGCGGCCGAGCGCGCTGGCATTCATCGAGCTGATGGCGGGTGGTGAAGCGCGCCTCCTCGAGGGCGACTTCTCGCACGGAGATCTGATGGCGCTCTACGCGGCCGCCGACATCGTCGTCACCCAGCACCTGCACTCCTTCATCTTCGCCACGATGGTGGGGACGCCGGCGCTGGCCCTGTCCGTCGACGGATACAAGGTCGAGGGTCTGGTCTCGGGCCTCGGCCTGCCCGCGTGGACGGTCGTCGACGCCGCCGCCGATGCCAGCGCGGTGATCGAGCGAGCGCGGCGATTGCGCGCGACGAGGCACGTGGTCCGCGACGACCTGCTTCGCGCCAGTCAGGTCGCTCGCGTGTCGGTGACGGACTTCATCCACGACCTCGCGGCACTCGATCGGGCGTGACGGCACGAGAAGCTACGCGCGCGCGGCACGCGCCGGGGGCAGCCGCCGCCGGAGCCACGCGGCGCCACGCCTCCTCAAGCGACGCAGCGCCCTGAGGGGCCGCGGCTGCTGATAGGGCGACAGCTCGAAGAGCGGCGCGCGCAGCTCGCCGACCAAGCTGACGAAGCAGCGCCGGAACGGCGTCGGATGTCTCACCGTGACGCCGTGAACGGAGTTGATCGAGTTGAGGAACAGCACGAGGACGTTGTGACCGTAGGCGATCGTCTTTGCGTGTCGAACGTACGTATCGTCGATCTCCGGGCCATCGAATCCGCGGACGCGTCCGCCCTTGAAGGTGTACAGCTCGAGATCGCCGCCGGCCGACCGATCGTCCGGATCGCGGAGATAGAGCAGCCCCGTGAACAACTTGCGTGGCGAATCCAGGTGGGCGCGCCTGACCGACGTCGGTTGCGAGACGACCGGCGAGTTGAAGACCAGGAGCGCGTCGAGGAGCAGATCCGAATGGGTGTAGTCATCGACGTGCCTGATGCCGGTCTTGATCCGAGGGAGCTGCCCGAACCGCCCCTCCAATTCCGGATGCAGCCGACGGATGCGATCGGCGAAGATGCGCAGGAGCTGCGCAAAGAACTCTGGCGAGGTGTGCGTCGACACGAACTCCTTCCAGACCGTCGTGACCTTCGGGTCCGCCAGCAATTCCTGGCCCACGTAGTGGATCCTGGTGTTCCCGGGAAGTCGTCCGCGGAGGTTCTCGCGACCCGTGCGGACCGTTTCGAAGGTGGGCATCTCGGCCATGAGCCGCGACAGGAGCTCCGGCGGCAGGGCATTTGGAACCACGATGTGAGGGAACGGGTCGGTCACCACGTCATCGGCGGTCACGCGGCTCAACACGGTGGATGGCATCGCGCTGCTTTTTACCTCCAATCGCGGACCAACGGCCGACCGAATCGCCGCCGCGCATGGCTCGCGTTGCGGCCGATTCGATGTACGCTTCGCAAACCCGTTCACAACCCGCGAGGTCACCGCAAAATGAACCATCGTCGTGCGCACGTGTTCGCCGGGATCGCTGGCCTCTTCCTCGGACTCGGATGCAGCTCATCGAGCGGCCATCCCAACCAGGGGTCGCAAGGAGGTCAGAGCCCACCACCGGCCGGATCGGGGGGAACGGGAAATGGCTCGGGCGGCGCGGCATCCACCGGCGGGATGTCTGGCTCGGGCGGCGCGGCATCCACGGGCGGGGTGCCGGGCTCGGGCGGTGCGCCATCCACGGGTGGGGCAGCTGGCTCGGGCGGCGCGGTCGCCACCGGCGGCTTGGGCCAGGCAGGTGGCTCCGGGGGGAGCGCCGCCGCGACCGGCGCGGGCGGGACCCCGATCGGGACGGGGGGTGCGGGAGGGACCACCGTCATCACCCCAGGTGTCTGCCCCACCATCGGTCAAGGCCCCACGCCGGACGCGGCAACACGCGCCAAGTGCACCAGCGATTCGACCGGCCTTTCCTGCCACTTCGGTGGCGACCCCGGTAACTACGATGTGTCGTTCAATCTCGGCGGCGCGGTCGCGGGGAAAACGGTCGTGCAGGCCGAGCACCTGCGAGAGATGCTGGCCGAGGTCGATACCACCGCCGGTCAGAAGCTCCGCTATTCGATGACGGTCAACGTTCGCGTACCGGAAGGGCAACCCGACTGGATGGGGGCGACGAACGGGATCGATGGATTGGACGTCTACTTCATCGGCTCCGCTCCCGCCCTCGATTCCATCGCCTACGCACCCGCGGCCGCGAATGACATCGTCATGTACATCGTGACCGATTCGACCGGGTGCGACCAAGAGGGCCCTGACCTCGCAGGATGGGGACAGTGGCTGCCGCAATTCTTCGGCTACGGCATCTCCGTGGCGAACTACGGCAACTCCGGCGCGCTGTCGGAATGCTCGGCCGCGACGACCCCGTGCAGAACGGACGCCCCCTACTACAGCTTCTACGACGACCCGAAGATGTGGCCCGTCGTCAAACCCCTGCTCAAGCCCGGTGACGTGGTCCTCATCGAATTCGCCCACAACGACAAGAACACACCGCAGGCGGCCTACGAAGCGAACATGAACACCTATATCAAGGAAACGAAGGCCGCAGGGGCCATCCCGGTGCTGGCAACGCCAATCCCGCGCAACAACTGGACGAACGCCACCACGATGTCGCCCAATCAGCTCGTCAACGACGCCGGCGTCGATCTTCCCGCGACAATCAGGAAGCTGGGCGCGGCCAACAATGTTCCGGTCATCGATCTGACAGCAAAGGCCCTTGCTGCTTTCAGCCTGAAAGGTCAAGCTGCTGTGGGCGCGTACTACTCGGGGGGTAACACTCATCTCAGCCCCACGGGAGCCAACGTCGTTGCCGGCCTCGCCCGCGACGAGATCAAGCGCCTCAACATCTATCCCTTGGCGTGCTACCTGCGTCAGTAGCGCGTTGGCGCGTGCGAGCTCTTTTTTTTGGTAGCGTCCGCGCGGCGCCTCGTCACTTGCCTTCGCCGCCGGAGGATCCATCTTTGTCATCCTGTTCGTGTTGACCAACAGGAGCGTGACATGGGACATCGACTAGGCACCTGCGATTTCATCGATGTTTTGGAGGAGGCCGTGCTACGCCGGAGCACGATCACGGTCGATCTGCGCGACGGTCGCCACTTCTCGGATCAGGTTCGCGAGGTGGTGACCGAGGATGGAGCGGACTTCGCGGTGTTCGCCAGCCACGGCAGAATCGACGTCCGCGAGATCACGTTGGCCGGCCGCATCGTGAGCTGACATCGAGCTGGCGGCGGTTTTTAGGCCACAGATTACTCGGCGACCGTCAGGACGGAGAGCTGGTTGACACCAGCCCGGTCGACGGCCGACATGACCTTCGCGATCACGCCATAGTTCACGGCCTGGTCGGCGTTGAGGTGCACGGACAGCTCCTGGCCACCGGCCGGCTCGCGCCCCTTCAAGGCCCGCAGCTGGTCTTCGAGTCGCGGCAACGGCACCTCCGCGCTGTCCAGGTAGATTTTGCCGCGCGCGTCCACGCTCACACTCAGAGCCCTGCGCTCCTCGGGGGGTGCCGTCGCCGCGGTCTTGGGTAGGTTGACCCGGACCGCGTTCGTCAGCAGCGGCGCGGTGACCAGGAAGACGACCATCAGCACCAGCATCACGTCCACCAGCGGGGTCACGTTGATCTCGCTCAACACGTCGTCGCCGTCCTTGTGCGCCGAGATGGCCATCAGAGCGCCGCCGCCGTGAAGGACACCGCCCGCTCGACCGGCGCGCTGCTCCCGCGCGCACGCAGCGCCAGCTTCAACAGCGTGCTCGCTTGCGTCTCCAGCTCTCCCTGCTGGACCTTCAGCTTGCGTACCAGGACGTTGTAGGCCAGCACGGCCGGCACGGCGACCGCGATGCCGATGCCGGTTGCCACCAGCGCCTCGCCGATGGGCGCCGCCACGACCTCGAGACTGGCGGATCCCGACGCGCCGATGCGGCGCAGGGCATGGACGATGCCCCATACCGTGCCGAACAGCCCGACGAAGGGCGTCGTCGTCGCGATGGTGGCCAGGATGACCAGCCCCGTCTCGGACGCCCGGCGCTGGCGGTTTACCTGCTCATGCAGCGCGCGCTCGACGTATTCTCGCCGCTCCACCCTGACGCCGGCTGGATCTCCCGCTCGATCGCCGCCGATTTCGGCCGCCTCCTCCAGCGCGCGCACGCCGACCTCCGTGAGTCTCGCCGCCGGGCCTTCGTACTTCGCCACCTCCGCGACGGTCGGCAATGTACCGGGTGCCTTGCGGCCCGCCAGGCTGGCAAAGAAGGCCCGATCGCGGCGGCCAGCGCGCCAGAACTGTCCACCTTTGATCGCGACCACCGCCCACGTCGCCGCCGAGGCGAGACCGAGCAGGTACAGCGTGCCTTTGACCACCCATTCCAGAAGTGCATCCGACATGATGTTGTTGATCCTTTGCTTCCCTGCTTGGTTCTCGATCTCGTACGACGTTCTCGCTCCCCGCGCGGGGCGATTCGCGTCACTGCAGCCTGAACAGCAGCGGCACGTCGACCCAGCCCGCCACGGCGACGCCACCTTGCATGGCCGGGACGAAGGTCCAGCCCTTCACGGCCTCGACGGCGGCGTCGTCGAGCAAGTGGCGCCCGCTTGACCGCTTGATCGCCATTGCCTCGGCGCGTCCCGAGGCCGCCACCCGCACCTTCAGCAACACCTCGCCTTCCCATCCCCGCGCCCGCGCGATCTCCGGATATGGCGGCCGGGGATTGCGCAGGTAGCCGGCGCCCTCGTGGGCCTGGATGATGGGCGCCGGAGGAGGTGATGGAGGCACGACGGCCACGCCGGTCCCGCCCTTCACGCCCCCGACGACGCCCGTGCCCTCGACCGATCCCTGCGCGGAGCCGATCACCGCACCGGGTTCCGTGGCCTCGGTCGTGGCGAGCACAGGCTCGGGAGCTGGGGTCTCGGGCTTCGGTTGCTCGGACGGCGAGACTGGCGCCAGCTTCTTCCTGATCACGGGAACGACAGGCGGCTTCGGCGGAGGCGCCACCGCGACCGGCACCGCGACGGGCTTCGGCGGCGAGGGTGGCCGAGCCACGGTGATGCGCACATGCCTGGGCAACTTGAACGCGCGACCCTCGTGGGCCCGCGCGCTCGACAGCCAGGAGGCCAGCAGCACGTGAATGGCGGCCGACGCCAGCACGATCAAAACCGGTCCGAACGGGCGACTGGGCTCGGGCGCAGACGACCATATCGGTCCCCCGAACGCCTGCGCCGTGGCTGGCGGCTCGAAGGTGACCGGCTTCAGCGGCGCCGCCAGCGCTGCGCTTGACAGGGACAACATGGATGTGGACGGTTCGAAATTCACGTTGCGGTCCCTTTTCCAAGGATCGTGCCACCGTCACGGCCGGTCTCCCGGCCTCGAGGGATGTGCGGCCTGTTCCCAGCGCAGCAGCCGCCAAGCAGCGCCTGCGCCTGATCCAGCAGGGACCCTTCGATGGTTGCGTGGGTCGGGGTTACGCTCACGAGGACCTCGAGGACTCCGTCAAATCCCGCCAGCTCCGCCAGCGGCGCCGGCCGCGCCGCCGCCCGCGCCGCCAGCTCCAGCCGCGCCACCGACCGAGGTCGCGCCCCCAGCGTCGTTGCCCCCGGCTCCCCCGGCCGCCGTTCCGCCGCCGCCGCCCGGACCGCCAGCGCCCTCGCCAGCGGATCCTCCCGCGGAGGTCCCCCCCGCCCCTCCGGCCGCGGAGCCGCCGCCCGCACCGCCCGCCGCGGGCCGAGCTCCACCGTCGACGAAGAAGCTCTGATCATTCTCGTTGCAAGCGCCCAAGCCCGCGGTCAGGGCGAGCGCAAGGGCAGCGAGCCAGACCGCTCGCGCGGGCGTCGGCGTTCCTCGACGAGCAGCGAGCCTCGAGCGGCCGTCGAGGCGAAGCGATTGAACCAGCGAGACGAGCTTGGACAAGATGGACATTCCTCCTGACGACGGCTCCAACGCAATTGCCGTGCCCGCGCCTCCCCGCGACGCACACCGACCCAGCAGGTCCCCGGTGCGGCCAGCCGATCAGCAGGCGCGCAGGGCTGCTGATTCCCGAGCACCGCGGGTCGCGCCCGCAGCTCTCGCGCCCCGGACACGCAACCCGAGCGCCGCGAATCCACCGCCGGGCGGCGGCGCCGCCCCCGTGGCACGCCAGGTGCTTTGTAATGACCCCGCATGGCAAATGCCCGACAAACCTGGTTGCTGGAGCGGGGCGCCCTCGCGGTCGGCCCACTCGCGCTGCTGGTAGCCTGGACGTGGGCCACCCGACGGCCCACGCGGCCAGGCGGCCAGGTGCTCGCGTCCCCCGAGCAGATCTTCGGCACCGTGCGCGAGCTGCTAGCGAACGGCCAGCTGCTGCACCACCTCAGCAAGAGCCCGGTGCGCCTCGCGCTGGGCTTCGGGTTCGGCGCTGGCGCCGGGTTGGTGTTCGGGCTGCTGATGGGGCTCTCGCGCACCGCCGAGGAGGTGTGCGGCCCGTTGTTCCATGCCATCCGGCAAGTGCCCTCCATCGCTTTCATCCCCATGCTGATCCTGGTCTTCGGGATCGAAGAGACCTTCAAGATCGTCGTCGTCGCCAAAGCGTCGTTCTTTCCGGTCGCGCTGGCCGCCACCGACGGCGTGAAGAGCATCCCGCGCGGCTTTCTCGAGGTGGGCCGCGTCTACGGGCTGCGCGGACCCGCGCTCGTCCGTTGCATCCTGCTCCCCGCCATGCTGCCCGCGCTGGTGACGGGCATCCGCATCGCGCTCGGACGGTCGTGGACCGTGCTCGTCGCCGCCGAGATCATCGCGTCCGAGTCTGGGCTGGGACAGATGATGGAGATGGGCCGGCAAACGATGAGGCAGGACGTGGTGCTTCTGGGCGTGTTCTTGACCGGCACGTTCGGCTTCCTGCTGGATCGTTCGATGCGCCTCCTCGAGCGCCGACTGGCCGCCTGGAGGACGGCGTGACGGCGGCGCGCTCCGGACGAACCGTGGGCCGCCGCATCGCCCTCGGATTTACGTTGCCGCTCGCGCTCGGCGGCCTGTGGCACCTGGCCTCGCGCCGTGGCCCGGGCGGCGCGTACGCCTTCGTCCCGCTACGCGACGTCGCCGGGGGCTTCCTCGAGGTCGCCCGCAGCGGCGAGCTGCGCTACGACGCGCTCAGCACCTTGCGGGAGGCGTTCACCGGGCTGCTGGTCGGCAGCGTGGCAGGCGTCGCGTTCGGCGCCGTGCTGGGCCTGTCCCGGACCGCGGATCGCCTGCTCGGCCCGCTCTATCACGGGCTGCGCCAGGTCCCGCTCATGGGCCTCGTGCCGCTCATCGGCCTGTGGTTCGGGAACGGCGCGGGCGCGAAGCTGCTCGTCGTCTCGCTGGCGGCCTTTTATCCCGTCGCGCTGGCCACCGCGGACGGGCTGCGACAGGTCGAACGCGCGCACCTGGAGCTGGCGCGGGCGCTGGTCCTCGGGCGGCGCGACACCTTCCGCCAGATCCTGCTGCCCTCTGCGGCGCCGTTCATCGTGACGGGGGTCCTGCAGGCGCTGGCATTCACGTGGATCGCCAGCGTGGGCAGCGAGCTGCTGTTCAGCGCCACCTCGGGCCTGGGCGGCTTCATGGCCCTGGCGCAGGCGGCGGGGCGCATGGATCTGGTCATCGTGGCCATCGCGTCGATCGCGGTGCTGGGATCGCTGATGAACGTCGCCGTGACACGGCTCGGGCGCCGCGCGCAGCGCTGGCGTCACGCCTCCTGACCAAGAAGCCTCGTTCACACGAAGAATGACAGCCACCATGAGACAAGCGAAAGTGCCGTCGTCGTCCCTCCCCCCGCCAGCGGCGAGCGCCTCGCGTGCCGGCGAACAGGCGGGGGCCCTGCACATCCAGGGGGTCTCGAAGAGCTATGACCTGGGCGGTCGCGTCTTGCCCGTCCTGGAGAGCATCGATCTCTTCATCCCGGCTGGTCAGTTCATCAGCATCGTGGGGCAGAGCGGGTGCGGCAAGTCGACGCTGCTGCGCCTGCTGGAAGGCCTGGACACGGGCTATGTCGGACGCATCACGCTGGACGGGGCGCCGATCGTGGCCCCGGGCCTGGACCGGGGGATCGTATTCCAGGACCATCGCCTGCTGCCTTGGATGACGCTGGAGAAGAACGTCGAGCTGGCCCTGCGCATGCGTCCCCTACCGGCCGCCCGAAAGGCGGATCTGGTCGAGGAGTACCTCGCGCTGGTGGGGTTGCAGGGCTTCGAGCACGCGTACCCGCACCAACTTTCGGGCGGCATGGCCCAGCGCGCCGCCATCGCCCGCGCGCTGGTGAACGAGCCCAAGGTGTTACTGCTCGACGAGCCGTTCGGCGCGCTCGACGCGCTCACGCGCATCCGCCTGCAGCAGGAGCTGCAGCGCATCTGGATGCGCAGCCGCAGCACGATGATCATGGTGACCCACGACGTGGCCGAGGCGGTGTTCCTGAGCGACCTGGTGGTCGTGATGGACGGCAAACCGGGGCGCATCGGCCGCCAGGTGCGGGTTCCCTATCCGCACTCGCGCGAGCGCGGGTCTGCCCTGCTGCAGGAGATCGAGCGCGAGATCCTCGGCCTGCTGCTGGATCAGCCGGCCACCCCCGACCCGTCGATGCCGTCGCTCGGCGCGCCCTCCGTGACTGGCGGCGGGCGGCTGGCTGCCGTCAAGGCCTGACGACAGGCGGCCTGGCTTCCACGGCCGCGCGTCAATGGCGACGCTCAGGGCCCGAGGCCGAGGCTCCGCGTCGCGATCGGCCCCGACGGCGCACACGCGAAGGCGTTCCACAGCGCCGCGTAGCGGCCGCTTCGCCGCAGCAACTCGTCGTGTGAACCGGCTTCGGCGACGCGGCCGTCTTCGAGCACCACGATGCGGTCGGCCGGACGCGCGGTCTGCAGGCGGTGCGCGATCAACAGCGTGGTGCGGCCCCGCGACAGGAGCCGCATCGCCCGGCGCACCCGCGCGTCGGATGCCAGATCCAGGTTCGAGGTCGCCTCGTCGAGGATCAACAGCGACGGGTCCACCAGCTCGGCGCGCGCCAGCGCCAGCAGCTGGCGTTGCCCCGCCGACAGCGAGCGGCCTCGCTGGGTCACGGGCGTCAGGTAGCCCTGCGGCAGCGACGCGATGAGCTCGTGCGCACCCACCGCGCGCGCGGCGCGCTCTACGTCGAGATCGCTCGCCTCGGGCCGGCCGTACGCAATGTTGCTGCGAACCGTCCCCGAAAACAGGAAGGCCTCCTGCGGCACGTACCCGAGCTGAGCGCGAAACGCCTGCAGCGAAAGCGTCTCGACGGGAACGTCGTCGATCAACACCCGGCCGGCGGTCGCGTCGTAGAAGCGCGCGGCCAACTTCACGAAGGTCGACTTGCCAGCTCCCGTCGTCCCAACCAGCGCCACCACCTCGCCAGGCCGCACGTGGAGGTCGACCCCCCGCAAGGCCTCTGGCCCGTTCCGGTAAGCGAAGCGCACGGCCTCGAAGCGCACGTCGCCCCGCAGCCGCCCGGGGACGACGGGGTGCGCGACCTCGGGCGTGTCGCTGTGGGTAGCGAGCAGCTCGCGGATCCGCCCCAGCGACACGCGGGCCTGGATCCACTGATCGAACACGTTCGAGAGCTGCTGCAAGGGCGTGAAGAATTGATCCAGGTACAGCAAGAACGCGACGAGGACTCCAGCGGTCAGCCGGCCGCCCGCCATCAGCGCGCCGGCCGTGCCCAGCGTGAGCGCCTTACCCACCACCGCCAGCAGCTGCAAGAATGGGAAATAGAGCGCGAGCAGGCCCATCGACGCCAGGCGCGCGTCGCGGTAGCCGCGCGACAGCAGCGCGAACCGCTCGTGCCCGCGTCGCTGCTGCACCAGCGCCTGCGTGATGCGCACGCCCGCCAGGCTCTCTTGCAGGTCGGCGTAGAGCGCCGAGATGCGCTCGCGGGCCCGCAGGTAGGCGCGCGCCGAGGCGCGCCGAAACAGCGCCGTGCCAAGCAGCAGGGGCGGGAAGGTGGCAAACGCCGCCGCCGCCAGCCGCGTGTTCAGAGCGAACAGCACCGCCATGACGCCCGCGCAGCCCAGCACGCTGACCACACCCGTCAGCAGGCCCTGCTGCAGCAGCTGCGCGAACGCCTCCACGTCCGTCGTCATGCGCGTCATGATCCG
Source organism: uncultured Myxococcales bacterium (assembly GCA_964443975.1). Classification (GTDB taxonomy): domain Bacteria; phylum Myxococcota_A; class Polyangia; order Fen-1088; family Fen-1088; genus DASYCK01. The sequence goes on along the minus strand of CAYUFS010000009.1, from coordinate 34,222 downwards.
ACCGCCCATCTCGCGATCGTAGAAGTCGAGCGACAGGCGCTGCAGGTGGGCGAAGATGCGCACGCGCAGCGACAGCAGCAGGTTCTCGCCGGTGCGCGACGTCTGCAACTGCATGGCGCGGGCGTTCGCCCAGCTGACCAGCTGCGCGCCCAGGAACAGCGCCGCCAGCACCGCCAGCGCGCGCCTGTCTCCAGCCACGATGCCCTGATCGATGGCGCGGCCCGTGAGCAGCGGTCCGCACAACGTGGTGGCCGTGTCGATGACCACCAGGCCGAGGCCGAGGAGGAGCGCGCCCCGGAAGGCGCGGATCATGCGGCGAAGCGAGATCGCCTCGTCGGGGGCGGCCGCGACCGCCACGTCGACCGCGGGCTCGTCGCGCAACGGCGGCAGCGCCGCCACGCGCGCGAGCAGCTCGGGCGTGGCGGCCACGAACGCGGCCCGGCCGCCGCCGAGATCGCGCCCGCCGCCACCGCCGCCGCCACCGCGCGTGGCCGCCTTCGAGGCGACGATGTCGACCGCGGCATCGAGGCTGGCCGCCCGCTCCGCGCCCTCGCGCGCCACCTCGGCCGGCCAGGCGCGCTGGTCCACGGCTTCCGCCGGGACCAGGGTCAGCTCGGGATCGTCCACCAGCTCGGGCCCCGCCAGCAGCTCCCGGTAGCGGCCCGACGTCGCCAGCAGCTCCTCGTGCGTGCCCTCGGCAGCGATGCGCCCGCCGTCCAGCAACACCACCCGCGAGGCCAGCCTCAGCGTGGACTGCCGGTGCGCGATGAGGATGGTCGTTCGCGGGCCCAGCTCCTGATCGAACGAAGCGTGCATGGCCTCCTCGGTGCGGGCGTCGATGGCCGAGGTCGCGTCGTCGAGGATCAAGATCTCGGGGTCGGCCAGCGCAGCCCGCGCCAGCGCCAGCCGCTGCCGCTGGCCGCCCGACAGCGTGTAGCCCCGCTCGCCCACCCGCGTGGCATAGCCCCTTGGCAGCGCACGGATGAAGTCGTGGGCGTGCGTCAGTCGCGCCACCGCCTCGATCTCGCCCTGGCTGGCCTCGGGCTGGCCGAAGGAGATGTTGTCGCGGATGGTGGCGGAGAACAGGAAGCTGTCCTCGAACACCACCCCCACGCTGCGCCGCACGTCGTCAAGCACGTACGACCGCGCGTCGCGGCCGTCGATGCGAACGCTCCCGTGGTCGGGGTCGTAGAAGCGCGCCATCAGCAAGGCCAGCGTCGATTTGCCTGATCCAGACGCGCCCACGACGCCCAGGCGCTCCCCCGGCGCCACGCGCAAGCTCACGTCGCGAAGCACCGGCTCGCGGCCCGGATAGCCGAAGGTGACATGGCTCAGCTCGATCTCGCCTCGACAGGTTGCGAGCGGCTGGGCGCCGGGCGTGTCTTGCACCTTCACGGGCAAGCTCAAGAGCTCGAGCACGCGTGTGGCGCCGGCGCGCGCCTGCTGGCTGTTGGCCAGCACCCCGGACAGGAGCCGCACCGGCGCGAGGAGCTGAACCAGGTAGCTCGAGAAGGCCAGGAAGACGCCCAGCGTGATGCGGCCGCGCAGCGCCAACCAGCCGCCGAACGCCAGCACGCCGAACTGGGCCAGCGTCGGCAACGCCTGCAGGGTGGCGGAGTACAGCGCCGTGAGCCGCGCCGTGCGCATGCGGGACCGGAACAGCTCGCGCGCCCGCTCCACCAGCAGCGCCAGCTCGCGCGCCTCCTGCGCGAATGCCTTCACGACGCGCACGCCCGCGACCGCCTCGTCCACGACGCCGGCGACCGCGCCGAACAGTCGCTGGTCGTTCCAGCTGGAAGGGAAGACCCGGTCGCGGAACCGCACCGCCAAGCCCAGGAACAGCGGTACGAACAGCAGCACCACCAGGCTGAGCAGCGGCGAGAGCGCCAGCATCACCCCGGCGCTCACGAGCAGCAGGGTCACGTTGGCCACCAGCAAGGGCAACTGGTTCACGAACATCTGGATCAGCGTCACGTCGGACGCCGCCCTGGCCATCACGTCCCCGGCCGACAGGCCCTCGTGGCCCGCGGAATCGAGGGCGTTGAGCTTGCGGTGGATGGCCAGGCGCAGGTCGTGCTGCAGGTCCAGACTGACCTGGGCCGCTGTGAACCGCCGCACCACCTGCGCGGCGAAGCCCACCACCCCCGCGCCCAGGAAGACGGCGAGCCAGAGACCGAGCGGGCGCCGACGCGCGACGATCGCGTCGTCGAGGACGATCTTCTGCACCAGCGGCGACAGCCCCAGCACCACCTGCCCGGCCACCGCCGTAACAACCGCCAAGGCCAGCCGCGGCGCGCGCGGCCGCAGGAACGGCCACAGCCCGCGCAGGCCCTCGCCGCCACGCTGGGCCGAGGCGGAGGGGGCCATAGAAGAGGCGGGAGGCCGCAATGGAGTGGGGCTCAGGCGGGTTTGCGGTTCACGGGCTGCCAGTAGGTCTCGAGGTGAAGCTCGCGAAGCGCGGCGGCGACCCAGCGCTTGTCGAACCAGGCGTCCACGTCGACCGGGCGCCTGATCAGATCTTGCTTGAGCGCGAAGCTGACCGTGGTGCGATAGTGGTCATAGAGCAGATCGTTGAACAGCGGCGACCAGCGGTCCTTCCAGGGCACGTGGTCGTTCTGATACGAGCGTAGCACCACCGACTCCGGCGTGCCGTTGCTGGTGGCGACGTGGATCACCGCCTCGCGATTCTGTTCCTGCGACGCCCAGTACGCCGCCTTGACGTAGGCAGTAACCACAACCTGCGTGGCCTCGGGGTAGGCGTCGATGAACGACTTCGCCGCCCACAGCTCGGTGCGCGTCTTCCAGTCGAGGGGGAGATCCTTCGTGGACCAGATGATGCGGCCCACATGCTTGTCCTCGAGCAGGTAAGCGTCGGTCATCGTCAGCAGCGCATCGACGTGGTTCGACGACAGCGCCGCCATGCCCGCCTGGGGGTTGATGTTGAACAGCTTGAAGTCCGCGTAAGACAGCCCGCGCGATGCCAGGAGACGCAGCAGCGGGATCTCCCAGGGACGTCCCCGGTGAACGGCCAGCCGCTTGCCCTTCAGATCGTCGATGGTCTTGGCCGGCGAGTCGGCGGGGACCACCAGGAAAGCATCCCCCTGCCCCAAGCCGTGCGGCACGACCAGCTTCGTCTCGACCCCGTTGGCGTTCAGGATCGCGGACGGCAGATCGCCGTAGGCGGCGAAGTCGACCGTGCCGTTCGCGAAACCGTCGTTGATCATCGGACCGGTGGCGGCGTGGGCGGTGGTGAACCACTCCAGGCGCACGCCGCGCTTCGTCAGCTCCGCCTCCAGCCAGCCCTGTTCGGCGAGCACGTGCGACAGGCCCGTGAGGCGGATCTGGCCTTGAGCGCTGGAGGCTCCGCCGGCTATGCGAACCGCGGCGGGCGACGCGCCCGCCGCTCCCGCGCGCCGAGGTGCCAGCAACGGCGTCACGGCCGCCCCCGCCACCCAGGTCAGCACCCGACGCCGTTGCCGGTCCATGTCAGGCCACCCGCCGCGGCTGTCCGGCGCCGCTAGCGCTGGTGCGCCCCGGCGCGCGCGGCGGTGACACCTCTGTGGCCGCCCTGACGCGGCCGAGCGGCTGCGGATCGATCCAGTCGGCGATCGCGAAGTCCTGCTTCAGGAAGCCGTGCTGGAACAGGAAGTCCTTGAAGGTCGCGAGGCCCTTGATCGACGCCGGCTCCAGGTTCACGTCCAGGTGCTCGTGAGCGTTCTCACCGTAGGCCAGCTTGACCCACGACTCCGTCCAGTTCGTCTCGCGCGCGATCTGCGTCAGCGCCTCGGCCTGGTGCTGGCGCGCCCACGCGCCCACCTCGACCACACGACGCAGGAAGCGATCGACCACCTCGGGGAACTCGCGCAGCGAGGCGCCGTTGATGGTCAGCGGACGCGGCGTGCAATTGTTGATGCGGACGTAGGGGTCTGGGTGACCGCCCAGATCAACCGCCACCAGGGCGCCCAGCAAGTGGGCCGTCTGCGCGCCGCGCACGTCCTTGACGTAGATGGCGTCGACCTCGCCCTTCACCAGCGCGTGGGCGACGCTGGTGTAGCTGTGCGCTTGCCGGCGCCGAACCGCCGTATCGGGCGCGCCGACGTTCGGGCCGTCCCGGTAACGGTCGTTGGGGACGTCCACCCACTCGGCGTCCTTCTGTCCGAGCCCTGCCAGCTCCAGCGCGACCAGGAGACCGCGCAGCGCAGAGGCGCGGGCTACGTCGACGCTGTCCGCCCGGTCGCGACGCTGTGGCAGCGCCAGCTTGCGGCCGCGCAGGTCCGCTGCTCCCCGGATGCCCGACCCGGGCAGCGCCAGGATGGCCTGGTACTCGTCAATCCACGAGATACCGATGACGCGGGTGTCCTGCCCCTTGGCGCGCGCCCAGATGGGCGGCACTGCGCCGCCTAGCCGGAACGAGTGCGGAAGCGTGTGCTCGAAGTGCGAATCGGTCTCGGCGGGATCGCGCGACTCCTGCAGCGACTTGATGGCGATGCCATCGGCGGCGAACTCGTCGCGGTAGAAGCCGAGCTGTGCCCCCACGCCGAGCGGCGTGGGGATGCTGCAGCGGGTGTACCAGAGGGTGTCTGGCTTTGCGATGGCTTGGCTCATGATGATCCTTTCTTTCTGAAGACGTTCACGGGCTCGAGGAGCCCCACGGTCCTTTGACTAGAAGTGCAGGTACAGCGAGGCCCCGAACGCGCGCGGCAGGCCGTACACCTGGCGGGTCACGCCATTGGACGGTCCGGTGGACAGCACCGAGTACACCGTGTTCGTGACGTTGCGGGCGAACAGCGTCACATCCAGCCGATCGCGCACGACGCGGTAGAAAAGCCGCACGTTGCCCAGGAAGTAGCCGGTCTGCGAGAGCGTGGGGTCGGTCTGGTTGACGGCGTTGAAGTACTGGGTGCTGCGGTAGCTCCAGTCCGTGCCGGCGCCGACGCCGTCGCCGTTCGGCAGCGGCGCGGTGTACTCGACGTCGAGGGTGGTCGAGAAGGCGGGGGCGCGCGTGAAGCGGTTGCCGGTGGCGTCGATGGTCTGCCCGGAGGCCGTCGATGAGTAGTCGCTATACCGCGTGCGCAGGACCTCGAGCGCGCCCTGCACACGCAGCCGCGAGCCGAGCAGGTAGCCGACCTGAAGATCGCCGCCCCGCGAGTACCCGGTGGCGGCGTTCTCCTGGATCTGTTTGGTGGTCGTGGTGCCGGGTACCGGCAACAGCACGCCCACGATGATGTCCTTGTAGGCGTAGTTGAACAGCGCCGCGTTCACCGTCAGCTTGCCCCCGAGCCATTGCGACTTCACGCCCAGCTCGGTGTCGTTCAGCGTCTCGGGATCGAGCTGGGTGATGGTGTTGTCGGGCGCGACGACGAAGCCGCCGGCGCGGAAGCCGTGGGCGTAGTGCAGGTAGGCGTTGAGATCCTTCGTGGCCTTGAACTGCAGCGTCCCGTCGTAGGTGAGGCGGCTCCACGTGTGTGCGGCGGAAGAGAGCTGCGGGTCCTTTAGCGAGGTGACCGCGTCGGACAGCCACCACTGGGTCACGTTGCTGTTGTAGGAGGCGCTGCTTGGCGCCTCGACGTAGGTGAGGTCGTACGTCTTCCTCTCCGAGCTGAAGCGCAGCCCACCGGTCAGCGACAGCTTGTCGATGATGCGCGCGGTGGCGCTCGCGAACGGCGCCACGCTGGTGGTGATCTGGTCGTACGCCGTGTAGTTGAACGCGAACGGGCTGCTGCCGGTGGGGCTGGAGCCCGACGCGCCCGGCACCGGGCTGTTTCGGGTGACGGAGTTCGTGGTCAGGTTCTCGCGAAACAGGTAGACGCCGGCGATCCAGTTGATGCGATCCGCGGTGGGTGAGGTCAACCGAACCTCCTCGCTGAACTGCCGGCTGAACGAGAAGGCGCGGCTGTCACCGATGTCCACGGCGATCGCCGAGCCGCTGAAGAGCACGCGCTTGCCCCGATCGAAGGCGCTGATCGACGTGAGGCCGTAGCCGGCGCCGTACCAGTTGAGCCGCAAGCTGCCCCCGTCCGAGTCCAGGGTCTCCTCGTTCTGGCCGGCCGAGGCGATCGCGGCGTTTCCCGGGCTGGCCGGGGTATAGAGCGGGTTCTTGAGCGTCTGCGTGGGATCGAGAACGGAGAAGGACGGCGACTTGTCGCCGTCCTCCCGGCGCAGCTTCGCGGTGAACAGCGCCTCGAAGTTGTGACCGGGGGAGATCAGCACCTGGGCCCGCGCCGCGCTGTCGAACACCGCGCCGTCCTTCCGCTGCGTGGCCTGGTTGTAGACCCAGCCCTGCCGATCCTCCAGATAGTATGACAGCCTGGCCGCAACGGTCTCACCCAGCACGGCGCCGCCCACCGCGCCCTGATACGTCTGTTCCTGGTACGAGCCGTACCCCGCCTGGGCGTAGCCGTCGGCGTCGAACGTCGGCTTCCTCGAGATGAAGTGGATGGCGCCCCCGGTGGTGTTCTTGCCCCACAGCGTGCCCTGTGGCCCGGGCAGCACCTCGACGCGGTCCAGATCGAACAACGGGAAGCCCTGGATATAGACGTTGTTCAGGTAGACGTCGTCGTTGTAGATGCCGATGGGGCTAACGGTCGAAGCCGCCGTCTCGTTCGTTCCGATGCCGCGCAGGAACCAGCGCGGGCGGGTGCGGCCGTCGGTGGCCGACGCAGACGCGCCCGGCACGTACTGGACGACATCGTTGGCGGTCTTCACGACGTTCGAGTGCGCGAGCGTGTCGCCCTGGATCGCGGTCACCGCGATGGGGACATCCTGCACCTTCTCCTCGCGACGCTGTGCCGTGACCACCACCGACGACAGCTGCTGCGATTGCGGGGGCGGTGTGGTGGGCGGGGGCGGGTCCACGGAGGACCCGGCCGGTGGGGGCGGCGGCGAGGCCGCTGCCGGCGGGGCAGGCGGTGAGGGCGGGGGCGGAGGCGGGGGCGGCGACGCCGGCGGTGGCGCTGCGACGGCGTCGTCGGAAGGCGCGGGCGGTGGCTCGCTCGCCGGCGCGCCAGCGGGCGTAGGCGCGCCCGTGTCCTCCTGGGACGCCCCCGCTGGGGCTTCCGAGCCCGCCACCGAGCTTGCCTGGGCGACCTTGGGCGGCCGCGCGGGCTCGTCGCCGCTCGCCGACGGCGCCACTGGAGCGCGCGCCGGGCCCGCCTTCGCTCGCGGCGCAGTTTCGCCGGGCCGGGATCCCGAATCGGTCGGGGCCGGAGCTTGCGCTCCGACGGTGGAACCAATGCCGAAGACCAGAGCAAAGGTGGACGATGCGAGCGTGAAGCTTCGGGTGCGAGCTGATCGGATCAAGTTGTGGTCTCCGTTTTGCGCCAGGCCAGTGGATGTGGCCCAGCGGCGATCGCAAGGAGCGTGCCGGTGACTAGGCGGCCGCCGTTGGGTGAAGCGCGCGACGGAAATCAAGGGCGATCCGCGCTGCCTGCCGCCTGCGCGGCGATCGCGCGGGCGCGCCGGGCTGCCACTGAAACAGGGACTGCTGACCCATCAACAGCGCTGCGCCCGCCGCAGCAGCAGCGCGCGCGCTCATGCGCCGTCTCCTTGGCACACGCGTTGCGAGCCGATGAGTCACCAATGGCCATCAGCCTCGACAGTGAAGCGCTCGCTCGCCTCTTCATCGAGGCGCGATCGATCCAGGCGTTCGTCGATCGCCCCGTCAGCGAAGAGACGGTGCGCCGCCTCTACGACCTGGTGAAGCTGGCGCCCACGGGGTTCAACAGCCAGCCGGGCCGCTACGTCTTCGTGCGCTCGGCCGCCGCGAAGGATCGTCTCGCACCCGCGCTGTCGTCCTCGAATCGCAGGAAGATGCTGGCGGCCCCGTTGACGGCGATCGTCGGCTACGATCCGAGGTTCTACGAACGCCTGCCCGAGCTGTTTCCAGGCTACGACGCGCGGAAGCTCTTCCTCGAAACACCGGGCCTGGCCGAGCAGACGGGCGAGCGCAACAGCATGCTGCAGGCGGCCTTCCTCATCCTCGCCGCGCGGGCGCTGGGCCTCGACGCAGGGCCCATGTCGGGGTTCCGCGAGGCGGAGGTCGACAGCGCGTTCTTCCCCGACGGTGGCGCCAAGACGACGATGGTGATCAACCTGGGCTACGGTGATCGAGCAGCGCTGCCGCCGCGCGGCCCGCGCCTGACGTTCGAGGACGCGGCCCGCATCGTCTAGGGGGTGTCCTCAATTGTGGGAGGCAGAACATCTGCGGAGGTGATCGAGCCGTGAGCAATAATCGGCGTGCACCGACACCACTAAGCGACGCCCAATGGGCGAAGCCCTCCCCGATCGCCGGCACCGCGCGGCGCCGGCGATCGGACCCTGCGCGATCAGGCGTCGGCCGGCGTCGTCGGCAAGAGGCCCAGTTCCTTGGCCTTGCCGATGAGCTCGCGCCGCTTCCACTGCTGCACCAGCACCCCCGGGCCATAGTCGCGCGAGCCGCCGATCGACTCGGCGAGGATCTGTACGCGGGCCCCCTCCTCCAGCAACAGGATGAACTCGGCCGTCTTGCGTAGGCCCTCCTTGCCCCACACGGTCGAGCCGCCGTTCGCCTCGAGGATAGCCGGGGTCTGCGGGTTCAGACTGAGCTGGTCGAGGATGAAGTCTTCCTGCGCCTGGCGGCGATCGATGTACGTGGGCAGCTCGCGGATCAGGTGATTGCGCTGCGCCGGCACGTAGTGGATGGGGAAGGTCCGGTGCGTCTGCGCCCAGGCCGCCAGGTGTGGCGCGTGTACGTGCGAGATCGTGGTGATGTCGGGGTGCTGCGAGAACAGCTTCAGCCACTTGTTGCCGCGGGCCTGGCCGAGGTGCACGGTGCCGTCCAGGCCGAGCACGCTCGGCTCCAGCGCCTTGCCTCGGTTCCACGGTCCCGGGTATTGCACCGACACCAGCTTGTCGTGACCGGGCACCCGCTCGGTGAAACCGACGGTGCCGTTGGCGGTGATGGTGCCGGTCTCGCGGAACACGTCGAACGCGAGCGACGCTTCCTGCTTGACCTTTTCGACGAACGCTGTGACTTCCGGAGCGAGTGCGGGTGTGCCCATGGTGTTTGTCCTTCCTTGACGAGAGAGAGAGAGAGAGTCGAACGCGGCCTCGGCCATTCGGCTTCGATGAAGCCCCCGCAGCAATCGCACGAAGCGTGCCAGGGTGGAGCGCCTCGCCCGCGCGCGTTCCCGCCGGCGTCGCTGCTGCCTCCCCAGCAAGGTGGCAACATCCCTGTGCGCAGCGGCGCAGCCCGACGGCCCGGGCCGCGATGATCAGTTGGGCGGACCGCCCGCGGCCGGCAGCGGCGTCACCAACTCGGGCGGCCGGCCACGGCGCCGCGAGCTGCCCTCGCTCCGTGACGCGCGATAGGCCGCCGCGCTGCGTGCCGCCTCCAGCGGCCGGTGGTCTACCCAAGCGTCGTAGTCGAAGTCGCGATCGAGGAAGCCGTGCACCAGCTGGAAGTTCTTCTGCTGCCGAAACAGCTCGACCCGCTCAGGTGACAGATCCGGCGCCAGCGACAGATGAAACCCGTCCCGGTAGGCGGCGCTGACCGACTCGGCGTCCGTCCGCGTCTCCTCCTGCAAGATCTTCCGCAGACGCTCCAGGTTCGTCGCCGCCCACTCCGCCGCCCGCAGCGTCTGATACAGGAAGCGCACAAGCAGATCGAAGTGATTCTCCAGGAAGTCCTCGTGGACCGTGATGGGCCGCGGCGTGCCGTTGTTCACGCGGAAGCGACGCTCGGGCAGCTTGTCGAGATCGATGCCCACCTGGGCGCCATACTGGCGCGCCAGGTGCGCGGCCGCCGCGCCCTTGGCGTAGACCGCGTCCACCTCGCCCCTGATCAGGGGCTCTATGCCCTCCCACTGGCCGATCAGGTTGTTCGAGCCCTTGCTGCGCAGCTCGCGCGGCCCGCGGCTGCCCACCTCGACGAAGCGGACGTCGTCGAAGGTGAGCCCCACCGACGCCAGCGCGCCCTTGTAACCGGCCAGGCTCATGCCCCGCGCGATGCTCCGCCCGCGGCGGTTCTCGGCCAGATCCGCGGCCCGGAAGGCCGGCAGCGCGAGCCGCCTGCCCTTCAGGTGCTCGGGCGCGCTGATGCCCGATCCCGGACGGACGAGGATCGTCTGCCACTCGTCGATCCACGTCAGCCCGACCAGCCGGGTCGGCGCGCCATGAGCCCGCGCGGGCAGCGCCATGAGGTTGCCGCCCTCGCGGATCAGCGTCGGCAGCTCGTGGTCGTAGTGATGGCGCGCCAGCTCGCCGCCCACTTCCTGCAGCGTGCTGATGACGATGCCGTCGTCCCTGAACTCCTCGTCCAGCCAGCCCAGCTTGTAGGCCAGCCCCGTCGCCGTGGGCACGGGACAGCGGGTGAACCAGATCTGCTCCACTCTGCTCATGTCATCTCCTCGTCGGCGCGCGGGTCATCGTCAGCCCTGCGCGACCTGTGCGGGCGCGCGCACCCCGCGCACGAGCGGCAGCACCTCCTCACCGACGTGGAACGCCTCCTCCAGCGCCGGCGTGCTCGACAGGACGAAGCCCCCCACGCCCAGGCGGATGAACTTGTCGATGCGCTCAGCCGCCTGCTCGTAGCTGCCCACGAAGCCGAGCGGCGAGCCCTGACTGCCCAGGGTGCCGAACCCGCCCCACAGATCCTCGACGATCAGATCCTCGACCTTGGTCTGTCGGGTGACCGTGACCCGGAACGAGCCCACCGCGTCGCCCCGCCCGCGCGGCGGCGCCTTCTCCTTGGCGTCCCAGTCCACGTTGTCCCACGCGCGCCGCACCACGCCCCACGCCTCCTCGGGCGTCCGCCGCGCGATGATGTTGAAGCGGACCCCCGGCTGAACGGTTCGCCCGTCCTTCGAGGCCAGCTCGCGGACACGCCGGAACTTGGTCACCAGGTTCGCCTCGGGCTCGAGGTGGGTTAGATCGAAGTCGGCGTGCTTGCCCTGAGCGGCGAGCGCCACGTCGGACGACCCCACGAAGTAGAGCTCGGGGAAGCGCTGGCCAGCGAGCGGCGCCTGCAGGACGGCGTCCTTGATCTTGAAGAACTTGCCGTCGTAGCTGAAGGGCTTTCCGTCCCAGACCCCCTTCAGCACGTCGAGGAACTCGGTCGTGCGGACATAACGGTCGTCGTGGGCGATGCGATCGCCCCACCAGAGCTGACCGGGACCGCCGCCTCCCGTGATGATGTTGAACAACAGCCGCCCCCCGGACAACCGCTGCAGGCTGGCCGACGCCTTCGCGGCGTGCAGCGGATCGAACCACATGGGCTGATACGCGATCATGAAACGAAGGGTCTTCGTGTGGCGCGCGATCGACGACGCGATCACCCACGGGTCCTCCGAATCGGGGAACGACGGGATCAGGGCGCCGTCGAAGCCGGCGATCTCGGCTGCCTTCGCCACCTGCAGCAAGTAGTCGTGGTACGGCGTGGATCGATCCGGCCTGCCGTTGACGACGGGAGGACCCTGGTTGCCGTCGACGAGCGGCCCCCAGGTGCCGCGCGTGTAGTGAGGCGATCCGATGTCGCCCTTGTCGCCGTGGATGGGAATTCGCCAGTGAAATTGTGCCATGGGTCGCTTGCTCCTTTTCGACGCGCCGCCGGTCAGGCGACGCGCTGCTCCTGGGTATTGGACGGCGCGTGATTCGAAGGTGAGGGAGGTCCCGCCGCTTCGGCGGCGATGGCGCGCAGCTGCGGCAGCAGCTTCTCGCCCACGCGGTAGGCTTCCTCGAGCGCGGGGTTGGCCGAGAAGACGAACGTGTCGACGCCGAGGCGCGCGTAGGCGCGGATACGCTCCGACAGGGCGCCATAGCCGCCCACCAGCCCGGCCGAGGCGCCGCGCCGCACCTGGCCGAAGCCCGTCCACAGGTTCGTCCCGGTGACGAGCTCGTCGAACCCGGGCAACGAGGCAGGGCGCGGTACACGCGGCGAGATGGGGACCGTCCGCGCGGCCACCTCTTCCCATCGCCGCCGCAGATCGCCCCACGCCTCGTCGTCGCTCGAGCGCGCCACCAGATCGCCCGTCACGCCGTAACGCAACCGCCGCCCGTGGCGCGCCGCCCGTTGCTCGAGGTCCGCGATCTGCGCTTGCACCGTCGCCTGCGGCGCCAGGGGTAACAGGAACACATCCGCGTGGCGCGCCCCCAGCTCGAGCGCCTCCTCGGTCAGACCGGACAGATAGATCAGGGGCAGCGTCTCCCCCTGCAGTGGTGGCGGGAAACCGCCGTTCTCGACCTCGTAGTATTTCCCCTTGAACGTGAACGGCGCCGCGTTCCAGAAGCCCTTGGCCACGTCGAGAAACTCGGCCGTGCGTGCGATCTGCTCGGCCAGACTCCAGTGGCGGCCGTGCCACGTGTCGGAGTCGTCCTCCTCGTTGTGCAGGTACCACGCCAGGCGCCCCCCGGTGAGCCGCTGGAAGCTGACGGCGATCTTCGTGGCATAGACGGCCGACAGCAGCGGCGCGCGCAGAGCCGGCACCAGCCTCAGGTGAGGCGCCTCGCGCGCGAAGGCGCCGGCGACGATCAGCGGATCCTCGCCCCCCGCGCTCTGCGGGACCCACAGCCCGTCGAAGCGCGCCAGATCCGCCGCGCCCGCGATCTGCGACAGATGGTCGTAGAAGGTGTAGCCGTCGCGCTGCACGCCGGTGCGCGCAAACGGGTGCGGCGTCTTGCGATGGGCCGAGTAGTCGCCGCGAGTCCACAGCTCCGGTTCGAGCGCGCGGCCGTCACCTTGCACCGGGAGCTGCCAGAACACTTCGATGCTCATTGTTTCTCTCCTCCTTCTTCGTCCTCGAATCGTCTCGCTGCGCTCGCCAGGACCGTCCGGGCGCAGGCGACCGCGGGCTCACCCCGCGCGTCGCTCCTGAGCCTCGGTGCTCTCCTGATAGGCGCGGTACAAGCTCGCGTAGTCGCCGCCGGCTGCGATGAGCTGGGTGTGGTCGCCTGCCTCCACCAGTTGACCGTGCCTGATCACGGCGATGCGGTCGGCGTCGCGGATGGTGGCGAGACGATGGGCGATGATGATGGCCGTGCGCCCCTGGCACAGGCGCCGGAGCGCGTGCTGGATGCGCCGCTCGGTCTGGACGTCGACCGCTGACGTCGCCTCGTCGAGGATCAGCACCGTCGGGTTGGCGAGGTAGGCCCGCACCAGGCACACCAGCTGCCGCTGGCCATGGCTGAGGTGCGTCCCCTGGGGTCCCACCTCGGTGTGGTAGTCGCGCGGCAGCCGCGCCACCGCCTCGTGCACGCCCAGCTCCCGCGCCGCGGCGATCAGGTCCTCGTCGGACGCGCCCGGTCGGGCCAGGCGCAGGTTGTCGAGGATCGTGCCGCCGAACAGCACGTTGTCCTGCAGCACCACGCCGACGTGCCGCCGCAGCTCGCGCTGCGCCAGCTCCCTGACGTCGACGCCGTCGATCAGGACCGCCCCGTGCTGCACCTCGTAGAAGCGCGTGAGCAGTTGCACCAGCGTGCTCTTGCCATGGCCGGTGGGGCCCACGATGGCCAGCACCTGGCCCGCGGGGACGTGCAGATCGAGCTCCCGGATGACCGGCTGCACAGCCTTCTCGTCGTACGCGAACACCACGCCACGGAACTCGACCTCGCCCCGCGCGCGTGGCAGCGCCACCGGCGCCGGGCTATCGACGATCTCCGGCTGCGTGTCCAGCAGCAAGAAGATCCGCTGCGCCGAGGCCGCGCCGTTCGTGTAGCGCTCGAGCAGATCGCTCAGCTCCTGCAGCGGTCCGAGGAAGAGCTGAACGTAGAACAGACTGGCCGCGATCTGACCGAACGTGATGCGATCCGCGGCCAGCTCGCCCGCGCCCACCGCCAGCAGCACGCCCGTGCCCGCGATCGTGAGCACGCCCGAGAACGGCGCGAACCAGCCCGAGGTCACGTTGCCCCGCACGAGCGACGAGCTGAAGTCCTCGAGCAAGCGGCGGTAACGCTGACGGTTGGGCTCCTCCTGCACGGTCTGCTTTATGATGCGCACGCCAGCGACCGTCTCGACCAGGTGCGCGGTGAAGCGAGCCCGGTTCTCTGCCACGCGCGCGTAGTTCCGTTGCGAAACCCGCTTGAAGCTCCAGCTCGCGGCGGCGAGCAGCGGCACGAGCGCGCCCAGGCTGAGAAACAGCCGTGGCGAGATGCGCCACAACAAGACGGCGGAGACCCCGCAGCGCAGGCACGCCGACAGCAGCTCGGGAGGCCCCTGGATCAGCAGCGGCTCCAGCATGTCGACGTCGCGGTCCACCCGCGACACGATCCGCCCCGCCTTGGCGCGATCGAAGTAGCGTACGCTCAGGCTCTGCACGTGCGCGAAGGCGCGGATGCGCAGATCGTTGAGGACCCGCACCGCTGCCGCGCCCGCCACGTACTGGGCTGCCCCAGCGATGCCGAAGCGCGCCGCCCAGGTCAACAGCAAGCCCGCGACAGCCGGCGCCACCACGTGGGGGTCGACGGCCCACCCAGCCGCCGACCGCAGCAGCCCGCGGTCCAGCACCGTGCGCACGAACCAAGGCCGCAGGAACGTCACCGCCACCAGCGCCGCCTCGAGGGCCACCGCGCATGCCACCTGGCGCCGCACCGGCCGCAGCAACGGCAGCAGGCGCCCCAGCATGCTGCGGTCGATGGCCTGCTTCGCCAGAAGTTGCTCGAGCTCGATGTCCGACAGGACTCGCGTCTTCGAGAACGTGTTAGTGGCCACGGAGGATCCCCCCCGCCACCGAGCGCGGCAGCAACGCCGTCAGGTCGATCTCGCCCTCGCCCTCCAGACCCAGCAGCTCGCGGTAGCTCGGGCTCGTGGCGGCCAGTTCGGCGTGGCTACCCACCGCGGCGATGCGACCGCCGGCGAGCAGCGCCACCCGGTTCGCGAGCAGGATCGTCGACAGCTTGCCCGCGATCAACACGACGGTCGTGGCGTGGCCCCTGTCGCGCCCGAGCGCACGGAGGTTGTCCAGGATTCGCCGCTCGGTGACGGCGTCGAGCGCGCTGGTCGCGTCGTCGAGCACCAGGACCGCCGGCTGGGCCAGGAGCGCCCGCGCCAAGCAGATGCGCTGGCGCTGGCCCCCCGACAGCGTCACGCCGCGATCGCCGACGCGGGTCTCCAGACCGTCGGGCAGCCCCGCGAGCACATCGGCGGCGGACGCCATGTGCAGCGCCCACGCCAGCTCGTCGTTACTGGCGTGCGGCGCCCCCAGCCGCAGGTTCGCCGCCAGCGTGTCGGAGAACAGGAAGCTCTCCTGGGGCATCGCGTGAATCCGCCTGCGTAGCGCCGCCGCGTCCAGGGCCCGCAGATCGCGCCAGCCGCCAGGGTCGCTGCCCACCAGGATGCGGCCCGCGTCGGGGTCGACCAGGCGGGGAAACAGGCTGGCCAGCGTACTCTTCCCGGAACCAGTGGCGCCGACCAGCGCCACGACCTCGCCTGGCGCGATCGAGAGGGACAGGCCCTCCAGCACCGCGTTGCCGCCACCGGGAGCCCGCACGACGACGTTCTCGAGACGGACGCCGAGGGGCCCCTCGGGGAGCGCCGTCTCGCCGCCGCGGATGGAGACCTCGGCGTCGAGCAGCTCCCAGATACGCGCCGCCGACGCGCGGGCATCCGCGAAGACCTTGATGACGCGGCCGATGCTCTCGATGCGGAAGACCAGCGTGTTGACCATCAGCAGCGCCGCGACCAGCTCGCCGCGATTCAGGCGACCGCGCGTGACCAGGTGGATCCCGAACCCCAGCACCCAGACCTGACCGAAGGCCACCACCATCTGCGGCCCGGGCAGCCGCACGCTGGCGTAGCGAAGGGCGTCGAGCGCCCGGCCCACGAAGACGCGCACCTGCGCCTCGAAGCGCCGCACGCGCTCGCCCTCCAGCGAGAACGCCTTGATCACCCGCACGCCATGAATACCCTCGGTCAGATCCTGGTTGACCTCGTCGTAGGCAGTCCCCACCAGCCGATCGAGCACCACCAGCGCGTCGGCTTGCCGGATGAGCGCCGCCAACCCCGCTACCGTCAGGACGAGCGGTACGACGCCGAGCAACGGGTGGTACCAGAACAGGAGCGCCATCGCCGCGGCAACCACGAACACCGAATCGACCACCTGCCGCCAGAAGCTGGTCAGCGCATCACGGAGCTTGTCGGCGTCACGGGTGGTGCGCGTGATGATCTCGCCCGCGCCGTGTCGCCAGTGGTACGCCAGATCCAGGCGCTGGACCTGCGCCAGGATCTTCTCGCGCAGCGTGCTCAGCAGCTCTTGCTGGATGACCAATCCCAGCAGCCCAGTCCCATATTGCAAGGCGGCCCGCGCCAGGGCGACCACACCCAGGATCCAGACCCACCGCCAGGCCACGTGCGTGTCCAGCGCGCCAGTCACGGTGCGTACCACCGCCACGCCGCGCTCGACGTCGTGGACGGCGCGGCCTACCAGCCGTTGCTGCCACGCCAACCCCAGGTTCACCGTCGCGTAGAGCGAAAGCGTTGCGAGGAAACGGCGAGGCGTCAGCCGATAGAGCGCGAGGCAGCGCAGGAGCGGATACTTGGCGAGGCGGGGCACGACGGTTGCGGGCCGCGGGTGCAGGCACCGTACCAGCCCGCGCCGACCGCGCCGCGCTTCGGACCACGGGCTCGGTGTGCTGTCTGCCGCGCAGGCTTTGCACCAGCGCTGCTGCGGCGCCAGCACCCGGCGGCGTCCCCCGCACCGAGAGGCCGGCCCCCTCAGGCGGACACACCCTCCGCCTCCAGCGCCGCGCGCACCGATGGCCGCGAGGACAGTGAATCGAAGTAGCCGCGCAGCACGGGCGAGCGCTCCAGCGCGCCCCCGTCGAGCTTGCGCAGGCTGCGCAGCACGTAATACGCGTAGCCGTCGGCCACCGTGAAGTCGTCGCCCAGCAAGAAGCGCCTGCCCTCCAGGTTCTTCGCCAGGAACGCGAAGCGCGAGTCCAGCTTCGCCCGCAGCACCTTCCGCAACTCATCGTTCGACGCGGGGTTGTTGATGGGGCCGAACCCCTTGTGTAGCTCGGTGGCGATGAAATGCAGCCACTCCTTCAGGCGGCGACGCTCGCGTGTGCCGGCAGGGGTCGCCAGGCGCCGCTCGGGCCGCTGATCGGCGATGTACTGCACGATGATCGCCCCCTCCGTCAGCAGTTCGCCGTCGTCGAGCACCAGAGCCGGCACGTAGCCCTTGGGATTGACGGCCAGGTAGTCGTCATCGCGCTTGGTCTTCTTGGCACGCAGGTCGACCTGTTCCAGCTCGAACGTCAGGCCGGCCTCGCGCAGGGCAATGTGGGGCGACAGCGAACACGAACCGGGGCTGAAATAGAGCTTCATGGCGATCCTTTCGTTGGAACGGTGGACGGATCCTCGTACCGCGCCAAAGCACGCCCCGTGCCGCGGCCAGCTCAGCCTCCAGGATCCTTTGCCTATCCAAGCACCGCGAGGTCCAGCCTTGCTGGGCCTGCCGCGACATGAAGAAGCCACTCCGCGGGGGTGGTCTCGCAGGGGCCTTCCGAGGCCCCTGCGGTAGACTAGGCCGTGTCCTGCCGCACCAGGGAGGACCGTGCCGGAGCCAACCGCTCGGCCGACCCTTCGACCGCGGGCGCCAGCGACCGGCCCGACGGGTCGCTCTCCTCGGACCGCGCCCCCCCGGTCAGCACGCCGAATTGCAGCAGCCGCGCCCGCACCACGTTGCGACTCACGCCCAGGAGCCGCGCCGTCTGCAACTGGTTGTGGTGCGAGTACTCGTAGGCAACGCACATCGCCATCTGCTCGATCTCCTCCCACAAACTCGGGGACGACGCCTCGCCATAGAGCGCGAGCAGCGCCGCCTTCAGCATCACGCGAGGGTCCGTCGACGTCATCGTTGCCAGCGTGGGGAGCCCAGCGGAACCGGTGGTCCGGCGCGGCGGCAGCGCCAGCAGCGGGAGGTCCTCGGGCACGATGCGTCCGCCCTGGCAGACCAGCAACGCGTGATGGATCGCGTTCTCCAGCTCCCGGATGTTGCCCATCCAGGAGTGGGCCAACAACGCCCGCTGCGCGGGCGGCGTGAGCAGCGGCGTCCCGCGCAACGCGATGGTCCCAAGGCGCTCGGCATAGACGTTCAGAAAGTACTGCGCCAGCGGCAGAATGTCGCCTGGTCGTTCGCGCAACGGATCGACGGTCAGCTTGGCGACCGCCAACCGGTAGTACAGGTCCTCGCGGAAGTGCCCAGCCGCCACCGCCTCCTCGAGTCGCACGTTGGTGGCCGCGATGAGGCGCACGTCTACCGGAATGGACTGGCGCGATCCGAGCCGCACCACCTCGTGCTCCTGCAGCACGCGCAGCAATTTGACTTGCGCGCCGAGCGGCAAGTCGCCGATCTCGTCTAGGAACAGTGTGCCGCCATGCGCCGACTCGAACCATCCCGGCTTGGCGCCGAGTGCGCCCGTGAAGGCGCCCTTCTCGTGACCGAACAGGTCGCTCTCGATCAGCGACTCCGAGAACGCGCCGCAGTTGACGGCCACGAACGGCTGAGCGGCGCGATCGGACAGCTCGTGGATGTGGCGCGCGACGATCTCCTTCCCGGTGCCCGTCTCGCCCGCCACCAGCACCGTCGCGCTGCTGGGAGCCATCTGTCGAATGCGGAACAGCAGCGCTCGCGACTTTGGATCCTCGAAGACCAGCGCCTTCGCGCGAACCGACAGCGAGAGCTTCTCGGGCTGCGGCAACGTCAGGACTGCCACGGGAGTCCTCGCGCCGACGGCGTCGGATCTAGACCGTTGAAGGACATGACGCGACTCTACTCTCGCGAACTCATCAAAACAAGACAAATGTCTATTTTGCTAGACCGAAGCCCCGACCAGCCGCGTCTCCGCACGTGGGTCGGCCGACGCGCCCGCCTTCGCACCGGAGAAGCGGGCAGCGACGGCCAGCTCGTCGAGCAACGTCGTCAAGCGCGTCTCGGCCTGCTCCTCGATCAGGGCTTCGTCCTCGGCCGTGCGCTCGATCTGCTTGTCGAGCAGAAACAATCCGTTCAGAACGTGGCGCGCGCCGAGCGCCGCCAGCACGGGTCGCAGGGCGTAGTCGATCGCCAAGACGTGAGCGACAGTCCCGCCCGTCGCCAACGGAAGCACGGCCTTCCCCGCCAGCGCGAACTGTGGGAGCAGATCCAAGAACACCTTCAGCGTGCCGGAGTAGGCCGCCTTGTATACGGGGGTGGCAACCACCACGCCATCCGCCCGTTCGAGGAGCGCGACGGCTCGCTGCACCGCAGGCGCGTCAGCCCGGCCCGCCAGCAGATCCTCGGAGGGCAGATCCCGAACGTTGATCAGGGCCACGTCGAAACCCGCGCGGCCGAGACGTCCGATCACGTGGCGCGCGAGCAACAGCGTGCGGGACGTGCTCGACGGGCTGCCGGAGACGGCGACGATCAGCGACATGGCAATCCCTCGACGAGCGCTGGGTTCGCGCGCGGCGACGACGGCAGCGGTGACGACGCTGCGCGCGCGGAGGACGATGTCGCCGGGACCCCGAAACGCGCCCCCACGGCGCCCACTTCCACGATCGACAATCCCATCCGGGCGCCGAGCGCGGACACATAGGCGGACGCTGCCAGCGCGCCCGCGTCGTCCAGGATCTCCGTCATCGCAGCGCCGTCGAACGCGCCGGCCTCCTTGACCAGCGCGAGCGCCGCCTCGACACGACCGAAGCCCGGTGACCGGACCTCGGACCGTCCACGGAGCGGAAACACGTGGCCCGGCGACACCAGGTCGGCGGGCTCGGCGTCAGGCGAGGTGGCCACGCGGATGGTGCGGGCCCGATCGGCGGCGCTGATGCCCGTGGTCACTCCGCTTCGCGCCTCGATGCTGATCGTGAACGGCTTGCGGCAAAGGTTCCACGTCGACGCCATGGGGGGCAGCCGCAACCGATCGACTCGCTGGGCCGACAGGGCAAGATACGGCAAACCCCGTCCATGAATGGCCAGCGCGTTGACGAGCTCGGCCGTGATCGACGATCCGGCCGCCACCAGATCCGCTCGTCCGGTGTCGACGTCGGCGAGCACCACCAGCCCGCCTCGGCTCAGGCTCTCCAGCGCCCTCTCGATGGCGCCCGGCGCGCTCCACGAATCGGGGGGGCCGTCGCCTGGAGGGACTTGCTTGGCCCGAGATCGCGCGGAATGGTGCACGCGGGGTGCGGCAGCACGAACGATGCCACGTCCAGGTGGCCCTGGGCACCAGGAGCGGTCCAACGCGTTGCTGCGGGTGCAGCAGCGCTGCGGTCACGATGCATCGGGACGCGCAATCCGAGGTCACCCCGGGTAGCGCATGCCTGGCGACCGCCCGTGCCCGCCAGGCCGCATTCCGATCTTGTAACAAGGACTCATGTCTACTATACGGGAAAGGTCTTGCCGACCCGACCCACGTCATCCCTCGGACGCCGACGCGTCGCCGCCCTGGCGGCGCTGGCGACCGCCGCGGCTGGAGGGCTGGCGCTGCTGGCGATCGCCCGCCCGCGACAGGCCGATGGCGGAATGGGCGGCAGCGCCGCGCCGTCCCCGCATTTCGTGGGCTCGCAAGCGTGCGCTGGCTGCCATCCCGCCGAGCAGGCGGCCTGGTCGTCGTCGCATCACAGCCACGCCATGGAGCAGGCCGACGCGAACACCGTCCTCGGCGACTTCGGCGACGTCACCTTCCGCTACTTCGGGCGCGAGACACAGTTTTCGCGGCGTGGCTCGACGTTCCAGGTAACCACCGAGAACCAGTCGGGTAAGCCCGAGACGTTCAAGATCGCGTACACGCTGGGGTACGCGCCGCTGCAGCAATACCTGGTGGCATTCGACGACGGGCGCATCCAGGCGCTGCCGTTCGCCTGGGACGCGCGCCCGCGCGAGAGAGGTGGTCAGCGCTGGTTCCACCTGTACCCCGCCAGCAACGTCACGCCTGCGGACCCCCTGTTCTGGATGCGCCCGCGGCAGAACTGGAATCATATGTGTGGCGACTGCCACACCACCAGCTTCAGCAAGCGCTTCTCGGACGCGACAGGTCGCTTCGACAGCCAGTGGAGCGAGCTCGGGAATGGCTGCGAAAGCTGCCACGGCGCAGGCTCGGCCCACGTCGAGGCGGTGCAGCACGGGGCGAGCGGCGCGCCCGCGCGGCGTTTCGTGAACGGGCTACACACCCAGACCGAGCAACTCGACCAATGCGGCGCCTGCCACGCCCGCCGCGTCCGGCTGCGCGAAGACGCATCCCACGAGCGCATGCACGACACCTGGCGCCCGGAGCTACTGCAGGACGGGCTGTACTTCGTCGACGGGCAGATGAGGGACGAGGTGTTCGAGATCGGCTCGTTCTTGCAGAGCAAGATGGCGGCGCGCGGGATCGTCTGCAGTCACTGTCACGATCCGCACACCACCCGCTTGCGCGCCGAAGGAAACGCGCTGTGCACCCAGTGCCACGACCGACAGACCTTCGATGGCCCGCAACACCACTTCCACGCTGCGGGCACGGATGGCGCGCGCTGCGTGAGTTGCCACATGCCCTCGCGCACGTACATGGTGGTTCACGAACGCCGCGATCACCGCATCGCGGTCCCTCGTCCCGATCTCAGCGACACTCTCGGTACGCCAAACGCGTGCGCCAGCTGCCATGCAGCCCGCGGCAACGCCTGGGCGGCCGACGCCATCGCCAGACACCGCAGCGGCCGACCATCAGCCGGGAACCCCGAGAGGGTCGACACGCCCTCCCGCGACGACTCCGCTCGGCGAAGCCCAGCTCCGTCTGCGCGCCAGGGACCGTCCGCGGCCGAGTTGCTCGGCCCGGCGCTGTGGAGCGCGCGGCACGAGCAACGGGACGCCGTCGCATCCGTACGCGCGCTGTTGGACGACCCGGCGATGGCCGGCCTGTCCAAGGCTACCGCCTTGTCTGCGCTGGGCGCCAGCGCACCCGTGGATGCCGCCGCCATCGCCGAGCCCCTGTTGCGCGCCGATGACCCCTGGTCGCGGCTGGGCGCGGTCGAGGCGCTGCGGTCCGCCCCGGACGCCGCGCGCGCGCTGGCGGGCCAGGCGACCGATCTTTCGCGCGACGTGCGCCTGGCCGTCGCGCCGCTGCTCGGCAGCGCGCGCGCGGGTACGCCGGCTGGGGGTGCACGTGACGACGTCGCCGCCCTGCTGACCGAGTACGAGGCCTGGCTGACCGCGAACGCCGATCGCGCCGAGGCGCTGGTCGAGTTGGCGGGCCTGCGCCGGGCCGCCGGCGATCCAGTTGCCGCGCGGGCGGCGTTCGAGCGGGCGCTGCGGCGGGACGACACGTCGCTCGTGGCTTACCTGAACTTCGCGGACTACCTGCGCGGCAGCGGCGACGACGCCGCGGCAGAGCCGCTGCTCCGCAAGGCCTGCGCGCTTTATCCGGACTCCGCCGACGCGCACTTCGCGCTCGGGATGCTGCTGGTGCGCCGCCAGGAGGTCGCGGCTGGCGTCAGCGAGCTGGGGCGGGCCAACGAGCTGGCGCCGAACAATAGCCAGTATGCCTACGCGTACGGCGTGGGACTCCACTCCACACGGCAGGACGAGCGTGCGCTGATCACGCTGAGTGACGCCCGCACGCGCTTCCCCGACAACGCTCCGATTGAGGCGGCGCTGCGGGCGCTCTGCGCGGACGGCGGCCGCGGCCGCGATCGCCGCTGCCCCTGACGCTCATCGGCCATTTACGCACAGGAGAGGTGACTCTTGAATTCAAAGTCCTCGGTCTTCTTCGAATCGCTGTCGCTGGCAGGTCTCACCATCGCCGTCTTGATAGCCCCGTCGCCGGGGATCGCCGCGGACCCAGAATCTGCTTCTCATCCACCTGGAGCAGATCACCACGAACACGATTTCTCCGACGTCCCGAAGTACGTGAAGGCCTTCGAGGGCCCCAAACGCGACGTCTGGCAAAAGCCCGACGACGTCGTGAGCCTGTTGCAGCTGTGGCCCGGGAACGTCGTGGCGGACATCGGCGCCGGGACGGGGCACTTCGAGCCCCATCTGGCGAAGGCGGTCGGCTCGACCGGTCGCGTGCTGGCACTCGACGTCGAGCCGCACATGGTCTCCTACCTCAAACGGCGGGTGAAGAGGGAGAGGCTGGGGAACGTAACCGTTCAAAAGGTGGCGGCCAATGATCCCGGCCTCGCCGATGGCGCCGTCGATCGCCTGTTGGTGGTCAACACCTGGCATCACCTGCCCCAGCGGGCGCAGTACGCCGCCGCGATGAACCGCGCGCTGCGCCCCGGCGGCTTCGTCGTCGTGGTCGACTTCACCGCGGAGTCGCCCGAGGGGCCGCCCGCCGGCGCCCGTCTGTCGCCCGCGACGGTCATCGCCGAGCTTCAGGCGGGAGGATTCAGCGCCCGAACGGTCGCGGAGAGCCTGCCGCTTCAATATGCCGTCATCGGTCAGAAACAGGGCGCTTCAAAGGGGCGGCCCGCGCCCACTGCGCGCCAGCGGGAGCTGGTCGAGGTCGTCAAGGCCAACGCAGGCAGCGCGCAATTCACCCGCGGGGTAAACACCCACACCGTGGAGACCCTGGAGAAGGCGCTGAAGCCAACCGACGAACCCGAATTGCGCGCGCTGCTGTATGACGACTCCGCGATCGTGACGCGCACCGCCGCTTCCGTCTTCTCCGCGCGCGGCGACCGGGGACTGGCCGTCCTGCGAGAGGTCGCCGTCGACGCCGCGCTACCGGCAAACAACCGGTCGGTCGTCGATGACGTGATCTGGACAGCGAACGCACGACCAAAACACCCGCAGTAGAAGCCCGCGCCGACGGCGCCTGCTCGAGGACAAGATGGTCGTTGGTAGCAACGCGACTGCCCGAGGGCGAAAGAAAAAAGCGCCGCTCCCCCCATACTGGCGGGAGCGGCGATGGTCCGACCAGGACGTTACGGCAATACGAAGTAGCCGGCGGGTGCGCCGGACTTCAGGATCGCGATCTGCGCCAGCAGGGCGGCGCGGACCGCCCCATATTGTGGGTTCGCAAACTGGTTGGTCGTCTCGTGCGAATCGGCGACCAGGTCGTACAGTTCCCACTTGCCGACGTTGTTGACCAGCTTGAACCGCGTGTCGCGGAGGCCGTACTGGCGCCCGCTCGTGCCCGTCGAGATCTCCGAGAACGAATACGCACGTCCGCTGGAAGCGGCCTCGTCGGTGAACAGCGGCTTGATGCTGTAGCTGTCGTTGACGTGGCTGACACCGGCGACGCCCGCGACATCCAGGATGGTGGAGTAGAGGTCAGCCGTTCCGAACAGGCTGTTGTCCCGTCCCCGGCGCGTCACGCCCGCGCCCGCGACGATGAGCGGCACCCTGACGCCACCCTCGTACGCGCTGCCCTTGGCATCGCGTAGTCCGGTCGCCGTGTCCTTCACGGGCGGCGGAACGCCGTTATCGCCGATGAAGATGACCAGCGTCTTGGTGAAGTCGACCTCGGCCAGCAAGCGGCCAATCTCGGTGTCCAGGGCCTGGATTTCCGCCTGGTAGACCGGGATGTTGGTCTGGTAGACGCCGGGTGCCGGATTGCCGACCGAGCTCAGGTCGACGTGGTGCAGATTGGCCGGCGGCACCTCGTACGGGCTGTTGCCGCCGTTCGCCGCGTGGGGCGCGTTGAACGCCTGATACAGGAACCACGGCTGGGTGGGGTTCGCCGCCTGCTGATGAATGAAGTCGATCGCGTAGTCCGTCAGCGCCGTCGTCGAATAGGTCGTGTTGACGAGGTTGGGCCCGTTGATGTCGAACGTCCACCAGTTGAAGTAGTCGGTCAAGGCGCCACCCAGGACCCCGCGGTAGTTCTTGACCCCGATGTCACGGGCGTGCTGGAGGATGGTGGCAGCGTCCGTCTCCACGGCGGGCGGCGCAACATCGATGCTACCCCCGCCGACGTGATACTTCCCGAAGAACGCATGCGTGTAGGGGGTCTCGGCGTTCAGGCGGTCGAACAGCGACACCGTCGAGGTGGGCAGCACATTGCCCACGGTCGTCACGCCGGTGCGGAAGCCGTACTCACCGCTGATGATGGTGGCGCGGGTGGGCGAGCAGACGGGGCTGGCCCAGGCGTTGTTGAAGACGACGCCGTTGTTCGCCAGCGCCTGGATGTTCGGGACCGACACCTGGCCCTGCGTGCCCGCGATGTCGGGAAAGAGGGCGGAGGCCTCGGCGCCATAGTCGTCGGCGATGATCAACAGGATGTTGGGCTTGGTCGCCGTGGCGGCGGCACCACCGGCGCCACCCGCACCGGTCGCACCGCCGGCTGCACCGGCAACGCCTCCGGCACCGCCGGTCGCGCTGGCGCCACCCGCGCCACCGGAACTGGCAGGCGGCCTGACGAACGTGACCGTCGTGGTCGAGGTGGCGGTCCCGTCGCCGTCCGACAGCGTCAGGGTCACGGTGAAGATGCCGGGCGTGGCGCTGGTCAGCGTCGCGCTCGGTGCGAGCGGGGTGTCGATGACGCCGCCGGTGGTCGCCCAGTAGTAGCTGAGCGGCGCCGGGCCCGAGTCGGGATCGCTGCCGGAGGCCAGCAACTTGACGGAGCCGCCGACGAACACCGTCAGCGGGGACGCCGTCAGCTCGTTGATCTGCGGAGCCACGTTGATGGTGCCGTTCACCACCACCGAGCCGTTGCCGGTCTTGCTTGCGCTGTCCAGGTGGACCGTCACCGCCGTCGCCGCCCCTGCGGTCACGTCGAACGTCGCCGAGCCGGTGAACGTCGTGTTGTCCGTCGACTTCGCCGTCAGCGTGATGGTGTAGCTCTTGCCTGCGGGGATGCCGCCGATCGTTCCGCTGATGGTCGGCGCGTTGCTCGTGTCGATGGTGCCGGTCCTGGTGAACCCGTTGCCGGTGATGGCGTACGCAACGGAGCTCACCGTCACGCCCGCGGAGGTGGTCAAGCTGAGGCTGATCGACCCGGCCTGGTCGACATCGGGGTGGGCGCCCTGTTCTTTCGAGCACCCGCCGAGCGGCCCGCACACGGCGAGCGCCAGCCAGATGAGAGGTACCTTGCCGAGTCTCGCGACGAATCCAGATCTACCGTGTCCATATTTCATCGAAGTGTCCCTTTCGCTGGAAAGCGTCCGGGCCGCCCAGTCGGGCGAACCTCGGACGCTAACGACAGGGTTCGATGGTCATGACGTCTGCTTTTATAGTAGACGGCAATCTATTTTACAAGAACAAGCGACGCCGGGGTCCTCAGTCGACGGAGACGTCGACCGGCAGCGTGTAGTCGACGCCGGGCACCTCGAACCCGAACAGCTCGCGGAACTCCCGCTTGAACCCCGCGTAGTCGGTCACCGCGAACAGATTCTCGGTCGTGACAGTGTCCCAAACGCGATCGACGGCCGCCTGCACCGGCGGGGCCAGCTCACGGTCGTCGAGGCGAATGCGGCCGGCGTCATCGAGCGCCGGCTTGGCCTGCGGTCCCAGGTGGTCGCGGAACAGCCGGACGATCTGCTCGATGGTCCCCTCGTGCGTGCCCTGCTCCTTCATCACCTTGTAAAGGATGCTGATGTACAGCGGGACGACGGGGATGGCGCTCGACGCCTGCGTCACCAGCGCCTTATTCACGCTCACGACGGCTTGCCCGCCGAGCGCGTCGCCCAGCGTGGCGCCGAGGGCGGCGGCCGTCCGCTCCAGGTGCTCCTTGGCCTTGCCGATGGTTCCCGAGCGGTAGATCGGGTACGTCAGCGCCGGCCCTAGGTAGCTGTACGCCACCGTCCGGCAGCCGGGCGCGAGCAGGCCTTCGTCGAGCAAGGCGCGAATCCACATCGCCCAGTCCTCGCCGCCCATGACCTTGACGGTCGCCTCGACGTCACCCTCCGTCGCGGGGGCGATGTCGACGTTGACCAACTGGTCGTTGTTGAGGTTGATGCTTCGGCTGGAAAACGGCTGCCCGAGGGGCTTCAACACCGACGTGAACGACAGCCCGCTCACCGGATCCGTTCGGCGCGGGCTGGCCAGGCTGTAGACGACGGTGTCCAGCTTCATGTCGAGGCGCTTCAGCAGCGCGATCGTCTCTGCCTTGATCTCGTTCGAGTAGGCGTCGCCGTTCACGATCTCGATGACGCGCTCCTCGGCGCGGGCGAGGCGCCGGGCCGCGGCGAGGTTGTACCAACCCGCGGACGCCGTCTTGTCACCCTGCGCGGGCCGTTCCAGGCACACCCCCACCGACCGCGCGCCATGGCCGAACGTCGTCGTCAGGAGGCTGGAGAGGCCGTAGCCGGTGCTGGCGCCCAGGACCAGGGCGCCCCCAAGGCCGCGCCCGGGGCCGCCCGCCTTGGCGACGGCGACCTGCCGCGCGACGTTGGCGGCGCAACCGACCGGATGCGCATTCAGGCAGATGAATCCACGAATACGCGCGGCGATGACTTGCGGGGTCGACATACCCCTTCCTGCCAAGTGGCGTGGAACCCGTCAAGCCGAGCCGAGCCGCCTGGAGGGCCCGTCGGGAACGGCGCGCATCAGGCGTCGGGCAGCCAGAACGAGACCTTCATGCCCCCCCCGGGGCGGCGCTCCAGCGCCAGGCGACCCTGGTGTCGTTCGATGATGGTCCGGCACACCGTCAGGCCGATGCCACTGCCCGCGCGCTTGGTGGTGAAGCCCTTGCGTGAGAGCGCCGCGAGCTGCACGTCCGTCATTCCACACCCGCGATCGAGCACGGCGACGCGCGTGCCCCCACCCGCGGGCGTCTCGAAGCGCAGCGCGATCTCGGTCGCAGGTCCGCCGGACTCGCGCGCGTTCTTCAACAGGTTGATGAGGACCTGCTCGATCTGGATCGCGTCGAAGAATCCCGGGCCGACGGGAGGCGCTTCGAGCCGCAGCTCCGGGCAGAACAGGCGCAGACGCTCGACGATACGCCGCCAGTCCGCCACCGCCGGCTGGGGATCGGGAATGCGGGTCAGCAGCAGGCAATCGTCGATGAACATCTGCAGGTGCGCGGCGCGCTCCTCGACCGTCGCCACGATGTTGTCGAGGCGCGGCGAGCGCTCGGGGTGGCCATCCAGCATGACGCGGGCCGAGGCCATCAACGACGTCATGGGCGCGAGCGAGTTGCTCACCTCGTGTCCGATGACGCGAATGAGCTGGCGCAACCGGGCGAGCTCCTCCGTCGCCGCGTCCTCGGAGCGAACGTCGAACGCACGGGCGCCCGCGCCCCCGAGCCCCCGGCACGCTTGATCGCCTCTACCTGCCTCTCGTCTCGCCAGCGCATTCAGCATCTTTCTTCTCCTTGCCGTCTTTCGATCCGAGGACGTCAAACGATGACGCGCGCCCGTCTAGATTCGTACGCCGAGCATCGCGCCTGGATACATGCGAACCGTCGTTCCCCCGCTGTGCGTCACGCTCTCCACGAATCCGCCGCTCGTCACCAGATCGGCGCCGCTCCAGCCGACGCCCACGTTGTAGGTCGGTCCGAGGACGACGCTGAGCAGGGGCGCGACCTTGAACCCGATCAGCGCCCGGGCGCTGCCCAGCACGGCGTGCTCTTGATGGAAGTCGCTGCGCCGGTGGAACTGCCAGCCGATCACCTCGGTGTCGAGGAACCAACGGGCGCCGAGCTCGAACCGTCCCCCGAGCCCCCACTGCAGGATGAAATGGCCCTGATCGGCGGGCGACCCGGGCGTCACGGAACGGCCGCCCGGAATGTCGCCGGGGGCCCCCAGCAAGCCAATCCCCAGCCGCGTATAGACTTGCCGCGTGCCCAGGACGCCCGCCACCGCGGGTGCGCCCGCCTCCGTCGTGGACAGCTCCAGCTCGTGAATGCCGTCGCGAACGTACGTCACCAGGCCGACGGGCACGCCGGTGGCGCTCTCGGTCGCGACATCGATGACGCCGATCTGCGTGCCCCGCACGCGGCGTGCCACGTTGACGACGCCGATCTGCGCGCCATCGACATCACCCCCCACGTTGACCACCGCGAGCTGAACGCCCTCCATCGCGCCCGCCACGTTCGCGATGCCGGCGACCTGCGCGCCGCGCACGGCCTCCCGCGTGAGGTTTGCGACACCTGCTATCTGCGCGCCCTGATAGCCCTGCCTGTTCAGGTTCGTCAGGCCGCCGAGCTGCACTCCTCTGCCGCCCGCCGCGGTGTTGTGGATTCCAGCGAGCTGGAACCCGCGCGCCGGACCGCCGTTCCAGTTGACCAAGCCGGCGATCTGCGCGCCCGTCATCCCGCCGCCGACGAGGTTGGCGATCCCCCCGAGCTGCAGGCCTAGCAACTCGTCACCGACGAGATTGCCGAGCCCACCAATCTGCGTGCCGCGCACGGATCCCGTGGCATGGTGACCGAACATCGTCAGCGCCAGCCCATCCAAGTTCCTCGATCGGGCCACGAAGCCAAACACCAGCCCGTTGTCGGCGGTGACGCCCCCGTTCGTGTCGAAGCCGGGGAAGATCGCGAGATTGAGCGCCCGGTGCGGTGGAACGGCGAGGGATGAATCGGACGCCACCGTCGCGTCGCCGAGGGACGAAGCATCATCCGCGCCGTCGCGGCCACGCCTCGTCGTCTCGGCGGCGGCCATCGGACGGAGCGTGGTCATGGCCAAGGTGTCCTGACGCCCGGCGCCGAGGTCGATCGTCGTCTCCGAGAGCCGGCGGTTGTCGTCGAGGACGATGCGGTACCGGCCGGGCGGCAACCCCAGCAAGATGGGCTGGGCCGGCAGCTTGTGAACCTCGGCGATCAGCTGGCCCTGGGCGTCGCGCACGTAGACGCGTCCCGCCAGCTCGGACGGCAACACCAGGCTCGCCGACGTCGCGCGCAGATCGGTCATCACCAGATCACCCTTGCCCGCCAGTTGAAAGTCATAGCTCGCATGCTGAGGCCCACCGCGCGTCTGCTCCGTGCGCGCCAGCGTCTCCGTGAACGCATACTGATAGGCCTCGGACAGCGTGACGCGTCCGTCGTGGCTGACGTCGGCGGCGCCGCGCAGCCCCGAGACCAGGTAGTGGGTGAAGTACGCGGCGCCGAGGCGATCACTCTCCTGCGCCGCCTCGTTCTCGGCGCTGGCGGTCAAGTAGGCGTGCCCGCGCGCCGCCGACGATGTGTCCACCAGGAAGGGCGGGCGATGAACGCCTCCTTTGCCGCGCGTCAGCGCGCCCGACGCGCACGAATCCAGCACGGCGATGCGAACGTCGGCTCCCGTGTCGTCGACCCACGCTCGCACCTCGGCGTAGCTCACCCGCTCGGGTCCGAGCAGCAAGCCGGTCTCGTCCGAGTGACCAGAGTAGTAGAAGATCATCTCGGTGCGGGCGCCTGGCGTCTTGGCGCGCGCCACCATGTGCTTCACGCGATCGAACCCGCCGCGAATCGCCTCCCGCCCCGCCTCCAGCAAGAGGATCGTCTCGCCGTCGCCGAGGCCGCCCAGATCCGAGAGCACGCGCTGCATGGCGCGCGCGTCGGAGGCGGCGAAGCGCAGCGAAGCGCGATCGGAGCCGCCCTGGCTCGCGCCCGTGATGAGGGCGAACCGATGCACGACCGTGCGCCCGCCCGCGGGGACGGGAGCTGCGTCCAGGGACGAGGTTGGCGCCGGGTTGACGGGGCCGGCGACGGCCCGCGGGCTGGACAGGCCCGCGGCCAGCAGCGTGCCGGCCAGCAGGGTGACCGCGAATCGTCGGCGCAAGAGGATTGGAAGATTCGGCAGCATGTTCATCGTCGCTTTCGTGGTGCCTCGTGTGGCGGTGGGCAGCGTGATGGTGGTCGTGATCGTGGTGGTCATCATGGCTTCCTCACCGTGAACGACACCGCGAGCTTGCCCGCGGGGGGAGCCGTCACGCCGCGGGCGACATCACCCACCGACGACGCATCGAACGGCTCGTCGCCGACCACGAACACGAAGCGCTCGAACCCCGGCGCGGCATCGAGCTCGTAGGAGGCCGGCAGGGCGATCTCGCCGTCGGTCCGCAGGCGTGCCGCGGGCCCGGCGGCGGTCGGCAGATGGAACGTGACGTGCCCACCCCCATCGACCGACACCACGGCGCCGAACTTGTGTCCGGCGGCGACATACACGATCTGCAGCTCGTCGCCCGCCCGCGTCGCCGCGCCGTCGCGCAGGCGCTCGATGCCGGCCGCGCCCTTGCGAAACACGCCCAGCCGCGGCTTCAGGCCCTTCAACGCGTCGCCATCGTCGACAGGGCGCGCCGGACCCGTCCCGGCCGCGATGCCACCTCCGGTGGGATGCCCGGGGCGCAAAACCAGCACCAGGCTGGCCGCGACGACCAGCGCTGTCGGCGCGGCGAGCCACCACCCCGGACGGGTGCGGGCCGCCCCGCGCACCGGCGCCGATGGCCGGGCCAGCCGGCGGTGAATCTCGGCGGCCGCCACGGCGGGCGGATGCGCCGCCAGCGTGTCGCGATCCGACGCCGCCAGCCGCGCCAGGCGCGCGGCGCCGGCGGGATCTGCGGCCAGGCGCTCGCGAACATAAGCCGCGCGGCCGGGGGACAAGTCCCCGGCGGCCAGGCGCTCCACCAGGTAATCGGACACGAACCCCGGCGGCGGGGATGTCGGCGCCGGCGGGTGGTCTGGCGTGTGATCATTCTTGCCGGTCATGATGCAGCTCCTCCTTCAACGGGCAGACGGGCGCGCAACGTCCGCAGGCGCTTGCGCACGCCGGAAACCGACAGACCCACCTCGTGGGCGACTTCCTCGAGCGTCATCCGGTCGACGTAATGCAGGACCGCGATCTCCAACGTCGACTCGGTCTCTCGCTGAAAGATCCGGGCCAGCAGACGCCGCGCGGACGACTGGGCCTCGCGATCGGGGGCCTCGGCGGCGATCCGGAGCAGCACGTCGTCCGCGCCATCCTCGGGCCGCCGGCGCATCGTGCGCAGCCTGTTCAGGCACACGTTCGTCGCCACGCGCATGAACAGCGCCCCAGGGGCCTCCAGCTCCAGCGTTTCATGACGGCGCAACACCTCCACGAAGACATCGTGCATGGCGTCCATGGCCCGCCCTTCGTCGCGCAGCAGCTTGCGGCAGCGTCGCAAGACGAGCGGTCCGTGCTGCCGGTAGGCCTGTTCGACGTCAATCATCCGGTGCCACCCAGCTAACACCGCCCGCCCAAGAAAGTGTCACCGGAAAAACCGCCCGTCACGACGCGGTCTCGGCACGCCCAGACCTGCTTGAACGCAACGCAGAGAAGTTCCCTGCAAGGATCAGGGCTCCAGGTATCCTGCGCGGGTGACCTATAGTGCCTGGACTCGTCACTGTGACTCTAGCCGGGGGCTTTCCATGGTCGTTTCTTCGAAGATAGAACGTTGGCCGCTCGCGCTTCGGGGGATGGGCCTGGTTGGTCTCGGTCTCATGCCGCTCGTGTTGCTGGCCGGCTGTGGAAGCCGGTCGGCCGCGCGGTCGCCCGGGACCGGCGGCGCGAACGGTGCTGGTTCGGGTACGGGTGGCGTGACCGCAGGCAGCGGCGGGCTTGGCACCGGGGCCGCGGGCACAGGTGGCTCGGGCGGAGGCAGCGGCACTTCGAGCGGAGCTGGGGGGACGACCTCCGGGAGCGGAGGGGGAAGCGGAGGCGGAGGGGGAGGCGGAGGCGTCGGCGCACAGGGCGGCGGTACGGGAGGCGCACAGGCACTCGGTGGAGGTGGCGCCCCGGCAGGGTCGGGCAGCGGAGGCACGGACGCCCCCGGCAATGGGGGAATCGGCGGAGCTCAGGTCGCTTCGTCGGGTGGGGCTGGCCAAACCGGCTCTCAGCTGCCGGACGTTCCGCCGGGTATCGCCGGTTGCGACATTCTAGCGGCGCACGATCACGCCGGCGTAGCACTGGGCGCTACGCTAACTAATTTCTGGCTCGGTGCCAGCCAGTACGTCAAGGCCACCCCCGCCAACAGCGTGCTGACGGGATACTGGACCTATGCCCAAACGTGGGACGCCGTGCTCGACGGCGTGCAGCGCACCCGCGGGCAACGCTTTGCTGGACTGATCCCCGCCTTCTACGAAGGGCAGGCCGCGCGCGGCTGGCTCGACGACAGCTACGACCACGAGGTGTGGATGACGTTGGCGCTCATGCGCGCCTTCGATCTGACCGGCGACCAGAGCTATCTGGATACGGCCGAGACCATCTACAAGGACATCATGGCCGAGTGGGACACCACGTGTTGCGCCCCGCACCTGGGTGGAATCTGGCGCGACAAGACCAAAGCGCAGAAAGACACGGCCTCCAACGGCGGGGCAGCGCTGGCCGGCGCCCGCCTGGCGACCCGCACGGGCAAGCTCACTTACCTCGACTTTGCGAAGGTGGCCTATGCCTTTTGGTTGGGCGACATGGTCGATCAACCGGCCTTCGCCGTTTACGACCAGCTCTCGGCGAATGGGCAGCGAGTCACGGGGGCGCGCACGGCCGACCAAGGGGTGATGATCGGCGCCGCGCTCGAGCTCAACGTCGCCACCGGCGAGGCGCACTACCTCGTCGAGGCACAGGGGCTGGGGCAGTACTTGATCAGCAAAGCGACACTGATGTCGAGTGCGGGCCTGGTGCTCGACGACGGCACCCCCTGCACCGGCGATTGCTCGGCGTGGAAGGGAATTGGCTACCGCTACCTCGCGGAGCTCTACCGTCGCGATCCCACGCACAAGGAGTACGGCCAGGCGTTGCAAGGCGGAGCCAACGCGATCTGGGCCCTGGCGCGCAATCCTTCAACCAACTTCTTTTCGTCGAACTGGGCGGGCCCCGCCCCCACGGCGGGTGCGATCGAAGCCCAGAGCGCCGCGACCATGGGGCTGAACCAATACGCGATGCTGTGCGGTGAGGACCCCACGCAGGAGCCGGCGCTTGTCTACCAAGCCGAGGAAGGCTGGCTCCACCATGTCGACTTCGAGGCCACCGCCGGCCGCGACTACCACGGCTATGGCTACGTCTCGACGTTCACGAAGAACGACCAGAGCTTCTCGCTCGACGTCAAGGTGTCGCAGGCCGGCAAATACCTGGTCCAGTGGCGATACACGGCCGGCGAAGGCACGGGGGCCCGCAGCGTGCGGGTCAACGGCCAGCTCGTGGCTGCCCCGCAGGTGTTTCCCGCCACCGCCACCTGGAATTCGTGGACGACCACCGGCTCCGTCGCCGACTTGCCGGCCGGCAAGAGCACGATCGAGCTGAGCTTCGAGTCGACCAACGGCAGCAAGACCTCGCTCGACATCGATGAATTGGCGCTTCAGGCGATGTAGGCAACCCAGCCCCCAGCCCGCACCGACGTTGCTGCTCCGACAACGGGCCGGGTAGGAAATCGCGGCCACCGAACGGAGGTCGAAGTCCGCGCCAACCAGCCCGTTTCGC